>CALEPX010000039.1 GCA_937911045.1 uncultured Fretibacterium sp. | reverse complement strand
TCGGACTATACCGCTGGAATACTGATGGGGTAATGTAGTGTCACTTTTGAAAGGAACTTAGGATAATTTTTTAACGTATTGCATCAGACGTTTACCTCCTTAAGAAATCCTTCTTTCAATGATTGCTTAATAGTTTTATTCATCATATATTGTATCCCATTGCTGATTTTTTCAAACCAAGGTAAAATCTTACTCTCTTGGACTTGAAGTATTTTAATTACTCTATACCTATGATATTCATCGTTTTTACGTTTTTCGGTGATACTTCTTTCCTCATTTCAATCCACGCTCCCACGAAGGGAGCGACCGTTTTGCATGGTTATTTTCTCCTTGGTGATTAAAATTTCAATCCACGCTCCCGTGAAGGGAGCGACAGTCAATTAACCACGGAGCGCAATACTACCTCATTTCAATCCACGCTCCCGCGAAGGGAGCGACAAGACAACTACCCCAGATAAAAGCAACAAAAACTATTTCAATCCACGCTCCCACGAAAGGAGCGACTGACATGTTTGAGAATTTGCTTCCGGATTGGATATTTCAATCCACGCTCCCACGAAGGGAGCGACTGATGCGTACGTTGCACTCAATGCGCGCTATACTATTTCAATCCACGCTCCCACGAAGGGAGCGACTGAGATGGCGGTAATTTACAGCCGGAATAACGAATTTCAATCCACGCTCCCGTGAAGGGAGCGACTTTATTAAGCGAGGGTTACAAATGTGAAGTCAAAAATTTCAATCCACGCTCCCGTGAAGGGAGCGACTGCGAAAGAATGTGATCCGCGCCAAAACATGCCTTATTTCAATCCACGCTCCCGTGAAGGGAGCGACAAACGTTTTACGTCATATGTGACGAATGCAGGCTTATTTCAATCCACGCTCCCACGAAGGGAGCGACAAACAAAAATGAAATTTAGGATTAAGGAAACAGGATTTCAATCCACGCTCCCACGAAGGGAGCGACAGCAGTGATCTCAGACTATCTGGCTGCGACACTTTATTTCAATCCACGCTCCCACGAAGGGAGCGACATTAATCAAAAAAATCAGGAGGACAAACAAAAAGATTTCAATCCACGCTCCCACGAAGGGAGCGACTCCCCGTCAATTTCAAAATTCAACGCGCCAAAAGATTTCAATCCACGCTCCCACGAAGGGAGCGACCAATAGACTAAAAGGACAATCAATCAATAAAAAAAATTTCAATCCACGCTCCCACGAAGGGAGCGACCCGAGACGTGAATTTTTTGGAGTAATCCAAGGAATTTCAATCCACGCTCCCACGAAGGGAGCGACGGTTAAATCCGTGAGTAAAGATATAGGCGTTGTGATTTCAATCCACGCTCCCACGAAGGGAGCGACGTCATATCATTGCAACAATGAGGAGCAAAACAATTTCAATCCACGCTCCCACGAAGGGAGCGACCCAAAAGTCGAAGCGGCAATTCACGACTATTTAATTTCAATCCACGCTCCCACGAAGGGAGCGACAAAAGTCTTATCGGATAACTTTTTAAGACTTTGCAATTTCAATCCACGCTCCCACGAAGGGAGCGACGAGGATTTTTATCGGGTTGCATATGCTCACGAATTTCAATCCACGCTCCCACGAAGGGAGCGACTTTCATCATCTGAAAATCTGCTTACGTCTACACGATTTCAATCCACGCTCCCACGAAGGGAGCGACTTGAACACATCACGCTCACTTATCGAGTAAAAGATTTCAATCCACGCTCCCACGAAGGGAGCGACTCACGCTCCGGAGTTTACTATTCACAATCCGAGAGATTTCAATCCACGCTCCCACGAAGGGAGCGACAAATACGTATGTCGTGCAGGACGCAAGGACAATATTTCAATCCACGCTCCCACGAAGGGAGCGACCAGATATGTTCAAAATTATTGCGTGTACAGCAAATTTCAATCCACGCTCCCACGAAGGGAGCGACAAACTAAATCCAATTACGCGATAAAAACAAAACATTTCAATCCACGCTCCCACGAAGGGAGCGACCAACGCTTGACGGAGTTGACCCTCGCGCAATCGATATTTCAATCCACGCTCCCACGAAGGGAGCGACGTCGTTTTTCTAAGGGCTATCACAAAGCTTGGATTTCAATCCACGCTCCCACGAAGGGAGCGACTGTATACGGTAGGCTACTTATTCGAACATCTGGATTTCAATCCACGCTCCCACGAAGGGAGCGACTAGTCACAGCTCAGGCAGAATTAAAGGAAGCTATTTCAATCCACGCTCCCACGAAGGGAGCGACACATTGGCGAAATTAGCCGCCGAAACGACTGCAAATTTCAATCCACGCTCCCACGAAGGGAGCGACTTCTTCACACCGCGATTTAGTAAGTAAATGAGGAGATTTCAATCCACGCTCCCACGAAGGGAGCGACAAAAAAATCCGATCTTAATTGACGTTAAAACAATATTTCAATCCACGCTCCCACGAAGGGAGCGACGCCGCTTTTAATATCTGGAGAAAACGAGATATTATTTCAATCCACGCTCCCACGAAGGGAGCGACTGGTTATAACGCATATCACACGGGAGCCAGCATTATTTCAATCCACGCTCCCACGAAGGGAGCGACTGTGATGTGCAGCCCGCCCGATACGCCGACACAGTATTTCAATCCACGCTCCCACGAAGGGAGCGACCGGCTCAAGCACTCTCCACCGCCAACTCAGCGGCATTTCAATCCACGCTCCCACGAAGGGAGCGACGGTGCAAGGGCCACAACTTCCGCGTCGGGGGAACATCATTTCAATCCACGCTCCCACGAAGGGAGCGACACGGCTGAAAAAGAGGCTTTTTTGGCGGCGGCAACTATTTCAATCCACGCTCCCACGAAGGGAGCGACAAAATCCCCCGTCCGCGAGGACGGGAAACACTAAAATTTCAATCCACGCTCCCACGAAGGGAGCGACCAAATTCTTCAAGTTCGGCAACGCTCCATCTGTGAATTTCAATCCACGCTCCCACGAAGGGAGCGACCGTTGACTCTGGCAAATAATAAATTTCTTCGCCAATTTCAATCCACGCTCCCACGAAGGGAGCGACGAGCGATTACCGTTACGATTTTTTTGATTATGATCTATTTCAATCCACGCTCCCACGAAGGGAGCGACTACAAGGACAAATCACCGCAAGCAGCAGGAGCGATTTCAATCCACGCTCCCACGAAGGGAGCGACGCCGGAATTTATCCGCTTTCGCCGCTAGGAATGATTTCAATCCACGCTCCCACGAAGGGAGCGACGCTACAGAAGACCGTACGCGCCAGATGCACAAGATATTTCAATCCACGCTCCCACGAAGGGAGCGACAGTCTTAGTTTTGCCTTGCGTTTCTCTGCCTTTCTATTTCAATCCACGCTCCCACGAAGGGAGCGACCTCCTCCGCGAATTGCTTTGATCCCCTGTTTACATTTCAATCCACGCTCCCACGAAGGGAGCGACAGGATTGCAGTACTTGTCTGACATATTCATGAGCATTTCAATCCACGCTCCCACGAAGGGAGCGACTACGACTTCCTAAAACTACTGCATTGATCTTCATTATTTCAATCCACGCTCCCACGAAGGGAGCGACGCAAATTATGGAAACATCTCAAAAATCAAAAAGGAATTTCAATCCACGCTCCCACGAAGGGAGCGACCATCAAGTAAAACGATGCCTCGCCGAATTTCTATTTCAATCCACGCTCCCACGAAGGGAGCGACAATTATAACACACAAAATATTATTAGCAATTAACATTTCAATCCACGCTCCCACGAAGGGAGCGACGAAAGCACGGTCATTCATTGTTTTGATGTCAACGAATTTCAATCCACGCTCCCACGAAGGGAGCGACGTTTTATTGTTCGTGATGTCATTCTTTTTCCTTTTATTTCAATCCACGCTCCCACGAAGGGAGCGACTGTATTTTATTTTCTTTCCCGTCAGATTGACGGATTTCAATCCACGCTCCCACGAAGGGAGCGACGGGAGGAGTGCTGCTAAAATGTACATGCCTACTCTATTTCAATCCACGCTCCCACGAAGGGAGCGACGATACGGCTCGTGAGCAAATAGCTAATTCGATTAATTTCAATCCACGCTCCCACGAAGGGAGCGACCGGCAACCATGCCGAAACCAGATTGTCTTTGTCTGATTTCAATCCACGCTCCCACGAAGGGAGCGACCAATGGACGTACCACAATTCGTATATAAACACTTGATTTCAATCCACGCTCCCACGAAGGGAGCGACTAATGAACAGAAGGATAAGGTTTGGGCTAGATTAATTTCAATCCACGCTCCCACGAAGGGAGCGACGATTTTTTCACCGCGTGAACGATTGTTTTCCAACGATTTCAATCCACGCTCCCACGAAGGGAGCGACGCTCTATCCGCCGGCGTCATACCAGAGTTCCATTATTTCAATCCACGCTCCCACGAAGGGAGCGACTGAATTTTTCGTTCAAATCTGGCTGCAAGTTAGATTTCAATCCACGCTCCCACGAAGGGAGCGACTTATGTTGGGAAAGCTGGAAGACATCACCAATTCAATTTCAATCCACGCTCCCACGAAGGGAGCGACATAGCAGTTGAGCTTGGTGGAGCTTCAGTTCATATTTCAATCCACGCTCCCACGAAGGGAGCGACTTAGATCCGTTTGTTGGAAGGACGTTCGGTATTATATTTCAATCCACGCTCCCACGAAGGGAGCGACTAAAAACCGTTATGAGGGGGTTAATTCCTGCGTCGAGATTTCAATCCACGCTCCCA
Source organism: uncultured Fretibacterium sp. (assembly GCA_937911045.1). Classification (GTDB taxonomy): domain Bacteria; phylum Synergistota; class Synergistia; order Synergistales; family Aminobacteriaceae; genus JAFUXM01. Next base: position 70,976 of record CALEPX010000039.1, on the reverse strand, counting down.
CGAAGGGAGCGACAATAATTCTAAAGGGATGGTGTTACTATGATTTCTATTTCAATCCACGCTCCCACGAAGGGAGCGACCGCTTATAAACACTCAATATTTTAACAAACACTCGGCATAAAATGCAAATTTCACACCAATTTTTCACCCAAAATTACGACATTCTACGTAATTTCAAGGCACTTTTTTGCGCGAAACTACCAAGCATTTCATGTGAGCTTCCACTTCGCACTCGCACTCACACAATCAATGTCCCTTCAGGATCATATCCCTCCTTCACTCCAAAATGTTCAACTTTTCCGTGATACTTCTCGCCTAAATAATAAATCCTTATGCTGTCCTTATCTTGATCAATAATCTTCAGCAACTTCGCTTTCAAAAGTTTCGATTGCGCAGAATCCAGTAGGCACTCAAATACAGATTTCTGTACTCGCTGACCGTGATTCTCACAAGCCTTCGCAACCTTCCTCAGCCTCTTCGCTCCTCCTGAATCTTCCGTGCAAACATCATAAGTTATTAATACCAGCATTCGTCACTTCCAGAAAAATGGCGGGTAATCATCCATGTCTCCACGCAAATATCTCGCCAATAATTGCGCCTGAATATTCGGTACAAGTCCCCAGCTGATTTTCTCCTGCAAAAATGGGTGCTTGATTTCCTCTTTCTTGCGAACTTGCCACGCCGTTATGAATTTCTTGCGCCCCTCTTCCGTCAGCAACACTGCTCCGCTGTCAGTTTCAACAAAGTCTCGCTCCTGAATTTGCTTCAGATTTATCAACGTCAACACAAATCTGTCAACTAATACCGGACGCATCTCTTCCATCAAATCCAAAGCAAGCGACACTCTCCCTGGTCGATCTCTGTGCAAAAATCCAGCGTAAGAATCCAATCCTATCTCATCGCAAGAATCCGATTTCGGTTCGCCGATTTTGTATTCGATCGGATAAGGCAGCCATCGTCCTTCATGAGTTCGAATCAATATGCCGTTTTTTGCTGCGTGAAATTCAACTACATCGCACTGACCTGAGAGCCCCAATTCAAACGAATGCACTCTCAAGCCGCGTGTGATCAAAATATTGCCACGTTTCTCGATTGATTCCTCGTCATGAGCTTTCTCGTGAAAAATTATTCCGTCTGCTGTCCTGCTGTTTTCGAGCCATTGCTGTTCAACATGAATCAAAGCCCATTGCCTGCGACAAAAAGCAAAGTGCTGCACTCCGGAGAGCATGAGAAATTCATCTTCACTGTACATTTACGCCTTAAATTCCGTCAATTATTTCGGGTTTCAATCCGTCCAATTCAGCCAGCGTAATCTCAAAATCATCGACTGATTTCGCAATTTGAGCATCGTTTTTCAATGCGATTTTCACGGAATCATGAACCTGCATCGAAGAATATTGACCGTCTTTCGTGTTATGTTTCCACCAGTAGACTTTCAGAACCGACATACTTCCATCTGGTCTGGCTGCCGAAGCATCATTCACGAATAAAGTGCGCAAAGCTTCCTTGATTTTCTCAGCATCTTCATCAGAAAATCCTGTTTTCTCAGCTAGCTGGACGTTAATTGAACCTTTGATTTTGTATAACCCGAACTCAACAAAATGCTTCATACCGAGCCTATCCGGACCTTTTGTATCGCCGGGTTCTAAATTAACACTCTTCGCGATCTGAATGCTCTGAATATCGATTGGCGCGCAACTCATAGCCTGATGAATCGAAACCGGTCCTCTGATGCCTATGGATACGCTTTTAGTCTCGTCGTCTTTCTCTTGAGATTGAACCTTCTTTTTCTTGTCCTTGTTGGATTTAAATGGAAAAACTTGACCGAAACTTCTGACATCAATCCATTTTTCACACGCAACTTTTCCCTTCTCCTCATCAGTCTTATCTTTTGAATCGCTGGCTGAGAATACTTTGTCATAACGCTCATGAAGTGACTTGCACTCATCAACACGTTTATCGTCCGATTGCACGAAAATTTCCTCGCCCATATCCAGCAAACGATTGCGAATTTTGCGTTTAATACAAACGTCCGAAATGTGACCGTAACCTTCGTACGTGGTTCTTGGTCTATTGTCGTTCAATGGGTCGCCGTTGGGATTTGCAAGTTCAACCCTTACCAGTGCTACAAAATCAATCTTGTTCTTAAGTGTACTCATGATTATTATTCTCCTTTCATAATTTTAATCATCATTTTTATCATCAGAGTTTTCCCACATTTCCATTCGCTGCAGATAATAGCCCAGCAGATAATTCTCGTCCAACTTTTTATTCATGATTGCTATATCTTCTTCGCGAAACAGTGCCATAATCTCGGAAATTTTATTCTCGCACTTCACCAGCGTCCCTTTGTAAAGTTTAGCATAATAGGGATTTACCTGTAATTTGAGATTTTGCAGTGTCTGCATCGGGTGGTTTACAAATGCTGATTGCAGACGCATTGCGTTGGTTGTACGTTCCTCTTTCATATGTTTTAGTGCTAGGCTTTCGACATAATCCAAAACCGCGAGTAAACGCCCAAAAAGATAGCTTCTGTTCGAATTATTCGGATCAAGCTTCATTGTTAAAGAATCCTCCTGTATTAACTTTCTGTCAAATTTGTACTTGTTTATTGCCGCACATGCCGTCGATAAAACGTCCTCTCTGTTAGCGAACTCGCTGTAATTCTGCAAGTTTGACGCTTTTCGCACGAGCAACTGCAACATGTCTTTCGGGAATGGCAACTTGTCTAGCATACATTTCACGAGCCTTTGATACTGTTCCGGCATGATCTTGTCGTCAACTTCGAGATTTGAGCTTTTCGAACTTTGCGATTTGTGTTCTACACCGTACGCACACTGCACAATTTTCCCTATCGACGGTGAAAAATCCTGATAATCATACTTGTTACTGTCCTTACTTTTTCGGCGATAGAACCAGTGGAATGTCTCAGCCCAATTCTGAACTCGCCCGAAGAATGTGCGAGCAGGTTGTTCGTTATAATACGTGATTGACAATCTGCCTGGACTTGCGGCCTCAAGTGTCATTACAACAACATTATCGCTTTCTGTGTACATGCCAGCAATGCCGTTTAGTGTTTTCTTCAGGCGTTGCATGTGAGAATCATTCTCCAAAAAATAGCGTCTATACTTCTCAATCTTCTCATCGAAATCAAAACCTGCAAAAATATCCTTGAAAATATCAGACGTTTCTTCTTTGAACGATGGGCTCCAGCATATGAACGAGCGTTGATGTTTATTAGCACCTACAGGAAATCTGTTATTTCTTAACAACCACCTTAAAGCAGAATGCAATTCCAGTGATGTTTCCGTCCCGATTGAACACGCTTGTTCTGTTGAGATAAATCTTCCAAGAAATGTGAAGTCATTACCCTTGGGATCATTATCATCTGAGGATATTAGTTTTGCAGTGCCTATTATATTGGACGGATGCTTATCCATTAACGCCTCATCAACACCGGAAATGTAGCACAGTATTTTCTTCTTGGCTTTCGATTGGCGATATTTTATGTACTGTTCGATTAAGCTTAAATCCTCCCACGTAGCTGAGTTTTCATCGTCTTCTCCTCCAATAACTCTGAACCGCACGAATAATTTTCGGATTTCGACGGTATCTAACTTGCCTTTCTTAATGTTTTCATCTGAACAAAGCCCGCTTTTAATCAAGTCACTTATCAGCGTTTCTTTTCGCAGATAATTATAAATCGCTCTGACTTTCGGGTGCGAACAATCACTTTCTGCCCAGTCTTGCAAAGCCGAAATATACGCGTCGAATTTTTTCCGCAAATCTTTCTCGTCTTTAGGATAATATCTACCCAAATCTCCGGCAACATATTGCAGCTCATCGCACAATGGGTGAGGAACTACTGCTTGAGATGTTCGTCCTGACATCGATTTTTTCGTAATGGGAATGAGTGTGCGTGGTGCATTTTCCTTGGCTATAACTGAAGCCTGAACAAATTTACCCGACGAATTGAGCATTATCTCAATATTTGCATTATGATAGTCGTGATAAAGCGGCAGAATTTTTGGAAGCCCGTTGTCATCTTTCGCCTCACAAAGCAAATCATAAGTTTGGCATAAAACCTGAGTCCACGACAAATCAAACCACCTCGCTTCCCACAGAACTTATGTTTTGAAGCTCGAAGCCGAATTTCTTTATCGCCATTTTGCGCAAAGGCTTGTGCTGACACTCACACGGCGCACAAAACTCTATCACGCCATTCTTCATAATCGGTATCCAAAGTCTGACGCACATATTGTCTTTTGTTTCCGGAACTTTGTCTGGATATGCCTCGTCAGCGTAAGTGATCCCGTGAATCATGTGTCCGAAATTCAGCTCAGCTATGTTATCGTAAAAGCCATCGCCCTCACCGAAAACGCACGGCGAAACGTAGCCCTGACACTCACGCGCTCCCAAAAAAATATCACGTTTTCCTCCACGTTCGATCATTCGTTTTGCTATGTTGTGATGCTTATTCTCGTTGCGGTCACTTTCAAGTTCAGGACGATTCATGTTCCAGACAAAATGCGCCATAACTTGATACCTGCAGTCCTTCAGATACGTGTAATACGAAAGATCATTTCCACCATTGGCGTATTTCAGCGTGCGGATTCCCCTTGTTTCGGTTTGAATCGGATTCATGACGCGAACTTTGTCTATGATCCAGATAATTGTCGGTTTCCAGTAAATGCTGTGTGAAATTCCCTTCAAAGCTTCGTATGTCGGAATTTGATACGAAAATTTTTCGCCGCCGATTTTCGTAACAGGATCTGTGAATAGAGCATAATCTCCCCGAACTTCGAACTCAACGCTATTTCTGAATGCCACTCAACACACCTCAACTTTCATAAAAATTTTCGCTTCTGTTATAGAATTATGCTATCCAAAAACACATTCCGGGAATCTAACCCTTCAATGTGACACTACCATCACCGATGATTATCCACATCAGTGAAATCTATGACGTTCCCCTATTTTCAAAAGTTTCTCGGCTATTAACGACACCGTGTAACTCCAGAACGTTTCTGTCATTCTGCTAGTTTCGGTCCCAACAGCAAAACCCAAACTACAACGCGACATTCTTGAAGCCGCTTACCCCACTCGTCAAGACTGAGATTCACAAACTCAACGCATCGCAAATGTTATAAATTTTTAGTATTATATCACGTCATAAATGCAAACGAAATTTCAAAATTCTAGACAAAATCCTGAATTTAGCGAGTCATACGCTCCGAAAAACGCAATACATTTATAAACGAGGACTATCCCGAAATTATATCTGCGTCTATCATCGGTTGAAAAATTATCCTGAGTAAGAATTGGTCGAGCTAATTTTTCCATGAACGCAACGATTGATTCGAAGCTGTATTATTTCGCGTTCAGTTCAGAGCCGTCAGAGAATGACGAGATAATCGAATTTTACGACAAGACCGGCGCGGAAATTGAGTCTGTTCCGGAAGAGCGCGTAATAAAAATTTCTGCGTGGTTCAGTGCAGGAGCAATTTACAAACCAGTGATAGCGATCAAACGTTGATTTGCGCAAAAAAAATTCCCCTCGCAGCAACTTCACGGGGGGAATTTTTTTCGATTTTTCTCTCACGAAATTATTTCTTCGGGGAAGGCACGTTATAAGCGATTGCTGTCATAACCGGAATGACTATCAATGTTAGAATCGTGCTGACTGTTAATCCTGACATAATCGTAACAGCCATAGGTCCGAATAATAAATCCCAGACTAACGGCAGCATTCCCAAAACTGTAGTTAAAGCCGACATAGCAACAGGTCTCAAACGACCAACTCCGTCCTCAACGATTGACGTATACTTGTCTTTACCTGCTGCAAAATCCGCGCTGACTTGATCAAGTAACACAATCGAATTTTTCGCGAGCATTCCGACCAAACTCAATACTCCGACTATCCCAAGAAAACTCACGTCCATATTCGCCAGCCATAATCCCCACGCAACTCCGATCAAAATCAGCGGCAGTGATATAAAAATTATGATGGGCTGTCGTAACCCGTTGAACAGGAACACCATAATCGTAAACATGATAAGAATCGCAGGAATATATGCTTTCGCCATTCCGTCCATTGATTCTCCGGATAATTCGCCCTCTCCGCCCCATTCAAGCGTGTAACCCAGCGGCAGATTTATCGCTTCGATTTTGGGTTTGATGCGTTTCAACATTGCGTCCGTGTTTTTGCCGAGTTTAACTTCGCTCATAGCTGTGATATATCTGCTGCGATCCCTGCGATTGATAATATTATCTTCGAATACCGTCTCGAATCCGGAAATTACTGTCCCGAGCGGCACGGATTTATTCGCCGACATTGACCAGATTGGCAACGAGCTGAGTAAATCTAATCTGTTACGTTCTGACGGCATGAAAGCAGCTTTAATCGATAACGATTTGTCGCCATCTCGAAACGTCCCGATTGTTGCGCCGGTAGTTGATGCGAGAATCGCGTAATTTATCAACGGGCGTCCAAGTCCTAAACTCTGCATTTGATCTTTCAGGATTACAGGCTTGATTACTTCGACAGGTTCGCGCCAATTATCTCGAACAAATTCGTGTGACGGGTCTTGTGCCATTATTTCGAGAGCCTGTTTCGCAAGTCCTCGCAGAATATTCGCGTCCTCTCCGTAGAATCTCACGCCGATTTTCTCAGACATTCCGCTGCCGCGCGCAAATAATCTGCAATAACCTGAAATTTCCGGCATATGTTCGTTCATGTACGCCTGAGTTTTCGCGACCATTGAGCGAGTGTCTTTAGCATCGTGCAGTTCGACCATTAATTGCGAGAAAGCTAAGTCCGAATCCGGCGGCGAATATGTCAGCATGTATCTTAATCCGCCACCGCCGATAAATTGCGAAACGTTTTTCACTTCGGGCTGTGAGCTTATATAATCAACGAGTTTCTGTGTATTTTTCTCCTGACCTGCGATCGAGATTCCTTCTTGGCTGTATAAATCTACGTTGTAATAAACTGTCTCAGCGTCCGGGAAAAACGACGTGTCAAGATTCATGTAAAGTACAAGTGACGCCGCGAATATTGCAATCGTGACTAAAACCGTAAAGAATCTATGTCTCAAACATGCCTCCAGAAGCGCGCGATAAGCTCTGAACATGAATTTGTCATACGGATCTGAATCGCCGTCATGATGTGAGACTTTTAGCATTAACTTTCCGAGTACGGGCGTGATTATCAATGCAGCAAACCAGCTCAAGAACATCGAAATCGCCACAACCTGAAACAAACTCCGCAAATATTCTCCGGCTGAAGCATCTGACAAACCCGTCGGAGCAAACGCCATTACAGCTATTAAAGTTCCGCCGAGCATCGCCCATTTCGAGCCTTCGACACATTCTGACGCGGCATCTTCGAGTTTTTTTCCACGTTCAACGCCGACCAGCATTCCCTCGGAAACTACAATCGCGTTATCAACAAGTGACCCCAGCGCAATTATCAACGCAGCAAGCGATACAGCCTGCAAATCTATTCCTGTGTAATTCATGATCGCGAAAGTTCCGGAGACAGTTAATAATAACACCAGACCGATTATCAAACCCGAACTGAGTCCCATGAAGATTAACAAAACTCCGATTACTATTGCGAGAGATTCGCCGAGATTAATCAGAAAATCGTCCGTTGATTTTACGACTTGATCTGATTGCATGTAAATCTCGTTTAATTCGATCCCGACAGGTCTGAAAGCTTCGAGTTCTTTGAGGCGTTTCGATACAGCGCGCCCCATGTTCACGACGTTCCCGCCTTTCACCGTAGAAATTCCGATTGCGAGCGCGGGTCTGTTATTGAACTTCATTTTGAAACTTTGCGGCTCTGAATATGCGCGGCGAATATTTGCGATGTCTTTCAAGCGTATCAAATTTCCGCCAGATCCGCCGATTACGAGATCTCCAATGTCCTCGACTTTTAGAATTGCTCCTGTCGGCGATATGCGTATATAGCGATCTTCAAGTGTAATATTTCCCATTGGTGAAAGCGTGTTCTGCTGTGTTAATGTGCCAAGAATTGTCAGCGGAGATAATCCCAGAGCCGAAAATCTTGAAGCCGAAAATTCCACGTAAATACATTCTTCCTGTTCACCGAGAATTTTCACACTCGCAACGCCATCGACCAGCACGAGATTTTTCTTCAGGAAGTCCGCGTAGTCATATAATTCTTTCATCGTGTAGCCGTCGCCGATCAGCGCGTAATATTGCCCGTAAACATCGCCGAAATCGTTATTAATCAAAATCGTCGTTCCGGTTGGCATGTATACCTGAGCGTCATTAATTTTTTGTCGAAGAACATCCCAAATTTCCGGAAGTTCTGAGCTTGTGTATTCGTCTTTTATATCAACATATACGACAGCAAGCCCGGGAGTTGAGCGTGACCTGATATGTTTGATTTCGCCCATTGCCTGAATAGCGTCCTCGATTCGTGACGTGACTTCCTGTTCGACTTCATAAGCACTCGCGCCCGGGTAAACTGCACTGACAACGGCGGTCTTGATTGTGAATGACGGGTCTTCAAGTTTGCCTATCTGGAAATACGCCAAAAATCCTCCGACAGCGATTATAACGCACACGAACAACACTACGCTTAAACGTTTAATACTTGCTCTTGCGATGTCCATTTTGAGATCATTCTCCTGATTCTAAAATCCTGATTTTCTGAGAATCATGCAGGAAATATACGCCAGCCGTGATTATAATATCTCCGTTCTTGAGATTTTCTCCGGAAATTTCGATCGAGGCATCGTTATTCATGTTGCCGATATTAACTGGAATTTTTCGTGCGAGTCCGTTGTCATAAATCCACACGTAATTATTTTCGCCCTGTTTCAGAATTGCCGTTGACGGAACGCTGAATTTGTTCGGGTCATGATTTACGTTTTCGTTCAGGAATTTTGCCTCGACTTTGACCGCCATACCCGGGAGAATTATAACGTCTGATTTTGTAGTCATTACGGCTGTTGCTGGATAAGTATTCGTAGCTGTGTTAGCTTTCGTTGCGACTTCTTTGAGTTCGAGCGGGAAGATTTTATCAGGGATTGCGTCGAAGCGTGCGTTAATCGTCAGAATGTCGCTGTGTTTTTTGAGTTCGTTTATGCTGTGAATTTTTGGCAGCGGTGCGAGCAGAACGTCATTATCCGGAACGTTGAACACGATTTCCAGCGTGGAAATATCCTGCAAGCTAAAAACAGTTTGTTTCGCTGTGACGTCCTGAAAATTTTCGACCGTACGATCTGCGATAACTCCGTTAAATGGCGCGCGTAATTCCGTATCTTTGAGAGCATCGCGTGCGGATTTTACCTGAGCGGCTGCGGTATTTAGGGCGGATTTCGCGACATCGAGCTGAGTTTTGTACGTATCATACGTAGCTTTCGGGACGACTTTTTGCTTATAGAGATTCTCGTAGCGTTTGAAATTTGCCTGAGCGTCGTTTAACTGAGCCTGAGCTTGAGCCTGTGTGCTTTGAGCCTGACTTACATGCGTATTGAAATCTCTGGGATCAAGTGTCGCTAATAATTGACCTTTCTTAACTGATTCGCCTTTCTCGACGAGAATTTTGCTGAGAGTGCCGGAAACTCTGAACGAAAGATCTGCGCGTTTACCGCCTTGGACTGTGCCGAAATAATTGCGTATCATGTCACCTGCGCCATTCTGCAAAATCATCGTGCGAACTGGTCTGATAATTTCCGGTTCAGGCTCGGATTCTTTTTTCTCGCGGAGAGTATTCAATCCGAAACACACGCCTGCTATAACGAGAACTCCGAATGTTATCTTGAAAATTCTGGCTAACAAAAAAAACTCACTCCTTCAAGAATAATTAATTTAGCAAAGAATTATAATTGAGTGAATGAGTTTTTACAAATTACAAATCAGCGATTATTCTCACCAAGTCTAAAGCAATAATCCGTTACTGATGAGATGTACGCAGCCAAGAGCCATAACGGAATCTTGCAAATTTTTTTCAGCATCTAGAAGTTTTCCTCAAGTGTTATCAAGTATTATTATCAAGTATTATTATTTTCCAGTTTGAAGCAATAACCTGTTACGGTTAAGATATACACGTCAGCATGTGATTCTGCCAGCCCTTTACTGAGCCACGAAATTTTCGCCGGAGAACATGAGCCGTCCGTGTAGAAATAAATCGTATCCGGTTCGAGCAGCCAGCCGTCACCATCCGGTGAATTTCTGAGTTTGATTTCCTGCCATTCGAGTATTTCTTTATTCTGGGCAGTCCCGAGAAACGCGCTCAAACTATCCGCAGCAACTTCTTTTTTTGTGAGACCTTCAGCAATAATTTCGCCACGTTTAGACGCTTCAGCACGCTTGATTTTCAGACGAACGGGCATTCCGGATAAAGCTTTGTCAGCAGCGTCCTCAAAAACTCTCTGCAAAACAGAAGCCGGAGGTTCCATGTAGAGCGAAACTCTGGGCATCAAAACTCCGGCAAGTGTGCCAATGATGGCGATTACGATCATAATCTCGATTAACGTAAAACCTGATCGTCGCATGTTAAATATTAATCTTCACTTGTAATATCAGCGTTCACACCTTCGCCGCCTTCTTCACCGTCCGGACCGTAGCTGATGACTTGAATCCTTCCGTCGCGATTGTAATACACATACGGATTGCCCCAAGGATCTTCGGGAACTTTTTTCAGATAGCCGCCTTCAAGATAGCGTTTCGGAACTGGTGACGTTGTCGGAGCAGTTACGAGAGCTTCAAGCCCCTGCTGAGTTGACGGATAGAATCCGTTATTCATCCTGTACATTTCGAGAGCGTCTTCAATGCTGCGGATCTGTGTTTGAGCTGCTGTTCTTTGAGCTTCCGCAACTTGAGGCCCGATTCTTGGCACGACCAACGCTGCAAGTAAACCCAGAATTACGACTACGACCATGATCTCGATCAACGTGAAGCCCCTGCGAGATCTTGTTACAAACTTTTTCCTGCTAATCTTCATAATAATAACCTCCTGAAAAATATTATTTATTATCGCACAATACCTGCCAAATCGAAAACAGGCGTTAATATTGCCAGAACTATAAATCCGACCGAAACTCCCAAACTCAAGACCATAATCGGTTCCATCAACGTCGAAACTTTTTCCATTCGGGATTGCGCAAATTCTCTGCACTGATTCGAAACGTTATCGAGAGCACCGGACAAATCGCCGCCCATTTCGCCGACACGAATCACCGCGACAGTTTCCTCAGGCATGCCGATTTTTTCGAGAGCTTTGTCGAACCTGTGACCGGCTTTCACCATTTCAGCAGCATCGAGCCAGCGTTGTTTTAGAACGTCCATTGACGAAGCCATTTTCAACGCCTGAACCAACGGGATTCCGGATTTAATCAGCGTACTGATATGCGACATGACCAACGCGAGATTAAGCTGATCAGTTATTCCGCGCATGAATGGCATGTTAATTTTTCTGCCGGTTTTCTTGAGCCAAAGCACGAATAATAATATCCCGAGCAAAAGCCATAAGCCGTAATTCGACAAGAAACTCGACATTGCGATCAAAATTCTTGTCGGCAACGGTAAAGTCTGGTGCATATCCTCAAACAGATCCGAAATTTTCGGCACAACATACGTCAGCATGAACGACACAACACCGACACCCACAACCGCCATCACAATCGGGTACGTCATTGCGCCGCGAATTTTGCGTTTGAGACCGTCTTCGAGCTTGAATTGATCCGCAGCTTCTTCGAGAACCGAAATTAACGAACCGCTTTGTTCACCCGACTCAGCAACTCGCCACAAACTTTCCCGAAACGCGCCTGTCTCAGATAACGCCGTGTGAAATTTCCGACCGCCTTCGACTTCAGCGAGCAATTTTTCGAGAACCGGTTTGAGAGTTTTATCACGAGCCTGCTTAGACATTATGCGCAGACTTTCGGCGAGAGGCAATCCGGATTTCAGATAACTTGCCAAACTCCGGCAGAAAAATATATGTCCCTCCAGCGGCAATAACTTGATCTTAGCTGAGCTGCCTTTTTTCTCCTCGGCGACTTTCACATCGACAACGACAACACCGCGCTCAGTTAATCTCTCGACCGCCTGCATTGAAGAGCCAGCTTCAATCGTCCCTTTAGTATTCTTACCTTTTGCGTCATAACCTGAATATGTGAAATATGGCATGATTATTTACCTGTTTGCGCCCTCTGTCTGAATATTCTCTGACATACGTTCTTGAAACTGCTTCATTTCTTAATCCTCCCCTGCGACACGCGCCAATTCGTCCGGAGATGTCAAGCCCGATTGAACTGCCGAAAGCCCGATTTCCCAGAGAGTTTTGAAGCCGCTTTCACGCGCAATGTCTCGTAATTTCGAAGCCGGTGCGCCTGCAACGAACGCTTCCTGAATAGCCTCGTTCACGACGAACTGCTCATAAAGTCCGACACGCCCACGATAGCCGTTATTATGACAATGCGAACAGCCAACCGGTTCAAAAGCTCTCGTCAATCCCTGTTTCGCCATCACTGCTGGAGGATTTATTTCGCGCCTGCAATACGGGCATAATCTTCGCGCCAATCTCTGAGCAACTGTGCCAATCATGCAGCTCGCAGCCAAATACGGTTCGATACCCATGTCAACAAGTCGCACAATCGCACTGATCGAATCATTCGTGTGAAGCGTTGATAATACCAAATGTCCCGTCAACGAAGCCTGAACTCCGATATGAGCCGTCTCAAAATCGCGCATTTCTCCGATCATTACTATATCCGGGTCTTGGCGCAAAATCGATCGCAACGCTGCTGCAAACGTAACGCCTGCTTTCTCATTAACCTGAATCTGAGCAACTCCGGGCAAAGCGTACTCAACAGGATCTTCAACTGTTATGATATTCACTTCGGGACGTGCCAACGCCTGCAAAATTGCGTACAAACTCGTGGATTTTCCTGAACCGGTCGGACCTGTGAACAAAATCATTCCGTGCGGTCTGTGAATTAACTCGTCCATGATAGATCTTTCGCGTTCTTCCATTCCGAGATCTTCGAGCGTCATCAATCCGTGACCTTTATCGAGCAAACGCATAGCAATTCTTTCGCCATATTGCGTCGGCACAAGTCCAACACGAACGTCAACAGCTCTATCGCCCAAAGTGATCCCGATTCTGCCGTCCTGAGGAGCCATGTGTTCGGCAATATCCATTCGAGACATGACTTTGATTCGGCTGGTGAGCGGTGCTTGATTCGATCTTGGCAATCTCAATCTGTCGTGCAAAACTCCGTCAATCCTGAAGCGAATCAACACTTCATCTTCGTAAGGCTCAACGTGAATATCCGTAGCTCTCTGTTTCAGCGCGTCAACGAACAATCCGTTCACAAGTCTTATAACCGGAACGTCAACTGAATCGCTCAGAATATCCTCACGTGAAAGATCGTCTATATCATCAATGCCCTCGATATTTTTTGCTGCCTCATCAGCGGCGACACTGCGCAGATCATAAAGCGTGTGAATCAAATCGCCGAGTTCTTTTTCGTCGCGAATTTCCAAGTCAACCGGAAATCCCAACGCAGCTCCCAGCATCTGAGCTTTCGATAGCGCGTCAAACGATACAGCACCAACGATTAACACGCCTTCCTCGATTCGCAGCGGCACGATTCGTGATTGACGCAGAATATCCAAGCCCATGCCACTCGGCAATAAACTGGAAATTTCCTTCGCGTCCGGCAACGGTGGCAAACTCGAAGCTTGTGAAGCTTGTGAATCTTGTGAAGTCTGTGAATTAATTTGTGTTTGATTTTCCTGTTCGGTCATGGCTATTTGCGCTTCAAGCTCTTCCTGTAAATTTCCCTGAACCTGCGATCGACTTCGGATTCAACCGGTCCAATATCAACACTGTTTATCACGTCGCGTGCACCCGGCAAAAGATATTGGTCAAACGTAACGTCACTTGAGCGCGATAATATATCCGTGAAACCTGTTGCTGCAAGAGTAGCTGTTCGTAACTCGTCCGGACTCTCGATAATTTGAGGCGTCAGGAATATAACGAAATCCACTTTCTCTTTCTCTTTCGACAACTTCTGGAACAGTCCGCCAATCAACGGTATATACGAGAATCCCGGAACTCTTCGCTTGAACGAGCGTTCTGTCTCTTTTATCATTCCGCCAAGAATTACCGTCTCGCCATCCGCAACCGTGACAGTCGTGTGAACTTCGCGCTTTGACGTAATCGGCGTAACTGAGCCTGCTGCTGTCAAAACGTCTTCAGTCGTCTGCTTAATATCAAGTGCTACAACATTGCCGTTTCGAATATGAGGCGTAACTGTCAGTGTCAAGCCTGTGTCTTTGTAATCATAATTTTGCTGGAGCGCACCCGGGTTACTAATATCCGACGCTGAGCCTTTCAAAACCGGAATAACCTGTCCAACCTGGAACGAGCTTTCTTTATTATCCGTGCATAACAATCTCGGAACTGACAGGACATTCACGCTGTCATAACGCCGCAGCATCTCAATCGTCGCGTACATCAGTGCCATCGGGTGATAATTCGTCACGGTATAAGTCGAGCCGTTACGCTCCAACAATTCCTCACGCTTTGACAAGTCATTGAACCAAGTTGAGAACGTTGACGGAATGCTGCCCTCGCCCAACTGACCGCCGGCACCGATCATGAAGCTGTCCCAAACCTGACCGCCCAATACTGACCAGTCGATTCCATTGCGCTCAAGATTCGTAACGTTAATCTCGGCTATGAAGCCTCTCAGCAAAACCTGCTTAGCCTGAATGTCAATCGCTTCGAGAATATTCAGGATCGAATCATATTGCTTTTGTGTGACCGCGAAAATCAAGCTGTTCGTCGCAACGTCTGCTACAACTGTTGACGGAGCTTTCGAAGCGTCCTGTCCTGTTATCGTAGCTGAGGCTGCAAGAATCTTCGTCATTTGTTCGGCAGCTGCTGTTGCGTCAATATGCTTTAGCTTGTAAACGTGAAAATCGCTCGTCGTAGGCGCAACGTCCAATTCATGCAAAATTTTCTCTGCTCTGTCCAAAGCTGAACGGCTGCCAACCAGAATCACTTTCTTACTCGGGACATCTGCAATCGCGTTCAAGTTCTGCAACGGGCCTCCGGTCTGAGCAATCGCGTTTATCTGGGCTGCAATCGTAGCCGGATCTCCGTTCTTAATCTCAAACGTTCGGCTCATTCTTGCGCTCTGAGGCGTGTCCATTTTGCGCAGTAATTCGACGCCTTTGTTCACGTCCGTAGCTCGCCCCTGAAGCAGAATATCCCTGCCATTTCCGACAGCCAAGACAATCAACGCCGGACCAAACGACTGCTGCAACGCCGGAATTACGCTCTCGACCGTAATATAATCAATCGGCACGATATACGTAACAGTTTCCTCACCGAAGCCGGGACCGCTTTTGCCGCGAGAGACATTCGGTGACGGACTATTTCCGCCCTGACGCACGATCGAATAGCTTCCCATGTTTTGCAGCGAGAAATTATACATTTGCAAAGTCGAAAGCATTATCTCACGTGCTTCACGCAAATTCACAGGGTGCGGCGATATAATCGTTATCTTCGAGTTAATATTTGGCGGCACGATTATATTTTCCTGCAGGACTTCCGACATGAAACGCATAAATCTCACGAGATCCATGTCCTTGAAATTGAACTGCACGAGACCGGATTTTCTCATAGCTGCTGCTGCGTCCATTAAATTCTGCTCGTCCTCAGCCGTCATTTCCGCACCTGAACCGGATTGCGCCTGAGTTGCCGGAGTGTTTCTGTTGGCATTACTCGTATTCGTATTTGTCCTGCTCGAACGTCGTGTTGCTGCTTGCGAATCGCCTGAGAACACGCTCACAAACAATAACACGAATATAATCATGATATATATTAATCGCTTAATTCTCAAAATTTCAAAGCCCCCGTTTCTGCAAATATTATTAATTAATCTACGTACTAAATAATACTACAAAATCGTTAAAATTGCCTAGTCTGCAACGTATATAAACGTCGATCTGCTATTATCATCGCCGAGTGTGATCCGGACTTTCTTGTATTTTAACTCCCATTCCTCAATCGGGATCGAATCATGCTCAGATTCCCAGCGAATATTATTCTCGTCATCAAAACCCGTGTCCGTCATATCGCGTTCATTCCTGAATCTCAGCCAGATAATTTGCGCCGCTGACATCAATCTGCGTTCGGATTCAAGTTCAGCCATCATTTTCATCGACATAGCAATCAACCTGAATCCAGCCGACACGACAAGACCAGTAATCGCGACTGCAACGAGAACTTCCATCAGCGTGAAGCCGCGTTTTTTGCCCGGGAATTTTCTAGCGCACGACATATCTCAACGCCGTAGCATTTCCGCCGCGCGTGACTTCGACATCGAATCTCTCACTGTTCATGAGCGAATTTATCGAGTTTGCAATATCGCCCATGTTCGTGAACGGAATGCCATTTACTGATTTTATAACATCGCCCTTCTGAACTCCCAGACGTTTCAATATGCTCTCGTTCTGAATCCATTGCACTTCAAGACCGCCGGATTTCTCATTCGGACGCATTCTTATACGCTTCAACTCGTCAAACGGATTCTGCACAAGCTGATTAAGCAATTCGCTGGAAACTTCTCCTTCTTGACCGCCCGGAGCTGCTGCAACAATATTTCCCGTAGGCGTTGGTTCTTTAGCAGGAGCTGCGGCAGGTTTCGGTTTAGGCTCTTCTTTCTTTTCTTCAGCTTTCGGAATCGGACCATAGACGATTTTCTTCACAACTTTTTCGCGACCCTTCCTGAAAACTGCTTCACGATAATTCACGCTCGTCATCTTGTATTTCTCGTACGTCTTGCCGACCAGAAGCAATTTCAGCGCGCCTTTGTCCTCAATCCATGCGCCAACATTCGGCAGCGTGCCGCGCAAAACTACATTATCAAGCGTCGTCGGTGGCTCAACTTTCTTTTCTTCGACAACCTGCTTCGGAGCTGTATCGACCGAGACAGGATTCTTCGGCGAAATCTTGAACGGATTCGCTGCGAGAAATTCACCGTAACCTTGTTTTTTCTCATCGGACTTGCTGGTTTTCTTCTCATTCAGCGACAATAATTGCGTCACGCTCGAACTGCTCGATAATTTATCAAGCCCGTAACCCAAGCCAATTCCGCTCAATCTTCCCAGCGTCAAGCCCAATATTAACGGCACAATCAACAGCCACAAATACATTTTCACACGTTCCAATTCACATTACCTCCTTAAATACCAACGTCCGCCCTCATTCACAAGCGGCAGGAAATTTTGCAGCACTCCGAGACTTCCTTCCAATGCGCTAGAAACATTCACCGACGCTTCAGCACGAGAAATTTTCATCTCCGACGGATTTATAGCGACATCGCCGTTCAGCATAATATCTCCGCCGCGAGTTCTCAGCTGCTCAAACAAAATCTCACTCGGCGACGCACTTAACAACACACTGCCGTCTCCAAGACTAAAGCTCTGTCCCAACATGATCTTCAAGCCGCGAAATCTCAATTCACAAACGCCTGCCAAACTCAGAACACTTGACGCGAAATTCGGCTTAATCGTCACGGATTCGCACGACACATTCACAACGCCTCTCAGCGCGAGATTATTAACCGTGAAGCCGCCATCTTCCCCGACGACATCTGACCAGCCCGTACGCAAACCGTTTCTCTCAAGACGTGAACTCGCAACAGACATCGCGAAATTTCCGACCTCACGCCACGGCATGAAATAATAAAACGCGGCTGCGAATCCGATCACGAACACGAGAATTTTTATTATCGCAAAAATATATTTCTTCATGATTATCAACTCATCATCAACTCATTATCAACTCACTGGGCCGATTATAGCCGAAATCGTGAACAATCTCTGATTACCCGACGGCAACGCGCGCAATTCCGCCGACAAAAATCTAACGCCTCGTGATGCCAGCAATATTTCAAGTTCCGTCAATTCCTCAGCATACAATCTATTTATCTCGACTGACTGATTCCTGCCGTCAGGTGCGATTCGATTTACTCGGCTGCCAAGCTGCATCTGCTCCGAAACTTGCGCAAAAATCGCGGGTACGTCAATATTCCCGGAACTCGACACGTTCACGTTCTTCACATCAAGCGATCTATACTCATCAGCAAGAATTAGCAGCGTGCGCCAACGTCCCTGATTCGACAAAAGATTCGTATTACTCTGAGCATTCCAGCCCGACACGATAAAAACTCCCGTCCAAATCGTCAACGCAGCCAGTGTCGCAACGAGAAATTTCACTGAGCCGGAGACTTCGCCTTGAAAAACGCTTCTGGCATTATTCACGAAATTATTCACGAGAGTTTCAAGATTAAACGAATTTATAGCCATGTATTTTCCCCTTTATTTACCATCTGAATTACCATCTGACGCGCAAATCGAATCTATATCCGATTCCAGAGACACTCTGAGTATTATCGAGCTGCACATGACCCGCGATATTCTCCCACGCCTTCCTGAAATTCAAAATCGTCGTCATATCCGGTGCTGAGCCAGTGCAATCAAGTCCCTCGGAATTATACCTGATTATATCAATCGTAATATTTCGCAAACTTTCATCGTCCGTGAAAATCGAGCCTAAATTCTCAAGAACTTCATCGAGCCCGTGACCAGTACTGCCAGTTCCTGTGACCGACGCAATTCTGTCACGCGCAAGTGCAACCGGATTCGCGATTCTGCCCTTGTGTTCTTTATCAAAAACTTCGCGATACAAATCCTCCGAACGAGCACGAACTTTCGAAATCTCGTCCCCAAGATGCAAATAATTCAGCAGACTTCCGCCAAGTGATATAACTCCTGCTATTGCCAGTATTATCGCAAGGCGCGTCAAGAATTTCACCGTACGTTCCAAATCACGCGCACCTTCGAGAGCCAGTCGCGACAAATTCATGTTCGAAATCCACGGGCAAATATCAAAACTTTCCGTGACGATTCTCAAAAACTCGTAATTATTCTCACGTTCTTCCTCAGGACTGCTCGAAATATCATCTTCACTGCTCGAAGCATTCACTATGAAATTTCCGCCGCGATCAAGCCCCTTCTGTTCACAATACGCGTCATACCAGGCCAGCTCATTATCTACGATTTTGTCAGAATTTCGCTCACGATTCTGCTTCCAACGCGACAAGACCGGTCTGTTATTCTGCCACAGAAGCGACGAGATATTCTTCTCATCGATCCACATCGTAACGCCCGAGCCGTTATAAATCTTCAGCTGAGAGACGAACGGCAGCGGTGCCGGCAAAACTTTCCCGACATCAAGACCGTTTGGAAACGATAATTCTTCCGGGTAAACGTACCAGACAACTCCGTCAGATTCTTTGCCCTTCTTTGTCATCACAACCGGAAATAACTCGACATTTCCAGCCGACGCATACGGCATGACTTGCAGCTTCAACGCATCACGGATCTTAATCAAGTTCGAGAACGGGAATTTGAAATCCTCAAGTGAAAGCGTCTTCATCGGGACAAGTGTCACAACTCCGCGCCTGTTACCCGACGCCGGAAGCAATATCTTCAATCTTTTCTCGCGAACTTCCTCACCGTCTACTTCCGTCCAAATCTCAATCGCCCGTTTGAACTCTGTGTTCGTGAAATCATTCAGCGCATTCCCAGAACGTTTACCGGTAAGAGCCGCTATTATTGACTTGATTATATTTATTCTAACTTTCCTCCCATCTGAGAATTTTTCTGGAATTTCTGTCAAATATTATATTAAACGCAACACCGCCGGGCATGTCTCCAGTCTGCAAACTCTCGATGCGTAATTCAAAATATCTGCTCTTAAACGTAACAAGATTCGTCAACTGAATCGCAGTCCTCGGTGAAGCTCCGGGCAAAGTCTGAACGTCCGCTAAACTTTCGAGTGGCTTGTCCTTACGATCGCTGACAATTCGTGCAGCAAGTCCGCTGTCAAGTCCGGGCAGCAATTCCAGAACTTCAACCGGTGCGTAATTCAAGTTAATTCTGCCGTCACTGAAAACCGTGCAATAATCCGCCAGACCTTTGTGCCCATTGCCTCCGTATAGAATTTCGGGCGTAATATCCTCGCTCATGATTAGCATTTCCGAAATATCCAACGGCGGACGGTTAATATAACTCTCGCGTTCAACTCCGCCGACTCTGGGTCTCTCATTCTTGTCGAGAAAATCCAAAACCGGCATTGCTAATTCCCTGTGACCGAGTTTGTCCCACATTTCCTCCCACGGTTTCGAAAATTCGCGCCTCAATGTATTCTTGTCAGGCAAAAATAAATTCCCAATCGGAAACTTATCATCAAGCGGTCTGACCTGAACAACCCAAATTCCCAGATCATTCATGTTAATCACGAACGGCTGAAACCATCGCTGCGTCGGGTTATCGGACTTGAACTGATTCGACATTTCTCCCAAAAGATTTATAACGTTATTCGCGAATAATTGCGCCATAGTTCTGGCTTCGAGATTTGCGCGCTGACGACCCAGACTGCGAACCTGAATCCTCACGAACCATGTGAACGCCGTCGCACACGAAATCAAGACCGTCCCCAAAATCAGCACGCTCAACAAGACAAATCCCCCGCGATTTTTACGGCAACACGATAAATTCTTCGATCTCATCTTGTACTTTCTCTCCAGTTCCGTCATTCATGCTCAAACTATGCTTGTCCGTTCTGGAAATCTTCATGTAAATCCCACTCGGCAAAGCTCCCCTGTATTCTTTGCGCCTATCCTGTTTCAACGAACCGCCGACAACTTCGACGCAAAAATTCTTCACACCCGGCAGAACTAACTGCGCGTCCTCGACATTCAGCGTCTCAAGATCGATCTCCTCCGGCAATTTCCCGGGAAAAATCCATCTGTACAAACCCGGGATTATATCGCGTCTGTCATCTTCAATCTTGTAAACAATGCTCCCGGCCGGCAAATTCTGCGCAACCGGAGCTGTCGTCAAAATCACGAGTGTGTCGTCATCATTTCCGCCAAGAGATTCGTGTTCTTTGATTAAAATCACATTCGCAGCCATTCGCATCGCACTTGAAATATCGCGCTCTATAAAACTCACAGTTCGTGACAACGCCGAAATATCCGTATATTGCGTCTGAACGTCAACAACGCGTCTCACCGTGAACATAACCGGCGCAAGAGCCAGCGTCGTAATCAAACCGGTCAACATTACGGCGATTAATATTTCGATTAGCGTGAACCCGAATTTTTTGCGAGACATTATTTACTGAGCGTCAGTTCCCTGATCTCCGGCGACTTTCTGAGCCTCGGTTTTTGGGGCATTAATCAAGACCAGCGCGTTATAAATTTGCCCGTCAGAAGCGCGAACCGGACGACGAACCAACTCATACATTCCCGGCTTGAACAAGCTTGCAACTTCCGTCAAAATTTCCTCATCCTGGAATCTCTGCGAAAGTGTCAGTAACCTGCTAATATCTTCACTATGCGGCTCTCTCTGGAAATGCGCCCACAGAATCCCAAGACCGTTCCTGATCATCTCGTTATCTTCGGTCTGTTCACCCAACTGGATATAATGCAAACCCAAATTTCTCTGAGCTTCTTCGTGCGTAATCGGGAAAGAGTCTGCCTGCTTCAGATAATACAGCTGCAATTCCGGATGCTGAGTCGATAGAGCCTGTCTCAGAATATAATTGCCCCTGATGCCGTCCGAGATATACACAACTCCCGCTACTGATGCAGCAATGCACGCAACGCCCAGAAATTTCTCGAACAGATCCGACCTGACAATATTAAAGCGCAATTTCCCCGTCAAAAACTCACGATTCGACATAGCAAACGCCAACGCAATCCAGACCATATTTTCGATTCTGTGAAACGGTCTTGTGAATAACGCAGCGAACGATATAACCGAAACAATCACAAATCCCCACACCGCATAAATACTAACCTCGTCGCGCTTAGTCCTGAATATGCCAATCAACGCCGGAACAAACCAGACCAAATACATCATGATCAGCATTATTCCGCCAATCCATCCGCCCTCACAGAACCATTGCAAAAATTCGTTATGCGCCCAGTGAGTATATTGCCAGACGTACCAGTCACGATTCACGAACTCAGACTTGAAACCCTCACGTTGAGCTTCCAGATAATGCCACTTGAATTGTCCTGTGCCGACTCCCATCGGATGCTCTTTGAACATTGAGTACGAAGTCGTCCAGATTCCGATTCTGCCTGCAACACTTGACGTATTCTCGACAAGATCCTGCGCTCTCTCGACAAATCCATCGGCACGCTGCGAATAAGTCGATCCCCAGCCAAGCACGCACATTATCATGATTAACGGCACAAATCGCATCACGTTTGACATTCTGAACTTCCATAGCGCAATTATTATCAACAGCGCAAATCCCGTAACGAAACTCAATAATCCGGATCTGCTCGTCGTCTTGAGCAATCCCCAGAAAATTATCGCGAACAGCACCAACGCCAACGCCGTCAGATAATCACGCTTAGAATTTCCCATGCGCCACGCAATCACAGGCAGCATCACGAGCAAAATCCCAGCTATCACGTAAAAAACCGAAAATCCCAAGCCAACCGCAATAATAAAACTCGCAGCTGTCAGCGCAACGCACAACGCCGGCAAAAACACTCGCTTGAACGTAACCCCGGAATCTTTCGCGTGCCAAATGTCAAGTATAAGCAAGTAAACCAGATTTACAACATTCACCGAACACCACAAACCCATCATGTTATTCTGAGCCGTGTTTCCGATATAATTATCCGGTGTCGGCAGAATTATCGAGCTGTATTGCTTCAGAAATTCGAACGGCGTTCCAACCAAAAACGCAAGATCATTCATTCCTGACAGCTGCAACTCAGCAAATCCAACGTTAATCGCGGCATTTATCGCGGCAAGAAACAGCATTATCCGCAAGCCATTCTCCGGAAAAGACCCTACGCTCAACACGTAAAACGCCCAAATCGTGAAAACGCAAACAAGTTCCAGAACCAACGCTGTCGGCGAAAACACATCCACCCACAAAGGCTGAACCGCAGCGTACGCAATCATCAACGCCCAAATTGCCGAGAACAAATCCAACTTGAACGTGATTCGTTCTTTGCCATAAATGCACAATCTGATTCCGGCAACCAAAGCGGCAATCGCAACCGGAATGCCAGTCACAGCCCACTTCAGAATATGCAGCGTGTCAGCAAATCTCACTCCCGAATAAACCAGATTCGGCACGGCTAGCGACACAAACCACAACGGCAATATAACCCAAACCGGAACTAACGGCACTGGCAAATATTTCTCCGGAATTTTCTTGAGACGCACTTGCTCAGATTTACCCTTATTATTCGCATTATTTCCCTTCATAATTAACATTTCCCCCTGAATTTATTATCACTGCATCAACGCATATTTTTCAACCGGAGCAAACGCATCTGTGAACGCCGGCACATGCGAATCCGGAACGAACGGTTCAAGCCACTGGTGCGATAACAAATCCGCAAACTCGCTGTCAGACGTAACCGGTGCTAGATTATTCAACGACGCATCAGCCATCGCAACGAGCATTATATTCTGCTGAGAGAACGCATATTTCGGATCAGGAGCTGTTGCCGGAAAAATCATCATCGTCGGAAATGACGTCTGGAACGCCTTATAAATCCCGTTGAATACCCCAGCTTTTGGACCACGAACTGACGAGATCGTATTCACAATCAAAACTCCGCCGGGTTTCAGCAATTCTTTCAGGTGCATCGCAGTCTCAACAGTCGTCATGTGAAACGGGATCACAATCCATGATCCGAACGTATCCATGAAAATCGCGTCGTATTGCCCGGGATTATATTTCCCCTCACGATTCAGGAAAGTTCTGGCATCTTCGTGAAAAATTCGCAGGTTATCGCTGTCTTTCAAGTAAAAATATTCGCGCGCAACTTCAGTAACTCCGGGGTCAAGTTCGACAACATCAATCGAAACGTCCGGTCTTGTGTGCAAAATATGCCTTGGAACGCAATATCCTCCGCCGCCGAGCATCAAAACTTTTTTCGTGTCAGGCTTGTAATGAAACGCTAGGTCATAAAACTTCGTGTAGTCGCTAACAAGTTCGTCATGAGCGTTCGTGTACATCAGCGACTGCAAACAATCCGGATTCGTGATTAACACTCTAACTCTGCGATTATTTCTCCGGTCAATGCTTTCTGCGACCGACAAATGATTATATTGCGTGTCAATCTGCTCCCCGATTGGCGTGAACGGCAACCCGAATTTCTCCGCGAAAAAAGTCCCTGTTCCCAGAATCGCCAGAACTATCACCGAGATTATGCGCAACCAAGACCCCGTGTAAATCAAAACAGATAACAACGCCAGTCCACATGCCAGCAACATCAGAATTATTCCGGACGGGAAGAGCGATATTAACACGAAGCCTCCCAAGAACGTTCCCAAAATGCTTCCCGCAGAATTTAACGCCGAAAGTTTCCCGACAATTCCCCCCGAAGATTTCACGTCCAACATTGCAAGACGCGCTATAAACGGCGAAGTCATTCCCAACAAGACGCTCGATGGCGCAAAAATTATCAACGCACTCACAACCGATGAAACGTACAAATTCATCTGAACTTCCGAAAGCTGCGTCAAAATCAAATTGCTAAAGAACGCCGTCAACGCAATTATTATCGCAGAAATCAGCAAAATGCGTCCCAATAATCTGCCCTCGGGTCTTTTATCCGCAACATGACCGCCCAACCAGTTTCCAATCGCAAGACTTGTCATGATAACTCCAATTAACGCCGTCCAAACTATCAGCGACGTTCCGAAAAATGGCGCAACTATTCGCGAACCGGCTAACTCAAGAATCATAATCGCCGCTCCACAGAAAAACGACGTGATTTGCAGTCTCGGTGGTATCTTTATTATGTGTTTCTGTTTCGAATAATCAAATTCCAACGCTAAATCAACTCCTCATAAATTGCAATTTCTAAAATATTTCCATAAATTATAGCAAGTTCACATTATTTTCTGTACGTTCCGGGCAAGAATAATAATATTACTGCGAAAAGTTCAAGTCTTCCGGCTAACATGCAAAACGAGAACACCCATTTCACACTATTCGGCAGCCAAGAGAAATTCTCAACCGGTCCCAACCTGCTCAAACCCGGACCAACGTTGCTCAAACACGTCAGAACTCCTGTGAATGCCGTCAGCAAGTCTATATTAAACGCCGTAGTGAACAAAGTCGCTCCAACCAGAATCAACATGTACAGCACGAAAAACGCTCCCGCAGAATTTGTCGTACTAGCTGAGATCGGCTTCGAGTTTAATCGCGCAGTTATTACGGCTCTCGGATGCAGCAGTTTTTTGCACTCGGTCGATAACAGTCTGCCCAGTAACAAGAATCTCGAAACTTTACAGCCGCCGCCAGTCGAACCGCCGCACGCTCCGATGAACATCAGCAGCACGAACAGGAATTTCGCGAACTCGTGCCAGAGATTATAATCTTCGGATACAAAACCCGTCGTAGTAATTACGCTCACAACATGAAACGCTGTCCTGCGAATCGTGCTTTCAAGTCCAGTGAAATTTCCTGAGAAATACAGCGCAACACTCATTGACACAATCGCGAATATCACAATCTCAAAATACGCGCGCAACTCCTGATCCTCGAAAAATTCCCGGAACTTCTTCGACCAAATCAGAAAATACAGCGAGAAATTTATTCCCGACATGAACATGAATATTATTATTATCCATTGAATAAACGGGCTTGAATAATACGCAATCGAATTATTCTTCGTCGAGAAACCTCCTGTCGCAATCGTCGAGCAAGAATGACAGAACGCGTCAAAAATACTCATTCCCGAAATTTTCAGCAAAATCGTCTCCGCAAGAGTGAACGCAACGTACAAGATCCATAATCTCGAAGCTGTCTGGTGCAATCTCGGCGTGATTTTCTCCGCATTAACTCCCGGGACTTCTGCTTTGTACAGCTCCATGCCCCTGACTCCCAAGAACGGCAACACCGCCAAACTCAGAACTATAATTCCCATTCCGCCTATCCAATGCGTCAATGACCGCCACAATAATATTGCTCTGGGTAACGCTTCAATCTCGGAAAATATCGTCGCGCCTGTCGTCGTGAATCCGGACATCGTTTCGAAAAATGCGTCTGAATATCCAACGTTCGCGCCGAAATAAAACGGCATCGCACCAATTCCGGACGCAACAATCCAAGCAAAACCTACAATTCCGACACCTTCACGAATGCCAATCTTCTGGTTGAATTTCTCTTTCGTTGACAGAACCGGCAGTGACAAAAACACCGCCAAACTTATCGCACTCATGAACGAGAACGCAAATGCTCCGACGACATGCGAGCCATCGTAGAGCGCAATACAAATCGACGGCAACATCGCTGCCGCAACAATCACGCACACAAGCGACAGAACTCCGAATACGATCTTAAATTTCATCGCTGCTACCCTGTGCATTCGAATCCGAACCAGAATCCGAATCCGAGTTAGAATCCGAACTTGAAGCCGGAACTTTCGAGTTAAAAAATTCTACGGCTTGAGGCATCAGCTCAGACGACGCAAATAAAATCAAAAAATCGCCAGCCATCAAAACCGTGAACCCCGTCGGAAGCATTACTTTATCATTTCGCTGCATCAACGCTATCAGAACTCCTCTGGGAATCTTCAGGTCAGCAATCGTCTTGCCGAGTAACGCGCTGTCTTTGGGAATTTCCAGCTCCAACATCTCAGCATTAATCGTCTTGATTATCGACAACGCACGCGAATGTCCGGAGTAATGCACAACTCGCAAAATCGAACTAGCCAACGCCTCATTTGGATCTACAATCGTAATCGGCAAATATTGCGTAAGATCCTGATACAATTTCTGACGCACAACAGCAATGCTCTTTTTCACGCCCATAGTTTTCGCAAGTCCCGAGTAAATCAGGTTCAACTCGTCCGAATCCGTCGCGCAAACATAGCCGTCAGCTTGGTCAATTCCCTCTTCGAACAGCAAATTCTTGTCCGCGCCGTCAGCATTCAGCACCAAAGCCTCGCCCAATTCCTGCGACAATTTCAGGCACTTCAGCGGGTCTTTCTCGATTAAACGCAGCTGCACACGCCCTGAATCACGCTTAATCGCAGCCGCAATCTGTGAGCCAAGTTTTCCGCCGCCTACGATAAATATTTTCTTGAGTGAGCGAATATTCTTGATTTCCGGATTGAATTTCTCTTCAAGCAAGAACGTCGTCTCTCTGAACGTAACGACATAGCAAATATCATTCTCGCTGATTTTCGATAGACCATTCGGAACAAGTGCTTCACCGTTCTCGTGCTGAATATACACGAACACAGCCAGCAAATTCGGATTTTCCTGTCGAATCGTCATCAGGTTTTTGCCAACGAATGGCGAATTTTCCTCAACTTTGAACGCGTACAGAGCTGCCAGACCATTCAGCAATTCAGCCGTATGTATCGCAGAACTCACGGTCAACAAACTCAGAATTTCACGCGCAAGTGATCTCTCCGGCGAAATCATAAGCTCTATGCCGAATTTTTTTGCCCAATCCGGTGAATCCGTAAATTCAAGATTTCTCGCTCTTGATATAATATGCTTTATTCCAGCAGATTTTGCTATCCAACACGCCAGCATATTCACTTCGTCTTTATTCGTGCAGGCGATCATAATATCAATCACGCCGTCGTCATTATCAGCTACTTCTGAGAAAACCTGATTCAAAACTTGCGGTCTAGCTCCGTTGCCGGTGATTACTCGTGCGTCAAGTTCTTCATCGGCTCTCTTGGCTGCGTCTTCGTTCTGTTCGACCAAATACACGTTATAATTCTCAGACGATAGCGTTGCTGCAATATTCCTGCCAACTTCTCCGGCTCCGATTATTAACACGTTCACGCTATTAATCACTCCTTCCAGTTAAATGCCATTCACAGAAAAATTCCGCTGATGGCTTTTTGTGAACTTTATCATCAAGATGTGAAAGATTTTTGATATTATACGCAAAACTTTTCTCATCAAGTCTCGCGATATTAATCCGCACTTTATCTCCCCAGCGAATCCCGGATCTGAACGACGCGTTAATATGCTTCGGTCTGCAACTCATCAAATCAATCGGTGTAGCCTCAAATATCCATTCGAAATATGCTGCGTTATTCACGTGAGAATTTACGTCTAAATCATGAAACGCAACTTTACGCTCAACTTCGAAATCATGATTCACAATCTGGGCAATATCCTGAAAATCCGAATCTAAATCAATATTATCGCACGTGAGAATTTCCGGCAAATGAACCAATGGCTTCACCGGTCTCTGAGCCGCCAAATCGAACAGCAGCCAAGAACTTTTCGCGTCAACTATCAAATTCTCGTGCGCATCAAACACCCGAAATATTCTCAGGCAATTAAAGCCGTGTTTAGGATCATGAGCCGTGTGAATCACAAATTCTTCGTCAATCAATGGCAGGTTACCCACAAATTCAATCTCGTAATTTCGCAGAATCCACGCGTAACCTTTCGACGCAAGTTCAGTTGAAGTTCCCTCAATATCATTTACTGCAAGAGCAGCCGTGTCCTGAAAATAATCCAGCAAACTTCGCAGCTTCATCTCGCCGTTACACGATGCGTCCGATGGCATTACAGTCAAATTTCTCTTGTACATAAACTCTCCTTCAAATAAAATCTACAGCTCTGTATTTCATGAATATATTATTCATGTATTCGACAAAATCCGGAATATTATCCTCGCTTATAAACGGCGTCTGCATTCTCAATAATCGCGGCGTATCCGTAGTTTTCAAGAGCATATCGCCTTTACCCGTCAATTTCTCCGCGCCCGAGTAATCAAGAACTGTCCGTGAATCATCCAGCGATGGCAACGCAAACGTGATTTTCGTTGGGATATTCGCTTTTATCAATCCGGTTATGACGTCCGGCGAAAATTTGTCAGTCGAGATTATCAGGAACACTCCTAAAGCACGGCTCTTCTGAGCAATTCTCACCAACAAATTCTCAGTCTCGCGTGATTTCGTCAACATCAAATCCGACAACTCATCGATTATCACGACCAATTTCGGCAACTGTTCCGTAACATTTCGATTCGAGTTATATGCGTCAATATTGCGTGCTTTGACGGCTGCGAATTTTTCTGTTCTGAGTTCGGTCTCCTTCAAAACCCACGAAAGCATTTTCAGAGCGTGTTCTGGTTCAGAAATCGGCTTGAATAACAAGTGCGGGAGATTATCATAAATCGAAAATTCCACGTGCTTTGTTCTCGTCAGGATTATGCGCAACTCATCAGGCTTGCAGCGCGAACATAACGATAATATGCAGCAATTCACGAACATGCTTTTGCCCGTACGATTTCCTCCGGTGATTAACAAATGCGTCAATTCTTCCAAACCTCGGACGCAAATTTCGGAATTAATATTCACTCCCAACGGAATCGGCAATCTGGTCTGCGCTCTCCGGAAAACTTTCGAACTCAAAACCGAACGCAAACTTAAAACCCTGCGCTCAATAACCGGAATCTCAACGCCAACAAACTTCGTGCCCAAAATCGGAGCCTCAAGCCTGACCGACGTAACACCCAATGACATAGCTAATTCGTCGCTCAAATTCGTGATCTTGCTGAGCTTAGTTCCAGCCGATAACGCTAACTCAAAACTCACAATCTGAAATCCCGAAACTATTTTCTTGACCGTTGCGACAACATCGTAATTTCTCAGAGCCTGCACAAGCATTCTGCCTTGACGCTCGTAGATTTTCGAATCATCGCGAATTTCCTGCTTCAAATCTGCTCCGAAAATATCAATCGGCGGTGGAAAAACGCTGTCCCTGTATTCTTCGTCATAATCCATTTCGACATTATTATCCGTTTCGAGTGAAGCATCATCTGGCGTATTCGAGTTCTTGTCCAAAACTTCGGGGAACGGACGGCGATTTCTTTTGTGACGGATCGCAAAATCTTTTTTCTGACGATTATCGCGTTTCTCTGGCGGCGCAAAATATCCGGCGTTGAACGAGTCCAGTAATTTATCGATTTTCTCGATTGCGTTTCTGCTGGCTTCGGATTCTGGATCAAGCTCTTCGTAATCATTCTCTGGGGATTCTCTGCGTGACTTGCTGACCGACGACAGAATCGATATTAACGTGTCCTCTCGATGTTCAAATTTCGGTTCTGGCAAATTCATTCGGAAGACGTTATTGTCATAATTCTCTTCACGATCATAGCGTTCAGATTTGCGTTTAGATTTTGGCTTTGTCTTGGGAGCATCATCATCGTTGTCAAGATTCGATTCTCTTTTGCGAGTGAATAGCGAACTAAGATTCTCGAACTGCATATCCGGTAATTTCACGTTCAGCAATTTCGAACCGAACAGATACGCCGAGAATAAAAACGACATGATAATCAAGATCAGCGTTATGAAATTTCCTGCATTAAGCACGAAGAATCTCGCAATTCCATAACCAATGCTGCCCGGTGTCACCAACACAGCGTCATAATCCCAACCGGAATGTCTCAAGTATCCGAGCAAAAACGCTACTGAGATATACAGCTGCAACGTTCCCAATAATTGTCTGGGGAATTTCGGGATTCTGACTTTCACGAAGCCTGCGACGCAAACGTACAGCCAGAACAGCAGCAAAATTATCACGCCGCCGCCCCAAGTTCCGCGCAAATAATTTCCCCATGTTTGACCGCCTTCACCAGTCAATGAACTCCCGAACAACGATAGCACGAAATAAATTATCGCGATCACCATCACGAATAATATTAACTCGCCCCAATTTGCTTTCCCGTTATTACGCTTGTTACGTTTTCTGCTCATTACATCACTCCCAAAATTCTCACTTGCTGGCTCTGACTTGCCTGATATTCTGCAAATGCTCCGGATAAGTCTTCGCAAAATAATGATAACCGTCTTTGCCCGCGACATAATAATAATACTCGTTATATTCCGGACTCAACGCTGCTCCCCAAGCCGCCGCACTTGGCAGACATATCGGTTCAGGCGGCAATCCGGGAATCTTATACGTGTTGTACGGCGAATTAATTTCCAGATCTTTCTTCAAGACACGCGTCAACTTTCGTCCCTTCAAACGCCAGGCATACACAACCGTAGCGTCAATTTGCAGCAACATGTTACTTCGCAATCGATTATGAATCACTCCGGAAACTTTTCGCGCTTCGGATTCGTGCATGACTTCGCGTTCAACCATTGAGGCAACTATCGCAGCTTCAGTGACATCTTTTGACGTGAGATTCCCTGCCTGAATAATTTTGTTCCATCTGCTCCACCACGCATTTGATGCTGTACTGACGAGTTCATCAGACGATCTCTCGACCAGCATGTAAGTCTCCGGCTGCAGAAAAACGATTCGCATGTACTTACTCGACGGCAATCTCCCGAAAAATTTCCGCAAACCTTCGGGGTAATTATTATCATTCATGATTGCTGCGTCCATTTTCTCCGGATTGAAATCTTGACCTGCGAGTGAATCTTTCAGGCTGAAAATATCCAGTCCCGGAACTATCATAGCTTTGAGTAACGCTGGTCTCTGAGTTTTTAACTGTCGCGCAAGATTCCACGGTGACGACGGCACAACGCTGTATTGACCGGCAAGAATACGCTTGTCAATTCCGAATTTAATCATCCAGCGTGCAAGATCCGCAGGCGAACCATTCTCCAACGCTCCTCCAAATTCGAACGCCCGAGCTGCCTGTCGTGCATTCATTCCGCTCTCAATCACGATATTAACTTTGTCTCCAGTCGGGATCGGGAGCAAATCCTCCCAAATTTCACTCGGCATCTTGAAATAATACGAGAATGCTACAGCGATCGCCACGCACCATAACAGCGACACTCCGATTATTCCCGAGAACAAATATCTGCGATTGCGTTTACGTTTGCGCAAATGAGCCATCATTTTGGGATTATAGTTTGGTTTGCTTCTAACTGGTTTGCTTCTAGGATTTATGTTTTCTTGCAAGATTCTGCACCCCGTGTTAAGTTTTTGTTCGTGAATATTATAATATCAATGCGTCCGGAAAATTCTCAAGATTCTCGGATTCATCACTTGGCTGCAATCTCAGAACAGATTCGACTTCGAAATTCAGCGCGTCAAATCTCAGTTCGAAATTCCCGTCATAATTCCTGATCTTCTGCATTCCCGACGATTCTCCCTTGGCTGCGTTGAGTAACCTGAAAATTTGCATTAGCCTGTAATTGCGATTCGGTCTCAAATTGCAGCACGAATTTCTGATCGAGATTTTTGCCGGAGAACTTGTGATGCGAATCATGATATTTCGCGAGAGCCTGTAGTCTGTGTGAAGCAGCGCGTTCGTGAAAATTTCCCGCAAAGCCTCCGCACATTCCTTACGCAAATTCGGCACAATTATGCGCGGCAACATGTGAAAATATGCGTTCCATAGATTGCCGGCTCTGAGATGAACAGTCTTCTCACGAGTGAGCGACAAATCAAGATTCACGCACACACTCTCGCAGCCAAGCAGCAAAACTCCAGCCTCGGTCAAGAATTTTCCGGAGTATACATGCGTACGCTTGAGAAATTCCAGCCCGTTAAATTTCGCGAGTTCGGGATTATTCGAGATTACTTTTCCCCTGAAATTTTCCAGAGATTTCGAATCCAGCTCCAGATTCACCGGCGCATCGTCAAACGCAAAATCCATCGCATCACTGGCAATTTTCGCACACGCAGTTTTTCCCGAGATGAAATTCTCACCCTCGCAACGTCTGTACGCAAATCTCCTTACGCGAACGGGTCTGTCATAATAATTTGCCGGGAAGATTCTCAGGATAATTTTCTTCTCAGGGAAATCGACGCGATATTTTTTCCAGATTATTCTCGCGCTGAAAATATTCTCCGGAACTTTCACATCGAAATCTTCACCCGGGTTCTCAAAAATCACCACGCCTCCGACACCGTTTGACATTGCGCAAATTATCGCCGGAAGTTTCCGCAAATCATCATCATCGTGTGGCGACAAATATTCCCGTTCGTCCTCAGGTACGTTATCGAGAATTTTCTGCTCGTTCTGAAAGCTCATTGATCACGTCAAAAAGATCGCTCTGAATGCAAAGTGAACGCTCCTGAATATCTTTAGGGATTCTGCATGTTTCCGCATTCACGCAAACGTAAAAAGCACTCTCACATTCACTCGTCATTCTCTGGAACGGATACTTGATTATCACCGGAGTATTCAAGCCAACACCGAGTTCGAGAAATAATATTTTCGCATCAGGCTTCTGTAAATTCGCCGCGAGAAAATCATGATAATTCCGCGCTGCTCTGTGCCAACCTTCGTCCTCAACGAACGAGTTATCACTGCGCAAATTCGTCTCCATTGGGCTGCCGCATCTCGGACAAATCGGAATCAAATCCGAGGGAATCTTGCAATCTCTCTGTTTAGAAATCATTTCGCGAATGATTCTCTCGTTGTCATAAGTCTTATCGTGACACGGCACGCTGCACTGAAACAATCCGTAATCGCCCTGCGTGTAGAATAATCTGGATTTATCGAAGCCGGCTTTCTGAAAACAATGGTCTACGTTGGTTGTGATCACGAAATAATTCTTGCCCTCGACGATTTTTCGCAGCATGTCATACAACGGTTTTGGTGGATTCGTGTAGCGATTCAGGAAAATGCTTTTGCTCCAGAACGCCCATTTTTCTTCGAGAGTTTTGTACGGGTAAAATCCGCCTGAATACATGTCGTGAAATTTATATTTCAACTCGAACTCCCAGAAATTCTCCCGGAAACGCTCGCCGTCATACTCGAAGCCAGCCGCCGCCGATAAGCCAGCTCCAGCCCCGATGATTAGCGCGTCACAGTTCGAGATTAATTCGTGTAGCCTGTTTATCAAATCTCAAAAATCCTCCGTAAGATATTCTCGTAAATTTCCAAGTCTGAGTTCTTGAACACGTTGAAAATTACGCGATTAATATTCACGCTATTATATAAGAAATTCCGGACAGTTTTCACAGCAATCTCAGCAGCTTCACGATTCGGAAATCCAAACACGCCCGTAGAAATGCAGCAGAACGCGATACTACGCAGATTATTTTCCTCGGCGAGTTCAAGACATGATTCGTAACATGATTCGAGATCGTCGCAATTTTTTCGTGTCAAGTTTCCTCTGACAGTCGGTCCGACAGTGTGCAGCACGAATTTACTCGGCAAGTTATAAGCTTTCGTGATTTTCGCGCGACCGATTGGTTCCGGATGCCCCTGCTCAAACATAAGCCTGTTGCACTCATCGCGTAATCGCAACCCCGCAGCCGAATGAATCGCGTTATCAATGCAATTATGCCCGGGAACAAAGCAGCCAAGTAATTTCGAATTTGCAGCGTTCACGATTGCGTCGGAATTTAGGCGCGTAATATCTCCCTGCCAAAGCGAAATTTTCGGCGCAATCTCCGGAATATGATTCACGTCAACGATTCCTTTCGCAAGAATTTCAGATTGCAAATATTCGTCCTGCAATTCCAGAAATTTTTCATCGAGCGGTTTGGGCAGTCTCACGTTCATCAAGCCCCGCAGCAGCATTTTCTTATCACTGACACTCTCGCAGCTTTCCAAATATTCACGGTATTCGGGCATATCATTCAGCAAGCAACTTATCAACTCATCGAGTATATCTGGCAAATTTCACACACTCCTTCTAAAAGATTTTCACGTTTGCTATATTATATCTGCAAAAATTCAGAGAGAAGGTAATGTCTAAACGTGAATTACTCAGAATTAAATCTCGAACTTAATCATAACCTGATTGTAATCGTAGACGGGAATTTTCTCGCACACAGAGCTTGGAACGGGCTAAAAATTCAGCTGACCGCTCCCGATGGAACTCCAACAAGCATGATCGTCGGGGTCATAAACACGTTACTCAACGTCATGAGAAAATATCCGGCGGCGTGCAAAATTGTCGCGTTCGATGCTGGCGGGAAAAATTTTCGGCACGAGCTTCTGCCTGAGTACAAAGCAACTCGCAAAGCACTTGATGATTCGTTCAAGATTCAGCTGCAGATTCTACAGGAACTTCTGAAATTTCTGGGCTACAACGTTCTCGCGGAAAACGGAATCGAGGCCGATGATTTTATAGCAAGCTGCACGAAATTGGCGCGAAAAGCCGGTTATGAAGTTTTAATCGTCTCGTCGGACAAAGATTTGCAGCAGCTTTTGGGACAGGGCGTGGTGATTTTTAATCCGGATAAATATAAATCTAACACGGAAATTTACGACGAAGAAATTTTCACAGCGAATTTCAAATTTGCACCGTCAGCATTCGCGGATTATTTAGCAATGGTGGGCGACAAAGTTGATAATATTCCGGGCATCAAAAACGTCGGGAAAGTTACGGCGGAGAATTTGCTCTCACAATTCGGTTCCATCGAGGAAATTTTCGCACACTTGGACGAGTTGCCGAAAGCGATTCAGAATAAATTGCGCGCGACTAGTCTCGATGAAGTACTGGCTACACGTGAAATTACCAGATTGCGCTTCGATTTGCTCGACAAGGATTTCATAGCTCAGGCTCTTGCATTCAAAGCGAATATTCCAGAAGCCGTGAAACTTGCAGAAAAACTCGGGTTATCAAGACTGCTGCGACAAATTAATCCGGATTCTAAAGCTCAATCCGCCAAAATTTACAGTTCAGTTCCCAAAAATTTTTCGAAAGCTGCGATTCACGAGAGAAATATTTATGCAGATTTCAAGTCCGAAATTTCCAGAGGCGATTATGAGTCTTGCGATGTTAGTGACGTTTGGGATTTGCGGACGGCGTATTACATGCTGCATCCGGATACCAGCAGCAAAAATTTCAAAGAACTGCTCGCAGAAATCCGAAAATCTCCAGAGCCTGCGAAAAAATTGCTCGAACACGCGGAGAATCTTGAGGCCGAAATTCTCACGCACGAGAAATTACACGATGTCATGCGAAATATCGATTTGCCGTTGATCCCGGTTCTGGTGGAAATGGAGCGTCACGGAATCAGGCTTGATAACGAGAAATTCCTGACCGTTCAGAATGAGCTTGAGATTCGCGTTTCTGAAATTGAACGTGAAATCCTGAATGCGAGCGGTCAAAATATCAATATTAATTCTCCGAAGCAAGTCTCATGGCTATTATTCGAGAAACTTGGCTTCGAACACGCGGGCAAAACTAAGACCGGAAATTCTTACTCAACTGATGCGGCGGTTCTGGAACGTCTGGCAAAAAGCGACAATCCTAACCGGAAAATTCCTGCAATGTTGCTCGAACACCGTGAAATTGCAAAAATGCTTACTGGTTTCGTGATTCCTTTGCAAAAAGCAGCGATTTCGGACGGAATAATTCATACGACATTTGAGGCAGCATTAACAGGAACAGGCAGACTAAGCAGCAGAGAGCCGAATTTGCAGAATATCCCAGCGTTCGGAATTTGGGCGGAGAAAATCAAAGCCGGATTGATTCCTGTTGAGCGTGAAAATATTTTTGTTGCGGCGGATTATTCCCAGATTGAGTTGCGGATTTTGGCGTACATATCTCAAGAGGAAAGATTGCTCGAAGCGTTTGCGAAAAATCGCGACATTCACACAGAAACTGCGTCATGGGTATTCGGAGTTGCGCCGGAATTTGTCACGCCTGAATTGCGACGTGCTGCGAAGATGATAAATTTCGGGTTAATTTACGGTATGAGTTCGTTTGGACTTGCTGACCGGTTAAATATTTCCAGATCTGAAGCTTCAGGCATAATCGAGAAATATTTCCAGGCAGTCCCGGGTGTGAAAAAATTCCTGAACAGCATGATTTACGAAGCAAAAAAGCGCGGATATTCACGGACAATTTCCGGACGCATTCGCCCAGTGAACGAAATTCCTGCGCGAGGCAACGGGCTTGATCGTGCGTTGATAAATTCGCCGATTCAGGGAACAGCTGCGGATATTTCCAGACGCGCAATGATTGATTTCGCAAAAACCGGTCGCGGAAAATTATTGCTGCAAGTTCACGACTCGCTCGTGTGTGAATGTAAACTCGAAGAAGCCGCTGAAATTGCTGAGATTATGTCCGAAATCATGAGAAAATCCGGTGATGATTTGCCGTTGGACGTGAAAGTGAAGACGGGAACGTCTCTTGCAAATGTGTAATTTTACGGGTTGTATGCTAAAATTACTTAGTTAAAATTCACGTTTATGTGAAAAAATCTGAATATTGAGAGGGAAGGTTTTATAGAATCATGATGAATCATTTACGGAATCACATGAAGGGAATAATGCTTGTAATTGTAATTGCGTTTCTTGCGTCTACGTTTCTGATGTACGAGCGTGGCAGCAGCAGAAGAGCGGGAGACGGTTCAGACGGAAGAACGATTGCTGATTACGAAGTCGCGAAAATTAACGGCAGGTCTTTGATGCGTTCGGAACTTGATCGACGTTTGAGACTTTATCTGGAGAATTACGCCAGTCGTAACGCGTCATCACTCGACAGCGCATCACTTTACAAAGCAGCGTTAGATCAGGCAGTACTCGAATCGCAAATTGCGAAGGAAATCGAACAACACGGGATCAAAATTTCTGACGCAGAAGCAGACTTGGAAATGAAATCTCAGGCAGACACGTATTACGTCACACGTGAAGCTTTCTACCAGCAACTTGCTCAGCGCGGAATGAAAGTCGAAGATTACAAACGCAATCTCGCGAATCAAATGGCAACACAGAGATTATTGCAAATGGAAATTGGCGAAGTCGTAATCAGTCAGGACAGTGCGTTGGAATTTTACGATACGATGAAGGGCTTAATCTACACGAAACCAGAAGGCTTCATGGTGCAACTTGCTGAGTTTAAGAACGAGTCTGCGGCGGAGAATTTGCGCACGAGAATTTTGAGCGGTGATGTTTGGGCAGCGATTGTATCGAACGATGAATTGGATTCGTCCGATGTGTTGAATTTCACACGTGAGCCAGTATTTTTGCCGTCATCAGCATTCACAACCGGAGTTTTCCAGTCGCTTGCGTCACTCGATGTTGGACAGGTCAGCGATGTTT
Organism: uncultured Fretibacterium sp.; assembly: GCA_937911045.1. GTDB lineage: Bacteria > Synergistota > Synergistia > Synergistales > Aminobacteriaceae > JAFUXM01. The sequence goes on along the minus strand of CALEPX010000039.1, from coordinate 32,911 downwards.
TCGAAGTTTCGAGCGCGGATTTTGCTGTCGGCATGAAAGCTGAACACGTTGACGAGACTATAACGCCGTTCGACGAGGTTAGCGCGGATATAATTTCGGTTTTGACTCAGCAGGAACGCTCCAAGAGAATTAGCGATTACGAAGCGTCATTGCTCGCGAAAGCAGAATTGATTGTGAATGATACGTCATTGTTCGAGAAAGCCCCGACTTCCGACGACGTAGCCAGTGAATCAGAATCTGAGCCGGAGATTGAAGAAGTTATGGAAGTTGAAGCCGAACCAGAATCAGCCGAAACTCAGCCTGAAGCCAAGTCCGAAGATGTAGCCGCTGAATCAGAAGCTGCAACACCAGAAGTTGTGACAGAGCCGGAAGCTGCTAAATCAGAAGTGGAATCTGCACCGGAAGCTGTGAAGCCAGAAATCGTGACAGAACCAGAAGCTGCTAAATCAGAAGTGGGATCTGCACCGGAAGCTGTAAAACCAGAAGCCGAATCTGAATCTGCAACACCAGAAGTTGTGACAGAATCAGAAGCCGCTAAATCAGAAGTGGAATCTGTGCCGGAAGTTGTAAAGCCAGAAGTCGTGACAGAGCCGGAAGCCGCTAAATCAGACGTAGAATCTGCTCCGGAAGTTGTGAAATCTGAATCTGAAGCTGCAACACCAGAAGTCGTGACAGAGCCAGAAGCCGTTAAATCAGACGTAGAATCTGCGCCGGAAGTTACACCTGCAACACAGGAAACACAAACTCAGGAAACCGGAGACGCTGCAAAAACTGAGTAGATTATTTATTAGTTAGTTAGAAGGGATTTTTATGGCATTTCAAGCACAGCGCACTGACATACACAAGATTTTAATCATCGGTTCGGGACCAATCGTAATCGGTCAAGCTTGCGAATTTGATTACTCAGGAACACAAGCTTGTAAGGCGTTGCGAGCTTTGGGATACGAGATCGTTTTGGTAAATTCGAATCCTGCAACGATTATGACTGACCCAGAGATGGCGGACATAACTTACATAGAGCCGCTGAATCCAGAACGTCTTGAACAAATCATAGCGAAAGAACGTCCCGACGCATTATTGCCGAATTTGGGCGGTCAATCCGGATTGAATTTGTGCGCTGAATTAAACAAAGCCGGTATCTTGGAAAAATATCATGTTCAAGTTATCGGGGTTCAGGCAGATGCGATCGAACGTGGCGAAGATAGAGTCGAGTTCAAGAAAACTATGCAGCATTTGGGCATTGATATGGCGCGCTCAGAAGTTGCGTACAGTGTTGACGAAGCGTTGCGTATCGCGGAAAATTTAGGTTATCCTGTTGTGCTGCGTCCTGCGTACACAATGGGAGGTGCTGGTGGTGGACTGGTTTACAATCGCGACGAATTGCGTGTAGTTTGTGAACGCGGATTGCAAGCCAGTATCGTGCATCAGGTTTTGGTCGAAGAATCCGTCCTTGGCTGGGAAGAATTGGAACTCGAAGTCGTGCGTGATAAAGATAATAACATGATAACGGTTTGCTTTATCGAGAACGTTGATCCGATGGGAGTTCATACGGGAGATTCGTTTTGTGTTGCGCCGATGCTGACTATCTCGCAGGATTTGCAGCAGAAATTACAGGAGCAGGCGTATAAAATCGTCGAGCATATCGGAGTTATTGGCGGAACGAACGTACAATTTGCACATGATCCTAAGACAGGACGAGTTATCGTTATCGAAATCAATCCCAGAACTTCACGCTCATCAGCTCTTGCGTCGAAAGCTACGGGTTTCCCGATTGCGTTGGTGTCGGCGAAACTTGCGGCAGGTCTCACGCTTAAGGATCTCGAATGCAGCAAATACGGAACACTTGACAAGTACAAACCCGGCGGTGATTACGTTGCGTTGAAATTTGCGAGATGGGCGTTTGAGAAATTCAAGGGTGTTGAGGACAAACTCGGAACACAGATGCGTGCGGTCGGTGAAGTCATGAGTTTGGGCAGAAATTTCAAAGAAGCTCTACAGAAAGCAATTCGTTCGCTTGAGAAAGATCGTTACGGTTTGGGATTTGTGAAGAATTTTCACGAGCTGTCAAAGTCTGAGCTGCTCGAAAAGTTGCGTGTGCCATCAAGTGAGCGTTATTTCATGATTTACGAGGCGTTCAGAAAGGGCGCGACGATTGATGAAGTGTACGGCTTGACGCACGTGAAGCGATATTTTCTCGAACAGATTCACGAAATACTCGATGAGGAAGAAGAGATTCTGAAATTCGCGGGTGCGCAAATTCCCGACGAGTTGTTAATTCGCGCAAAACGTGACGGGTTCGCTGATAAATATCTGAGCAGGCTTTTGGCAATTCCGGAATCAGAAATTCGCAGCAGGCGTGAATCATTGGGAGTTTCGGAAGTTTGGGAAGCTGTTCATGTCGCAGGAACTCAGAACGGCGCATATTATTACTCGACATATAACTCGGAACGCAAATCTGAAATCGATCACACTCGCAGAAAGATCATGATTCTCGGAGGCGGCCCGAATCGAATCGGTCAGGGAATCGAGTTCGATTACTGTTGCGTACATGCAGCCAAGTCGCTGAAAAATCTTGGGTTCGAGACGATTATGATAAATTGCAATCCCGAAACAGTTTCGACGGATTATGATACGTCGGATAAATTATATTTCGAGCCGCTGACTCTTGAGGACGTGTTGAGCATTTATAATTACGAGAAGCCGCTCGGAGTTATCGCGCAATTCGGTGGACAAACACCCCTGAATTTAGCCTCTGAACTTGAGCGCAACGGTGTGAAAATTCTCGGAACGTCACCGGAGATAATAGACTTGGCTGAAGATCGCGGAAGATTCAAAGAAGTCATGGACAATCTTGGGATTCCGATGCCAGAATCCGGAATGGCTGCGAATTTTTCTGAAGCGTCGGAAATTGCGCGTAAAATCGCCTATCCTGTTATGGTCAGACCGTCGTATGTTTTGGGCGGTCGCGGCATGGAGATCGTTTATGACGAAGCAAGCCTCGAAAATTATGTTCGTGCAGCAGTAGGAGTTACACCGGACAGACCGATTTTGATCGACAGGTTCTTGAATCACGCGCTTGAATGTGAAGCGGACGCAATTTGTGACGGCACACACGCATACGTTCCGGCAGTTATGGAGCATATCGAATTAGCCGGCATTCATTCAGGAGATTCAGCTTGCATAATCCCGTCGAGACATATTTCGGAAAATAAACTGCGCACGATTCGCGAATACACACGCAAAATCGCCGAAGCAATGCACGTCGTCGGACTCATGAATATTCAATACGCGATTGAGAACGGGAAAATATTTGTGCTTGAAGCTAATCCCAGAGCATCACGAACAGTCCCGTTAGTTTCGAAAGTTTGCGGAATACGAATGGTTCCGTTAGCAGTCGAAGCAATCACAAGAGATTTGACAGGTAATCCCTCACCGTTAGAATCTCTGAGTGAGCGCGTGATCCCGTATTACGGCGTGAAAGAATCAGTCTTTCCGTTTAATATGTTTCAGGAAGTAGATCCGGTTTTGGGTCCAGAGATGCGTTCAACCGGAGAAGTTTTGGGAATTGCGTCTGAACCTGGCGAGGCGTTTTTCAAAGCAGAAGAAGCTGCCGGCTCGAAATTGCCGCTGAATGGCACAGTGTTATTCGCTCTGAGTGATTCGGACAAACCAGAAGCTGCGGAACTTGCGAGAAAATATCTTGGTGCGGGCTTCAGAATTTTGGCGACGAAAGGCACGTTTGATATTCTGAACAAAGCCGGAATCGCTTGCGAATGTGTGAGTGATTCCAGACCAGATGTCATGGACTTCGTGATTAACGGACAAGTTCAGATGATAATTAACACGCCCAGAGAAAAAGCTTTCACAGATACGGGCAATAAGTTGAGACGAGGAGCAGTACGCACAAAAATTCCGTATGTTACGACGATTGCAGCAGCACGGGCAGCGATTGAAGGCATAATGTCGATTAAGTCGCAGATTAAATCGCAAAAGGACGCGGCAGAATCTCTCAAGAGCATACGAGAATGGCACTCGTTAATTAGATAGCAAATATAAGCAAATATAATAGAATCGAATCCCCTTGTGAAATGCAGGGGGATTTTTTTGTGCGTATTATTCGTGACCGAGTAAATAATCGATGTATTGACGTGCAGCGCGCCCGGATTTACCGCCGTGTCGAATTTCCCAAGCGTCGGCATTTTTTAGCAGAGTTTCAGTCGGGATTTTTAGCCCGGAGTTTTTCGCCAGAGTTGTTATGATTTCGTGATAAGTTTTTCGGTCTGGGCTTGAGTAATTTATCGCAATGCCGAATCTTGAAGCAAGAGACAATTTTTCTTCGATGGTGTCGGATCTGTGAACGTCGCCGTTGTGTTCCATGTCATCACGGTCGCGCCAAATTTCCCGGACGATGTGACGGCGATTTGACGTCGCGTATATGAGAATGTTTTCGGGTTTAGTTTCGATTCCGCCCTCGATTATGGCTTTGAGATATTTGTACTCGCTCTCGTTCTCTTCGAATGATAAGTCGTCGATGAAAATTATAAACCTGTAATTTCTGTTGCGGATTTTATGAACGATTGAGTTTATGTTCTGGAATTGATGCTTGTAGATTTCGATCACACGCAAGCCCTGAGAGTAATATTTGTTGAGCAGAGCTTTCACGCTTGAGGATTTGCCTGTGCCGCCGTCGCCGTATAATAAAACGTTGTTCGCAGGTTTGCCGGATAAGAATGCTTCAGTGTTTGAGACGAGTTCGCGCTTTTGAATTTCGTAGCCGATTATGTCATCGAGAGTAATTTCGCCGACGTGTTGAACCGGTTGTAATTCGCCGTTTTCGAACCTGAACGCGCCATGAATCCCGAAAATTCCCAGTCCAAAATTCGCGTAGTAATTCGTGACTGTGCCGTAAAATTCGTCAAGAGTTTTCGCGCTTGATAAATCCTGGCTGAGTTTGCAGATTGGATTTGTGATTTGTTCGGGGTTTTGGAAGTTTCGGATTTGTTCGGGGATTTCGTGCTTGAAGAAGTTCATGAAGATTCTCAGGTCATGTTTTGCTAGGTCAGATATGCTGCCTTGAGGAGCTTTTCTGCGTTCAGATTTGAGCGTGAAAATATTTTCGTCTGAGGCGATTATGTCGGCTAAAAAATTCTGCCACAAATTGCCGCATAATAAATCGTGCTTTGCGGTCAAGTTTATTATGTCGGATAATAGAATCTCGTTTTTGCCGGAGAATACGCGCTTGATTGGTTCGTTATTGTAGACGTAGAAACCAGCGTCGAAATCGTTTTTGTAGTTCATGATTTATGCTCCTGTGTGAAATTTTGAGAGAATTGTAGCATGTTTTATAGCGAACGTGCCCAGGCTCGGACGGTTGGTGCTTCATGTTCGGATAATTCGGATAATCGCGCTTTGTGCTGAGTTGCTAAGTTTGGGAAATGCTGCTTTAGCATTGAGAGTGTCGGAACGAGAATTTCGGGTAAATTTGAGCTGAGAAGATTCTTCAGGAGAGATTGCGACGGAGTTTTCACACGCCGGATTAACTGCGCGACATATTCGGGTTTGACTTGCAGCAGATATTTTTCGAGCAGATCTTGGTCATCTGAGATTAACGATAATATTAAACTTAACGGGAAATTTCGTGCGTTTGATATGATTTCGATAGCAAGTTTTCGCCGTGATTCGTCCGAGAATTTGAGTTGGCTTGCTAAAATTGCGGTTTGTGAGTCGAGATTTTTTTGCGACAGGATTTTTGCGAGAGAGCGTTTGAATGCGAGATTGTTCGTGATTTGCGGAGAATTTTTTGCGGCAAGATTTATCGCGATGTTAATGATTTTCGGATTCGATGATTTTAGCCTGAAGATTATCGTGTTGAGAAATTTTTCTGGGATTTGCGTTTGAGTTTGCGATTTTTGCGAGAGCTTCTTGAGTTGGGCTTCGTATTTGTCGAGTATGGCATCGATTTTGGAAATTTGCCGCAGATTGTTTTTGAAGTCGTTGAGTTTTGGAGAGAGTGCAGCTAATTCGTTGTCGGAAAGATTTCTCAGAGCAGCATAAGCGTTATTGACACTCTGGAATTTCTCGGAGCCTTCAGAACCAGCGACGTCCGGATGTAATTCGAGAGCCAATTTTCGGAACGCGGAACGAATGTCGTCATGATTTGCGCCGATTGTTAAGCCGAGAATCTCAAGATTTGCAATAATTTCGTTGTGAGTAATAATAATCGCCTCCGTTAAAAATAATAAATTTCGCGAATACTATTGTATAATATAATCGAGAAAAATACGGAGGAAAAAATACATGATAGCAACATTGTTAATTTTGGCAGCATTAATAATATCTGTAATTTTTAACGTTCATTTGATGAAACGCAAGACTGATTCTCAGCAAAATCGTTCGGTTAGGACGGCGATATTATCTGGGATTCAGAACGTGAGTGAGCTTTCGACGGTTCGCGAGAGATTCCAGTCGGTTGTGTCGTTTTCAGAGGGAATGAAGATGCCGTTTTTTGACCTGAACATTCCCGGCACAACGAGAAAATTTATCTTGAAATATTGCGGAACGATTGTGTGTTCGTGTGATTTATCGAAGGCGCAGGTTTCCGAGAGATTTGATGTTAATCGCGTCAGAATAGTTGTGCCGCACAGCCAGATTCGAGACGTATACGCGGACATGAACAGTTTTGAAGTATATGACCAGAGTGCAGGAATTTTTACATCGGTGAAACTTGAGGATCAGAATCGTGAAGTGAATCTGGATTTGCAGCATGTTCGAGAACACGCGCTTCAGAATGGTATTTTGAATCAATCGGACGATAACGCACGGAAAATTATCGCATCAGTTGTGTCATCGTTTGGAATGGAATCGGAAATTGTGTTCTTGGACGGCGAAAAGTTTGAAGAATTAGCGAACTCTGGAGGATTCCAGAAAATTGCGGAAGCGTTTGTGAAATCGGACGAAAATTTGCAAGTCGTAGCGAGTAAGTAATATGTGATTGAGAAATATGTGAAAAAAGCTCCCGGAGAATTGAATTTCCCACGGGAGTTTTTTTGTTGCGTGTGAATTAACTGTCGCTGCTGGAACTTGAAGTGTAGCCGTTAAGCTGGTTCAAGATTGCTGCGATTGAGTTCGCCTGTTGAGATAAGCTTGAGATTTGCTGTTCGGCAGAGTTGTATTTCGAGCGCAAAGATTCTTCCTGACGATCGAGCCTGTCCTGATAATCGCTCAAATATTCGTCAATGTCCGAGATTTGATTTTCGAGATTTTCGATCTCACGCGTCAAAGTTCCGGAAGTGTCGCCCGAACTCGTCAGCATTGATTTCACCCACGTGTCCATTTGCCCCGCGAATTTCAGCATCAAAGCCTGAACTTCATCGGGATTATCTTCGAGAGCTTCCATAAATTCACTCGAATCGAAATCAATTTCACCGGATTTGCCGTAATCATCGGAAGTTGTTTGAATGCCGATTTGATACAAGCCTTTGTACGTGTAATTGAGTTTCAAAGCGTTCATTGCGCTCGTGCCGGATAAAGTTATCTCGTCGCTTGTCGTGGATTTGATTGAAAGTTTGTCGTCATCGATTGCGAATTTCACGAGAGGTTCTTGGCGTAACTTGCCGTCCTCGTCGTAATAAATATCGTAGAACGGGTCAGTTATCTTGGAATTATTCTCAGAATCGAGTTTTTTCAGCAGAGTTTCGAGAGTGTCGTCAGTATTGACGGTTAAATCCGCGTATTTTCCGTCGGCGTAGCGTATTCTCAGAGTTGATGACGATTTCAGACCGTTGAAGCCCATTGTTCCGTAGACAGAATCAGAACTTGATCTCTCGGTGAATGTGAACACGAAATTCTGTGAGATTAAGTCACGCATTTTAGACTTTGTTTGTCTGAGCAGAGAGTTTCCGTGCAGAAGTCCCCAACGCATTCTGAAGTCATCCGAGTCAACAGTTGCTGCGGTAGTTTCGTCGAGTTGTTTTTCGGACATGCGCGTGTTAATCCAGCTCATGATGCTATTATAACTATCGACCATAGTTTGAATCGATTCGACAGCTTTTTCCGCATCGTGAGAAACTTCGAGAGAAACTTCGCCCACACCCGTCAAATGAATCGTCATGCCTTTGATTAACTCGTTATTATAATCTTCGCCGATATAATTTGATGAGCGTGTTTCGCGTTCGCCGTCAAGATAGAAAACTGCGTCCTGAGCCGCGGTGAAATGTTCTTCGTATTTAGCGAGAGCTTTCTTGTAATCGTCATCATCTTCGCCGTTGGTGTAATCGTCGGGGTCTGGCAGATCGTTTTCGTTGTAATTCAATCCAAGAACGCTGAGCAAATTATCGTTGTCCGAATCGAGCGCGAAAGTGTTGACGTTGTAGGCGTATTCGGCATTGATTGTGTCGCCGTAAGAGGGCAGATTTGAGTTAGCAGTTCGTGACGGAGCAGCCCAGTTGAGATACATCATGGTATCATGCGTGTCCAAGTCCGATGCCTTAGTAAAATTCACGCTGAGATCACTGATTGCGTTATCGTCATCAAATTCGTAAGTAGTGCCGTCGAAAGTTAGCGAAGTAAAAGCTCCGTTAGCTGACGTGAAGCCAATGTCGGTCATGTCGATGCTGTCCTGATAACTTCTGAACGCTGAATAATTGTGCGTCAAATTCCCGTCTTCGTCATAAAGATTGATCGTGTAGATTGAGCTTTGTCCCGGGTCAGGCTGATACCAAGTTATGTCGTTGCCGTTGGAGTCAGTTGTGTTCCATTTGATAGTTGCGTTTGCGTCGTCGTCCTGAGCTATCTCGAAGTCGTAACCCTCGTAGTAAGTTCTGTCCCCGTAAGTTATCGTGATTGTGTCAGCGTTCTGGAATTTCGTGTAAGTTGGCACATCAGATTTGCTAGTGTTAGTTTGGATTAAGTCGGTGTCGTTTCGAGATAGATTGAACGTTATGACATCGCCACCCTCAGATTCTTTGTTGAACGAGAAAGTTACGTCATTGGGCTGGGGTGTTGTTCCCCAAGAGATCTCCGGGAAGCCTGTTACGTTATCTGTGACCAAGTTGAAATCAGTGCCACGAGTGTAAGTGTTGCCTGAAGAATCCGTGACTGTGAAATATTCATCGAACGCGGAATTTATTTCGTTACTTGTAGCGTTTTCATCGAGCCCGAGTTTCGCTAGTAATTGCTCGTAGGTCATGGTTGTTCCGTTAGCATTCTCAAACAATACAACGTTATACTCAGAAATTTTGCTGTCGTCGCCGTCTATTATGATCTGTTGCTCTGAGTACCCGAACTTGATCGTCAAGTCTGATGCTTTTGGAGCAGTGACGCTAGGATCCCAAACGATGAACGTATTGTCATTGTCGTCGGATTCAAGTGTGTAATAAGTTCCGTAAAGGTATTCGGTATCGTTAGAATCTTTGATGCTAATTGCTTGATTGTACAAGAAGGCTTTTGCTGAGTCGTTCATAGTACTGGTGATCCCGAGTGTGGAGTTTAGCTCCGAGAGCGTGAAATAACTGCCGGTGCCGTCTGAGAGAGAACCGCTGTTGTCGTAGATCTTCAGCTGAGTTTGCTTGTCTGCCGTGCCACCGGTGATGTTAATCTGTGTAGATGGCACGTCTTTTAATTCAAAAATCAAGTCACTGTCATCCGGAGGCGTGTTAAGATAATTTCCCAGCCACTGAATGTGTGCAAAAGCAGCAGTTCCAATTCCACCACGAGCTCTAATGTAATAGTCAGTTCCGTAAGTATAAGATGTACCATCCGTATTGCTCAGTTGAAAATGTTCTTCGACGTTTTGCAAATTCTGTAATCCGGTACGCGACGTTACGCTGCTAGGGTCACAACCTACTAATTCTGCAAAACCGAGATAGGATATATAATCCGTTAAATTGAAGTTGAAATTTGTGTAGTCAGCCGATTTAAGAACGCGATATCCGGTTGATGTAGTAATAACTTCGTCACCCTTGACATCTATTCTCGAAGGAGTATTTAATGAAATTGTTACGTTTTCCGGCTCTGTTACGTTTTCTCCCCAATCCAATGAAGCCCAACCACCTGTCCCCTCGCTGATTGTGAAATCATCACCGTAAGTGTAAGTTATACCGTTGGAATTGGTAATAGTTAAACAAGTGTTGAAGAGCGATTTTTTGACGTCATCTGAAGTTGAGTCATTGATTCTTAAATATCTCAGAATTTGGTCGTACGAGAGATAACTTGTCTCGTTGTATGAAAGTTCGCCCTCGCTGTAAGCAAGTCTGATCAGATTCTGGTCTGTCGCAGTGCCGTAGCTGTCTGTTGAGATTGGAGTTGGGTTTGTGTTGTAAGACACTGTCAAGTTCGAAATATCTGACGGAGATTGTCCGTCACTGAGCCATTGAATTTCAGCCCAGCCGTTGCCGTTATCGACGAGTGTGTAATCAGTGCCGTACTTGTACTCATAGTTGGAATTGTTGGAATCCGTTATAGTCAAACTTCGATTGAACAGTGCAGCTTGAAGAGTTTCGTCTGTATCGTCTGTAACGCCAATTTGCGTCTTGATTTGCGCGAGTGACAGATAACCGCCGTCCTGTTCGCCACCACCGTATTTGAGCTTGAGGAGCGTCTGGGTTTCTGTCCCTGTTGAGTCGAAAGCATCGCCAGTTGTGTAGTTCAGGTAAAGCTTCGTGCCAGCTGCTGGAGGCGTTGACGTTGTCCATGTTGCAGTTGTGCCGTTGAGAGTGAAGTCCGTGCCGCCAACGTAGGTATTTTCCTGATAATCAGCAGTCGTATAGTACGTCAGCGAGAGATCCGATTTTTGGGCAGGTTCAGCACCTTCAGCCCAGTTGATTTTGATCCAGCCTGTATCTGTGTCCTCGGAAAGAGTGAAGTCAGTCCCGTACACGTAAGTTTTTGAGCTGTCAGTCAGAACGAAAGCTTTGTTATAAATCTCGTTGATCTCGTCTTCGTCCATGGTATCTGTGTCAATGCCGAGTTGCGATTTCATCTGGTTGAACGTGAGGAAATATTCGCCGTAGTGACGTTTGTTGCCGTTTTCGTACTTGATCCTGACCGAACTGTCTGATTCGATCGAATTATCAGTCAAAATCTCGCCGTTCACGGAAGTAATCGTGTACCGTTCTTGAGACGAAATACTCGAAATCGTGAAGCCTAAAGCTGTTGCGAAATTGTCCGTAGTTGATGAGCCGCGAGTGATTGCTTTAGATCTGAAATTGTCCGTTCCTGATGTAGTGTACGTGGCTGTGTAAGCGTCGCCGGTTTTGACTGAGCCGTCATCGATTGTGCTGTCGATCCAGCGAATTTCGTTGTTATTTACGACCTGAAAATCTTGATTTAGCGTGTAAGTTGTGCCGCTGGAATTTTTGAGTTCGAGATCTTCGGGATATTGCACGAAAATATCGGATAGAGTGTTTCTGCCGGTCGTGTTAATCGTGAAAGATTCGTTGACGGTAGTTGCGCCTTCACCGGTGTTGTCGCTTTTGAGAATGAGTCTGTTATCGACGACTGAAGCTGTGACATCGATTGGTGTGCTGAGAGTTTTGAGTTTGTTGTTGATCTTGGATTTGAGCGATTGCAATGAATCACTCGAACTGACTTCGATGCCTACTTTCTGACCAGCAGCAGTTATGTACAAAGTTGAAGATTCCGGCATATTAGTCAAGCTGGATAATTTTGAACTCGTGATTTGATTTGAACGTACGGTTTGAGCAGTTGCGAGTTGTTCGACCTTTAGATCGTACACAGCGACTTCGGCGTCAGCATTAACTGAAGCGGTCAAAACGCCTTTTGAAGAACCGTTGCGGTCTAAGCGTTCGATCTCGATTTCCTTGGCTTTATAAGTTGACGGGAGTTTGAGCGGAGAAATCGAGGATTGCAGCGACTGCATTGAGACTTTCATTTCTTCGAAGAGCGATTTTTTGTTGACAAGATTGGTACGTTTGTTGACTTTGACCATAGCAGGTTGTTGAGCAGCCTCAATTATGGAGTCGATCATTGAGTCCCAATCGACGCCTGAAACTATACCTGAAATACTCATAGAACCAGACATAGATTTTAACCTCCTGTTTTGTAAAAAATATCCTGACTTGAATATCGGCGGACGAACTCGAAAACTTTTGCGTGAAAATTGCGAAATTCGAAAATAATTGACAAAGTTCGAGATTTGTTGTAAATTTCGTGTCATGAAGAATACGAACGGAGTTGGTAAGAGTAAAAATAATAACAAAACTGTTGCGCAGAATCGCAAGGCACGTCATGATTATTTCGTGATAGATTCTTTTGAGTGTGGGATTGTTTTGACTGGCACGGAGATCAAGAGTGTTCGCGCCGGGAATTTGAACCTGAAAGATTCTTACGCGTCAATTGATTCGAAGTGTGAGTTGTGGCTTGAGGGAGTTCACATTTCGCCGTACGAAAAGGGGACGTATTACAATCATGAACCCGAACGTGATCGAAAATTGTTGATGCACAAGCACGAGATCATTCGCTTACGCAGCAAAATTCGTGAGAAGGGATTGACGTTAGTTCCGCTGAGTGTTTACGTGAAGGACGGGAAGCGCGCTAAAGTTGAGTTAGGACTAGTTCGCGGCAAAACTTCGTATGATAAGCGTGACGCGATGGCAGAACGAGATGCGAAACGCAATATTGCACGGGCGATTCGTGACAGTGGACGTTATGAATAATAATTTTGGGGGCGACAGGTTTCGACAGCGTGATGGAGGGTCTGAAGGAGCAAGCCGAGGAAAGTCTGTAATCACTCGTAAAACTTCGGGCAAGACAATAAATGTCGAAAATAATTATGCATTAGCGGCCTAGTTGCCAGCTACGCCGAGGGCAGAATTTTTCTGTCGGTTCGCCTAAGGTGTCAATTTAGACAGATGCCCCGCGTGTAATCGGATTTTGTTCACGCGCCTAAGTTAAGAAATCTTGGAACGGGACGGTTGTTTTCTGCCAAATCCCCGACGACAATTCAAAGGAAACTAAGCTTGTAGCGCCATCACGATTGGCCCACGTTGGACGGGAGTTCGATTCTCCCCGCCTCCACCAGAAGATAATCTCGACAAGTTCGAGTTGGAAATATATTCAGAGCATTTCTCGGAAATTTTTCGGGGAATGCTTTTTGCGAATTTGTCAAGATTGAGTGAATGAGTTCACGATGAAATATTATCGCCAGCTTACGATGTGAGATTCTGGTTCGAAGTTTTGCACTCAAAATATCCGGATTAAGAGAAAATTACGCCTCAAATATGTTGCTTAGATGGTGATTTGTCCTGTATAATCACGGTGATAAATTTTGAAAAGGAAAAGAAATCATGATGTATTTAGCGCACATATCACAGGAAAACAGGCAGCAATCTCTGAAGGATCACAGTTTTAATGTAGCCAGTTACGCTTGCAGTGCTCTGGATGGAACTATTTTTAGCGACATGGCTCGTTGCGGCGGTTTGTTGCACGACATGGGTAAAGCAAAAACAGACTTTCAAGAATATTTACGCGATGAGAATGCTATTCGAGGTTCCGTTAATCACACTTTCGCGGCAGTGATCTGGATACTGGAAAATTTTCATTTGCTGCAGAATAATAATCCGTTTGAGTACTTGTTCGCTGAAATATTATCGTTCGCGGCAGGTTCACATCATGGTATGTTCGACTGCTGCGGACTGGATTACAAGCCTGACGGAAAGAATAACGGATTCATATATAGATTGAATTGTGATAGAAAATCTATATGCTACGAAGAATCTGTGAACGGGTTTTCTGAGCAAGTCTGTGCGCAAGAAGAACTGAAATCGCTTTTCAAGAAATCCGCATCTGATTTCAAAATTTTTCACGACACTTGCGAGAACTTTTTGCCCAAAACTCAAGAGAGCAAGCGTATGGCATATTTCTGTATAAGCATGTTGTGTCGGTTATTGCTCTCGTCGATTATATACGCAGATCGTAGAGATACGATAGAATTTATGAGGCAGCCAAGACATAAATCACTAAAACCGGATTGGCAGCAGGAACTGAATTTGCTGGAGGAAAAGTTAGACGCTCTACCCAAGAATGCTCTCAGTGATGTGCGCAGAAATATCTCGGAACAGTGCAAAGCTTTCGCCGAAAATCCCTCGGGAATTTATAAGCTCAATGTCCCGACAGGTGGCGGAAAAACTCTTTCGCTTCTCAGATATGCCTACGCTCACGCCGCAAAATATTGTAAAAAACGCATAATCGTAGTAATCCCGCTCTTGAGCATCTTGGATCAGAATGCAAAGGTTATTCGAGAACACATAAGCAATGAAGAATACATTTTTGAACATCATTCGAACGTTTTGCAGGAAAAATCCAAAAGCGCAGAGGCTCTTGATAATTACGAACTGTTAGCTGCATCTTGGGATTCGCCGGTAGTCATAACTACGCTGGTTCAGTTTTTGGATGTGCTTTTTGCTAACAAGACTTCACAGATTGGACGTATGCAGGCACTTGTAAATTCAATCGTGATAATCGACGAGATACAATCATTACCGTTGAAAATAATTTACATGTTTAATATGGCGGTGAATTTTTTCGCGGAATTTTGCAATACTACGTTCATACTTTCTTCGGCGACACAGCCTGTTTTCGGCAAGGTGAAATGGCCCGTGATATATTCCGAACCTGAAGATATGGTAAAGCTGAATCACTCTCAGAAAGACTTGTTCAAGAGAGCTGAAATTATAGACAAGATAGATTCTTGCGGAATGAGTTTTGATGAATGCGCTGATTTTTGCTGTGAACAAATCTCCGAATGTAGCTCGGTCTTGCTGATATGCAACACGAAACGTGAAGCACGCGATATTTATCGAATGGCGAAAAATAGGCTGCACGATGAAGCTGGCATAGAAATTTTTCACTTGTCAACGTCGATGTGCAAGGCTCATAGAACACGTGTTCTTGATGATGTGAAGGCGCGATTGGACTCAGTGCGAGAAAGCAAGTCAGGGAAAGTAATGTGTATTTCTACGCAGTTGGTTGAAGCAGGAATAGATTTCTCGTTTGAACGAGTAATTCGTGTAGTGGCAGGTGTAGATAATCTGGCTCAAGCTGCTGGACGCTGTAACAGAAGCAATGAATACGGAAATGCCGGCAAATTCTTCGTGGTAAAACTCAAAGACGAGAGCAAAAGCCTAACGAAACTTCCGGATATAAAAAATGCTCAAGACTGCACTCTTGAAGTGATGAATAGTTCTAACGGGGAAATCCGAAATGACCTAATCGGCGACGAAGCTGTGAAATTGTTCTATGGGAAGTTATACAAGCATGAACAAGCAAATCTCGCTTATCCGGTGAAAGGTTTATACTTGGCGAACCTGCTTGCTAACGAGAACTCATCTGTTTCCGAAACAGACAAAGCGTATTTTCTACATGTTCCGTTCAAGAAAGTCGCGGAAGATTTTCAGGTATTTGACGATAATACATACGATGTTCTTGTGCCATACGCTGAAGGGCGGGAGAAAATCGATGCGTTACGTTCGGAATTGAGCGATAAATACAAGATATTCAAAGCGTACGGGAAGATACAGGATTTGCAGCAGTACGCAGTGAATATTTACGAAGGGCAGAAAAATTCGCTGATTGAAAACGGATTTCTTGAAGCATACCCAAGCAACGAGAATTACAAAGTGTTGATTTTGTCAGCAGCAGCGTATGATGACGAAACTGGCGTGACTGTGCCGGAAGATTATAACGTAGAGGATTTCATAATATAGATATAGCGAAACATGTTTGAGTTCGAAGTTTGGGAGACTATGCTCTATTTACCGAGCCGGTGACGAAAAACGTGATATTTTCTTGGCAGTGCGTGAATGTCAGTGGGTTTCACTGTGCCTTGCCCGAAGAAATAATTTCGTGAGAGAAAAATCTTCCCCCCGTGAAGTTGCTGCGAGGGGAATTTTTTTTGCGCAAATCAACGTTTGATCGCTATCACTGGTTTGTAAATTGCTCCTGCACTGAACCACGCAGAAATTTTTATTACGCGCTCTTCCGGAACAGACTCAATTTCCGCGCCGGTCTTGTCGTAAAATTCGATTATCTCGTCATTCTCTGACGGCTCTGAACTGAACGCGAAATAATACAGCTTCGAATCAATCGTTGCGTTCTCGTCAAGCTCAATTTCACGATCATTCAGGTCGTACAAGCCTGACTCCGAAACTCTAATCTCAGGCAGAACAGCAATAATTTCGTAACCGTCAATACTGTTCGCAATTTCTTCGGTCAATTCACGTTCTGAACCAAAAATTATTACACCGAGTCCGCTTTCAAGTTCGGGAGATTCTTTCTCGGGAGATGCTTTCTCACGCTCGTCGAGATTTTCATCGCTGTAATTTTCCGGGGATTCGTCATCGAGTTTTGCGTGACCGCCTCCGTTGCCGTGTTCATCGCCTGCTGCCGAACCGTCTTTTGTTGCGTAATCCGAAGAGCTGCCGTTGATTACAAGCTTGAACTCTTTACTCGCAGAACAAAAACCGTATTTGTCGATCGCTCGAACGGATATCGATGTTCCTGAAGTTGTTTGGGTCGGCGTTCCTGAAATCGTCCCGTCTTGTGCGAGTGTCAGACCATAATACAGTAAAGAATACTCATAATAATTACCCCAGCGATCGCGCATGGAAGAACGCTCATCTAACCATGTCAAATCATCGCCAATTCCTGTTAGCTTGAATTTGTAGGGTTTACCGACAGTTCCAACGGGCAATTCGTCCGTAGAAATTGCGAGACCACTATCCTTAATTACAAGCTTGAAATCTTTACTCACATAATTACTGTATTTGTCGAGCGCTTCAACCCATATCGATGTTTCCCAACCCCAAGTCGAAACTGTTGGCGTTCCTGAAATCGTCCCGTCTGGTGCGAGTGTCAAACCATAACGGTGCAGAGAATAATTATAAATACCAAGATGATAGTCATAATCGTTATTATTAGGACTCTCTGACCATGTCAAATCATCGCCAATTCCTGTCAGCTTGAATTTGTAAGGTTTACCGACAGTTCCAACGGGCAATTCTGCGTCTGAAGAAATTGCGACATCACCCTCAATTACAAGCTTGAAAATTTTACTCGCAGAACGACCGTATTTGTCGAACGCGTAAACGTATATTTTTCCCGAATTAGAAGTTCCGCTGGTCGGCGTTCCTGAAATCGTTCCGTCACGTGCGAGTGTCAGACCATAATAGTGCAAATAATGATCTGACCATATCAAATCATCGGCATTTGCTTCGAGTTTGAACTCGTAATATTTTCCGACACGTCCAACGGGTAATGATTCCGTGAGAATTTTCGCGTCAAACTGAGGGAGATTAACGTACGGAGTCTTAGAACTCTCTCCGCCAACGTTGATCGTAAAATCCTGATTAACGCTCCTGCCGTAAATATTCTCCGCTTGCAACCTGAAATTATATTCTCCGGCATATTGCGGTGTTCCGTGAATTTCGCCTTTCGGTGAAAGGAACAATCCAGTCGGCAAACTTCCGCTATAAACTTGCCATGTGTACGGAAGTGTGCTGTTGATTTCAAGCTGTGCTGAGTAAGGTTCACCAACATTCGCACCCGGTAGCGATTTAGTTACGATTTCCAAATCGCCGTGAACGTTGATCGTAAAAGTCTGAGAATAAACGCTCGTGCCGTAAATATTTCTCGCTCTCAACTGGAAATTATATTCTCCGGCATATTGCGGTGTTCCGTGAATCTCGCCCTTCGGTGACAAGAACAATCCCGTCGGTAAACTTCCACTATAACGTTCCCAAATATACGGAAGTGTGCTGTTGATTTCGAGTTTCACGTCGTAACTCTCGCCAATAGTCGCGTCTGGAAGTTCTGTCGTGAGAATTTCAAGCGCACCCGTAACTTTGAGCGTAAATTTTGGATAAGTGCTATTCCCGTAAACATCTGTTGCTCTCAACTGGAAATTATGTTCTCCGACATATTGCGGCGTTCCGTGAATTATTCCTTTCGGTGAAAGAAATATCCCACTCGGCAAACCTCCGCTCCAAACTTGCCAAACTCTCTCATCGGTTGACGGAGCAACTTTGACGCTGTACGGCGTGCCAATGATCCCGTTAGGTAACGCGCCCTTTTCGTAAATTTCTTCGGCTTCGGGGTCTTTGACTGTGAGCGTGATTTTTTTAGATACCGTCGTTTTGTAATAATCCTTCGCTTTGACCGTAAACGAATATTTGCCGGATTTTGCAGGCGTTCCGGTGATCGTTCCGTCATTCGACAGCACAAGATTTTTCGGCAGCGAGTTCAGAAGCGCAAGTGACCATTCTATCGGCGGTGTACCTGAAGCAGCGAGTTTCTCTGAAATTTCAACGCCTTCTGTAGCTTGGAGTTCTGAAGTTGTGATCGTGAGTGTTGGAGCTGTGACGGTGATTTTAGCGTTCTGTGTTGCTATGCCGACATCGTTTGAGGCTCGAACCGTGAACGAATATTTGCCCACTTCAAACGGAATGCCCTTAATCATGCCCTCGTCAGAAAATGACAGACCCAACGGCAATTTTCCCTTCGTAATTGTCCAGCTGATCGGAGTAGTTCCTGTTGCAGAAAGCTGAATTTCCTGATACGCACTCGCAGCAATTTTTCCCAAATCGGCTTTTGAAGTGATTTTCGGAGCTTCAAACGATTTGAGCCTGAATAATTTTCTGTCTGAGCCGGCAATATTTGTCGCAATGACCGTAAATGTGAACACGCCGGATTTTTTGGTTTTGACGGTGATTTTGCCATTAGTCTTACCAATCGAAACACCCTCTGGCAAATTCTCAGCTGACCATGTGATCGCTTTTGTGCCAGTTGCCTGCATTTGCAGCGTGTAACTTTTCCCGACTGTAGCGTTCGGCAAATTCGCGTCCGTGTTGATTACCGGAGCAACTCCCCTGACTGTGAGCGTAAATTTTCTTGGATCTGAGCCACTGGTGTTTTTGGCTGTGATTGTGAACGAGTAAGTGCCGGCTTTTTTCGGAGTGCCTGAGATTATTCCGGATTTGCTTAAACTTAATCCCGAGGGAAAGTTTCCTGATTTTGACCATGTAATTCCCGAACCTGTTGCCTGAAGCTGGAACGGCTCGTATTGCACATCAGCGCTTGCGTCTCTGATTGACGTAGTTGTGATAACGGGTTTTTCGGGCTTAATCTTGAGCGAGATTTTTTTCGTGCCTGAGTACGGATCGTTATTCTCGAAATTATTCTCAGCCTTGAATGTGATCGAAAATGTTCCGGTTTCAGTCGGAGTGCCAGTGACGATTCCTTCGGGAGACAAGCTCAAATCGTTGGGCAATCTTCCGGACGCAATCGACCAGACAACCGGCTTCGTGCCCTTGGAAATTTCCAGAATTTGCGTAGGATATTCCGTGTTTTCGTAGCCATCGGGGAGTTTGGAAGTTTTGATTACGGGTTTTACGGCGTTCACTCTGAGATAGAAATTTTGCTCATCACTGCCAGCCATATTTTCCGCGCGAATCGTGAAGTTAAACGTGCCGACTTTGTTAGGAGTTCCGGATAATTTGCCTTTCGACGCATCAAACGTGAAATTATTCGGCAACGCAGCATTTATTAACGACCATGTTATTGGCTTTGTGCCTTTTGTAAGCGTGAACGTATGATTGAAACTTTTCCCGTCAGTAGCGTTTGCGGGATTTGCGGATTTTATGACGGGTTTCTCGCGAATTGTGATCGAAAATTTCTTCGACGCAGATTTTTTCGCGGAGTTCGAGGCTTTGATCGTGAAAGTGCTTGTCCCGGCTTTAGTCGGAGTACCAGTTATGACACCTTCGGACGAGAGTTCCAAACCCTTGGGCAAACTTCCTGATTTTGACCACGTAATCGGTTGAGTTCCATCAGCGCGCAAAACATACGATCCGAAATTCTCGTCTACAACTCCGTCTTTGATAACGCTTGTTGTGATTGTCGGAGCTATTGGAGCTGGCTCGTTGACGTTGAGCGTGAAAGATTTTCTGACATTTACGCTTGAATCCTGAGAATCGTTAATCACGAGTTCGAACGTGTATTTTGCGGCTTGTGCGAAAGTTCGTTTTGCCTCGAAAGTGACGCTGCCCTCAGATTGCGAGAAAACTTCCAAACTATCAAACGTTACCGGCGTAATTTCTGCCCGAATGCCGCTGCGAAATTTATCGTACTTGACCTCGAATTTTGCCGAATATGGTTCATTCACGATTGCGTCCGTAATTTTGCTGGTGATAATTTCAGGTTTTGACGCAACGTAAAGATTCAGAACTTTCTGAGCGTTGATAATCTCGATCCCCTCAGAATTTCCCGCGTAAATCGCTTTGAGAGTTACGGAATAATTGCCAGCTTTCTTGGGCTTTCCAGAAATTACGTTGTCTTTGATTTGAAATCCGGCGGGTAAATTTTCGCACGTGAGATTATACGGTTTGTCCGGGACATTACTTGCAACTTCAATCGCAGCCTCATAATTTCCATCAACGATCCCAACAGGAAGTTCGGTCGTGTTGATGAAAAGTTCGATATTTTGCACGAAACCTCCTGAGATTGCTGCCTTATTTTTGAACTGCTCTTCAGTTATTCCGAACAGTTTCATATTTATGAACTCGCTGACAGGTCTGGCAATTAACTCAAAATGCAGGTGATAGTCTGTCCAGCCACCTGTCCTACCAACGTAGCCGACTTGATCGCCCTTTTCAACTCTGTAGCCGCTGTAACCGCCGCTCTTCCCCAGAGGATCTTCTCTAAACGTGATTGATGTTGAGTTGTCGTTCATGTGAGCCATGATGAAAGTGTAACCACCGTAGGGAGTGCTGTCGCTATCCTCGTCTGGTTTTATGATAATGTGATTACCGTAAGTTCCGTGACCGTTGCCGCATGATCCCTTAGCCGTCATTTCAGGACTGAAATTGCAACAAACTATTCGACCACTTACGGGAGCGTACAAAGTTTCTCCACCGTTTCCGATAAAATCCACGCTATATTTAGCTCCTGTTTTACCTTGTTCCCATGTTCCGCCAGTACCGTGATTAGGATCTAAAAATGGGTTATACCCGCCTATTTTAAGAGTTGTTGTCTTATCCCAGGGAGCTGGCCAATCTTTCGGGGCAGACAAAGCTGACGGAACAAAAAACAACAATACGATTATTAAAACGCAAATTTTTCTCATAACTCTGCCTCCAAAATATTCTGAAATATGCGTGAAAATTCTATCACAAGACGCGTTGTCTCAGCAAAAATTTTCCCCCACGAATCACGCAAATTCACGGGGGATTAGTGATTATTAACCAAATTTTCCGAGAATGTTCCAGATTTGTGGCGCAAACGCTACCAACGCTCCGATTAACGTCACCAGAATCGCTAAAAGCCTGAAGTTCCAACCTTGCAAACCACTAAATCGCGCATGAGGGGTCTTGACATCGCCCTTAACACCGAGAATTTCAGTGTGAAGATTATTCTCAACACCGTCGAGCTTTTTGTCTAGACTAAGAGCCTGTTCAGTTTCTCTTTGAAAACTTGAAAATTTTTCAGCTAATGTCGAAAAAAATCGGAATTATCTTAAATATTTATAAACTATTGTCAGAAGCGAATAATTTTTAGATGCTGAACAGGCTCTAACGATTCCAGTGTGAAGATCGCCCTTAACACCGAGAATTTCACCGTGAAGATTGTTCTCAACACCGTCGATCTTTCTGTCAAGAGCAACGATTTCAGTGTGAAGTTTGTTCTCAACACTGTCAATTTTTGATGACAAGTCCTCGCGGAATTTGTTGAGATTCCTCTCGATTACAAGTTCAAGCCTGTCCGAACGAGCGTCGTAAAAATATTGCCTGAGATAATCGTTTACGTCAATCACGCCCGGGTTTTTCATCGCGTCCGATTTACCTTCGTTTTGCACTTCCCTTGTCGCTTCCATTGTGTTCACCTCCTACTTTGATGATTTGCCCTGAGAGTGTGAATTTTTCTCTCAAGGCATCAATTCTTGGGTACGATTTTAGAACATATCAAGGACAAGCTCAAGTTTACAGGCAATTTCACACGACGCGAATCAGCAGCAAACTTCCTTCACGCAGCGTTATCTCGGCAACATGATTCGGCAATACTTCGTTACTCGTAGCAAATTGATATTCGGATTCGATCTCGCCGTCTTCAAGAGGGAATTTCGCTCCGGTAATATTCACGCCACGCGCAATTCCGGAGATACTCACCAGCGAAAAATACCTGAAATCGCCACTAACTCTCTTCACTTCATCGGGCAATACAATCTCCATTTCCGAATAATCGTCAAGTATCTTCGCAAATTTTCCGGCTCTAGCAAGTTTCAGCAATCCGTAAACATTCACGAGTGTGTGATCAAGTCTCGCTCCAATCACGCCAACCAGCAAAAATTCCTCGAAGCCGCGTCTGATACCTTCACGTATCGCGTACATCGTATCCGTGTCATCTTTCTCACGAGGCAAAACAATCAAATTCTCCGGAGAAATATTTACCGGTAAATCGTGCGAATCAAAATCTCCGACAACTAAATCCGCACGAACTCCCAATCCGGATTTATGTTCCAATCCGCAATCACAGAATATGCAGAAATCTTCACTACGCAAATACCCACGAACAAATTCGTAATTGCGTATCTCTGCACCTCCGATTATTACGCAGCGTCTCATATCTCAACTCCGCCAGAGTTTGCCATGTTCCAAAATTCCAGCTCGTAAAGCGAACATACACGATAAATTTCGCACACATGTTCTAACTGTTCCTGCGTGTAATCGCGCGTCAATTCCTTCAGCATATTCAGCAGCGTTACATTCGTAGAACAATATACTTCTCCTGAATAACACTTCACCCAATTCCCGTACAGTTCATGATCGCAAGCTTTCGGATTATTTCGAACGATATTCTTCGCGATAGCCTCGTAACTCAACGCACACGACAATATCGCAGCCATGATTTCCGCAACTCCTTCATCATATGCAACACGTATCATATACGACGTATACGACAAATTCTCAAGCGTTCTGTGTGTAGCGTCTATCTCTTCCTGAGTAACTCCGAATTTCGCCATGTAGCCTCTATGCACATCCAGCTCTACTTCAGAAATAGCCTGAATAGTTCGCGCGCATAATTTCACAACGTCACTCTCTGAATCTTTCGCCTTCGTGATACCCAGACTGAATACTTTCGCATACTCGTTAAGATACAAATAATCCTGAATCATATAATGCCGGAACTTCTTCGGATCAAGCTTTCCTGTCTCGATCCCCTTCACAAAATCATGCTCGTAATACTTCTGCCAAATATCCGCGACTGAATCAGCTAATCTATCTTCAAGCGTGCGATTCTCCGAAAATTTCCCCGATAAATTATACGCGTGATACATAGGTCCTCGCCCTGAACCTAAATCCAACATCGCAGCCAACGCTCCAGAAATATATTCCTTCGCCCTCAAAACCGAATTTTCCAGACTAAAGCCCTTCGCCAAATTCGCAGCTATTGCACTCGATAACGTACAGCCTGTTCCGTGTGTATTGGGATTATCTATGCGCTTGCCGTAGAACCATCGGAAATTATTTTCGCCGGAATACAGCAAGTCATTCGCATCGTTTATATCATGTCCACCTTTCAACAGGACTGCACAGCCGAACTCAGAATTTATTTTCGCAGCAGACTTCAGCATGTCGTCTTGATTAGCAATCTTCACTCCCGACAGAATTTCAGCTTCCGGAATATTCGGCGTAACTACACTCGCAAGAGGCAATAATTCATCACACAACGTCTTCACAGCCTCTTCAGCTATCAATCGCGCGCCACTCGTAGAGACCATAACCGGATCTACAACTATATTTTTCGCAGCATGTTTTCGCAAACTCGCCGCAATCGTCACGATTAAATCGCTACTGGATACCATGCCGATTTTCACAGCGTCAGGAAATATATCAGCAAATACCGCATCAAGCTGTTTCTCCAGAAATTCCGGCGAAGATTCCAAAATGCCACTTACTCCGGTAGTATTTTGCGCAGTCAATGCAGTTATCGCACTCATCGCAAATACCCCGTTCATAGTCATCGTCTTAATATCCGCCTGAATACCAGCTCCACCGCTAGAATCACTACCCGCAATCGTCAACGCAGTTTTTACATCTTGCATAATTCATTCTCCTCTCAAAATCTTCAAAAATTTCTCAACGCACGCAAAATCATTTTCACGCACGTACAAATCACAAATTCTCTCGATACGCTGCCAATCATGAACGCTCGAAAAATCCTCAACACCTGCCAACAAAAATCCCGCACGTTTCGCAGCTTCAAGTGCAAATAACGCATCATCAAATACAAGCGTCTCAGAAATTCGCGTCCCCATGAATTTCGCGCACTCAAGAAAAATCTTGTCATCGTGTTTAGTCGTGTCAAGTTCTCCGCACGTAAATATCGCAGCAAAATATCCCATAATTTCCAGTCTTGACAACGCAGCTTCCAGCAAATTTCTCTCACCGGCAGTCGCAATCGTCATAGGAATTTTCAGGTCAAAGCGAATCGCGTCCAACATTTCACGCACTCCGGATTTCAAAGCAACGTCATTCACGTAAAAATCCCGAATCATTCGCAAAATCTCAGCCTTGATTTCCTCGCACGAAGCCTCAAGAGCATATCTCTCGCGCAAATACTCAATCCCGTGTTCAAACGACATCGCAAATAATCTACGCGACAAATTCATCTCCGGTTCAACGCCAATCGAGCGCAAATATCTCTCGCCCAAATTCCGCCACATTCCCATCGAATCTATCAACGTTCCGTCCGCGTCAAAAATTATCCCGTTAATCAACATCTCTCCTCCCAAAAATTTCACATCAAAAAACAGATACGCTCGTGTCTACACAAACATATCTGTTCATAAAATCCTTATATTATCCCTACGTCGGCATTACCCGAATCAGGTTCTAATGGTCGGATCGAACAAATCCCTCTCAGCCTGTGACACAAGCTCCCATATTTATTGCGCTGTAAAAACGCGATTATTATACTACACGTATGCTACACAAACAATAACGTCAGCAACACCGCCCCAACAGCATGAGCCAGCCAGAAATTCAGCGTCACTTTCGTCTCATCAAGTCCAAGTTTTTGAAAGTGATGATGCAACGGTGCCATGAGAAATATTTTCCGGTTTAATTTGCGAATCGTGAAAATCTGAATGCCGGACGAGAACATCTCGATTATGAATATAAAGCCCACCGGTATCAACGCCAAAGTCCGCCCGTTAATCACGCATATCGCAGTCAAAGCTCCTCCGAGAAAATGCGCTCCCGTATCGCCCATGAAAGTTTTCGCAGGTCTCAGATTGAAAAACAGAAACGCCGCTGCCATTAAAAACAATTCTGACAAAATCCGCAGATTAGCTTCGTTCGGTTCTACGAATATCAACGCAGCTCCCAGCGAAATCAGAAAACTTCCAGCAGCCAAGCCGTCTAATCCGTCCGTAATATTCACAGCGTTCAGCATTCCAGCCGAAATCAGAAACGCAACCGGTATCACAAGAATCTCTCCCAAGAATTTCTCTCGCGCAAAATTCCCGTTGAAAAATACAGCTATAACCCATAACGCGCAAATCACCAGCTGAATCTTTAACTTGTCCATGCTTCTGAAGCCCTCGCTCGTATGACTGGAAAACTTCAGCCAATCGTCAACAAAGCCAATTATTCCGCTCAATAACGGCAAACTCCAGAACAAAACACTGTCCAAAATTCCTAAATCAAACCCGTTATAAATCATCGCGAAAATCCCCGAGAGCAAAAATATCATTCCACCCATCGAAGGCGTTGCGGATTTAATCTCGTTGTCGATATTTATCCCGTAAGATTTCTGAGCCTGTGTAAGCTTGATGCGCTTCTGAATCCTGATCCAGAAATATTGCAGCAAAACATTCGCCGCGAAAAATATTATCCCGTTCAAAAAATTCATGACTTGTAATCCCCCTCGATATGCTTCACGATTTCAGAGAGCTTAATACTATTCGAGCCTTTCACAAGAATCCCGGACACATTTCCCGAATCAAGCTTTTCCCTAGTAAATTCCAGAGCCTGCTGCCAATCCTCGACAAATTCCGCGTTACGTAAATCATCACCGAAAGCTTCTCGCCAAATTTTCCCGACAAGAATCACGTGATCAATTTCGCGAATTAAATTCCCGAGTTCAGCGTGATATTTCGCAGCCTCTTCACCCATCTCGCGCATCTCACCAAGTATCGCAAGTTTCGCAGGCGCATCTATCTCCGCAAAAGTCTCCAGTGACGCACGCATAGACATCGGATTCGCATTATACGCGTCATCAATCAAGAATCTTTCACGCGACAAAAAAACGATTCTTCCGCGACCGTCCATAGCTTGATAATTTCGCAAAATCTCCGCACTCTCACTCAGATTTATCCCGAGAATTTTCCCCGCAGCAGCAGCTAATGACAGCGGCATCGCAACATGTTTCCCCCAGACATCAGCCATGAATTTCGCAGTTTCTCCGGAATTTTGCAGCTCGAACGCCAACGACGGCAACGCGAATTTCGAGTTATCAAATACGATTCTGAAATCCGAATCTTCACGGCTTCCAACAGAAACATGCCCCAAAAATCTCAAGCTGTCAATATCCGAGTTAAACACAATTTCGCGAATATTTTTCGAGCGCGTTATCTCAAGTTTTTCACGCAAAACACCGTCAAGCGTCTTGAAGCCTTCCAGATGTACCGGAGCAATCGCCGTTAAAATCGCAATCGTTGGGGAGAAAAATTCCGTTAGTTCACGAATTTCGCCGGGTTTATTCGCGCCAAATTCCAGCAGCAAAATCTCTGTTTCAAGCGGCATCGACAAAATCGTAGCTGCACAACTTATCATCGTATTAAAGCTTTTCTCAGGAGCATGAATCTTGAAGCGTGATTTCAGGACTTGTTCAAGAGCCGTTCTTGTCGTAGTTTTGCCAACGCTGCCGGTTATAGCTATGATCTCTTTCACCGGAAATTTTCGCAATCTCTCGGACGCAAATTTTTCGAGGTCGTGTTCTGGGTCGTCAAGTTCTATCACCGGAATATTAGACGGATTCGCAAAATTCCTGTTCGGGTTGGATTTTCTCACGATTATCAATTTCGCGCCGTTTTCGAGAGCCTGAGCTATGAATTTGTGCCCGTCAGTTTTCTCGCCCTCAAGCGCAACGAACGCTCCGCCCGGTCTAACATTTCTGCTGTCAGTTGCAGTATGAGCCGGATATTCAAGAGCCGCGATTTCAGGTGATAAATCTATTCCAGAAAATATCTCTCGCAATTTCAAATTCATTTCGCACACCAAGCTTTCACACATTCTGAGTCATTATACGGAATTTTGCGCCCTTTCTCCAGCAAAACGAATTTCTCCGGGCCTTTGCCAGTTATGACAAGAATATCATTCGGAGCTAATTTCTCTAACGCATGAGTAACGGCTTCTTCGCGATTGAGAATTATTTCGTGAGGTTTAGTTACGCCTGATTTGATCATTTTCGCGATTTCCATTGGGATTTCGTCACGAGCGTTGTCATTCGTGATTATGATTTCGTCGGCGAATTTCGACGCAGCTTTGCCGAGTTCGGGTCTATTCTGTTGATAGCGTCCGCCGCCGTGTCCGAAAACTGAGATTAATTTCCCGCGTGAATTTCCCGCAAGATCCGTAATCGTTCGCAAAACAGTTTCGAGAGCTGAAGGTGTGTGAGCAAAATCCACGAAACATCTCGCACCGTTCGGCAAATCGATTCGTTCAAGTCTTCCGGGGACTTGCGGAACGGTTCTAACGCCAGAAATTATTGCAGCGTCATCAACTCGTCCGCGCATTGCCGTAACTGCACATAGCGTATTCATGATATTAAAATCCCCGACCAGCGGCGAATCTAATTCCAGCGTGTTAAATCCTTTCGTAGCAATCTTGAGTTTCGTCCCATCAAGCCTCGTCTCGTAATCAAACGCTCTCGAATCAGCCGCTTCAGATAATCCAAAACCGCGCAAATTCTCCGGAAATTCCTGCAACAATCTGCGCCCGTACTCGCTATCAAAATTTGCAGCCCCGAGAAAATCCGGCTTCGAATAATTCGTGAATAACAACTTTTTCGCGGCGAAATAATTTTCCATTGTGACGTGAAAATCCAGATGCTCCGGATACAAGTTCGTGAAAACCGGAACGTCATACGAAATTCCCTTCAATCTGCCGAAATACAAGCCATGCGACGAAGTTTCCATCACACACGCTCCGCAAGAATTTTTGATCATTGCAGCAAGTTGTCTCTGAACGATTGAACTTTCGGGAGTTGTGCGATCTGCGTCAGTCTCGTTCACGCCGTCGCTCTCGATAATCGTCCCCAAAAGTCCCGTTCGGATTCCTGCTGCCTGCAAAATGCTGCGAGTTATGTAAGTCGTCGTAGTTTTGCCATTAGTTCCGGTTACGCCGACCATAAGCAATTTTTTCGCGGGAAAATCATAAATCAACGCGCCAGTTTCTCCGAGAAAATCACGAACTGAATTTACGATTATCTGCGGAATTTTCAAGCCGTCAAGTTTTCTCTCAGCGAAAATTGCGACTGCTCCGTTATCCTGCGCGAATTTGGCGTAATCATGACCATCGCTTTTCTCGCCTTTGATGCAGCAAAATAACGTGTTCTCCGGCAAAAATCTGCTGTCCGAAGAAATATTGCTGACCTGAACACTCAAATCCGAATCACCTGAAAAAAACTCAACGCTGCTACATCTTTCGCGAATGAATCCCAAAATCTCACCCAAAGAAACGCTCATTCAAAAAAATCCTGCCTCTCTAAAATTTTCGCTCTAAAATTTTCACGCAGAATCATAGCACAAAAAAACACCGGTTTCTCGCCGATGTTCTCTTGTGAAAAAATCAAAGTTAATAATTATTCGCTTAGTTCTTAGTTATTATTCCGCGACTCCAGAACCTGCAAATTACTGGGAAATCGCACTGACCGGACACGTTGAGACGCATGAACCGCAATCGACGCACGCACCTGCATCAACGCCAGCCTTGCCATCATTGACGGAAATCGCGCTAACCGGACACGCTGAAACGCATGACTCGCAGCCTACGCATGTTCCCTGATCAACTACTGCTGCCATAACTAACCCCTCCT
Source organism: uncultured Fretibacterium sp. (assembly GCA_937911045.1). Taxonomy (GTDB): domain Bacteria; phylum Synergistota; class Synergistia; order Synergistales; family Aminobacteriaceae; genus JAFUXM01. Next base: position 3,802 of record CALEPX010000039.1, on the reverse strand, counting down.
GTCACTAAAAGATCGTTTTAATTTACCTGCAACTTTCAAATCCAGAAGCCCCTCTTGCATTCTGAACTTGAATTACGGGATATTATATCACAACCAGAAATTTTGGAAATATCCGGACAAAAATTCCGCGTTCAATCCGGCTTTGAAAATCGGCTTTGAAAACGTGATTAAGGCTTAAAAAAGCAGCTCCCCGAAATTTTCCCGAGAAGCTGCTATGATTTTCACGTTAAATCTCGAATTTCTTGGACACGCTCACAAAATCTCCGTCTGAGCCGCGAGCTTTCACACCATACACTATGACTGTGTAACTTCTGCCGTGCTTGAGCCCTGTAACTTTGAACTCGATGTCATTATCGTCACGATCGATTTTTCCAGTTTTCAGGACATTGCCTTTTGCATCTTTCACGACAACCCGCATATTTTTGCTATAACGGACTTTTGTCGAGAAAACGACTTTCAACTCATGATCTTTCCTGTCATATCTGACGCGCTCAATCGCTGGACGAGAGTGTACCTTAGCAGCGGCGTGTCGCGGATTTTGCTTCGGTGCAGCCGTCACGGGCAACGCAGTCGTAACTAATAATAACACCGTCAGGAATATCGCAGCAAAACGTTTCTTCATGTTCAAAACCTCCAATGTGAATAAAAAATACGCGCTTAATTTTACCGCAAAAGATTCCGTATGTAAATTGCGTAAGTCCGTCAAAATAATTTCTGCGTCACGAAAATCAGCCATAATATCACGTTCAGGAAAATCACGACAAAAACCGCTGCTGATAACATGTCTTTGCCGGCTTTGATCTCAGCTCTGAAATTCTCGTCGATCAAATCAAACGCTTTTTCAACGGCACTGTTCACGAGTTCAAAACACATCACAATCAGCCAAGCCGCCACAAAAATCACAGCCCAAACGAGTTCGACTGCGAAAATAATCACGAGCGCAAAAATCATCACAAGCACGCAAAATTCGTACCTGAAAGCCTGTTCATGAGTCAGCGCGAAAATCAGCCCGTTAATCGAGTAAATCGCCGCGTGAAAAATTCTTTTTAACGGATTCTTGTAAATCATTTGCTAGTACATGTATTCGTTCGTATTGAGAATAATTTTACCATTTTGAATCGCTGGCGTAAAAACATTTTCGTTCCATAAAGCTCCGTCAACGAAAAACAATTTCTCGTTCTGCCAATCTCCCTGCCAAATCATCGACTTGAAATTTCCGTTTGAAAGATTCGTGCGTTTCTCAAAAATCGATAGCAGCGTCGGGAAAATATTTTGCTGGCTCACGGTGCAAGAGATTGATTCGGGTTTCTTGAGATTTTCCTGAACCCATGGATTTGTGCTGAAGATTACGAACGGGATTATCGCGCTTTCGAGATAAGGGCTTGCGTGATAAAATTCGGATCGTCGTCAAACAACGCTGCAAAAAATCCGTCGATATTAAATCTCACAGCGTTCTTGTAACTGTTCACGATTTTGCGCCGGTTCGACGGTGAGTGAGCTTCGGTCAATCTGAGTTTGGGCAAATAATGCTGATATTGCGCTTCGTCATTTGGATAACGCATTTCGTAAGGCGTGTGCGCTCCCCATTTGCACAACACTACAAAAAGCCCCTTCTCATGAGCTAGCAAATCCCGCAAATATTTCGCCGCAAAAATATCTGCTGTCTTAGTCTCCCGAGAAAATTCAGTCCAGTTAATCTTGAGTTCATCAATGTAATTCAGATCCTGCTTGCGTATTATCACGTTTGGCATTGCTCCCTGTAAATCTATCGCGAACGTTCTGTAATTATTCGCCTTAGCTATCTGAAACACAGTAGGATTTTTCAAAGACTTGAGATTATTATCCGGGAAATCGTGAACTCCGGTCAACATGACAGTTTGCGACAGAAACGAATAAGTTGCGGACGACAAAGCTATTCCGTAATTCCAGATATTCTCAGGGTATGAAGCTATGTATTTCTCCAGTATCGGTGTTGTATCAACCGAAGCATTATTAATAGACAGGTAATCTCCGCGAATCGATTCGTCAATTATTAGCAGGATATTATCACGCGGCTTTGTTGCTGATTGGGGGGGGTATAATTTAATCGCTCAATATCGTAATACTTGGCTTCATGGACATAACTTGCCAGGAGATGCTCAGTATTTGTGAAAGTATCAAGCACTACGAGGCTAATATCCATCGGGTTGAAAACGTATACCAGCACCGCTAAAAACGCCGTCACATTCGCTACGACAGGTCTCAGAATATTTTTATTCGCGAGAAATCTTGATACGAACACATACGCTGCAAATACCAGTATTACCGGCGAAACAGCTTTAACGATAGCACTGAACGAAAGTGTAGATAATATCGTTCCGGTTGACATCTCGATCGGGGTCATGATAAGAGTGCGCAAGTCCTGAGAATTTGGCATTCTGTTCTGTATAACATAGAACAAATGATACGATACGTTCACGAGAAAATATATTCCCCACTGAATGAACAATCCGATTTTGGGAACGCTCCTGACGAGTCCGTAAAACGCTGTAGCTACACAGACTGATATTAACGAATGCACACCAAGACGAATCAGCGCAATGAATGTCGAGTGAAATTCCGAATATAACGCGAATTGCTGCGAGAGTTCACGCCTGAAAACGAACACGTCAACCAGAAAACTCAGCAATGCCAGAACGAACATTCGAACATAAACACAATTACTTTTCTTCAACGTAACGCAACCTCCTGAAAATAAAATACGCGAAAGATTATACCCCAAAAATCTCGAAGTGTTATAATAACGTAAATTCAATATTTCAATTCAGGAGATTTTTTCACAATGCAGAGAGGTATGCAGAGAAGTTTTGCAAGAATATTATTAGCATTATCAATCGTAATTTGCAGTTTCAGTCCGGTGTTTGCGAGCGCGACTGCGAATAGCATAATCGAGGACGCAATCTCAACAATTCACGAAATGTCTCAACAACAGGACGCTTATGACGTTGCACAAATGTTGAGAGGCTCGTACGCTGTAGCAATCGTTCCGTCAATGGTGAAAGCTGGACTTGTTTTTGGCGGCGAATATGGCGAAGGATTGGTTCTCGTTCACGAAAACGGCAAATGGTACGGACCAAGCTTTTACAACATCGGCGGCGGTTCATTCGGTTTCCAGATTGGTGCTCAGAAAGTTGCGTTGTTACTTGCGGTTGTGAATGAGAAGGGTGTGAATGCGTTTGTCAGCAGCAAGACAAAACTCGGCGGAGATATTGCGATTGCAGCAGGTCCAACCGGCAGGCGTGCGGAAGCGGCTACAGATGCTCAGGCGAAAGCTTCGATTTACAGCTACTCGATTTCGAAGGGATTATTTGCAGGTGTGTCACTTGAAGGCTCAGTTATAAGCGTGAGTGTAAAGCGAAATTCCGAATATTGGGGCAAAACTGTCAAAGCTTACGACGCTCTGAAAACTCCGGCAAAGGGCGCGAAAATTCAACCGTTGCTCAAAGCACTCGACAATTTTCTCAAGTTACAAAATCCGAACAAATCCAGCAAGAAAAAATAACGTTCGCGTGCTATAATTAGTTCAGGAAATAATTGATGCCAACTCCGGCAGGGAAGAGTTGACATCTGAAAATTTGGGTTACCGATAACGGGGCTGTATCCCCATCTCGGATTTACACCCAAGGTAGGAATTATGATTTCAATAACCGAATTACTTCGGCGACGGCTCGTAAAAGTTCTGCGAGAGCTTTTACGAGTTTTATCGTCTTATCCATCATGTTCTCACCCCCTTTCCTTTGCAGTACTCAGGGATTACCCCTGG
>CALEPX010000038.1 GCA_937911045.1 uncultured Fretibacterium sp. | reverse complement strand
GGTGATGGTAGTACCACAGGAGAGGGTTAGAATCCCTGAATGTGGGAGTGTTTTTTTAGGGATAAAAATTGTGAAGATAGTTTTACTGAGTTTTTCTTACCACCATACGGGCTGAAGAATTTATCTTTTCAAAGTTCGCGATGTTACAAAAATTCTGAAAGCTGTGGACAGAATGATTGCCCAGTCAAGGGAAGATAAGCAATCTTAGTCCAATATGATGGGGTTAAAAGCCAAAAGAACATCTGTAAGCACGGTCTGTCATTCAAAACTGCGGTCGAAGCTTTCAACTTTGATTTTTATAGCCGGGAAAGTGAGAAGTTTCTACTTGATTTGAAAAAACGTTTAAGCTGATTGATCCGGTACGGGTTGATGAGACGAGCCAGCATGATGCCGTCAAATTGTCTTGTCAATGCGGACTTTTATCAAGGCTGGAGTGTGGTCATTGAGAAATACCCTGATAAAATCGTTATGGCGAATCCAAGCACGATAATCACAAGGAAGAAGTTTGGCAACCCTGATCGGACTACTTTGACATTGCCGCTCATTCAATCCGAGATTTCAGTACAAAGCTTAGGTATTGGCAGTATCGAAGCTACTACCGAAGTTAAGGTGAAGCCCGAGCTTGAGTTTTGCACTGAACCTCGATGCAAGCAGGAAATGATGGGGTTCTGTAAGATTAAGACAGAGAAGTATTTCAGAGAAAATATTGTTAAACCGATGATTGATAGTCAGAACCATTCCAGAAAAACTGAGCAGCCCGAAACAGAAGTATATAAGTACGAAAACAGAAATGGAGCGTGCTCAGACAATTCTTGACAACAATTCAGTGCTACACTTTCTCTAGGTGATCTGAGGAGAGACGGACGGACTGTAGAGGAATATCTGGAGAAGTTTGGAGAAGCCGAGAAGTAAATTGCTCCTTTAACAAGGTGTGGGTTGAAAACGCTTCAGACCAAGAGTTGATAAAGCGTGTTGTGGAAATCTACGAGGAAACCGAAGCGTTCAAGCGCACAACTACCGCTCTTCAAAACTCCACTGCGAAAGTACGCAAGGCTCTGAGTGATTGGCAATTTCAGTATGAGCTGTCATTCAATGACGTATCATTCGTTAAAATTGTGAAGACAGGCGCTAAAATGCTTCTATTAGACAAGGAAATGTTAATTTAACGCCCATATTGGCAGGGTAAAAATTGTTATACTCGCAAGAACGGCGGAATTTGGTGTGGGAGCCAAAAAATTATGAATGAAAATATAGATGGTGGAAGCGATGAGTTTCCGAGAATACTCGGATTATGTGACAGTAGGCGCGGATAGTGGCATGACCGTGGTGTTCCTAGATGGGACGGGGATGTAACAATATCTAAAAAAATTTTTAGCCCTCTTGACAGTTATGGGAAGCGTATATTAATATTTAGCTAGATAATTAAATTCGGAGTAATGGAGAAATGAGCCTAACAAAAAAACGCAAACCTCGCAGCCAAGATTTACAACCGACGAAAAAATATATTCTAAAAGCCGCCTATCACTGTTTTGCACATTATGGTTTTCACAGCGCAACGACTCGAATGATAGGGAAAACGGCAGGAGTAAATGCAGCTTTGCTGGTGTATCGTTTTGGTTCTAAAGAAAAACTTTTGCAAGCGGTGATCGATGATTTTGTCACGCAGAAACAGGACATGTATTTAAAACATGTGGCAGATGCTGTTCGCGCCGTATTTAATGAGGTAATGTCAATGATACGCGATGATTCTGAGTTCATTTTGCTGATTTCCAATGAAATGACAACGACAGACGAACATTATCGAATCGTAAAAGAAAAAGTGATTGACCGAATGTTAAACGCAACTGTGTCGACACATTGATTGCTATGGTATTAAGCGGTGCTTCAAGAGTATTGTTACGACTCGCGAAACGATGGAAACTCTGTCCTATGAAATGGTTCACGATATGACGGAGTTTACGCAAATTGGCAGTATGCTTCCAAACTTGTATGAAAAATTTGGGAACTGACACAAGGAGTATTTGACAAAAATGCAAAAGAAATTTTGGATTGACAGAGATTACGGCAAATTATCGGCAATCCTGCAAACACTTGACGGAAAAAATTCTTATCCGTTGGTTATGATTCTGGACGGATTTACGTCCAATAAACAATTTGAGCTTTTAACCACTGTTGCCGACAAATTGGAGGTTAAAGGCATAGCGTCTTTGCTGTTTGACTTCAACGGACACGGCGAGAGCGAAGGGCGTTTTCAGGATATGACCGTTTTGAATGAGATTGAGTATGCAAAGAAGGTGTACGCTTATGCAAAAACAATTTCCGAAGCAACTTCAATCTCAATCCTAGGACATTCGCAGGGTGGCGTAGTAAGTAGCATGGTAGCGGGAGAGCTTGGAACCGACGCTTTTGCAAATGTTGTGCTTATGGCTCTGGCTGCGGTTTTGCGTGAGGACAGCGCTAGAGGTGTGCTTTTCGGCGTAACTTTTAATTCTGCCGAACCGTCTGCATATATTGACATTAATATTTATGCGTCCTACCGAGTAGGGCGGGAATATATCAAAGTTGCTGCACAGTTGCCGATTTTCAAAACGGCATCGAAGTATGAAGACAAAGTATGTGTCATTCATGGTACAAAAACAGCGAAATTCATATTAGATCACGGCTTTTCTCAAGACGTTGAACATGCCGCAAATGTGGCGGTAACTTTTTTGGTTCAAAATTTGTGTTGATTTTTGAACGACTTTTATATTTTTCAAAGGAATGTGATACAAAATGAAATTAGCGATTTTAGGAACAGGTTTCATCGTGAAGGAAGGAGCGCTTCTCGCATTGAAGGAAGTGCCGGAGATTGATGTCAGGGCTATTTTTTCCCGTCCTTCCAGCAGGGAGGCTGCGGAGGAGTTGGCAGCTGCCTACTCTATCCCCAAGATCTACACGGATTATGATGCACTTTTGGCTGCCCCGGATATTGATTTTGTGTATGTGGGGTTGATTAACAGCGTTCACTATGAGTACACGAAAAAGGCGCTTTTAGCCGGCAAGAATGTCATCGTGGAAAAGCCCTTTGCCTCGACAGCAAGAGAAGTTCGGGAATTAAAGGAATTAGCCTTTTCCAAGCATCTCTATGTATTTGAGGCAGTAACGCTTCACTACTTGCCAAACTTTGTCGCCATTCGGGAGAATCTGCCCAAATTAGGGAAAATCAAAGCGGTAGTGGCGAACTACTCCCAATATTCCAGCCGCTACGACAAATATTTACAAGGTGAGGTTCTTCCTGCTTTTGACCCACAAAAGAGCGGTGGAGCTTTGTACGACATCAATATTTACAATCTCAATCTCATCATAGGTCTGTTCGGTGCGCCGGAAGAAGTCAGCTATACGGCAAATCTAGGATTCAACGGCATCGACACCAGCGGTATTGTCAATATGAGATATCCCGGTTTTCTCGCTCTGGCAATCGGCGCGAAGGATTCGGAAAGCCCGGGCTATGCTACTATCCAAGGTGAAAAAGGTTATATCAAAGTGACAGATACTCCCAATGAATTGCGTTCTTTCGAGATGCAGCTTCGTGGCAGCGGCGTTACGATCCATAACGAACTCAACCGTTACAGTCACCGTATGGTGCATGAGTTCCAAGAGTTCGCCAAGATTTTTGCGGAAAAAGACTATGCTCGCATGACGAGAGGTCTGGAAGTGTCCGTAACCGTGTTGGAAACGGCAGAAATAGCCCGCAAGCAGGTAGGCATAGTTTTTCCCTGCGACGAATAACGGTGCACGTCTTTACGAGTTGCGATGTTCAAAAACTGACTCTCACTTGTATGGCGACATCGAGTATATTCCCGGGAAGTCAGTGATTAGAGTGTCGGGGTGTCCGCGAATTGCGCCGTCCTTTCTGTCGACTGTAACACCGGGGAAATTGCCTGCTCTTTGAGTTGCGCCTGTGAGCTGGTTGAAGAGTGTAGCGTGCCGTCTCAGTCCTTCTTCAGCTCTCTGAGTGCGTCTGTCACAGAATAAGCCTTTGGATCACGAGCGCTTCTTTCAGCCTCAAGCATGGTCTCGCGATTAATGTTATTAAGCTGATTAGCCGGATCGCCTTTTACCTCGAACGGGATTCTGTTTTCCCGAACCGCGGCTTTGACGAACATATTTACAGCGGCTGATGTTGTAATCCCGATGGAATCACACAGTGCCGCAAAATTACTCTTATCTTGCGCGTCAACCCTTGATGTTAATGTTGCTAGTGCCATATTTATTCTTTCCCTTCCAGTGCCTGCTTAATTCATTAAAGAAATTTTATCACAAGACGAACACGAATGCAAGCAAACAAAATACGTTCGTAGGCGAGAGTTGAAAATCAAGTCCATCAATTCACGTTGGCATGGTTGTCGTGGATGTGTCTGAGCATGATATTCGCCTCATCGGAGAGACAGTGATTTCTCACACGCCTATCATTCACGCAAAAATTTCCAATGAAGCTCTGCAAAACTTTCAATCTAGGATGTGAGTTATCATGACGCTCAGTAAAGCAAAAAAAACTCCACAGCCGTAAAAACTGCGGAATTATTCAAAAATTTTAGAGTGCTTTACGTCTTAAAATTAGTGCTGATAAGACAAGGCTCAATGCAAAGAACGTAAAGCCAGCATTACAGCCGCCGCCACCGTTCGACGATGAATGCGCCTTATTGCCGTTGCTTTTTTCGCTGTCGGTCGTGGAGAACTTCAGAGTTCCTGCGTCTGTCCATTCATTGCCGTCATTTGCGGATTTCTGAATCGTTATCTCATAGTCTCCTTTGGGCGTATAGCCTTTTATTGAAGTAACTGTTATTGTTACTTCCCCGCCGTAATCGCTCGTTGCTGCTTCGTCCTTGCTGGCGGTTTCAAGATTTATGCTCAGATAAATTCTATCATCGTATTCTTCGTCATCTTCGTCCGACGTTGAGACAGTATCGTTTAATTTTACGCTTGAAATCTTCCAGAAAACTTCTTCGTTTGCCTTAAGCGTGTAAGTTTGTTCCGTTGCGCTTGCAACGATGTCGTCGGGAATTTCGTCAAGTGTAAATGTCGGATCCTCGCCCAAATATGCTTCCACCGCTGCTATTTCTTCATAAGTAATAGCTATTACTCCAAACATAGCGGCATCAGCTGAAGCTATTACATCCTCTGGCGACAATGTAAACATAACACTGTTATATCCGTTGAACAACGCAAAGTCCTGGAACGCAAATACGTCTTCGACATACTGATAAGGAAGCGTGTCAATTAGTACTACGTTATTGAGGCTTGGACTCGGATATAATTCATGCCCTTCCTGCGTTAATATATGGCCTCCAAAGAACGCGTACGCTGCATCAGGCCCGTTATACGTGAAGTTCGCCGTAAGTGTTACAAACTGTCTGCTTTCACGTGCTTTGAGGTAAGCCGCAAGATCTTGTATTAAATTCCCTTCGCTGTCCGTAATGTTTACGCTAGTGATTGAAGCTGCGTCAGAAGCAACTTTGAACGCTTCGGAAGTTTGTATCTCATCGGGTTTCTCGCCTTGATTATAAGCGTAGAACGGATAAAATCCAGTGTTATTTCCGCCGTAATCGCTAATCGTCCCAGTATCATCTTTATAGCGTTCTTCGTGAACTTCAGAAATTAAGTGCTCTGGGTCAATTTCTACATATAAATAATATGTTTTTTTGTGCCTAGACATGACGGAAGATTCGGTCTCCAGTTGAATATGGCCCAGCCCTTATTGTTATTTTTATCGTTCCTCCAACCGCCTAGTTTCATAGATGTCTCGGCAATCATATTCTTCTGAGCTTTAGGAGAATTGCTGCTTGACCACGAAAGCCTGACTGTAAAATCTTTGCTGGTTTCCACAAAGCTGGCATTGTAAAGCGGCACACGGATTTCATAATCCTGACCGTTCATAAGTCTGTTATCAGAGAAGAACGCGTAATCAGGCATGTAAAATTTTATTCCCCTGATATTCATTGCTGACTTTTTAGTATTGGCTATGAATTCATCGCCCTCTTTCATGAATTTCAGCGGAAGTAGCAACGCCGGGTCAGGTTTCTGCATATATACGCTATCTGTGTCCCATAATGTGTAATTCTTGGTAGTATCGAGTGTTACAGCAGTTGCAAGAGTCATCGCTCCCTCTTTGGCAACAAAAGGCTGCATGTAGACTGTATGTCCGGCTGCCCATTTAGATGCGAGGTCTGACCTGCCATTTAAGTGGAAACTTATGCTATCGCTCTTGCTGTGTTCTTTCGTGAATGTCTTAGGGTTGTCCGTATCAGGTACCAGATTTCCCTGCCTTCCGATAAGTTTATCAAAGGCGGAGAAAACCTTAGTGAACGTGCTGGGAGTAACGTTCTTTTCGGTGTGCTGCATGTCTTGGGTTGCTTCAGTAAACGTCATTTTTGTGAAGTCCGAAGTTCCGTGATTGAATGTCCACGAATTTTCGCCCGCAAGTATTCCATCCTCGTTATAACCTTCGACATCGGCTATAAAGGGCGTGTATGAAAAGAAATTGCCCTCTTCATGAATCGGCTGATACAACGAGTCGACTTCTGAGCTCGTGTCCTGAATCCTTGACTGTTCGCTCATCGTAAACGTTACATAAAGTTCCTGCTCGCCTTTGACTTCATCAGGAGATACAGTCGCCGAGTCTAGTCTTGCGCCCAGAGTCATCCAAGTCGGAAGCGGTCTTGTCATAACAGGATAACGCCAGAAATGCCTTGCCGTATTCGTATACAGTACTCCATCGTGCGTTGTAGTACTGAGGTTCTTATCAATCTGCGTCATCGTAGTTGTCTCGCTAGTGCGTTGGTCAACTGTTTCAATCTTGTCCTCAAAGAAATTCACCGCTGTCTCAATCCAGCTTAACGGGTTTGTGGGCTTCCAGACTGTTTCTTTTTTTGCCTCAGTGTCCATCAATGCGGTCTTGATTCCTGTATAAATTCCTGCGGCTGCCGAGGCAAATTGCGCCACGCCCTTTAGCCTGCCCATGCTTTACCGTTTGCGGCAGGGTCGATAAGCAGCATTGTTTCAACCGTCTGGCTCAAGTCCTGTTTGACACTGTTTGTCCCAGAGCTTAGCGTTGACTGTCCGTATACAATATTCATCTTGCCGTCTCTGCCCTCGCTGAACGTGAAGTTTACGGGCTGTGATGCTTGCGGAAGAGCTGTCCCGTCTAAGCTCACTGTGTCAACGTGATAAGGGATCGCGTTTAGAACTGCGACATAACTTCTTTCTAATTCCTTTCTTAAATGCGTGGGGGCTCCGAGTTCAACACCCTCGCTCGCAATGTCAACAGCTAAAAGTCCGCGCCACGATTCTTCTTCGCCTAAACTGGATTTATACTGAGCAATTTTGCCATCTTCAAAACCGTCAAATTGTCCATTTTTTAATTTAGTCTTGAATACGGTTACACAGTCGTGCCCGCTTTTGTCTTTCCAAGATACCGCAATATCGTCAACTGTACTGAATGTTCCGATTTGACCGGTTAATGGGCCTGCGGTTATTGATATTTCACGCGGACCATACAGATAGCTTATCCTGTCTGGATCTGTTCCGGAGGATTGGTTCGTGCCTACCAAACGGCTGCTGTACCAAGCGTACGTGTGCTGCTGAAAAGGATGATTACCGAGAAGTTCTTTGTTCGTGTTGTTCTTGACAGCCAGGTCATACAGTACACCGAAATTATATTCCTCGTTATCGCCTCCACCCATCACGTGAGCGTCATCATGAATGGGCTTTGTAGAGCCTCTGTTGAATGTCCAGACCGCAAGGTGCGGGTAAACACGAAAGAAGTCCGCCCTGAAAGAATAGCCCCTCCACCAAGGCTCCCACTCCTTACGATGATAGTATCCGAACAGAAGAGTAACAAATTCATCTTTGCCATCTCCGTCGAGGTCAGCCGCTGTTGCCCTCAATCCGACAATACCTGAGACCTTTGCAGTTGAATCATTACCAGCCGAGCCCCAGTATGTTGCGTCAAAAATTTCATACTTGGTATAATCCTTAGCTGTTTCTGTTCTATCGAAGCTGCCTTTATCAGGATTCCACTGAAGAACCGCGCAGTTCACATCACCGACCATCGGGCCGGAATAAGGTCAAGTTTTATCGTTTGCCAGCTCTTTCAAACGTCTTGGTCTCTTGTAAAGTATAGCGATTTCGTCTTTGCCGTCTCCGTCAAAATCTCCCGCAACCATGTCGCCAACTGGTTGTCTCTCAATTTCAGTAGTAAAGTAACTATTGTCAGAGGCATAAACTTGTATTCCCTTTGAATTTTCCATAGCGAACAGCTGCAATTTTCCGTCCTTGAGAGCTAATCTGTAAACGTAAAGCCTGATCTCTGTCTCCAGAAACATCATCACAGCAATTTCGTTGTCATAGTTATCGCCGTCAAAATCTCCGACCGCTACTGATGCTGTCTGCATAACTCCTCTGTACTCAATTTTCTGCGTCAGTTCTGTCAAAGGCTCCTGCTGCATGTTGCCTTCAGCGTCCGCACTGATGGCGAAAAATTCAAGGTAGATTTCAGGATCAAACTCCGAATCTACTTTCACATTGGACACACAGGAAACACCGACAAAAATTTCGCGATCATAGTTCTTTACAGCCATAACGCCTGTTCCATATACTTCCATGAGGCGGTTTCCGTAATCCTGATACTGAGGCTGTTTATATTCGTCGAAAGTTCTAAATACGGCGGAATTAACAAGCGCATCAGGAGTTACATCGGTTGAGTTCTCGTCTCTGGTATTGTAAAGAGTGTAGAAATAATACTTGAGTTCTCTGCTCTTCTCGAAATTATGGGACATCAATGCTCTCTTGCCATTGTACAATCTGCGTGATACGGCAGGGTGTGCAGCCTGACGTTCTTAGTATCCTTCATAATGTTTAGGAGACGTTTCAATTCGATGTCCGAAAATACGCCGTTTTATCAAGGCTTGAGCGTCTGCGCCGAAAGTTGTCGCGAATATATCAAAATAAGTGTGTTTCGTTTCGTCATCTCCGCCCCTCATGAAGATAAGCCCTTTTTTAGGGATTGAGATTTCTCCTCCGCCGATTTCCTTTACAACATCGTCAACACTTCCGAGAGCTTTGCCGTTAACCGTCTGAGCGGCTTCGGCAGTAACCCCGCACTGAAGGATTACCCCCCAAAAATTAACAATGAAAACTTAAAATTGAATTTTTGCATTAAAAAACCTCCTATAAAAAATTTTTCAGCTGCACAAAGCAGTCTGTTTTGTCACCAGTTATAATCTAACGGGTTCAAAAAACAATCGTATAAATTACGGATGTATAGCGTTTTTTCAAAATTGTGTTTATGCCCCCCTCGCCAAAACATTAACGAAATTCCTGTAATTTTTAGAGATTTCAAATAACGCAATCTTTTCTCAGATTGATAAGCGTGTAATTTTTGCTTAGCATCATATACTTCCAACTTCGCGTTTTATCTGAGCAACATGAGAAGCCCGACATTGAACCATAAGTCATAAGTCACCTGTAAAAGCATTCTCACCAAATAAATTTTCTCCGAGGCACAAAATTGACGCTCTTTAGAACAACCTCGTGCCTAGTTGGCATAATCTTGACGCAAATCGTTACTTGATCATGAATTTTTTGTGGGAGCATAGTTTCAGTGAGATCGTAGTGCTGGGAAAGAAGCGTCAGGCGCGCTATGATCTGCTCGGCACAATCTCGGAAGGCACAAGACTCACCAGACCGACGCTGTCAATGATTGCTCAATCGCGAGAAAAGATATTACAACCGCACTCAACGATCATTTTCTGCTCAATGAGCATGGGCTATCCGCTTTGTCTGGCATGAATTTTTATTATGGGGATCCGTTTACTCATATATCAAATATGGTTCGCGTTGTTTTTTGAAAAATTCGATGTCGTCTTTCCATGAAGCCTTAATCTCTTGTGCTGAATTGCCATTTTCTATCATTATCCGCAATTCATCAGAACCGCTTAACTTATCGATCCAGTATTGCCCATTCTTATCTGGAGTTCCCCAAAAAGATTCGCCTTGCAATTTCTCTTTCACCGCGCTATAAGCTCTTACTAGATAATCAAGATTAATTCCATCACTCAAAATGTTTTCAATCGGTATATTTCTCAAATCTTCCCCATAACATATTTCGTTTTCAAACGGAGGATTCTGAGCACCGCTGGTACTTTGTGGCGTAAATGAGAAATTAAATCCCTCAACGTTTTCAAGATATGGACTGCCGTAAACTTCAAAAGGAAATTCTGTTCCACGACCAACAGATACTGAAGTATTTTCAAAAAAACATATTGATGCGTAAAGATACACAGCCCTCATATCCCTAATATTTGGTGAAGGTCTGCGGATTAAATAGCTTTTTTTTCTGTGTGAATAATTTTTGCATGGTATGACCGTCAGATTACATGAATTCTTCCCTGACTCTAGCCAGCCCTCGCCGTTAATCATTTGTGCAAGTTCTCCCCAAGTCATGCCGTACACTACTGGAATCGGAAGCTGCCCTACTCCGGATTTATATGAATCCTGTAAAATTCCTCCATCAATATAAAATCCATTGGGATTTGGTCTGTCTAAAATAACTACTTCTTTTCCGGCTGCGGCACATGCGTCCATAAGATAATACATGGTGATATAGTATGTATAGTATCTCAAACCTACATCCTGCATATCTACTACTAGAGTATCAAATTTCCCCATATCTTCCGAAGACGGCGAATGCGTGTTATTTGCATATAGAGATAATATAGGAATTCCTGTCTTCTCATCTACGGTATCATCTATTGTTGCTCCGGCATCTTCTGTTCCCCTAAAGCCGTGTTCAGGGCAAAATATAGCTGTAACATTTACATTTTTTTCGAGTAGCGCATCAAGAATATGTTCACCATAAATAATTTCGTTTCCTTCTGAGTCCATGCCAAATTGGATTAATGATTTATCAATTTCTGAATTGCCATTAGTTATATCGGCTTGAGAGCCATCTTCTTGAAAAATCATATCTCCAACTATGCCGGTATGATTGGAATATAAAGCAATACGCTTCCCGTCCAAGATCGGAATATACTCATCAAATTGCTCATTCCCAAGCACAATGCGCTCTGATTCTGAAATTGTGTTTGCCTGAGAAGAGCCGCCACAACCTGACAAACTAAAAATCAAAGCAACTGCTATTAACGCGAAAAAATTATTCTTAAAATTCATGAATAAACCTCCCGAAATAAAATAAAAAGATTCCCACGCATTCTAACACACGAGGGAATTAAAACTAAATTCCAGTATTACCTGATTTTTCTCTTGAATGTTATTAACGAAATTCCTGCAAGCATAATTAATGCCGCATTCACGCCAATGTTACAGCCGCCTGAACCTCCTCTGCTGCCGCCGACTGTTTTTTTATTACCGTTATCATCTTCTGAGGCTGAAGATGAAATTACAGGAATGTAAGTCCCTTTTTCAAGATACACTGCAACGTTAACATCGCCAGAAGCAGGTATTCTTGTTATAACTTCTCCGTCAGCGTCAAAGAATTTGTAATCCCCTGATTCCGCGCTTGGTGTAACTTTGTCTGAAGCATCATTATCCGGCAACAAGTGCAAGAATATTTCGTCCGCATAAACAAGTTTGGCATTATTGAAAGTGTTTCTCGGAATTGCGAACACATAATAATTTTCTTTAGTAACTGTTAATGTAGGCAATGCAATTTTAGCAGTCTGAGTATTGGGGATTAAATCTTTCTGTTCATCGGTTAGATCATCGAGACTGTTCGCACCGCCCCACATTCCTGTATAAACAGGCGAGAGATAATCTGAATTACCCAGACCGAGAGCTTCTTTCACTTTGTTAAAGCTTTCTAACGTAAATTCTGCATCCGTTACCATTCCTGCTGTTTTAGGTGTTGTTCCTGCAAGTTTCAACGTTACAGAGGCTTTGAAGGTATTTACGTCGCTGCTTTCAAAGAAAATCACATCGTATGTTCCGTCAGGTATTGCGCCCCACAGACCGTCATCTTTTATAGAACTTCCGCCGTATTTAAGCTCTTCGACATTAAGAGCAAAGAAGCGCACTCCGTCGACAGCTTCAGTCGTCTCGACAAACGGCCCGTACACAGGATATTCAACGCCGTAAACTTGAGATTGGTCGTTTGATGTTTTCCAATATTCATCAGGCTCGTAACCGTCTTCAAATAGACTTTGATATTCCGCATTTTCAGGATAAATAAGTCCGAGTTCGTTAGCAATGCTCAAATCTCTTGACGATGTGTAGATCTCCGTAATATCTGTGTTCACAAGATAAAACGTGATTTCTTTCCCCTCGCCAACAAAACCGCTGATTTCGCCATCTTCGTTTACAGCATTTACGGCGATAATCGCTTTTTCTGAAACAGGACGGTCAGGAACTGAAATATTAGTTTTCGTAACCGCAGGGAATTTATTCACCAGCTTGTACATGATTAAATCTTTATCAGCCTCGACATCTGAATCTGAAGGATCGCCATCAATCGTGAAGGCTTTTATACAGGCATTCATCGGGGTCTGCTTGACTGTTCCGTTCTCCACAAAATATGTCCAAGTCCCGTCTTCCCAGTTTTCGCCGTCCTCTGAAAACCAGCTTTCAAAATCGTGTACAACGGCAAAATTCGAGTATTTTTTGAATTTGAGTTCAACTGGAACAGGGCAGAAATATTCGGAGTTCGTGATTTTTAATACAACCGTAAAATATTCGCCTTTTGTCAAAGATTTTTGCTCTGAAAATTTAACGGTATGATAACCGGGATATTCAAAAGTGTCTGAACCTGACGAAATTAATGTAGCAGTTTCATTATAAGGCGTTACAGCCGGTCTATCAGTCTGAGTATAAATTTTCCATTCTACTGTTGCATTACTGTCGGTCGTGTAGAAAGAAATAGCTTCGAGTTTTTCACCGCTTGATTTAACTTTGAAGGCGTTGGCAGCCCATGCGGTTAGATTATTTTCATAACCGGCTTCTTTGCAAAGTCCTAACGGATCATGCTCGTAAACCCTGATATTTTCGGGCATGTCTTCAAGAATATGGGCTAATGTATGCGAGATTGGCTGCTCGTATGAAAGCCAGAAATATCCGCCGTCAGATGTATTTGCGTCATCAGGATTAGGCCAATTTGTATCCCAGTTGTTACGGACAAGCCACGCGCCATCAATCGAAGGACGATGAGCTTCATTGAAATTTTCTTTTGGGAAATTATCGTCCCAGCCTATTATCGCTACGGCATGATTAATGGTATCATTATTCGGCTGGTCATAATAAAAAGCATGCTTGTCGATATTGAGATAGTCATTTGTGTCTGTGAACGCATAATACGCCATCTCGACCGCGCCGTACTGCATTATTAAACGTTTCGTCATTGCCGGGTCAGGACGCAATACCGAGTCCGTTTTCTTAATGTCATCACGCACTCCTATCCAAACTCCCGGATATACTTTAGAACCAAAATACGCATCGGTGAGCCTGAGTTTAGCGTTAAATTTTTTCGCGGCAATATTGGCTGTATCAGAAATTTTAGGCATTTGGTCTGCGCTGTCTCTGTTTCTCAAGTTTGCTAAAGTATAAAATTCAAGATACGAAGGGAGTTCAGCGTAATTTCTTAAGAAAGACCATTCATTTTGTTTATATCCAGCAACCCGATCGATAAAATCATAAGAAAAATAAGGCATGTCCGTTTCCAATACGGGCCCGTCAAGCCTTGCGAAATAAGCCAGACTGACATTAGGCATTCCGCCTTCAATAATCGTCATCGAATTTGCCCAAGCTTTTTTCGTCGTGTCGGCATCAGTATAAATGGCTCTGGTTCTGTCCGCGTCATTTTTTGCGAACCAAGCCACATGAAGCGGAGAAAGATTTATGTCACTTGAGTCGGCAAGTTCACCCGCAAGGTTTGAAATTTTTGCGCGTTCATTATCGCTTAACAGACGTGTCATGTAATTGCTTTCAACGGAACTTAAAGCAGCGAACGCCCAGCATGTTCCCCAAGGACTCTGACTTCTGATAGGCGGTATTCTCCCGTAAGCCCTTAAATCATAAGATGTGGGAAGATTTGCATCATCAGCAACGGAAATTTTGGGGGGGTAACGGAACTATGCTCCGCGATGAAAGCAGAATTTGAAGGTTGAATCCCTCCATAAACCGGAACAGCCATTGAAACAATGACTGCAATAATTAAAAACGCTTTTAAGTCTTTCAATTTGAAAAACCTCCTTAAAAATTTTTGTTGATAAATTATATAATGACACACGTTCTTTTTCAAGCCGTCTAAAATTTTTTTTGCCGTCAGATAGTGTTTTATATTCTAAGCGAAAAATGAGATCGTTATTGTGTTCTTTGTTTGGAAAATTTTTCATAAAGTACCCTTGACAAATGCAATTAAATCTGCATACAAAGCTTCTGGCTTCTGGCTTCTGGCGATAATTATACTCTAAAATCCAAAGCTAAAATTACTTCTCGGAACAAATTTCCAACTTCGTTCGTTATTGCATTTAATAACGAAATATTTTGCTGTGCCCTAAAAAAATTCCCCCAAAGAATTTTAAGTTTCTACCTAAAAACTCTTTCTGAAAATTTGATGATGGTTTTAATATTTCAGCGGTCTAAACCTCCTCCGTGATTTCAAAAAAAGGTGAACATGTCGCTCTTTCGCTTTGCCGTTTTAGAATTTTTGGGGAATTCTTTCAAAACGACTCAAGGCGAATAATTCGGGAGATAACGCAGTAATATCGCGTTTTTCACCCGCAGGTAAATTTTTAATATGAAAAAAGAAACTGGTTATTTTATTTGATTGCTGCTTTAGCAATTCTGACTTTCTTCAGCGTCAGTCTTGGCGGCTGCGGTGGAGGCAGCTCTCATTCAGGTTCTGGTTATAATCAAAATGGTGATAATCCGGACAATCCAGAGGACGCTCCTCGAAAAGTTTGGTAACAGGATACCGCCATTAGTCTCCGTAACGCAAAACCTGGCTATGACTTCGATGGCAACGGGAAAATGGATTTCCTCGATTTCAACGGTGTTGGTCAGTACTATTTGAGCGAAAATGTTACTGCTGCAGGACTTCCGAGAAATTCTTCTTTCCGCGCAGCTTCTGAAACAAAAATTTCTGTTCCGGCAATGGTTTGGCTCGAAGAGTTAAGACCTCGAAATGAAAATCCGAATATTTTCCAAGTCTACCTCGAAAAAGACAAAGAATATACTTTTGAATTTTCAAGAAATTTCACCGGAACAATCGATGCAAATTTCCCAGAACTTCAAATTTTCGATCCGGAAAATGCCGCTCTTCCTTTCATGGAAGCTTCGTCTTTGAGACCTGAAATAACTCCCATTCCTGTTGAATGCCCTTCACTTATTTGTTACACAATTAGGTCTGAATTTTCCGGCTATTATCTGGTCAGAGTAAGTTCTCAGAAATCTTCTGTAGAAACTTATGCCGAATCTGAGGATTTAGAAATTGATTCAGTTGAATATTACTCAGAAGATGAGAAATTTGATAAAGATTACCCTCATTTCAAAGTTGGTTTCAATGAAAACGATGTCGCAAATAACAAATTTATTAAGGAGGACTTATCAACATGGCACAAATATGGTGGTATGGGATTTTCGATAGCTGTAGAAGTTATGTATGAATTTCCAGATTACGCCAAAGACAGGAGCGAAACATTTCCAGATAATACTCGTCCATTTTATTACGAAGGAGGACCTAGAAATACTAATGGCAGTAACGGTACAGATCTTAGAGGACACACATTCGGGAAAAGATCTTTCCATTGGAAATTTCAACGCTCAGCTTGGAATTTTCTGAGAAGGATTGAATATGAAGTGTTCTTCAAGTTAATAGATATGCCGGCAGAAAAATACCCGTTTATCGGGCTTGAAGATTAGTTAATTATGATGTATTTAGCGAAATATTTAACCTAAGTTCCTTTCAAAAGTGACACTACA
>CALEPX010000037.1 GCA_937911045.1 uncultured Fretibacterium sp. | reverse complement strand
AAAGTATTCTTGTGGTAAGGTCCTTGCTGACCTCGCCTGCCATATAGTCGCGCTGTGTGGAGTTTATTACCGGGTTCTTATTGGAGTTCTCCTGCTTAACGGTTTCGTTGATCTGCTCGATAAGAGACAGTATGCCGTTATCTGTAGTGTTGCTCTTACGCGCAAGGTCTCTCTTAAAACGGTAACGTACATA
Organism: uncultured Fretibacterium sp.; assembly: GCA_937911045.1. Classification (GTDB taxonomy): domain Bacteria; phylum Synergistota; class Synergistia; order Synergistales; family Aminobacteriaceae; genus JAFUXM01. The sequence continues at coordinate 8,092 of CALEPX010000037.1, read as the reverse complement.
CTTCTGCGCTACCTCATAGCCGCGCATCTCCATTATGCCTGTTTCTACCAGATCCTGAATATCCTCAACGTGCGCAACGTGCGTCATTGCTTCTATCTTGTTGGTGACATTATCAGCTACGGCCTGTATCTGATAATCATTCAGGCGGTAGATGTTATCGACCTCGTTGTTTGCTGCTTTTACGGCGTTTACTATTTTAGACAGATCAAAGGGGACTTCCTCGCCGTTTCTCTTGATTACCTTCATAATTATTATCCCTTTCTTCTAATACTATATCTTGTGGTTGGAGGTGTCACTCAAGCTTTGAATTGGTGTCACTCAAGCGTTGAAATATTCATTATGATTTGATTCTCACCGACCCACCATATAATATTCATAAAGATTTCGGGAATAAAAGTGATTGTCTGTCCATCGACCAATTCATAAAAAAAACAAATGAACGTGTAAAAAAATTAAAAAATCTTCTTACTCCGACAGGAAGTATCATTTGGTTTGGAATCCATAACTATATTTGCTATGTGCAAGTTGCTATGTATAATGCAGGGCTTTACTACCGCAGGATGAATATTTGGCACTATGAAAATGGTTTTTCCCGCTCAAAGAAGGAACCTGCAACTCATTATGAGCCATTCTTATGGTTCTCTAATGACAAGAAAACATGGACTTATAATGTCGATGAAGTTCGAATTCCCTACAAGAGTTCTGAGCGGTTAAAAAATGCAATAACATATAAAGGATCAGATGGTCAGAAAAAAATTTGGAAACCCAATCCCAAAGGTTCAATGCGTGGTGATGTTTGGGATTTTCCAACCCTCGCAGGAAAAGTTTTTGAAAAAGAGAAAACAGAGCATCCCACTCAAAAGCCTGAAGCTCTCATTACCGAACTCATAAAAGCGTTTTGTCCTATGGAGAATGGAATTTATAAGGGAAATATTTTAGATCCATTTCACGGCTCTGGAACACTTGGTGTTTGTTGCGAAAGGCTCAATATGTTCGGACATTCAATACATTGGACTGGAATTGAACTTGAAAAAAAATGGTGCGATGTTGCAACCAAACGGCTTGAAACGATAAAAGAGGCAGAAAAATAACATGAGCAAGAATTACATAAAACTGCAAAATCAAGGCAATATCTATCAGAATCTCATGCTGCTGAACGAGATGTTGAATTCTGTAGGCTATGCGGATGAAAAAGGCTACTTTACTAAAAAAGCTGTTGCAGAAATCGCCATAAAAGAATCAATGATAACAAGTGCCGGGAAAATGGGGGATGACATCATCGACATTGTAAACGACACGGAAATAGAGGAAGGTCTTAATTCTGTATTACAGAACGCAAAAGCACGTATGCAAATTTTACGTGTTTTAGGACTTGTTTCTACTGATTATGATTCCGAACTTTATGCTATAACAGATTTGGGCGAAAAACTTCTAAAGCGTGTTTTTCCAGACAGTAACGATGACATTCCTAATTTTTCACTACTTCGAGAAGCATTTATGGGAATATCTACGACTTCCGAGATTTATGAGTATTATTGTGATTTGACTTTTAACTGCTATTTAGGATATGAAATCTGTTACGCTCTTGCATGTCTTGATTATAAAATCGGAACATCAGAAATGCCTGTCATAACTACATACTCTATAGAAGAAATAGATGAGTATGTGGATACGGTAAAAGAATACCGCTTTAAAAAACAAAAAATACCCATTACACATGAACATTTCCCAAAGACACAAAAAGGAGAACCTTTAAAGCAAGCCTCGAACATTACACGAAGCATAAATCAAATATTACGAATTTGTGATATACTCGAAAAGAAAAGCATAAGCATTGATGGAGACAATTATTATATATGTACAGAAATCGGCAAGAAATATGTCGATGCCGTAAAGAAGTCTATGCAACCAAAAAGCAAATTGACTTTCTGGACTCCGCAGAAGTTTAGAAAGCAAAACCTTTTGGAGCAAAAAAAAATATGTAATTTCGGTTATAATAATATGCTTGACCGTAGCGGTTATGATGTCCTGATTGCTTACGAGAGTGCTCTAAATGATGGGAAATACATGTACTGGTGGAACGGGAAGAATTACGACATGCCTGAAATGTTTTTCCCTTCGACATCACGCCTTATTAATGGACATGCCTTCATCTTGGGTGCAATAAGGAGAACGTTGAGCCCTGGTGGTGCCCATTACGTCCCTGCAGTGATTATCGATGGGATGGTAACTATATTGAATGATGAATACGATTTTGCAGCGAAACAAGTTGTTGCCGACGGCATGAACACTTACATTCTTGTGAATGATGTCAGTGGGCGTTCTAATTGGTCGCTGATTTACAAGAATTTACAGTGCATGGATCTGCCCAATAATATTGTCGTTCCTGAAAAATTGAGAAAATACTATGCCCAAAACCTTAATGACGATGGCGCTACCACCACATTGGTTAATCTGGGCATTACCGCCATTGCAGTGGTGAAGAATGGTCGATAAACATCCATTTCAACTTAATCATAAAACTAACCTAATCATTTTGTAACATCATGAAGAAGATATCATTGTATTTATTGATGATCCTCGCTGCCGGTATGCTTGCCTCGTGTGGCGATGATGAACCTGAAATCACGTATCACCACGATAACGAACTTATGCAATTATTAATCCCAATACACAGGACTATCCGAAGTAACAGGCAATGAACCGCCGACTTATAGCCGACTTATAACTGTGTAGGCACAAACGATGGGATAGCGTCATACAGAATCATGCAGAACCGAATTAACAGAATAAAAGCTAACGGAACTAACTCAGAGATAGAAATTTTCGAGGGATTAGCGCACGGTTTCGGACTGAGTGAAGGAACTATCGCGGAAGGCTGGCTTGATAGAGCTGTAAATTTTTGGGAACGGCAGAATTAAAAAAGTCCCTGTATCATATATCTTAAGCGTTGTTCTCACGTAAACTACACATGACCCTGCTATGCGAAATACTATAGCAGAGTCTGCGAATTTGTGATTCTTGTGATTCAGATTTATAACTGCGCCTGTAATTAGGAATTTAGCTCATGAGTTGCAAAACGTGATTTGCCTGCGAACCTGCTGATCTGAACACCAGCCTCGTAAAGTGCCAGCATCGGTAGACCTAACGCAACTTGTGATAATACATCCGGAGGTGTCAGAATCGCTGCAACTGTGAAAATCGCAAGAATCACATACTTTCGCTTCGACGCAAGCATAACGTAATTCGTCCAGCCTATTCGCGTCGTAATATACAGCAAGACAGGCAACTGAAATGCTAATCCAAACGGGATTATAAAGCCGAATATAAAGCCAATATACATGTCTAGCGATAGCATCGGTGTAGCGAGATTTTCACCGGCAATCAGAAAGAAATCTACGGCTAATGTGTACACAGCTCCGTAACAGAAAAATATTCCGGTCAAGAATAATACCAGAGAGGCAGCGAATGTCAGCTTGAAGAATCTCTCTTCGTTTGGATATAACGCAGGTTTGATAAAGCTCCAGATCTGCCAGATTATTACGGGACTGGAAATTATTACGGCTGCAACAAACGCTACTTTGATCTTTGTGACAAGTGCTTCTGACATAGCCGTGTAAATTATCTCAATCCCGCGCGCTTTAATCGGGTTTATGATCATAGCCATCAAAACATCAACCGCGAAATAAAATATCACAACAAAACTCACAAATACCGACATCGCACACACAATTAATACTCTGCGCAACGCCAGAAAATGCCCGAGTAACGTCAAAGATTCTTTAGCCAATTTTTTCGGGTTCAGCTCCAGTTCCGGATTCAGTTTTAGCTACGGATTCAGATTCGTCCGAGCCTTTGATCTCGTTGCGAAATTCTTTGATGCTCTTGCCCAATGCCTTGCCTACTCCGGATAATTTGTTGCCCCCGAATAAAACCAGCGCAAGAAATATCAACAGCAAAATCTCAGTTATTCCCAAGTGCATATTATTATTTAGCCTCCGTATGATTATTAATATCGCGTGAAAGTTCGTTCAAGTCCTCGTTCAAGTCTTTGGACAGCCCAGACAAATCTACAGCTTCATCGTCAATCTCACGCAAATTTTTCTCAAGCCCGTGTTTCGTCTGCATGATCTCACGTTCGAGATCGTCAAGCCCCATCTCAAGACGCAATTCCCTGAGCATCTCAGAACAACGCCTGATTATTCGCCCAAGCCATGCCCCAACTTTCGGCAAATCTCTGGGACCAACGACCACGAACGCAATCAGCAGAATTAATATTAATTCCGAAAATCCTATGCTGAACAAGTATAACTAGATTCCCTTCACAGCATTCTCGCCAGCAACTTTGCCGTAATACATCGCCATCGCATGGCTCACACCCTTCAGACCAATCGGGTATTGAAGCCCAAATCTTCCGCCCTGCATGTTACCAGCAACGTAAAGCCCCCTGATAATTTCTCCGCAAACTTTACGCTCAGTCTCGTCCGTAATTTCAGTGAATGTGTGGCAGTCCTCGTCAGATTCAAGTCCGCCTATGCACGTCAGCATTATTGCAGTCGAGAACATGTCCGCATAAAACGGTGCTTTATTCACCGGAAGCAATCTCGACGCTACTTTGTTGAAATCCTCGTCAACCCCCAGAGCCGCAAGTTCGTTGTAACGCTTGATAGATTCCAGAGCCGTAATTTGCGCATTCTTGTCATCCGGGTAAATCTTCGCGACAAGTTCTTCCAGCGTGTCAGCCTTTATGCAGCGTCCGTCCGATATTGCCGCCTCAAGTTGATATGGTGCTTTCCAGTTCCTGTATGTCTTGTTATTCTTCGGGGCTTCGTCAATCGAGGCGTAATTCTCAAAATAACACGCGCCTCCATGAGCAGCCGGCATATGCGTAACCTGTTCACTCCAGTTAGAGTCGAAAATCTGCCAACTCTTCATGAGCCTGATTGATTCGATCTGATTCTCAAGCTGCTGCCCGGGAAGATCTTCGCACATGAATCTCTTGCCGTCCATGTCGAGATTCAAAAATCCTGCGTTACCCATAACTCCGACACCTGACAAATCCGCGCCTCCGCCCATGTGATGAATCATCGGTGCAGCAAATCCGGCAACTTTCGCTCCAGCCCACGCTCCCATTCGCAAGCCGTCTCCCTGATTCGTTCGTTTGCCATTGACGTCAACAGATGTGAAAAGCCTGTTGTTCTTGTGAGATTTCATGATGTCCGGCGCAAAATGCAGCATCGCAGCGTCGTTCGAGCCAAAATCTCCGGTTGAGAGAATTACGCCTTTCGTCGCGTTGAGCTTGAGATATTTGCCTCTGGTCGCGGATTTTGGATTATCGTCAAGAGCGTACACGCCTACACAGTGAGTTCCGTCGCGCATGATAAGCTTTCTGCCGAAATGTCCGAAATATGCTTTCACAAGTCCTGAAGCAAGAGCTTTGTCCCAGTTCGCCATGAAAGTTTTCTGCTGAGAGGGCAAAAACTCAACTGATGTCGGGAAACACGGGAAGCGTTCTTCTTTCCAGTTATAGACATGTTCGACACCGTTTGAATCTTTATATGACGGCAGCGGTCTGAAAATCGGGATCAGAAAATCATCAGCGTTCTCGTCCTCGATTGGCTGTCTGGTCTCATCGGCGATGAATAAATGCTCGTCGGCTGACATGTACCAGTCAAAAGCCGTGCCGATATTATCCGCCCATTTGGAAGTAATTTTGCGCTTGATCCTGTAACCTGATTCGTTCACATGAGCGTCAACGATCTCAGCAACTTCTTCACGGGATAACGCACGCTCGGGCCATCTCTTATTAAGTGTCGGACTGTTTATAACCGCAAATTCTCCAGAACGGCAATTCGGCGCAGAACTTCCGTCGATTCCAATTACAGTCGCTCCCAATTCAGACGCGCTTCGGGCAGCAGACACTCCGGCAAGTCCAAGCCCCACAACGATAACATCAGCCGTCAATTCTGAGTAAACATCTTCGGGTTTAATATCCGGTTCAGTTCCGAGCCAATCGTTATTCGAGTCAGGATTTGAGGCAGAATTTTTTTCGACGCCCAAGCCCATCGCCTGAGCAATACAATCCGCTGCGGCAATTTTCACCGCGTTCGAAGTCACCGTAGCACTCGTAACTCCGTCAATTTCCGCGCCCTGAGCATTCTTGAGCTGTTCGGCTAATTTCTCAGCTGCGGCCGCTCCGATCTCAGGAGTTTCTTTGCTGCTGTCAACGATAACGTCAACTATGCTCGTCTCGTCGAAAGTCATCGTCACCGTAACCATGCTCTCAAGTCCCTGAGCACTCGCGCTGTAAGTTCCCGGTGTGTAAATTCTTTTCGCTTCCTGTGACCAAGAAGTCTTGCTCAAAATTCCGGCAGTTGCTGCCCCGATTGTGCCGATTGCCGAGACTTTCAGGAAATTTCTGCGAGAAATCTGTTTTTCCATTTCTAATCTATGCCTCCCGTTTACGATATTATTTTCATGCAATTATATTCTTGATTAAGCAATACGACAAGTTCATGTTATAATTCACAAAATATTATTATAAAAAGTGAGGGGTAGAATCATGAATGACGAACAGGGAATTTCCAGGCGCAATTTTATCAAGGCAACTTCAGCAGGACTTTTGTGTTCAGCAGCAGCGGGCGCGTTGGGCGGTGTGAAAGCTTTTGCGAGTGAACCGGAATCTCAGACCGCGGCGTTCAACGGCAAGAAAAAATTCGCTGGTGTCGGAAGCTGTCGGGAAATCACTCAGGATATTATTTACATCGGCGTCAGTGACAGGCGCATTGAATTATTCGAGAACGTTTATCCGATTCCAAGAGGCGTTGCGTATAATTCGTACGTTATGCTCGACGAGAAAACTGTTTTGTTCGATACAGTTGACAGATCCGTAACCGGACAGTTCTTCGAGAATTTGACGGCGGTGCTTGATGGCCGTGAGCTGGATTATTTGGTCGTGAATCACATGGAACCGGATCATAGTTCAGCGATTTCTGAAGTTTTGGTGCGTTATCCGAAAGCAAAAGTCGTTTGTACAAGAGCCGCAGCAATAATCCTGAATCAATTCTTTGCGTGCGATATTTCGGATCGAGCGATTTTTGTCGGAGAGGGCGACACGCTCAAGACCGGAAAACACACGTTGACGTTCGTAATGGCTCCGATGGTACACTGGCCCGAAGTCATGATGACGTATGATAATATTTCAGGAGCGTTGTTCTCGGCTGATGCGTTCGGGAGTTTCGGCGCATTAAACGGCAATCTGTTCGCTGATGAAGTCGATTTCGCAAAAGATTGGCTCAGTGACGCGCGCAGATATTACTGCAACATAGTCGGGAAATACGGCCCGCAGGTTCAGGCAGTCCTGAAGAAGGCGGGGACTGTTGACATCAAGATATTATGCCCGACGCACGGCCCGGTATGGCGGAAGGATCTCGGCTGGATCTTGAACAAGTACAGCTTATGGAGCAGCTACACGCCGGAAGATAAAGCTGTAATGGTTGTTTACGGCTCTGTTTATGGAGGGACTGAGAGTGCAGCCAATGCCGTTGCCGCGAAAATCTCACAGGCCGGAGTCGCGGATGTGGCGGTCTACGATGTCTCGAAAACTCATGTAAGCGAGCTTATAGCCGAAGCATTCCGCTGCAGTCATATTGTCTTGGCCTCAATCACGTACAACATGGGAATTTTCACACCGATGAAGAATTTCCTGCTGGACTTGGAGGCCCATAACCTTCAGAACCGCTGCTTCAGCTTTGTTGAAAACGGAAGCTGGTCTCCTGTGTCGGGAAAGCAGATGCGAGAGATAGTCGACCGTCTCGGAGGTTGCAGCGTTGTGGGCAAAACTGTAACAATAAAATCCTCGCCCGCAAGCGGAGATAGTACCGCATTGACGGAACTGGCCGAAGCTGTCTCAGCGTCCGTTCTGGGAAATTCAACTTCTCAGAAGAAGGTCGAAGCCGCAGTTTCCAAGAAATGGGTCTGCACCGTCTGCGGTTATGTCTATGAAGGCGACAAGCTGCCCGAAGACTACAAGTGCCCGCTCTGTGGAGCTGGTATCAACGCATTCAAAGAAGCGTAAAACGTAGAGAACAGA
>CALEPX010000036.1 GCA_937911045.1 uncultured Fretibacterium sp. | reverse complement strand
AAGGCAGGTGGAATAATAGAAATCAGATTAAAAGAATTTCTGAAAATTTTCAAGATCGACGAAGGTTCTCATGAATCGATGGTTCAGCGCATGTCCAGTATGCTGAAAAAGCTAGATAGAAATGTGTTTGTTACAACTGCTACTTCGGAAAATCAAATCGCATCGATCAGGGCGCAATTAGGAAGGTAGCGTTTATCTGTTTATGCATAATTCAAACTTGTCAGTTTTTCCACCAGACCATTTTATTCACGACGCCTATCCGGATATTCATTCGTATATTACCCAGAAGATATTGCTCCCACACACCAACACCGATACCTGTTTTCTTTGCAATAGTGCTGCGCGTCTCATCCCCTATCAAGCGCCTAACCCTAGCAAAAATATGTTTTTCCGAAGAACGAACGTACCTCCTGCTCAACAGAATCGGTTCTTCAGCGCTCTCACCATCTTCACCACGCGTGCCGTCCTCCCTAGGAGCAGATGATAGCAGCCACTTGGGATTCACGTCATAAGCCAAACACACCGCATCGAGAAAATCCATCAACGTTTGAATCCTGCCTGTGCTTACATTCTCACAATGAATCCGATAAATCGGGATTCGATAGGCAAATTCTCAAGGTCACTTCTCAGCTGGAAAAACATCGTTTTCTGGACTGCCACCTACTTAGGCAATCCGGTCTGTCCGTCCTATCCCTCCACCGCGTCACGTTAACCACGCATGTTGTGCCACCATGATTATCTACTGGCATAACCGCCGCCATATTTCGACTGTGCCCCTCGTCACGAAGTGCCGCAAAACATGCTACGATTTGCCACAACACTACATACACGCTGCTACTGGAATGAGCTTCTTGTGGGCAATCATAAACACCTGCAAAGGAAGCTAGCGTGAGCTGAGTCTGCTCTATTGCTTCTGTTGTTTGATTTCCAAACTGGTTCTTGGTGAGCGCCCCTGCGTCCGCATTGAGCAGAGGTTCTGTAGTAGAGTACAGAGCCTGGTAGTTAAGCAATCATGCTCTGCCATCGCTTCGCTCGGGATATCCACAAATAGTATGATTTGTGTTTGACCGTTTGGTCCCCTATCATGGAGTATGTCGAGCACAAGACGGATTATCAGTCCTTGCGGCAAGGTGACGATTATTTCTGAAGGGGATTTTTTATGATTATGGAGTGAAAACAAAATAATGCTCAACTACAGGCTACTGGAGCAAACGTAGTAAATGCAGATTTTGCACTTTTGTCCGGGAACCGATGCAATATGACATATCGAATTTATTATAGAGGGAGATTTTCTAGATTTAATCTTTAATAGATATCATACCGAAACTTTAGTGAACAATCTCAAAGGCACCTGCGCGGTCACTCCATTCCTGACTCTGATTGAACGTTTCCACCACCTTATCTGCCGCAGCATGTACATGATCCAGATTAGTTACGAGCGTGCGATCCATCCGCCATCAGCTTCCTGAATCGTATATCCGCCGAACTGTTCCAGCAGGATTTCCTCTGCTTTCTCATTTGCTTCTTCATGGGAAAATACAGGCTTGTTCGTATCTTTATCATTTGTGCCCAGATAAACCACATACTGGACATCTGTACTTTTATCAGCTGCCGGTTTGCAGAGCATAATCATTGCAATGATCGAGACCACGATTGCAGCGATGCTGAGTATTGTGATCATTATTCCTCCGTATGCGCATTCAGCACATCTGTGATCGCCGGAACAACAACGGATTTTCTGGACACGCTTGGGGTCATGATAAAGGATATCCCGTCATATTCCGTTGAATCTCCAAATGCAGCCTCAAGTACATCCTTTGCCGCGTCATTTCCCGGTACAAAATAAGCGATGGAAACACCCCCTTCATTGATGCTGATCTGAGAAATCACAAAATCCATTCCGGTGCTCTTGATGGCTTCCGGCATCACCTTTTGCATCCGCTCTGCCAGATCCCGTGCGCCTTTCTCATCTGAAACGTTCATGCAGCCGATTCCATAATTTGTACCGGCGCATTCATATTCTTTATAATCGTTGAAGAAAATTTTTTCATCCGTCATACCTTCATAGGAAAGCGCCGCAGCGTGCATGCCTTGCCAGAAGGAGTTCAGATCTGAAACTCCTGCCAGTGCTGCCAGCGACTTTACTGCCTCTTTGTCAGCAAAGGTCGTACTGTCATACTCCAGATTATGTGTATCGGAGAAGATAGAGCCGATCATGACCTGAGCCGTCTGTTTCTCCGGTTCTAAGCCGTAATTCCGGTAACGCAGCCAGATGATAGTAGCCGTTGAGGCAAGCGGTCTTGCATCATAGATCAGCTGATTGCCCGTCCGTACAGAACCGTCTCCATGATGATCGATGATACCGATGATATGCGCATTCTTCAACCCTTCCGCCGACTGCTCATAATCGCTGTGATCGACCAGAATCATATTGCATCCGGAAGCATCCTCTAAAAGTGCAGGCACCTCCACACCGGCCGTTTCCAAGATGTATTTTGTCTCGTTATTGATCTCCTCCAGCACGACTGCGTGAGCATCATATCCAAGTTTTGTAAGAAGCTCCGCTCAGGCAATGGAACTTCCCACTGTGTCTGCATCCGGACTCTTGTGTCCGGTGACATAGATTGGACCTTTGATCTCTCCCAGCGCGTCCAGTTCGCTCTTATTCAGCGCAATATTCAGTTCCAGCTCTTCCTGATGTTTCGCAACTTCCGTGCTCTTCCCCACAAAGAATCCGCCGATACCTGCGGCGATAATGAGCAGGACTGCTATGATTATTGTTCGTTTTTTACTCATTCTATTACTTCTCCTGTGATACTATCATCACCGACAAAGCGGTGAATTTCTATGACGCTCGACCTAGAATTCCAATAAATAACACTCTAGGGAACGTATTTGCCATTTCGCTTGATTAATTGTATTATGCCTCAGAGCAAATCATAATCGTAATTTTACGTAATCTAGAACTAAATCGCAACATCGTGCCTAGTTGGCATAATCTTGACACAAATCCTCGAAGTGGACAACAAGGGTAACAAAACTTGTCAAGAGAATTTTGATGAGGTAGAATAAATTAAAAAAGGAGAGTGGCTAAAACATGCAAGTACTACCAATAGGTGTTCAGAGTTTTGAGAAGTTAAGAAAATCTAACTGTTTATACACAGTGGAATGTTCAATAATCCCTTTATCATTTAGGGGAAGTATCGTACAAAGTATTTGCGATGTTATCTGCCCATATCGTTTCAGTTTCATCACACGCAGATGCATGGGCACATTCAGATATGAAACAAGCGCGTCAGTATATAGGTATTCTGGCGACTTTGAATGAAAGTTGGAATAGAAATTGAAAAGATTATTGTGCGTTTTGTTATTGGCTTTATGTCCGCTAACTTCTTCATTAGCACATGCACGTGGAGAAAGCATCCCTACAATTAAAGAACGTGGTTATCTTAAAGTTGGCACTACTGGAGACTACGCACCGCAATCTTGGCTTAATCCAGTCACAGGACTCTATGAGGGACTTGATGTAGAACTCGCTGAAGACCTTGCGAAAAGCCTCGGCGTGAAAATCCAATATGTCCAAACATCTTGGCCTACTTTGATGAAAGATACGCTCGCGGACAAATTCGACCTTGCTATTTGTGGGATCACAATCACTCAGACAAGAAAAGAACAAGCACTAATGTCAATCGGCTATCTTGGAAACGGCAAAACTATACTGATCCGGGCAGAAGATGTGAAAAAATACAAATCACTTGACGACATCAATAAACCCGAAGTCAAAGTAATGGAAAATCCAGGAGGATTGAATGAGAAATTTGCAAGAGAGAATTTGCCTCAGGCCATACTGATTATTCACTCGCCTAATGATGAAATTCCGGGACTTATAGCAGATGCTCAGGCTGATGTAATGATTACCGAAATCTTAGAAGCCGGATATTACGTCAAAAAAGATTCACGCCTTGCTGCACCGCTAATTCACTCACCATTCACTCGTGGAGAACTGGGAGTCTTGATACCGAAAGGGAAAGAAGATTTATTGGATTTTGTGAATAGTTTCATTTTAAATGCGAAGACATCAGGGCGCATTGATGAGCTGGCAAATAAATATATTTACGGTGATAACGCCAGTATTTCAGGAATGCGAGATTAGATCGTGAAAATAATCCGTTCACCAAAGCGTAAAACTCTAGCTTTACAAATTAAACCGCGAGAAGGACTCATAGTTCGCGTTCCTTTACGTGCGTCCAAAGAGCAAGTCGAAAAATTTATCAACGATCACAAGCTCTGGATTGAAAAGCATCTCAAAGCTATGGAAAAACTACAGCAGGAAGCTTCTTCCGTTGAGAAACTTTCCGTGGACGAAATCAAAGTCTTAGCCGCTCAAGCACTGAAGATTATCCCTGAGAAAGTCCGGCATTATGCTTCACTGCTCGGCGTAACTTACGCTAGAATTACAATCAGAAATCAAAAATCGCGCTGGGGTAGTTGCAGCAGTAAGAAGAATCTGAACTTCAACTGCTTGTTGATGCTCACACCAACGGAAGTTATAGATTCTGTCGTTGTTCATGAATTAGCGCATTTGAAAGAGATGAATCATTCAGAGCGATTCTACGCTGAAGTCCTGCGTGTGTTCCCCGACTACTGGAAATGGAATCGCTGGCTTAAGGAGAACGGAACAGCTATCATGGCAAAAACGCTTTCAGAATAACATGACGGAAAATCAATGTCTTGATGATTACCCTGTGAACCTTGCACGACTTGATGTTCTGAAAGATTGATAATATTGCCTCCAAAGACATGCTTACAGTCTTAGGCACATGTTACTTCGGTCGTAATACTGTAAGTATTATTCTTGAAATGACGGGCTGGAGCAAAGCAAGTTTTTTAGGAAGAAGAACCGTCTTATCGAACTTGCGAGGAATTACTTGACCGATTATTCCCAAAAGGATTCCCAGTGCAATAATTGAGGATTGAGTTGTGTAAAAACTGATAAGTTAAGTTCTGGAGAGAGTATATATTATTAGCGGAAGCTTATGCGATGAGAGAAGAGACCGGCGAACATAAACGGGTTGTATTACTAATAATACGAAAGGCATTCAATCGGCTTTCACCACAAGAAATGGCAGATTAAGCATATGACTGGAACGGAGAAGTTACGGTTAATATAATGAAAAAGACATAGATATAATTATGATTAAGAAGTTCAGGTATTTCCCAATCATGTTTGAAATATGAACAATTCCAAGTACCTGAGAACCGCAGATTAGTAAAATGATCCCGCCAACAACAAACGACAGCATAAAGCTTCGTTGCAGTACAGAAAATCTTTCACGAATGAACCAGCCAGAGGCCAATTAAAATGTTCAGAATACGGTCTTAACTTACGGCAGCATTTCTTCAGCGGCAAATAAGCTTCATATTGCTCAGTCAACGGTAAGTATGAGAATACAACAATGGCAATAGCAGCACTAGCTCGATTATTCCATAACACACACGTAATAAAATATTCGAGCAATTCGTATTGAGTACAATGTTGATGTTAGGCGACCGGTACTATAAAACCGGCGTTGATATCGATCTGTGATCAGTAAAATACAGTATAAAAATTTACTGATTATTCACATTGTCTGTTATATAAACTGTGTTAGTATGTACAAGTACATAGTACGCTATGAATTTTAGGAGGTTAAACGTTGAATCAAGACAAAGTAGCAATTTTGTTGAAGTTTGCGAATTTGGAATGCGATAAGCTTTCAGTTGAAATATTGGAACCTTATGGTCTAACTCTCACGCAGTATAAAGTGCTGAAATTTTTGCTGATAAATCCTCAAGGCACGATAAGGCAAGTGGACATAGAAGAACATTTTTATATTCGCAATCCAACAGTAACGAGAATTTTGCAAAATTTAGAAAAGAAAGGATTGATAGAGCGTCAGATAAATCCACAAGACAACAGGAGCAAAGTTATATGTCTTACGGAGAAAGCTATGAAAATGGAAAAACTGCTTTATAAACTTGGCAGTGAGCTTGAAGGGAAATTGACCAGTAACTTAACCCTCGAAGATAAGCAGGAGTTATTAGGTCTGTTGAAAAAATTATTATCCAGAAAGGAGTAAGAATTATGCAAAAAGTTTCACGTTTAGGGCTTGGCTGTATGGGAATGTCGCGGCAAAACGAGGAGAAATCAATTCGCACAATTCATGTGGCGATCGACAATGGCATTACGTTGCTGAACACAGGCAATTTCTACAATAGCGGAGAGAGCGAAATTGTCGTCGGCAAGGCTTTGAGAAGCATTCCGAGAGATAAATATTTTCTCTCAGTGAAGTTCGGTGTTCTCTTCGAGCCATCAGGGCGAATTTACGGCCTCGACGTTCATCCGTTTCACATAAAGGCGCAACTTACGTACTCGCTTCACAGGCTGGGACTTGAGTATGTTGACCTCTACCAACCCTCGCGGATAGACACAGCTATTCCCGTCGAGGACATCATCGGGGAACTCGCAGACCTCAAACAGGCAGGCTACATTCGCAATATTGGCATGACCGAGATTGACGCTGAAACACTAAAACGCGCACACAAGGTTCACCCGATTCACACGGTGGAGCTTGAATATTCCCTCATTGACAGGAGCATTGAGACATCAATTATACCGACGGCTGAGGAGTTGGGAATTAGGGTTCTGACCTTCGGGGTTCAGGGGCATGGACTCCTTAACGACAGGACGCTCGAAGGTAAGGCTTCCAGTGCAATGGTCTCACCTGCCCTCTCGCCGGAGAACCTTCCGAAGAATTTATCCCTGGTTCGTGCGCTGAAGGACGTAGCAGACTGTAAAGGGGTCTCACTCTCACAGCTTATGACGGCTTGGGCTTTGATGCAGTGTCCGAACTCAATGAGCCTCATCGGAACAACAAGCCCTGAACACTTGCAGCAGAACATTGACGCGCTGAAGATTGAGCTTAGTGATGCGGATATGAAGGCGATAGAAGGAATTGCGGCCTCGCACAAAGTCTACGGAAGCAATATGCGCAGTCTTACATTCACGGACGGAAAACCCTTCAGGGGATAAACCGTAAATATATTGAGGAGGTATCATCATGAAGAAAGTAGCAGTTGCGTTGTTGGAGGGCGACAACATGGCATTGACAGTAACACCGAGACAGGCACATGAATTTCGACCGCGAAGCTCTCACAAAACTTCTTGGGCTCACCGACAAGCATAACTTCACGCTCATGCAGTGCGTAGGGGCTAAAACTTAAATAAACGGACGCAAGTTAGTTTTTCTTATATTGACAAATTTTTAGGAGGCAAGCAATGAGTCAGATTTATGATTTTTTGAAAGATTGCGGATTTTATTATCTGCTCACGGTTGACGGCGAATATCCATCGGGAAGACCTATAAGCCAAATCCTTGAAAAAAACGGGGCTTTATATTTCGGAACGAGGGCAGGCAAGGCAATGCACAGGCAGCTTCTGAAGAATAATCACGTCGCCTTAATCGCATTCAACAAAGGACGTTGGCTGAGACTGTACGCAAATGTTGCTGAAACACAGGACATAACCACGCGCGAGCAGTACCTGAGCAGAATACCAGCAGAAATTGAGCGTTTCGGCAATGCGTCGAATCCTGCGCTGGTAGTCTTTGAGCTTCAGGTCGTCAAGGCGGCTATACATAGTCCCGGCGACAATGTTGAAGTCATTTTCCCGGAGGAATGATTTATGCGGATTGTAACTATTGAGGAACATTTTACGGCACAAGAAATTATTGACGAGAACAACAAGTTCACGGAAGCCCCGGAGTTCTACAAATCGATGGTCTTTGTAGGAAATTCTTTAACTGACATTGACGGAGAACGAATTGACTTCATGGATAAGCACAAAATTGACATGCAGGTTCTTTCATACACTTCGCCAGTTTCGGATCAGGTCCCAGCTTCCGAAGCCGTCAGAATTTGCAAGAGAGCCAACGACATTTTAGCGGAAAAAATTAAGCCTCACCCCGAAAGATTTGCTGCGTTCGCAACGCTTCCCATGGCTGACCCTGTTGAAGCTGCCCAAGAACTTGAACGCTGTGTTAAAGAATATAACTTTTGTGGTGCGCTTCTTGCCGGACAATTTCAAGGACATTTCTACGAGGAAAAATCCTTCTTTCCGATTTTTGCGAAAGCCGCTGAACTCGACGTGCCGATTTCATTCCACCCCGCTCCGATAAATCAAGTTATTCAAGATTTCTATTACACTTCGCCAGAATACTCGGCTTTTATAGCAGGACAGTTTGCAAGCGCGGGCTTCGGTTGGCATCTTGACGTTGGAGTCCATGAAGTAAGGCTGATTCTGTCGGGAATCTTCGACAAGCTCCCCAACTTGAAAATAATCGCTGGACATTGGGGCGAATTGATACCTGCGTATCTTGAAAGGCTGGATTACATGATGCCTCCGCAATCAACAGGACTACGCAAGAAAATTTCCGAATACTACAAGGAAAATTTTTACATCACTCCGAGCGGAATTTTGTCGCCGATGCAGTTCGAGTACATGGTCACACTCATAGGAGCTGAACACATAATGTGGGCTGTCGATTACCCATACATAAAGCAGGGAAATTTCTACGAGTTCTTGATGTCTGCGGAATTTTTGACAAATGAGGAGAAAGAGCTTATTGCTCACAAGAACGCCGAAAAAATTTTACACATCAAAGGAGAAAACTAATAATGAAGAAACTTACCGCAATATTTGCAGTCCTGATTGTTGTTTCCGTGTCTGCCACGGCTTTCGCAGAAGTGAACGTTAAATCGGGAATTTCTTACAGCCAGCAGTGGGGGCTGTACATTGCCAATGTTATCGAAAATAACGGCAAGATTACGAACGTTGTGATTGATCGTTTTGCTAACGGCAAAAGCAGCAAGGAGCTTCATGACAACTACGGCATTAAACCTGTCAGTTCCCTCAATAAAGACTGGTGGGAACAAGTCGCTTATTATGAGAATTGGGTCGTTGAACACGGACTCGAAGCTGTGGAAACTGACGAGAAAGGACACGCACTTAACCCTGATTTAATTTCAGGCGCAACGATTAACGTGGCTGAATTATCGCAAGCCGTTAAAAACGCTATGGACGGCAAAACAGAGGAAGAAGGTTACGAGATTAAAACCGGCACTTCGTACAGCAAAGTATGGGGCTTTATATCGCCAACGTAATTTTCAAGGACGGGGAAATTATCAAAGTCCTTATTGACCGTATCAGCAACGCAGGCGAAGACAGCAAGGAGAAATATGACAATTACGGAATTAAAAAAGTCAGTTCCATTAACAAGGATTGGTGGGAGCAGGTTGCTTACTACGAAGACTGGGTGCTTGAACACGGAATTGACGCTGTGAAGTATGACAATAACGGACACGCTGAAAACGTCGATTTAATTTCTGGAGCGACTATCGGCATTGATGACCTGACTTTGGCAGTCCTTGATGCGCTGAAAGTTAAGACCGCTCCCGATGTTATCACGCTGTCATATTCAGACCATGAGCCGTTAGGAAACATGAGGACAAAATTTCTCAACGACGTTCTATTCCCAGCAATCGAAAAAGAATCAAACGGACGGATTAAAATCACTCCTCACTGGAACGGAGAATTAAGTAGCAGCTATAAAGCTTTGCCCACTGTTCAAGAAGCTAAGATCGCACAGCTTGCCGTCGTAGTTCCCGAATATTTCATGGACACCCTGCCGCTTCATCAGGTATTTAAGAGCTTCCCTGTCGGACCAACAGGACAGGAACAGGTTAATTTTTTCAGAAGCATTTATGAAAAAATCCCAGCTTTGAAAGACGAAATCGAGAAACAGAATTTACACGTTATCTTTGTAGCAACGGGATTTCCTGCGGCTTTTTTCAGCCATGAGCCTCTGAATGATTTAAGCTCGATTAAAAATCAAAAGTGGCGCAGCGCGAGTTTCTGGCACAAAGATTTTTTGAGCAACGCCGGGGCAATCCCCGTAACAATGCCGTGGGGCAACAAAGTCTTCGAGGCTCTCGCGGACGGTTCGCTTGACGGCTTAATCGTCAACATCGACAGCGGCTATGA
Organism: uncultured Fretibacterium sp.; assembly: GCA_937911045.1. GTDB lineage: Bacteria > Synergistota > Synergistia > Synergistales > Aminobacteriaceae > JAFUXM01. The sequence continues at coordinate 5,157 of CALEPX010000036.1, read as the reverse complement.
CATTAAAGCCCACACAGAAGCTAAATATGTCGCTGTGTCTCCCAAGTTATGGCTCGGACACGCCTACCTCATAGCCATGAACAAAAACGTTTGGAACTCCCTTTCAGAAAAAGAACAGGAGGCATTCGAGAGAGCCGCTAATTTCGCATACAGCCAGCTTGGTGATGTCATGAACGCCGCGCTTCATGAACAGATAGAACGTTTACAGGCTGACGGCGCGGAAGTCAGGATTTTGAGCGATAAAGAAGTTTCAGAATGGGAGAGAATAACAAAATATAAAGACATTCAGGGCAAATGGCTTCAAGAAAAAATCGGCGCAGGTTTTATAAAAACGCCCGAAGTCCTTGAAGAAACAAGAAGATTGATTGGGAGGGATTAAATCATGAAAAAAATTCTTATTCTCGCGTTCGTGTTAAGTTTCCTGTCCTGCTCCGAATGTTTTGCGACATTCCGTGAAATGAACTTCGGAGGGTATATTCAAAACTCTTACTCAAAAACAGCGTCTCCCATCGAGTGGCTAGTTCTTGATGAAGATGAGAGCGAAATCTTGCTGATGACAAAGAAATGCATCGATGAAATTCCATATAACGAACACATAGATAATGTTACGTGGGAAAACTGCTCTTTGAGGCAATGGCTCAACAACGAATTTTTCAACACGGCTTTCACTGATGAGGAAAAAGCCTCAATAATTCCTGCCGTCTTATGTTGACGATAACGTCATCGGCGTACGTCCAGCAATACGGGTCATAAAAAACTTTTCGGAAGCCGAAGCGAAAAATTTTTTGTACTCCGTCAAGCAAAGTCCGCAGAAAGCATCGAGATAGAAACTAAAATACAGCGACAGGAAAATGTTACGCTCTTTGCGTTTTTCAAGATGAAAGCGTCTATAACTCAGTTAAGCATGGCGATGAAATTTCAGTACGTGGCAATTACCTCGTAGTGTATGAAGGGTACGGAATAGTTCTGAAAATTTCCGAGCTGATTTAGAATAATTAAAATTAAACGGGACTTTCGTGTAAAGTCCCTTTCTCCATTCAATTTTTTACTTCTTCACCAGCTACCCAGACTTTCTGAATGTTCCTGATGTCGCTTATATTCTTTGTCGGGTTGCCTTGCACAAGCAATAAATCAGCACGACAGCCTAAAGCAATAAAGCGGTTTTCGTCTTAGCAATTTTCCTTAATGCTTACTTAATGCTTAAATGGTAATTGCAGATAAGAATCAAACTTGCCGCCGCAGTGAATTATATGCTTGCCTTTATTTTTAGGCTTGTCGCTCACAGTGCCGGGAATGATTGAACCGAGATAGTCATTTGCACTGATGATGAACCTTATCTGCTCATCAGGATAAAGAATTAATCCCATCGGGGACAGCTCAATTTCAACAGGAACGATCTCGCCGGGCTTTAATTTTTCTTCATGGTCAAAAGTATACGCAGGGATTTCGTCAGTACTCTTGACCTCGTCAAGTGAACGCATTGAAACTCTTAAACGACCGCTGCTGCCCTTATAACGCAGGACACTTCCGCCGTTGTCGGTGTAGTCATGAACTCTGGCAGAATTATTCGGGATAATAAACTGCTGAAGATGGCTTCCGGTTTTGTCGAGTTTATAAATATAAACGTGAATGTCCATATCGTCGCTTCCGTCAGCTTCGACCCATAACTTGGCTTTAGGGTATCCTATAAATTCCGTCTGATTCTCAGCTTTATATAAGAATGAAATTTGCGAGACTGTGCTTTCAACTGTGTAGCTTGCTGGAGTGTCAGTATCTGCAGGTTTATCGCTGAAAGTCCGGGTTACTCCATTCAAATATAATTTTTTATATTCAACGCCTGCCGGAGGGAATGTTTCAGCAGCAATGCCCGTAAATTTACCGCCCTCAAAATCATGAAGGGAGTATCTTACACGTGGGGTTTTCTCCCAGCCGTTATCAATACCCTTCAAGAAATGATCAAAGAATCTCCGTCTGTCTTCCTGTTGTGCCGGCTCGTAAAAGTCCGGCCATTCTTGACCGTCATGAATCCTGAGCCACTTGTCTTTCTGCTGAAGACTCCTCCACGCTCTGAAAGTTCCGATTGTGTGAAGCGTATTGCTGTAGCTCGCGATAACATAGGCGGGGCATGTAATTTTTTCGGGCTTTGCGATCTTGTCCAGCCATACAGGGTGATTAGCAAAGGGATATTTCAAGCCTTCTTCGGCAACGTCCTCGCGTCTGACAGGTTCACCCGCGTGAACGTTATTAACTAAAAGATGTTCGGTGAAATTCACGTCCATTACTCCTCCACGTGCTAACATGTCGCGATATGCGTCGGTTAAGCCTTCTTCGGGATTGATGACTGCCAAGTGCGGAGGCTGTTCGGCCGCGATGAACCATTGAGAGAACGCAAGGTAAGAAGTTCCACTCAATGCAACTTTTCCGTTGCACCAATCTCTAACACCAAGCCATTCGATTAAATCATAACCATCGTGAGCTTCTTGAGAACCTATCGTAAAAATATCACCTTCGGAATGAGCAATACCTCTTGTGTCAGGGTTGCAGACAGCGTAGCCTTGTTCACACCAGTAAGCCGGATCGCTCCCTTCGAATTTATGAAGCCCAGAGAGCTGGGAATCTGGAATGCCTATCATTGCAAAAAGATTCGTGTAGCGAGGAGCTGTGCCAGCACTTTTGCCGTAAGGACTCCATGAGACAATAACAGGAACTTTTTCATCTGTAACCGGTCTGTAAACGTCAACATAAAGAGTAATTCCGTCGCGCATTTTAACAGCGACGTCTTTCTCAAAAATTATGTCACATGAGAGCGGCTTAAATCTAGGGTCGATCTGCCAACCTTTTTTGAGAGTCGTTGTTAAGGGATTAAACTTGCTCAAAATCCCGTGAAAGTGTCCGTCATCAATGTAATCATAAGACGGCTTAAATATCATAAAATCTTTAATGTTCGACATTTTTATGCCTTTCTGCAAAATTTTCTCTCGTCGGGCTGGTTATTCTGGCCGAAAGAATTTATTTTATTTTATCATAGTTTCATTTGGATGTCCAAAGTAATTACGGTGGTATCCATTGCAACTAATTGCTAACCATGTTCCATGACAATTGAATAGCATTGATTTTTCGTTAAATTTATGCGGCTTTTTCCCCTCAAAACAAAAGTGGTATATATATTCTGAGAGGTGTAAACATGTTTTTCGTCCTGAATGAATCATACCTTTTCGACAAACTGGCTTTTCTCTCCAAAAGGAAACAGCAGATGCTGGAGCGGTTCTGGGCTCAAGTCCTTAATGTTATCGTCGGTGCATTCTGGCGACCTATGAACTGACGACCGTGGAAGATCTTCTGAATCAGTGTTTCGTCGAAATGGCTGAGACCTAAGAAAATACATGGAGATCTCTCCAACGATCAAGCGGATGGACAGCATGATGATCGAATCCAACATCCGGAACCGTGTCGTCTATTACGAATGGACTCTTCTTCCCTGCAGAACCATTCCGACCCGGATGCCACATAAGGGTTCTGTTGTGACGGATTACCAGTACGATGTCAACACCCGCAGTGATGTGGACTTTCTCCGGGAAACGATCGATCAGGCTGAAGTATCCGAAGAAATCGTTGTACTGATCGCAGATACCGCTTATGCCAGTGAACTAGCCGGGCTGGCAGCGGATCAGAACATCGGGATACTGACTACGGGCCTGAGAGGAAGAAAAACAAGGGAGATCCTCACACAGTTTGTTTACTCCGAAGATGGCTTATCGATTCTTCGCTGTCCGGGCAGTTCCTTTATCTACCAGTCTAATTAGATTCGGATCTCTTTTCCACGGTGTCGCTGTGAGAATTGCCCACATCAGAAGGAATGCAATGCGAAGATCAAAAAACGCACGGCACAGGTGATCATCTCGCTAGGAGCCCTGGCACACAGAAGAGGAAATCCAACGGAAAGATGATAAAACGATGAAGCTGATCAGGCGTATCCGGAATGGAGTCGAGACAATTCCATCCATTCTTCGGAGAAAATACTAGGTAGACAGCATACCGGTCAAAGGAAAGCTGGAGACAAAGGTATTTTTCGGCTTCAAAATGTTCGCCCTGAACTTCTCAAAACTGTGGCTATACGAGCGAGGTCTCGAAAAATGCAGGTCATTTCTTCCAGAAATCGAATAAAAAGGAAGAAAAATTAATCATATAGGCACAGGATCGGATCTCAAATCCCATCGATTACATCAATAAACGCTATTCAGTTGCCAAGGAACGAAAAAACTACAAGTATGCCGAGTCTTAAAAACGGACTTTTAGCAACATGATTATAATTATAACTCCATAGCAAAACATAATCGTAATTTTACGGAATTTATAATACGTTACTTAACTAAATCGCAACCTCGTGCCTCAGGGGCATAAGGTTATTTAAGTTCTCGTCTCGCCTTCCTGTGTACTCTGAATTATTATTTTCTCAAATTCCGAGAAACAAAGCATTATGTTTCTCATAAGCTTTCAAGTAGGTGAATCATTCAATATACCCAAATCCCACACTTCAATAATGACACACATGTCGCTCAATTTCTCGAACAGTTGGACATCAATTGAACCCTGAACTAGGCTGCGAGCAATCCGATCCAATTTTGTCCACAGCTCGAATCACTTTCAAAACTTCATCGAGCTGAGGACGTTTATTCTTTGCTTCGGAGAAAATATCGGAAAAATTTTCGGGGCTAAACGGAATGATCACTCATAATTTTGCAAATTCTTCAACCGCTAAGTCCGTCGCTTTAGAAATGTCAGCATCACTCAGTCCCATCGCTCGCAAACGACGTGCAGTCTCTAAATTAGCCTCGCGCCGACCTCGTGATTCACCGCGCGCTTCACCAACTGCAATTCCTTTGTCTAAAAAATATTCCTCAACAAAACTTAATGTCATCTTATCTCCTTCTCCTTCTTCAATCACTCGTGTAAATTTCTGCTTTAATTCAACGTCTTTCAGATTCACTGCCCTGACGATGAAATTAAAAATGTCTCTGCGATCCTCCTCGTTCCAACCTTTGGAAGATAACTGACGTGTGAGTGTCAATAATTGAGCAAACTTGTTCTCCTCTCGCACGTTTGCCGTCTTTTTCACAGCATAAAACATCAAATCGAACGGATTATCCGAGTTCAAGA
>CALEPX010000035.1 GCA_937911045.1 uncultured Fretibacterium sp. | reverse complement strand
ATATCATTGATGAAATCCGTCTGACTGCTGACGATACGGAGTCGGTCGTAATCCGTCTTCTCCGCCGTCTGCACAGCCTTGATACCCATATTCAGCTCGTTCAGCGTGCGTTCCACATATTCGAGGGGGTGCCTCCCAGGTCATATCTGAGAGCCCAGTTCACGATGGACTCATCGCCTGTATTTGTCAGTGTTACGCAGATGCTCTGTGCTCCTGTCCATGTCTTTTCAACGGAATATGTCACATCAAAGCCCTCATAGCTGTAGGTGGTGACATCTGCCGCAGCGCTGGCATAGATAGCGCTTGGTACGAAGGTAGTCATTACAGCTGCCGCAAGAAGACCGCTGGCAGCTCTTCTGATAAATTTGTTTGTTCCCATTTTTACTCCTTTGTTTAGTCAGTGTTTTGATAAGATAAATAAAATAAAGCGGCTGTACAAATAATGCATCTCCCCTCACAGAAAGCGTCAGAGCGCGAAAAACGAACAAATATATACGGATATAAATCAAAAAGCCGCAGTATCCCGGACCATTTCAGGTCAGCAATACCACAGCCGCAAATCAGAATAACAAACGCCTCGTCCTGCGTTATTTATCACGCTCCTTTTAGTAAAATAATGATATCGTTATACTTAGTGTAATTCTTGCTTTGATGTGCTTGGGCTATATTGTGATTCAGAAAGTCCCCGTGAATTTCAAAAAACGTCTCTTGCTGAACAGTAATTTTTACACTGAAACAGCTAAAGAATTGGAACTTGTTGCGGATTCTGAACTTGAAGTTATGGGAATGTCAAGAATTGCCCATCTGTTTTGCGCCGAAAATAATCTCGACAAAAGAAGCGCTTTTATGTTATCGCTCTGCATTGAAGAATTTGGAATGAACATCATAAAACATGGTTTTAATGATGGTAAAGAGCATTATATTTACTTGCGTATTCTCGTAAAAGAAGACAAGATAATCTTGCGTATTCGTGATGATTGTGTAGCTTTTAATCCGCTGGAATATTACAAGATGACTTCCCAAAATGAAGATGACCCCACAAAAAATATAGGAATAAGGATGGTAGTGAAAATGTGTTTAGACATAATCTATCTGGGCATATTCAACACGAATAATTTGGTAATCACAATTTCTAAAGAGCAGTCCCAAACTCCTGCAACGTGTAAATTTGTCGGTAATTTTTCATCTTCGGTTTTGTAAAAGCAATGAGCGGGATTAAAGTGCTTAGTAGAGCTATTTTACACTCCTTCGTATTTTATTTGGGGATATGGACAAAATTTGGATCGCTGATATAATAAGTCATATTCATCGTTCCTAAGATGAAGGTCTTCACATTATGAAATATGCTGTGAAATTTATAAAATTAGACAAACAACAGAAAGGAAGGCATTTTATGTATAGATTATGTAAGGAGGTTTCCCAAAAGCCAACTGAACTTATGTCTTTCAATTCCACTGCTGTACGTGCCTCTACGATAAGACAAGATACTGACCCAATAGAGGATCAATATATGGTTAGTATATTTTGTAGCACACATAACCAGCGCAAATACATTAGAACTTGCCTCGACTCTTTAGTCAATCAGAAGACCAGCTTCAAATACGAAATCATAGTAAAAGACGATGCCTCTACGGACGGTCAGCAAGAAATCATCAAGCAATACGCTGAAAATTATCCTGATAAAATCATGCCTCTTTTACTCGAAACAAACCATTTTGAACTGGGACTTGACCATGTTGTAGCCGAAAAATTTCTGAAAATATCAAGAGGAAAATACATCGCCATTTGCGAAGGTGATGATTTTTGGACGGATGAAAATAAGCTTCAAATACAAGTTGACTTCATGGAAACGCATCCGGAATGTTCCCTTTGCGGCCATGCAGCCTACTACGCTAATGAAGACGGAACTTTGCGTCATGATAAATATTTCCGACATATAGACGAATCACGCTACTTATCGACAGAAGAGTTAATTGAAAAATGGATGCTGGCAACAAATTCAGTAATGTTCAGGAAAAGCGTGAAAATGGGAGCAGTTACTATTCCTTATCAGGAAAAGTGCATTTATGGTGATTACGCCACGTTAATCTATTTCTCGCTTAAAGGGAAAGTTTACTTCTTAAACAAGCTCATGAGTGCTTATCGGGTCCTCAGTTTAGGCTCGTTAAGCCAAACATCAAGAGGGAATGCAAACCTTGCCAAAGAGCGTATTCTTGAATTGGTAAACATGCTTGATAGGATTGATGCATACACAAGCGGCAAGTATTCAACGTCAGTGAACAAGTTCAAAAACGAGCTATTATTTTTATTGTATTTGTCCTTGAATGATAGCGAAGAGCTTAGAAAATATTCGCATCTATGGCATAATTACGGTGTGAAAGTAGCAATTAATTATATACTTTGTGTATATTTTAATGGTTTTTATACTGCCCTTCATCGTTGGGGGTGGGGTAGTTGGACGTTTTTTACGCAGATAATACCGTAACTGATATGATTCATTTGGAGATGTAAAAATGTTGGCAATAAAATTTTCAGGGGAATTAACCCAAACAATTACGAAAATTCTGTAGCGTCAAATAACCTTTACATAAATTCATTCCAAATACCTAGTTATAATTTTGATCAATTGATAAGACAGTGAGGAATTAAAGAATAAACAAACCCAACACCTACAGAAAAACGTTCTACAACCTCAACAACCTTATCACCATCATTTATAGCATCAATTATACGTTTATATACGTTTACGTAAGTCATTCGAATATGCATTCATAATATTTATATTTTACATCAAAATATGTTTATTGTTTTGCAAATCGCTCTAGACACCAGAATTTAGCTTTTCTTTCGAGTTGCACACAAACAACACCAGCTTCTCCGCTCGGCTGAGCTGCTTGATCTCGTACTCTCGTTTCATCGCCGCACTCTTGCTCTCACATTCTTCCCAATAGACCAGTTCAACCGGCCGCCGGCTTCTCGTGTGCATATAGCGACATAACTGCCACGTCTGCACGGTAAAACAGCCTCACTATTTCGGAAAAACAGCCCAATCATTACGGATAAATAGCCGCACTTCTGCTATAATATATCAAACATGCTGAAGCATGACTTTTTATGGTAAGGAGTTAATTTAAAATGGTCGATTACCGCGAAATTTTGAGGCTTCATAGTCTAGGCAATAGCAATCGGCAAATTTCAGAAGCTACTCGAAGTTCACACCACACCATAACGGACGTCATAAATGCTGCTGAAGAGAAAAACATTGTTTGGCCACTGAATGAAGATATGACCAACAGAAAATTACGTGGAATTTTATTTCCAGAGAAACTTCAAAAAAGACAATCAGCAGAATATTTTGAACCTGACTATGGCTACATTCACAAAGAATTAGCACGTCCAGGAGTTACACTTTCGACGTTATGGAATGAGTACTGTACTCAGGCTAATCTTGCTGGTACAAAACCTTATATGACAACACAATTCCGTGATAATTACAGGAAGTGGGCTTTAATAAAAAATGCGACTATGCGTATTAAACACAAACCTGGAGATGTTATGGAAGTTGATTGGGCTGGCAATACAATTCCAATTTATGATGTAGATACTGGAGATGAAGATAAAGCCTACTTGTTCGTAGCAGTTCTCCCTTTCAGCGGTTATGCTTACGTCGAAGCTTGCTTTAATATGAAATCCGAAAATTGGATTTTGTGTCATATGCATGCGTATGAATACTTCGGTGGGGTTACACGCTTACTTGTTCCAGATAATCTCAAAACAGGAGTTACCAAACATACGCAAAACGAAATAGCTTTAAATAAAAGCTATCAGGAAATGGCAGAACATTATGGGACTGCAATTATTCCAACACGCGTAAAAGCACCTAAAGACAAAGCCAATGTTGAGAGTACGGTCAAACTGACTTACACGAGAATTTTAGCCCCTCTTCGCAATAGAAAATTCTTCTCGATCAAGGAAGCAAACGATGCGATAAAGGAACAACTCAAAATCATGAATTCAACACCGTTCCAAAAACGTGAAGGCACAAGAGAATCTGTCTTTCTGACGGAAGAAAAAGGCTTCTTACGTCCCTTGCCAATTTCTCAGTTTGAACCAGCCATTTGGTTAAAGGCGACAGTTGGTACAGATTACTTGGTTTCTGACGGTAAGAACAAATACTCAGTTCCATTTGATCTTATCGGAGAAGAAGTTCAAGTACGTCTGACTAAAAACAACATTGATGTCTATTTCAAAGGTACAATTGTAGCTTCCCATATTCGTCGTACTCGTGTTCAGAGAGATCCAATAATTTTTGAGGAACATATGACTCCTGAACACAGAAAGTATCTTCGTTATAATGCAGATGACTTCAGAATGTGGGCTAAAAATATCGGTCCCAATACGGAGAAAGTTATTGAGTACTTTTTGGCCAAAGAACAAGAGCCTGAGCAAGGTTATAGGTCTTGTGCTTCTCTTAGCAGATTAGGAGATCGTTATGGTGCTATAAAACTGGAAAACGCTTGTACCAGAATGTTGAACATTTCTTCAAATCCTTCAGTGCGAAACATTTCAAGCCTCTTGAAAAACTACGTTGAGTCTGATGAGTTAAAAAGCAGCGATGTCAGAAAAGAGACTGGCGGAGGCATAACAAGAGGAGCATCTGCTTTTGCAATTGGAGGCTCTAAGCGATGATCAACGAAGGTATTCTGTCTCAGCTAAGAGAAATGAAGCTTGACGGCATGGTTAAGGAGTTGACTCATCAACTTGAACATCCAGAAGAGTTTTCGCACCTTTCTTTTCAAGAGCGATTAGGACTATTAGTCAGTGCTGAATGGAGTCGTAAAAAAACTAATAGAATTAACCGTTACATAACTCAGGCAAAATTTTCAATCCCTTCAGCGACGATTGATGCTATTGAGTATTATCCAGATCGTTGTCTTGACAGAACGCAGATCATGGATTTTGCTCTGTGCAAATTTATACACGAAAGACACAATATAATCCTAAAAGGTGCTGCTGGTAATGGCAAAAGTTATATTGCCTGTGCGCTAGGTAACGCTGCTTGTCGAAGAGACATGAGCGTTAGGTATATTAGACTCCCCGAATTATTGGACGAATTACAGATTGCCCATGAAGAACAAAATTTTCAAAAAGTTGTAGCAGCTTACAAACGCTTCAGACTCCTCATCATTGATGAATGGTTGATTAGAGTTTTGACACCTTCAGAAGCCTATGATCTTTTAGAACTTATTGAAGCACGTTACGATAAAGGCTCTATAATTTTTTGTACACAGTATTCAACTGAAGAGTGGTATGGCAGAATATCTCCAGCGGCCGAAGATGGAAGTCCGATTTCAGAGGCAATTCTAGATCGAATTGTTCATAACTCTTACCAAATCGACATTAAAGGAAATCAATCTATGAGAAAACGTCATGGCTTATTCCCTGATTCTGACGATAATAAGGACAACAATGCTGAACAGTCAAAAGATAAATCAAAATCGAAGTAAGATATAAGTGAGGCTATATTGCCGTTGTACCGTGGCTATTTATATGAGGTACTGCGGCTATTTAGCCGTGCAAATGTGGCTTTCGTCGCGCTATACACACTCGTGTATTTCGCCCCTTTGCCGGCGTTGTGAGCGGCAAGCCGGTGCTCCAAGTCATTCGTCCAACCGCAATAGAGACTTCCGTCAGAACAACGGAGAAGATAAACTTTAATATTTGACATCTTTTACTACTTTATTATACTTTCATAAAAGATATTTTCTTCGGTATAATATATCAAAACTTGAACATTTCAAGGAGAGTGATCTCAAAAATGCCAATATCGAGCAATATCCGTATTCTTCGCAAGAAAGCAAAACTCACACAGATCGATGTTGCAAAAGCTCTCGGTGTCTCAATCGCAACATTCAGACGCTGGGAAGGCGGTGAGACCGCCCCAACAGGCACGAGAATCGTTGAACTCGCAAAGGTTCTTCAGGTTGAGCCTGAGAGCCTTGTTTCGGAGACTCAACCGAAGCCGGTCAACCAGGCTGTTCCGAGCGGCAATATCGCTCCAAGCCGCAATGTGCTCGTCTTTGAAAAGGGAGAATTGAGAATAGAACTCCCCGCCACTGAGAAGGGCTACGAACTTTTTAATAGGCTAGTT
>CALEPX010000034.1 GCA_937911045.1 uncultured Fretibacterium sp. | reverse complement strand
GGCGATCGTCTCCGTGATCGGCACGACATCGCCTTCGCCGTGTACGATCTTCAGGAGCGTTCCCGTTGCCGGTGCATCCATCGTGATCGTCAGTTTATCTGTTTCCATTTCGAATAACGGCTTTCCTTCTTCGCAGGCGCCGCCCTCGGCCACGAGCCATTTGAGGATCGTGCCTTCGGTCATCTGCAGGCCCTGCTTGGGCATGATTACTTTTTCTGCCATATTATCTTCTCCTCAAAGCATGAGAGTAGGCTCTTCGATATACTCTTTTACGCGTACCAGGAACTGGGCCGCCGGAGCTCCGTCGACCACGCGGTGGTCATAGGAAAGCGTCATCGACATCATCGGCCGGATCACGATCTCATGGTCGATCACGACCGGCGTCTCCTGAATCTTTCCAAGAGCCAGAATACCGCTTTCCGGCGGATTGATAATGGCCGTGAAAGAATCCAGGCCGAACATACCCAGGTTGGAAACCGTGAAGGTTCCTTCGCTCATGATGAACTCTGGCAACAATCCAACAACTTCAGCGACAATTTCATCTCGACTGCTCTCAAACTCAAAACGCACTCAATGGAATAAATGCGCTCCTTTATAAGACCGACCAATTCGGCTCAATCAAAAACACCAAGCGTGGACTAGAGGTAACGAAAAATGCATCCCTGACCACCATTTCTATTGCACTCATGCTCGCTAATGAAGTAATGGAACATAAACCCCTGATTATCAGCGATTCGCCCGATTTTCAAAAAGCTGTGCTGGAAGTGTCAGTCCAGTTTAATTTGCTCATTTCTTTTCACGACCCACTCTTACAAAGAGAATTTGAGAAAGAAAAAAGACGGCTCCCAACCTTCTTTCGCGGAAAAGTGGAAACGTGGCGAACCCAAAGCTCGTAAATGGACGGACAAAAATTTTTTAACGGTGTTGAGAGCAGATTTTGCAGAAATCCAAAATGAAGTATTGTCGCGAAATGATTTTTCGATACGAGTAGACCACAGGACGCTGAAGGCACAGAAGGAAGAAGCGGAGCGAAATGGCGATACATTTCTTGCGCGACTTTTTAGTCGAGTGCCGGAAAAATATATTGGAATAATTTCGTGCCAAGAGGACGACGACTCGAAATTGGAACGATTGAAGAAATTTCGCGGACTGCGCAAACAGCATTTTGATTTGGTGATGAAGATAGATGCAATGACAAAGGAAGCAGAGGAATTGGAAGTCAGAGACGCCGTTCAGTTGTCCTCTACCGGCGCAAAAAGTCTTATGGACTCGAAAGAGTATAAAACGCAAGAATTTATCTCCGCATATCTTTTGACAATGAAAAATAAAATGCTGACAGCAATAGCGGAAGTCAATAAATGGAAGCGCATTATTGTTTCTCAACACGACGCTGAAGAACAAGCCAGACTGGAATACATGAGCAAATCCGAGCGAGAGCTTTGGCAAAAGTATTTTGAGACACTCGGTCAGAAAAAGCAGTTAGAAGAATTTTTGAAGACGTTGCGCAAGCCCGATGAATCACAAAAGGAGGAACTGCAAGCTTACGAGGAAGTTGTTGCCGGCGTTAAAGCAAAAATCTATTCGCTGTTTACGGCGTCATTGGTAATGAAGAAATCAGTAGAAGAAATAGACCAACGCCTTGAATCGCCCGAATGCAGAAACAATATTTTGCTTGTCACTCACCAAATATTACAAGCAAACATTTACGCGAAGAAAATGTTGAAACGAGCAAGCGAGGACTTGGACAAAGCGGTAGATGCCCTAAGAAATGAATTGTTTGCGCAGACAATGGAAGAGCCGCAAAGCAGTTTTAAGACGCGCGAAGTTTACGACCTGATTCGCCACCAGTATTTTGGCTTAAAGAAAGAATACGAGAATACGCTTTCGCAAAAATTTAAGATACAACGCGAAGTAATATCACCTCAACGCGCTATCTTTATGGCGAAAAATATTTTTGTGCGCGGAAATTTCAAACGACTGCGCGAAGAAATTCGACGCTACAAAAAAGAAGAGCAACAGCTCGCGCCAAAATTGCTTGCTTATGCTAAGGAAGAAAAAGAGTTCCAGACGAGAGATTGGACAGTATTCCCGCGTTCAACATTTTTGCAACAACAATATTATTTGCTGAAACAGCGGACAATTTTAGAAGTGGAAAAGACTCGTCTCGACCAAATTAAGTTTTCTCTGCAAAATAAACAAACTGAGCTGGAAAAGTTATGTCAGGAGCATGAAGCGGTGCGAAAAATCGAAACGATAGCCGCTGGAATTCTTCGCAAGAATTATAGGTTTGTTCGTCAGCTGGAGGAAATCGAGACACGAGCTAAAGAACTGATTCCGCGCATGAATCATTCCAAAGAGCAAATGAACGCACTGGAAGACCGAATCGCCCGCGATAAAGTCAACACTCGTTATCGGGTAACGGTTTCCGATACGTTGACGAAAAATCAAGTGGCATCGTTAATCGCTGATGCTATTTTAATGGAGCCGGAAGCAGTGCAACTGGTCGCTCGCTCCACCGGCAATAATTTGGAAATGGAAAAAGATTGGGAGCTGATGAGCGAACTCGATAAGGATGAGTTACTTCGCAAGAAAATTATTCGTGAATTATAAAAAAGCCCCGACTTGATAGTTGAGACTTCTTTATATTGACTGTGTCAGCGATTTTGTGTAAATAGCAAACCGCCCTAAAAACGCCAACTTTTGCTGAGTTGGTGAAAGGTAAAATCCGTGGTCGAAGAAAGGTCCGTTACGCGAGTCCTATTTCTTTCAAGGCACACGAAAAATTTTTCTTTGAAAGAATGACGTCAAATCAACATCGAGCTGGCTATTTACAGACTTTTTTCCGCACGCCCATAGTATCAAATTTCATTTAAATTTCTCATACTTTGTAGGTTATTTTGGTATTACTTTTACAAAAATCTTACCGTTTTAATATTTTATTAAGCTCTTTGAAAAAATCTTTGCAACTGCGCTTGAACATTTCAGTCTGTTTGTACCAACCGCCTTTGTCACGTACATCTTCGCGGCTCATAATCAAATTTTCATTTTTGGTATCATAAACCTCGAAAAAAACTTTCAATAACGATTCCTGAATATTATGAGCAGGAATTTTTCTCTCCCGCCTGTTTGCGCCAGGAAAATACGCTCTTGAGGTTTTGTGATGAGACTCTGTTCTCCATTTACCGTCGCGATCTTTTACGCGGCGTTTCTCCCAACCTTCATAATAAACTTCTATGCTTTCGGGAACGGGACGATTCCAATTTGTCCACCGAGTTATTTTTGTTACAATCTTTATATCTGCAAGTTCTTCCGAATCTACAAAGACAACGCCTTTTAATTTGTCTGCGAACTTTTTACAACTGTTTTGGATTTTTTCTACCGTCGACGCATCCAAATCTGTGAACGAAAAAGTGTCCACCTTACACAAGTAGACACGCTGAATGTTGGAGAATTTATAGTTTTCGTCTGTCCAATCTGTTTTGTCGGCGGAGACTGTCGAGGCGCAGGTTATAAAATAAATTGCCGTCAACACAACGACACAAGTAATTCTGAAAATATCTCTCATGATTTAATCCTCTTCATAAGTAAGCTCGTTAGCTACTTGGACAGAAAATGTTACCCAGCGTATTTCATAATTTACTGTACGCTAAGATTCACTGAATATCACGCGGTGTTTTCTGCAACTAAAAAACCATTTTTCAATGAAATGCGTCTCCCAATAATCTATCTCGTCTTTAAAGCGATTTTTTTTATGCTCAATCAAAGTAATGCCGTTCTCTTGTAAAAAGTTTACATACTGTTCTGCGAGTCCCGTGCTATATTTATCATCAACTATATAAGTGTAGACGCGATAATCTTTTTTATTCTCTCGTTTAACCGCCGCCGACGCTGTCACCGACAACTTATTTGAAGTTGGGAACATCTGCCGCTTGAACTTGAATCGAAGGAATCAAAAGCGCGAACGCCAAGAACATCGGTAACAAAAATTTTTTCATAGCATAATCTCCTCGTCTTCGCTGAACTTAAAAATTTTCAGGGCGACCTCAATTTTTGCTCAGCTGTTTAGCTTTGTCGAAGTCCGCCTGGGCTTTTTGATTGTCGCCGAGAGCTTGATAACATTTGCCGCGCATTTCGTAACCGTCGGGTTCATTGGGCTCAAGATTGATGAACTTGCTGAAGTCGGTAGCGGCTTGTTCATAATTTTTTTTCATGAAGCGAATATCTCCGCGACTGTAGTACGCTGAGGCGTAATTGGGATTGAGTTCGATAGCTCTACTAAAGTCTTGAATTGCTCGCTCGTATTGTCCAAGGTGTTTGTAAGTGTGACCGCAATTGTTATACGCCACGGCATCATTGGGATCAATTTCAATAGCTTTATTGAAGTCTTGAAGTGCTTGCTCGTATTGTTCAAGACAGTAGTAAGCGTGACCACGATTGTTGTACGCCGAGGCATAATTCGGATTAAGTTCGATAGCTCTGCTGAAGTCTTGAATTGCTCGTTCGTATTGTTTCAAATTGAAGTAAACGTTGCCGCGATTGAAGTACGCTACGGCGTAATTAGGATCGATTTTAATAGCTCTGTTGTAATCGGCAATAGCGCGTTCGTGTTTTTCAAGACGGTCGTAAACGAGTCCACGATTATTATACGCTATGTCATAATTCGGATTAAGTTCGATGGCTTTGTTTAGATCTTGAATAGCTTGTTTGTATTTCTTGAGACGGTAATAGTCATAACCGCGATTGTTGTACGCTGAGGCATAATTGGGATTGAGTTCGATAGCTTTGTTGTAGTCGACAATGGCGCGTTCGTATTGATTGAGATTGTCGTAAGCGTAACCGCGATTATTATACGCTGAGGCATAATTGGGATTGAGTTCGATAGCTTTGTTGTAGTCGACAATGGCGCGTTCGTATTGATTGAGATTGTCGTAAGCGTAACCGCGATTATTATACGCTGAGGCATAATTGGGATTGAGTTCAATAGCTTTGTTGTAGTCGACAATGGCATGTTCGTATTGATTGAGACTGTCGTAAGCGTAACCACGATTATTATACGCTGAGGCATAATTGGGATTGAGTTCAATAGCTTTGTTGTAGTCGACAATGGCATGTTCGTATTGATTGAGATTGCCGTAAGCGTAACCGCGATTATTATACGCTGAGGCGTAATTGGGATTGAGTTCGATAGCTTTGTTGTAATCGGCAATAGCTTGCTCGTATTGCTCAAGATCTACGTAAGCATTGCCGCGATTGAAATAAGCCTCTGGTGAGTCCGGATTGCTTTGAATTTGTGCGGTTAAGGTTTGAATTTTTTGTGCAAAATCTTCTTCCGCATTGACGACAGAGGATGTCAGCACGCACGAGACGATTAACACAGTGGAGAAAGCTTGTTTGAAAAATTTTTTAATGTTCATGATGAAGTCCTTCCTTGATTTGCGTCCTATTTAGTTCGGTCGTCAGTCTTCGCCGTAAGTCAAACCATAGGCTACGTATAATCGCAAAGTGAGTTGTGTCTGTCTGCCAATTTTTATTTCTGCTGACCACCATATGACAATAGTACGGATTTTTAAGATCCGCTACATTTTTGTGTGTAAAAGTGGAAACGTTCTTTGAGCCGTCATACTCTAAAACCCAATGCTCCCAATATTTTGCTTGAACGCGGTCTGTAGTCATAGCGTAAACGCGATAGTCATTGCAGTATTTTCTCTGCCCGTGAAAGTCAGATAATTTTCGTTTCGAAAAATTCTGTGCGCAGGAAAGATTTTTCATTGTCAATATTCTGGATGCATTCCTGCAACCATATTTACAACAACTCTATCGCCAGACATTCCTACGTGTACATGGAAATTACCGCCGAAAGCTTTAACATACTTTGCTTGACCGCCAGTGTAAGCAAAATACCAGCTATTACCGTCCTGTTCAACTAAGTGAAAGTCATGTTTTGAGTTAATTTTTCTTATGTATTTGTTGACGTAGTCATAGGTTTTGCCATCGTGCACAGTGTAGTGCCAGCTTGTGTACTTTACGCCGTTTAGTGATTTTTGTTCCGTACCGTCAAAGTGAATTCTCAGTTCAAATTTGTTGCTAGCCATGTTGTAGAAATTTGGCACATATATGTAAGCTGCTTCAACGAATGTAGCGGGAATAACGACGAGTATAGCGAAGAATAGCGTTACAAAGCATTTTTTCATATTCAATCTCTCCTTTAGAAATAGATGATCTTATCGGTAATGTTTACGAAGTATTTATTGTGAGATACGATTATAATAATTTTTTATTGAAATCTTTAAAGAAACTTTTGCAAATTCTCTCGAACATTTTCGGTTGGCTATTTGCTGTACCCCGACTGCGAGTGTCAATACGGCTCATTATTAGTTTTCCGCTTGCGATGTCGTAAATCTCAAAAGAAACTTTCAATTCCGAATCATAATCCCAATGAGCCGGAAATCGCTTCTCCTTCCTGTTTGCGCCAGGAAAATATGTGTGTGATGTTTTGTAATGTCCTCGTTCCCGTTTCCATTCGCCTTCACTAACTTTGACACGGCGTTCTTCATAACCTTCGTAATAAACTTCTACTCTTTCCGGAACAAAACGAGATGAATTTTCCCATACGTTTATTGTCGGAATGATTTTCACATCGGCAGATTTTTTATCCTCGGCGAAGACAACGTCTTTCAGTTTGCCCGCAAAATTTTTGTAGGTGTTTTGGATTTTTTCTGCAGTCAATTCGTCCAAAACTTTGAACGATGAAGTGTCCACCTTGCATAAGTAGACGCGCTGAATGTTGGAGAATTTGTAGTTTTTGTCTATCCAATCTGTTTTGTTGGCGGAGACTGTCGAGGCGCAAGTTACAAAAAATACTGTCAGCGTAATGACGTAAGTAATTCTAGAAACATTTTTCATGATTTAATCCTCTTCATAGGTAAGCTCATTTGCTACTTTGACAGAAAACTCCGTATATCCATCTGGAGAGTAAGTGTTTTGATACAGCTGAAATAAAACACAATGTCCTTTGCAATGGAAAAACCAATAGTCATAGTGACTTCTTCCACGATGAGGATCAGGGGGTACAAAATTTTCTTCTTCATGTTTAATAAAAGTAAGACCGTTTTCTTTCAAAAGGCTTATATATTTTTCTACAAGACTTCTGTCATATGTAAGAGGTAGACTGAGTGTGTAAGTGTAGACATGATAACCTTCTATTTCATTCGATGTTTTACCGCCTCTGACGCTGTCACCCGCAACTCGTCTGAAATTGGGGACATCTGCCGATTGAGCTTGAGTAGCAGAAATCAACATTGCGAAAACCAGTAGAAGTGACAATAAAAATTTTTTCATGTTAAAAATCTCCAGAAGAATCTTTAGCTTTAATCTTCGCCGTAAGTCAAGCCGTAAGCAACGCGAATCGAAAAATGCTTAATGCCTGTCTGCCAATTATTGCTCCTGCCAACGATTAAATGACAGTAATAAGGATTTTTTCTGTCTTGTATGTTTTTGTGTTGAAATTTGGAAACTCTCTTGGAACCCGTGTAAGCGAAAATCCATCTCTCATATAAGGTTGCGGACGCTTGATTACGATAATCATTAACGTAATAATCAATGAACTGGAAATTATAATTACTGACTAAAGCTTTCATATACCGTTCAGCAAAATCTTCGTTTAAATCAACGCTACAGTCATAACCATAAGCGCGATAACCTTTGCTGATATCTTCTCTGCCCGTGAAAGTAAGATAACGACTGCCAACTTGATAAAAGCCGGGCACGTCAGCCGCCTCCGCAAGCGTTGCAGGAATGGCAATCGCTAGTGCGAACAGAAGTACGGTTAAAAGTTTTTTCACCTTAAAAACCTCCCCCAAAAATTAATTGAACTTATTAGATACCGAGAATTAAGTATCCGATTTCCTCAAAAGTTTAATCGTTATCACTTCTGAAACATATTTACAAACTTCTTTTTTATGAGTCACTATAATAATGGTTTTATCATGCGCTTGATTGGTTAGCCGATTTAGAAACATTTTTTCTGTTTCGGCATCCAGCGCAGATGTCGGCTCATCCATTAGAATGACCTTTCCGGGACGTAAAAAGCTTCTTGCTATGGCAATTCGTTGCGCTTGTCCTTCACTGATGCCGAGACCGCCTTCGCCTATCGCAGTGTCCAAGCCGTCAGGAAAATCATTGATAACAAAATCTGCCGCCGCCGAATAAAGAGCCTCGCGCATTTCTTCATCTGTTGCGTCGACTTTGCCCAAAAGCAGGTTGTAGCGAATCGTACCGCTGATTAGACTATTTCCTTGTGGGACGTAAACGCAATTTCTGCGTGTCCGTGAACTTGCTGGATAATTTTTTAGCACGCCGTTCTCTTTTCCATAAAAAGTTATACTGCCAGAAGTCGGACTCAAAGTCGCTAAAAACATGCGTAAAAGCGTGCTTTTACCTGCGCCAGTCTCACCGACAACTGCCGTAACGCTACTAGGCTTAAAGTCGTGACTAAAGTCGCGATAAATCCAGTGCGAGTCTGGTTTATAGCGAAAATTTACGTCAGAAAACTCAATGCCTACAGGGACTGAAAAAGTAATGGATTTTGAATTATCTTCTTTGGGTAAATTTTCAAATTCTATCAATCTTTCAACGGATGCCATTGATGTAATAAGTAGGGGATACTGATGATTAAATTGAATAAATGGAACTTGAATTTGCTCGGCTAACTGTAAAAAAACAACCAATTCAGCATATGTAAAAGTACCGTTTTGTATTCCGTAGATTCCCCAAACCAAAATGACGATATAACTAATATTCAAAGCACTATCTATTAAAGATATAGCTACGATATTTAATTTTAAACTGCTTACAATCTTTTCATACAGTGTATTTTGAAGTGATTTTAGTCGATTCCAAATGAATGAGGTTTTCTCCAAAGTAACAATCAATTCACGATGTTGAAGATGTTCTTGCATAAATTGGTGTGCCTTGCTGTCACAGATTCTTATTTCTCTGTGTATAGGCAATAATTTTTTTGCGTATAATTGTCCAAACATTATGTTTACGGACATAATCAAAAATATCGCTAATGTTAAAGCGGGCTCAATTAACGAGAGATAAACACAAGTAGCGATAAGTTGCACAAAGGCATAAATCAATTCGGGGATTGTTAATATTAAACAGTTGGAAACGCTAAGAACATCTGTCGTCAGCCTACTCAGTGAGTCACCAGAATGTACTCTTTCATTGTAAGAAACGCCACCAGAGAATAATTTTTTAAAAAATTTTAAGGAGAGCTCATTCTTCATTAAAGAAGTTTGCTTTTCTCGTAAATAAGTTTTAAATTCCGTGCAGAATATGTTAAGTCCCTTAATTGTCGTCAGTGAAACTACCAACAAAATAAAAGAAAAATTTTCGCCTTTTTCGACAGCTTCTATAAAAATTTTGGTAACTTGTACGAAAATTAGCGAGAATATTACTGCTAATATACTCAGCAATACGCAAAGCAGTATTGATTTTTTAAATGTTCCGGTGTGCTTGTACAGCCACACGAAATATTTTCTACTTACACTCTGATATATCATTGATGAGACCCAACTCCTGCGCTTTTTGTGAAGTCAACAAACAGCCTTTCCGCATGAGACGTTTCCAATAGGATTTATTTTTATTGCTTGTTTCAGCGAGAATGGTCGCTACTTTATCTGTATTAGCTAACATTTCACGGGCTTCGCGCAATAAGTCGTCGGCGGTAAAATTACCGTTCAACTCTTTTGTAATGGAATGAACATAGAAGGATGAACACGGCAAGCTGATACGTTCTTCACCGGCGGCAAAAATGATAATCGCCGCTGAATTAACACAAGATGTATTTACCGTCCTCACCTTGCAATCCAACAGCTTTAGGAAATTAAAAATCTCAACGGCAATGTCAACGTTCCCGCCAGGCGAAGAAATATAAACGGTTAGCGCGGTGCTGTCGGGAAATTTTTCGGTCAGATTTTTTATCTTGTTGATGAACGCCCGAACATTCTCCTCATTGACACTGCCTGTAAAGCTGATTTTTATGTCTGTGTTTTTCATGTCAAATATCTTTCTGAATCATTTGCCTCCTCCGACACAGGCAACAGCGCAAGAGCCAGAGCATTTAGATGTAAAGCACGATCCTGAGCAATTAGCCGCATTGCATCCGTTTTTATTGCCGGATTCATGCTCGGCGATAGCTCCGTTCTCTTTGGTATATTCGGCAAGCTTGAGTTCAAGAGCTTTAAGAGCGTCCATATTCATTTTCATTTAATATCCCTCATTTCTTACGTAACGAGAAAAACGGTGCGGCAATCCGTCATTTAACCGCACCGTTTTTTTGAATGCCCTGACATCGCTAATCTTTACAATCAGTATCTCCTAATACTAGTTCCACTACATCCGAGTTTGCAAGAGCCTGAGCAAGAATTCCAGCACGATCCTGCGCAATCAGCCGCATTGCATCCGTTTTTGTTGCTAGATTCATGCTCGGCGATAGCTCCGTTATCTTTGCTGTATTCGGCAAGCTTGAGTTCGAGAGCTTTAAGGGCGTCCATGTTTATTTTCATGATCATTACCTCCTCTCATGCTCACGCTCAACAACGCGGTGCCGCTGAACGCAATTAGTTACTTCCGAGTTTGCATCCGCCTGAGCAAGATGTCCAGCACGATCCTGCGCAATCAGCCGCATTGCATCCGTTTTTGTTGCCAGATTCGTGTTCGGCGATCGCTCCATTCTCTTTGCTGTATTCGGCAAGCTTGAGTTCGAGAACCTTAAGGGCTTCCATGTTCATTTTCATTGTTATTGTTCTCCTTTCTTTACACTCAACGTCAACAGAATTGCCAGAGACCACAAGTCACATCGTTACGCCGAAAACTCGTATCGTAAGCTACGACAATCGCTACTACCGTCGAGCATAATTATTAAAAAACTTATTGATGCTGTGAGGAAAAATCTTGATGTCGCATCGAATAAGAATTTTGCAAATCAAATTGTGTACGGGCTTTGGCTTGTTGCAATGTCCAAATGCCGCAACACCTGATAAGCTTGAAGTGCCGCTTGCCCGTATTGGGCGTCTTTCTCGTCGAGTTTGTCCATGTTGGCAATGAGTTCAACTTGGAATTCGCAAGCGGTTATTGCTTCCGCCAAAACCATGGGGCACCAACGTTTATCACGAACAGCGAGATGACCGCGATATTTATAGTTGAAACCAGGGCAAGTCGGGCAGAAAACTCTCAACACACAGTTCTTGCAATAATCGTCAGCGTTTGATTCTGGCGAATCCCATTCAACCGCGTCTGCCGGCAATGCTTTATCTTTCCCCAAGACCAAGGGCGTGAACATGTGGCAACCGTATTTCTTGCCGTCGATGTCATATGTTGCCATACCCTTCCCTGTGCCGCACCATTTTTTTTGAGTTTTTTCTGTAGACGGCGCATCGTAAACGTTGACGAACCTGGTTAATCTGTTAAACGGAGTGAGTGCGGTATTTTTTAAGTAAGCGTCTTTTAATATGCATAACTGCTCACGATACACTAGCGCATCATCTATTGTCCAATTCACACCTTGCGCTAAAGCTGCCTCAACTTTGAGGTCTTTTGCTTGTATATCTAAAACGCCTTCCGCCAAAGTGGGGAGCGTCTCTTTTGATATTGTCATATGTAAAGGTTGATGAGACCATACTTCGCGGAAAAAAGCCAAGTCCATGTTGTGCTTTTCGGTGCCGCGATTAGTAGATTGCATTTTACTAGTTCCGTCGTAGCTTGCGCCGAGAGTGAAACTGTTTTTGTGTTCTCGCAACCAAGTTTTGATTTCATCGGTGAGCAACGTAGCATTTGTTGTCGCAAAGCAAATCCACGGGACAGAAATAACGCCGCTTTCCAACCACTCGACAATTTCTTTAATCAGAGGGAAATTCATGAACGGCTCACCGCCCATAAAATCTATCTGCAACTCGTCAAATTGGTCGCTGTCATTTACAAATTGAGCTTCACGCAAAATAATTTCTTTTGCCAAATTTACATCCATATAAGCGTTTTTCTTGTGGGTTTCATAGCAATAGCTACAGTTAAGATTACAGGCGTGAGTGACCATAAGCATACATGTGCGCCTACGCTCTGAAGGTTCAAAATCCCATTCCATTTTATGTTTTCCTCCCCACTATAAGTGACTAGTCTCCATGACCAATTCGCCATCACTATTCAGTACATTATCAATTAACCGCCGTCGACTTTGAGCTTATCGTAATCTCCACCGTCGATTAAGTTGTTTTTTGAATTAGTAGCGTCCGTTACCACTATACACAATGTTGTTAATCTACACGCATGTTGGGATGTCTTGGTCAACGTTGTAAACTTTGAAAACCACACATTTTCTAATCAAAAATTAAAGAAAATTTCCTGCTGAACGCTTGCAGAACGTTAATTTCATTGCTATAATCATGCAGAGAAATTAGTATAATGGAACGAATTGTAAGGTTTACTTTGCTCACCACTGATAGACAAAAAAACTCTCGCTCAAC
>CALEPX010000033.1 GCA_937911045.1 uncultured Fretibacterium sp. | reverse complement strand
GGGGGAGAACAAGGGCGCGAAAAAAAATTTAGTGAATAAAATCGCACTGACTAGCTAAAACGCATTTATCACACTCCGGCTTCTTTGCATGACATATCTCCCGGCCATGAGCAATTATGTTTACATGACCGCCAAGACAGCGCGGGATCGGAACAAATTTTTCGTAAAGCTGCGAAATTTCTTCGGGCGAAGTTTTTTCCGGCGCGACTCCGACTCTCTTTGAGACTCTAGTAACGTGAGTATCGACAGGAAAAGCCGGGAGTTTCATATCGAACAGCATGACGCAAGCGACAGTCTTAGTTCCGACTCCCGGCAACGCTCTTAAATATTCTCGAATTTCACTTGTTTCGTGTTGCGCAAGCGGCTTCAACGAATATTCGCCGAAATCCTCGTGAATAATTTTCAATATGTTAATAATTCTCCCGGCTTTTGTATGACCAAGCCCGGCCTTTCGTATTGTGTCTTCAATTTTGGCAGGCCCGGCTTCAACTACTTCGCTCCAAGTCGGGTAAAGATCTTTTAAGCGATTGAAAGCTACATCGCGGTTTTTGTCGTTAGTGTTTTGTGAAAGCACCGTGAGAATCAAACCGTCAAGCGGCTCTTCGTGTCCAAGCTCCGGCGGCAGTGTCTCGTTGTGATAAACTTTCTCAAGTTCATCGAGTATAAAAAAAATTTTATCTTCTCTAATCATTAATTATTCCTGCGTTTCTGAATCTGAATTTGATTTCCCCTTTGAAGACTTCGAGGAGTTTTTCTTTTTGCCTGAGTCTCCGAATTTCTTTTCGAGTTTCAGACTGTCGGCTAACATTTTCTTTAACCGCGCCTGAACGAGTCCATGAACAGAATTTTCGCTATATGAGCCGTCCTTGTTCAGTTTGCCTGCGGCCACTCCTGTTAAAATTTCTATGCCTTCGTCAATATCACCGACTGACCATATAGAAAATTTCCCGTCTTTGACTGCCTGAATAACTTCGGAATTTAACATCAAGTGCCGGGTGTTAGATTCGGGAATCATGACTCCCTGTTTGCCTGTTAAACCGGAGATTTTGCAATATTCATAGAAGCCTTCAATTTTTTCATTAACACCGCCGATCGGCTGAACAGTTCCGAACTGATCCACAGAGCCTGTAACGGCGATCCCTTGATTCAGCGGCAAGCCTGACAGAGCCGAGAGCAAGCAATATAATTCCGTTGAAGACGCACTGTCGCCCTCAATGCCGGAGTAATTCTGCTCGAATGTTATATGCGCGCTTAAACTCAATGGCATATCCTGCGCGTATTTGCGGCCGAGATAACTCGACAGGATCATTAATCCCTTATTGTGAATGGGGCCGGTCATTTTGACTTCGCGCTCAATGTTCACGACTCCTTCCTGACCCATGAAAACATTCGCCGTAATTCGCGACGGGTGTCCAAATCTGTAATCCGTCATGTCAATCACCGAAAGCCCGTTAATTTGCCCGACAGCTTCACCGGACGTGTCGATTCGCAAAACTCCGTCCTTAAATGCGCGCGCCAATTTGTCACGATACAATCCCGACCTGAAATTCTTATGCTCAATCGCCTTCACAACATCCGTACGCTTCACGTGATCACTCGTCTTGTCATTCAAGCCCGCCCACGCACTCGACTCAGTCAACAATTCGCGCAGACTTCCGACCTGAACCGAGAGCAAATTCTGATCTTCTGCCTCACGACTTGCCCACTCGATAATTTCCGACAGCGCATCCGCATCAAACGGCTTAAGATTCTCACGCTGAATAATCTCCGCTATGTAATTTGCCATTCTGCGTTCGTTATGAGCTGTCCGCGGCATATCGACATCAAAACTCGCCTTAATCTTGAATATCTTCTGGAACTCCGGATCGTAATACTGCAAAATTTCGTAAATATACGGTGAGCCAGTCATTATGATTTTCAGATTCGTCTTAACAGGCACAGGTCTGAGTGACGCAACAGGAATCGCTCCGTACTGTTCACCCAAATTCTCAATCGCAGCCTCGCCAGTTCGAAGCAATCTCTTAATCGCTTCCCATGACATGAAATTCATCAGAACTTTCTCAGCGTCAAGAACCAGAAATCCTCCGTTAGCTTTCTGAAATGCTCCGGGCAAAATCTTCTTGAAATCCGTGTATAAATATCCCTGATGACTTTCATACTCGACACGCCCAGATAAATTATAATACGTAGGATTCGTCTCCCAAATCACCGGCGCGCCCTTTTTGGGATCATTCGACACGAACAAATTCGCACTGTATCTCGTGAAATCTGCCTCGGAATTATCGTCGCGTGCTGCTGAAACGAACACACCGAAATTCTCGATTACGTCACGTGACATTTTCTCCAGCCAATTCAGGAACGTCTCATTGCCCTGATATTTCGCGCGTAAATCTTCAAAACTCGGCGTTATCGCTGTCTTGCAAATTTCCGTTTCGAGTTCATCAATGCGTTTCTTTAGGACTTTTTCTTTGTCGCGAATCATGCGCATTCCAGCCAGAGTTCTTTGCGAGAGTTTCTCGGATATAGCTTGATATTTCTTCTGCTGCTCTTGTGAAACGGCTTCAAATTCTTCGGGGGTCATTTCGCGTTCGATTTCATTTCCGTCGCTGTCTTTGTCTTTCACCAGCGGAACGTTTATGAAACCCTGTGACGTGCGCCTGAGTGAGAATTTCTGTTTCGCCGCCGAATTTCTCAGAACGTTCATGATAGCCTCGACTTGCTCCTGGAATTTCTTCACGAGTTTAGATTTAGCGTCTTCGTATTGACTTTGTTCGAACGCCTTACTAATCGCAACTTTCAATTCACTAAGCAAGTTTTCGAGATCTCTAACCAGATTTTTCCCCTGACCAGCTTTGACAGAAATTGCCAGCGGTTCGCCCGGGTTCTCGAAATTATACACGTAGAGCCAATCGTCCGGAGCAGGTAATTTCGCCGCACGAGCGTTTAACTTTTCGAGCGTGTAACTTGTTCTGCCGTTTCCGGGATTGCCGACAACGAAAATATTATAGCCGCGTCCTGAAACTTCGAGTCCAAAATCCATCGCTTCAATCGCACGCTGCTGTCCAATCAAGCCCTCTTTGCTGCGTGAATTTTTCGGGAGCTTAATCTCGTTCGTGTCCTTCAACTTCCAACTCTCCGGAGACTTAATCTTGCGTAATTTATCCGGTGTTAATTTCAATTTCAATCTGGAATTACTATTCAAAAATACACTCTCCATTCTTATCGCACTTATCGCATTTATCGCATCGGGAAACCGTGAGAAGCCATCATTTCCAAAACCGCTGCGTCATCGCACTCAAATAATTCACGGCTCATAACCTCGTACTCGTGATAGCCTCCGAGATTATCTAATGCGTCAATCATGTAATCATACTCGCGTTTGAATCTATTCGTGAACAATCCGAATAACGTCGTTCCCTTCGTAAACCACATAGAAAACTCATAGGAAATTTTCCCCAAACATGAGAACATCAGCGCGAAATCAAATTCCGAAAGCCCAAGTTCATCGCTTTCGTCAGCATCTTCGACTTCTTCGGGAGATTTGTAGCCCAGTATATAAAACGGCACATTCGGCGCAATCCCCAGAGCTTCACAGAACATTCTCGCACAAACATGATTATTCTCGCGTTTATCCTCCGAGAGCATGAACGCCCCCACAACTCGTGAATACGCCCAAGCTGTATCGTGTATTTCATCGCGCATCGTATCCGACAAAATCTCCTGCCATCGACGCAACTCGATAAGTGACGCGTAATATAACGCTCTGGCGACCTCATTAAGATTTATAACCGCGAAATCTTCCGGATCGTTCTGCATCAACTCGCGCGCAATCTCAAGAACTTTCTCAAACTCGCACCGGTCAAAATGCGTGAACAGCAATCTCTGCTTCAGTGCATAGAACAACACGTCACGATCTTCGGAATCATCAGAATCATAATTATGCGTACCAGTTTCGAGTGAACGAAGCGCACGGTTTATCAGTTCGAGTTTTCCGCGATAATTATCACTTTCGTCATCGTTTAGTCGATCCGCTTTGATCATTAATGCTTCGGGATTTTCCGGATCAATGCTCAGAACTTTCTCGACGAGTTCCAACGCCTGAGAATCAGATTCGGCTTCGTAGGCTTTATCGAGCAAATTCTGAATCTGGCTCTGAATCTGATCCCCGGATTGTTTCTTAGACATGTATATCCCCCCGAAATTATTAATCAATATCCCACTGAGAGCCGCCGCCGCTTGGTTCTGACGGAGAATTTCCACTGCTGCCGCCACCGCTGCTACTCGACGAGCGCAATGAATACGATCTCCCACTGCTGTTACTTTCGCGATAATTCTGCAACTCACTGAACGAGACTTTCCCGAGCCAAATATATCCCCATTGACGCGAAATATCCGCAATCTCGTAAGGTTCTCCGGGCAGGTAAAAATTTCCGGACTTGCGCAATTCCTCGATTATGTACGGGCTGAGACGCTTCAACATTTGCCAGGCGTATTCACCGTTATATGGCGTGAATTTCCTCCAACGGTTTCCAAGCCAGATCCAAACGTACGGCTGATAAATATTCCACGCTATAACCGTGCTGATATTGTGATCGTAAAGCCAGCCCATACGATTGCA
Organism: uncultured Fretibacterium sp.; assembly: GCA_937911045.1. GTDB lineage: Bacteria > Synergistota > Synergistia > Synergistales > Aminobacteriaceae > JAFUXM01. The sequence goes on along the minus strand of CALEPX010000033.1, from coordinate 14,234 downwards.
CATGTACTCGCGAATTTTCAAAAATTCTCTGTCGTTGAAAAATCTCTCGTTACCCCAAACAAACGCAACTCGCAATAATCCGGGAACTTCTGACGGAATCACCGAGCCAACCAAAACGTCCGTCGGAACAATCGCGCCGTCAGATCCGATTTGACCGTACACCCAGCGATTTTCCGCAATCTGTGCAACGGGGAATCCGTCAAACGTAGCGTACCAACCAGCAGGCAATCCCATCGGTTTCCAGATTTCGAAATTCATCGCGTAGGATTTCTGATACGCCGACATAACAGCAGCTCCACGATAAACTCCTCTCTGCGGGAAAAATCCGTTTCGGTCAAGAGCTTCGGATTCTCCGCAAAAAGCCAAACTCAGAATTATTATCAACATCATCGACATCGCAAAATATTTTCGCATAATCATCACCGACTCTCCATATTTATCATTAAATATTTATCATTAATAATTTAGCTCATTATACTTGATTATTCACGAGTTCACACGCTCGCAAAACATTTTTCGCAAGCACTGAAGTCGTCACAGCTCCAACGCCTTTCGGAACTGGAGTTATTCCCGCGACAAATTCGTTCACGTCATCGAACGATACATCGCCGCACAATTTCCCAGCAGAATTTACGTTTATGCCAACGTCTATCACAAGCATTTTCGCATTCACAAATTCGCGCCCGACAAATTCAGCTTTACCGATTGCACTCACGAGAATATCTGCTTGGCTGCAAATTTGCGACAGATTTTGCGTCTTTGAATGACAAATTGTAACCGTAGCGTTGCGATTCAGCATTAACATTGATAACGGGCGACCTGCGACCATGCTGCGACCGATTATCACGACATTTTTTCCCGAAACGTCTATCTTGTAATAATCCAGAATTTCCATCACTGCCGACGGTGTACACGGTGCGAATCCTGAGTCGCGAATTTCTCCCGAGAATAATTTTGCGGTGTTAATATATCCCATGCAATCGACATCTTTTGAGGCGAGAATTTTCTCCCGTGCGAATTTGTCGCTGAGATTTTTCGGCAACGGTCTGAATAATAATATCGCGTGAATTTTTGCGTCAAGATTGATCCCCTGAAATTGCGAATCAAAATCCGATTGCGAAATATTCTCCGGAAATTCGTACACTTGAGTTTCGATTCCAAGTCCCGAGAATTTCTTCAGGATTCCGCGTTCGTATGACAAATCGCTCTGATTATTGCCGACCCGGATTATTGCGAGTTTGGGTGTGATTGCGTTCTGCTTGAGACTGGAAATTTTCTGTGTCAAAGAATTATTAATATTCGCTGCTACGTCTGTTCCGAATAAAATCATGTTCTGAAAAACTCCCTTTCAAAAACGTGTATTTCTCCTATAAAATGGTAAACTTTGTTCTATTTTATAATTAAAATGGCTTGAAATCAAAAACGAAGTCTGATATAAGTATAAAAAACAATTTTACCGAACGGTCGTTATTTTTCCGGTAATTTTATTTCTCAAAGTGTTTTATATCACTGGAGTTTGTCGCATAAGTGGAGAGTCCGTTTACCGCTTTGCGTGGATTGAAATAGATAGAATATATTATATTATGCGAGCTCTAAATAAATACATGTGAAGGGGATAATTAAGTTGAACAAATTCAAGAGCGACATCGAAATTGCACAGGCAGCAACACCTAGCAAAATCACGGACGTTGCAGCCAAGTTAGGAATACTGGATTCGGAACTCGAACAATACGGAAATTTCAAAGCGAAAATTCTGCCATCAGTTCTCAAACGTCTCGAACGCGAAAACAAATCTGACGGCAAATTAATACTCGTTACGGCAATTACTCCAACTCCTGCAGGTGAGGGCAAGACTACGATCAGCATCGGATTAACTGACGGCTTGAACAAGATTGGCAAGAATGCTGCTGTAGCGTTGCGTGAACCATCACTCGGTCCAAGCTTCGGAATGAAGGGCGGTGCTGCTGGCGGAGGATATGCGCAAGTGATCCCAATGGAAGATATTAACCTGCATTTCACCGGAGACATTCACGCAATCACGACGGCTCATAATTTGTGTGCGGCAATGCTGGACAATCATATTCAGCAGGGAAACGAGTTAAATATCGATCCGCGAAAAATTGTTTTCAGACGCGCAATGGATCTAAACGAACGCGCTCTGAGAAATATTGTGATAGGATTGGGCGGAACTGCTAACGGTGTGCCGCGTGAATCCGGATTTGATATTACCGTTGCTTCGGAAGTAATGGCGATTTTGTGTTTAGCGAACGATCTTCACGATTTGAAAGAACGTTTGGGCAAAATGATTCTCGCGTACACTTACGATAATAAGCCCGTCACTGCGAAAGATATTCAAGCTTCCGGTTCAATGGCTGCGTTATTGAAGGACGCTATCAAGCCGAATCTCGTTCAAACTCTCGAAAATAACCCGGCATTCATTCACGGCGGACCATTCGCGAATATTGCGCACGGCTGCAACTCAGTTCAAGCTACGAGACTTGGTCTGAAACTTGCGGATTATCTCGTAACAGAAGCTGGTTTCGGAGCTGATCTTGGCGGTGAAAAATTCCTGGATATTAAATGCCGTTCTGCTGGTTTGAAACCGTCAGCTGTTGTAGTTGTCGCTACGATTAAGGCTCTGAAAATGCACGGGGGACTTCCCAAAACAGATCTGAATCACGAAGACCTCGAAGCACTCGAACGCGGATTGCCGAATTTGCTCAAACACGTCGAGAATATTCAGAAATACGGCTTGCCTGTAGTCGTTGCGATTAACAAATTCTACACGGATACTGCTAGCGAAATCGAACTGCTCGAACGAAAATGTCGCGAACATGGAGCTGCTTTTGCATTAGCGGAAGTCTGGGAGAAAGGCGGCGAAGGTGGTCAGGATTTGGCGCGTGAAGTTGTGAAAGCTTGCGAGAAAGATTCTGATTTCAGATTTATTTACGATTCGGACTTGTCCCCGAAAGAAAAGATTCTCAAGATTGCGCGTGAAATTTACGGAGCTGATGGAGTTGATTACACGCCACAAGCTGAGAAAGATCTCGAACGTGTGAACGCTCTGGGCTTGAATAATCTGCTCGTGTGCATGGCTAAGACGCAATACTCGTTATCAGATAATGCTGCGTTGTTAGGAAGACCTGCGAATTTCAGAATTACGGTTCGTGAAGTTCGAATTTCTGCCGGTGCCGGATTTTTGGTGGCGATAACTGGCGCGATTATGACGATGCCCGGATTGCCGAAGAAACCTGCTGCTTTGAATATTGACGTTGACGATGATGGAAAAATCACAGGATTGTTTTAGCTGCACGCTCGATGAATTTCTCGAGAAATTAGCTTCTGGAAGCGCGACACCGGGTGGAGGAAGTGCGGCTGCGTTGACTGGAGCGATGGCTGCGGGATTGGTCTCGATGGTGTGTAACTTGACGCTGGGAAAAGATGCTTACTCAGAATTTGAGAATCTGAATCATGATTCGCTGCGAAAGTCTCAGGAATTGATTCGTGACCTGAAACTTTGCGCTGAGAATGACATTGCTGCGTATAATCGAGTTATGTCTGCGTTCAAGATTCCAAAATCACAGGAAGATCGCTCCGAAAAAATTCAGGAATCCTACAAGAACGCCGTTATTCCACCGGAGCAAACTGTCGAAAATTGTCTCGAAGTCCTGAAATTGGCGCGTGAATTGATTAACAAGTCTAACCGGAATGCGTCGAGTGATTTGTATTCGGCGATATTTCTGGCTAAGGCTGCGATTTCGTGTGCGATTGAGAATGTCGAGATAAATCTTGCGCTGATAAAAGACCCGGAATTTTTGCGAGAGAAACGTTCTTGGCTGGCTGAACTCAAAGGAGAGATTGCGTGATAATTTTCGGACTTGGCAGTAATTTGGGGAATCGTCTCGGGAATTTGCGTTCTGCTGTTGAGAGATTGCGTGAATTTGGAGATGTTGCGCGAGCGAGTGACGTTTTCGAAACTGAGCCGTGGGGAGTTGCAGATCAGCCGAAATTTCTGAATGCGTGCGTCATGATTCAGAATTTCTCGCAATTCAATCCCTTGGAGATTCTGCAATCCGTGAAGCAAATTGAGCGTGAATTGGGACGTGTTGAGAATATTCGTTGGGGTGCGCGAAAGATTGACGTTGATATTCTGCTGATTAACGACATGATTCTTTACTCACCAGAGCTGAAAATTCCGCACGTAAATCTGCACGAGAGATTATTCGTTTTGAGACCGTTGCTGCAAATTGCGCCGGACTGGATTCACCCGTTACTGAAAATTTCCGTTCGTGACATGTACGAGCGAATCGCAAAATCTGAGTCGCATCAGCCGTTGAGAATCTGCAAATTATGATTCGTGAGCTTGATTGACAATTTCGGAAATGTCTTCATGTGTTGGCTTGCGTGATTCGTTTCGTGTGAGCCAGCACAGAAATTCTATGTTGCCTTCAGGGCCTCGAATCGGCGAGTGAGTTAATCCGGAGATTTTGAGCTGTGAATCACTCGTGATAAATTCGCAAACGTTTTCCAGAACTTCGGTGTGAATATTCCTGTCTTTTATGACGCCGTGAGAAATTTTTTTGCGACCTGCTTCGAATTGAGGCTTGATTAATACGACAGCTTCACCGGAATCGTTATTCAAGATTGCGTCGATTACGGGAATGATTAGCTTTAACGATATGAAAGACACATCACACGTTGCAAAATATATTTCGTCCGGGAAATTTTCGCGCGTCAAATATCGTGCGTTAGTTCTGTCCATGATTACGACTCTTGGATCAATCGCAAGTCTCCAGATTAATTGTCCGTAACCAACATCAATCGCGTAAACTTTCGCAGCACCGTTTCGCAGCAAAACGTCTGTGAATCCTCCGGTTGAAGCTCCGAAGTCAGCACAGATTTTCCCGTCAACGTTAATATCAAAGCAATCGAACGCCTTGAGTAATTTTTTCGCGCCCCGGCTTGCCCATTCGTCGGAAATTTCGAGCGTAATATTTGCCTCTGGATTCACAAGAGTTCCGGATTTTGTGAGAACTTGATCATTCACGCGAACTTTTCCCGCCATGATCAGAGCCTGCGCACGATTTCTCGAATCCGTGAGATTTCTTTCTACGAGCAACATGTCAAGACGAATTTTTTTTCCAGTTTTTTTCACGAGTTATTAAGCTCCTTTGCGTTATATAATAGTTTTGAATAATAATTTTAATTTGAGAGGTGTTTTTTATGAAGTTGTCAGGGAAATTTTTAGCTGTAGTTTTGATTCTTGCGACATTTTGCGGTGTTGCGTTTGCGTGGGCTCCGAAGAAGAATGTCACGGTTATTGTCGCTTACAAGGCCGGCTCAGGAACGGATAATACCGCGCGAGTTCTCTCGAAATTCGCAACTAAAACCATCGGAAAAACTTTGGTTATTCAGAATCTTGAGGGTGGTTCGGGTTCGATCGGCTGGACGGCGTTGTCACAGGCTAGACCAGACGGACACACAATCGGCTTCGTAAATCTGCCGACGTTATGCTCGAATATTGTCGAAGGACTTGCAGATTACAAGATCGATGATTTCGTGCCCATCTGCAATCACGTGAATGAAACATCGCTCGTAATGGTTGGCAAGGACAGCCCGTTTAATACGCTTGGTGAACTCGTAGCATTTGCGAAAGAAAATCCGGGCAAATTGAAAGCTTCAACTAACGGCATGAAAGCATCGAATCATATCGGAGCGCAGTTGCTCGCAAAATCAGCAGGCTTCGAGTACAGTGCGATTCCTTACGGCGGAACTGCTGACCAGTTGTTGGCGTTGCGTCAGGGCGAAGTAGATTTCTCAGTCGCGAAAGAAGCAGATATTGCAGCAATGCTTAGCGAAGTGAAAATCCTCGGAGTATTTGCAGAGAAGAGAATGCCAACTTTCCCGGACGCTCCGACACTTGGTGAGCTTGGATATTATCCGAATTGGTACGGAAGTGCGCGCGCAATCGTTGCTCCGAAGAAAACTAAACCCGAAGTAATCGAGTTCTACCAGAACGCATTCAAACAAGCAATGGAAGATCCGGAATATGTCGCAGCAGCTGAGAAAGCCGGAGTTACTACACTTTACATGGACGCTGAAGCAACTGGCAAAATGATTAACGATCAGTACGTATTCTGCACAGATGAAGTCGCGAAACTTTGGGAGTAAATTAGCAAGATAATTATTCAGGAGACAGGGGGATTTGTTTTTAATTACGCCTCCTGTTTTTTTGTGAGCATAATCAATATTTGAGATTGAGATTTAGATTTAGATCCAGAGAGGAGTTATTCACATGAAGAAAACTGACATTGGAGTTTGTGCTGCGATGTACGCTGTGTGCGCGTTTTTCCTGTACATGACGTTGCAGCTTCAGAAGGAAGCTCAGATTTACCCGTTGTGCGTGATTGCGTTGCTCGCGGGATTGACGACGCTTCACGTTATAAACATGATAATCGGGGCTTTCAAAATCGGAGTTGTTAGCGGTCTTGAAGATTTCAAGGATTTTATGCCGAAACAATTCTTCACGTTATTAGCGATGGTATTGATATATATTGCAGCGATGCCATACGTAGGATTTTATATCGCAAGCGTTGTGTTCATGGCGGTGAGTTTGTTATTTTTGCGCGTGAAAGTTTGGCAGATAATTTTGGCGGAGATAGCGATTTTCGCACTGGTGTATTTCGCGTTCACGGTATTTTTGGAAGTCAGATTACCCGTCGGAAGTTTGCTCGAAGATTATCTTGATTCTCTTGGCTGGTTAGAATAAAAGCATAAAAAACGAGGTGAAAATTCATGTTTGATACGTTAATATTAATGGCGAACGGATTTATTAACGCGTTATTCCCTGTGAATCTTCTGGCAATGATTGTTGGCGTTACGATTGGAATCGTGATTGGCTGTTTGCCGGGATTATCGGCTGCTATGGGTGTTGCGCTGTTATTGCCGATGACGTTCTCGATGGACGCTTCAACAGGAATGATAATGCTTGGAGCGATTTATTGCGGAGCGATTTTCGGCGGCTCGATCTCAGCGATATTAATTCACACACCCGGAACGCCTGCTTCAGCTGCAACTGCGATCGAAGGCTATCAGATGACGTTGAAAGGACAAGCCGGTAAAGCTCTCGGAACTGCGTGTATAGCGTCATTCTTCGGTGGATTACTCTCGTGCATTTCCCTGTATTTCTTCGCGCCGTTGCTGGGTCAATTAGCTATGAAATTCGGCTCACCGGAATATTTCTGGCTGTCGATTTTCGGATTGACGATTATAGCCGGAGTTTCGTCGAAATCAATGGTAAAGGGCTTGATGAGTGGAGCGTTTGGACTTTTGCTCTCGACGATTGGAATGGATCCGATGCACGGCGTGAAAAGATTCATGTTCGGTCAGAGTTCGTTATACGAAGGCATTAACGTTACGTGCGCATTAATTGGATTGTTCTCTATGAGCCAAGCGTTGGTATTAGCCGAAGCCAAGATTAAAGCCAGAGCCAGAGCTACGAAATTCAGCGACAAAATGATGCTTTCGAAACAGGAATTGAAAGAGATTGCTCCGACGATTGGACGTTCATGGATAATCGGAAATCTGGTAGGGATTTTGCCCGGAGCTGGAGCGTCGATTGCGTGTTTCCTGGGATATAACACAGCCAAGCAATTCTCGAAGCACAAAGAATTATTCGGGAACGGTTCTTACGAAGGCGTTGCAGGCTCAGAAGCTGCGAACAATGCTGTGACGGGCGGCTCATTGATTCCGATGTTGACGTTGGGAATCCCGGGTGAAAGTGTTACGGCAGTTTTGATGGGCGGATTGATTATTCAGGGATTGACACCTGGCCCGAATTTATTCGTCGGTGAGACTGCACAGATGACGTATACGTTTTTCGCGGGATTTGTGCTGATTCAGTTCTTCATGTTGGGAATTGGCTTACTTGGCTGCCGAGGCTTTGCACAGATTGCGAGATTATCGGACGCGATTTTGATCCCATCAGTGACGATTTTATGTGTAGTTGGCTCATTTGCGATTCACCAGAATTACGTTGACGTTGTAATCATGTTAATATTCGGCGTAATCGGCTGGCTTGCGAGAAAATTCGGAATGAATAACGCTGCAATAGTCTTAGCAATGATTCTTGGACCAATCGGTGAGAAGGGCTTGAGACGTTCGTTGCTATTATCGGGCGGCGATCCCTCGGTGTTATTCTCGACTCCGATTTGCTGGGTGTTAGTAGCGTTGTGCGTGTTTGGCGTGCTTTCGCCGATCCTGATGAACAAAGTATCCGGCAGCAAATCCGATTAGCGAAAAACTTGCGTCTGGCTAAACTTGTGTTATAATTCATGCGTTGATTTTTGGAGGACTGGCCGAGCGGTCGATGGCGGTTGACTTGAAATCAATTGAGGTGCAAGCCTCCGGGGGTTCGAATCCTCCGTCCTCCGCCAGAACATGATCGGGTGTGAATGCCCGTTTTGAATACACGAAAAGCCCTATATCACAGTTGAGTGTGAGTAGGGTTTTTTGATGCGAAAAAATTCGGGAGTAAACACGCTGTCATGTCTCTCCCGAAAATTTCTAGCCACCCAGATACGCAGCTCTGACTTTCGAATTACTCAGCAATTCTTGACCAGTGCCAGATAACGAGATCGCTCCGACTTCGAGAACGTAAGCTTTGTGCGCAACTTTCAACGCAGCCCACGCATTCTGTTCGACAAGTAATATCGTCCTGCCCTGAGAATTTATCGTGCGAATTATCTCGAAAACTTCTTCGACCAAGATCGGCGCAAGTCCCAAACTCGGCTCATCCAGCATCAACAATTCAGGACGGCTCATCAAGGCTCTGGCTACGGCTAACATTTGCTGCTCTCCGCCAGATAAAGTTCCGCCTTTTTGACGGCGACGCTCTTTCAATCTAGGGAAAAGCCCGTAAACGTATTCTTTATCGTCAGATATTCCCTGCAAATCCGAACGAACATACGCTCCCAATGCCAGATTTTCTTCGACAGTTAATTGCGGCAAAATTCTGCGCCCCTCGGGACTTAACGCGATTCCCATTTTTACACGCTCTTCGACTGCCGCATTCTGAATCGACTTGCCTTTGAAGCGCATTTCTTCAGAACGTGATTTTGTCAGACCCATGATAGATCTGATTACGCTGCTTTTTCCTGCACCGTTCGCGCCGATTAACGTCACGATTTCGCCCTGATTAATCGACAGCGAAATATCTCGTGCTGCGTGTATAGCTCCGTAATTCACGTTGAGATTTTTTATGCTCAGGATATTATTGCTCATGATAAATCACCTCCCGTAACTTTCAGCTCTTTCTCAGGAACAGGCAATCCCTCCGAAGCTCCTGCTCCTAAATACGCCTCGACGACTTTGATATTATTCTTGATCTCATCAGGTGTTCCCTGCGCAATATGCACGCCCTGATCCAAAACGTGAATATAATCGCAAACGTTCATAACGACTTTCATATCATGTTCGATTAATAGAATCGTAAGATCAAATTCGTCACGCAATCTCCGGATAAAATTCATGAGTTCCGCGCTTTCCTGAGGATTCATTCCGGCTGCAGGTTCGTCGAGCAGCAAAAATTTCGGACGAGTGCCTAACGCTCTGGCAATTTCCAAACGTCTCTGCGCTCCATATGGCAAACTCGATGCCTTCTCATCAGCAAACGCGTACAAGCCCAACTGAGCTAAAAGATTCAGCGATCTCTCTCGAATTTCTGCGTCCTCGCGAATAACGTCCGTGAATAAGAACGGCAACAACGTCATGAACCACGGATTCTTTTGACGCACCCAGCTGCCGACCATAACGTTTTGCAAAACTGTCTCGTTCCCGAATAGCCTGATATTTTGGAACGTGCGGCTCATTCCGGCTTTGCAGACTTCATCAGGACGCAAGCCTCCGATAGATTTTCCCAGGAATTTTATACTCCCGGACGTAGGCTTATAAAATCCACTTACGACGTTGAACGCAGAAGTTTTTCCAGCACCGTTCGGTCCGATTAAGCCAACGATTTCGCCCTTCTTAATCGTGAAACTCAAGTCCTCAATCGCAGATAATCCGCCGAATTGCAGCTTGATATTCTCAAGTTCAAGAACGTTCTCGTAATTCTGAGATTCTGATTCGTCGTGTTTAGCTTTGGCTTTACGCTTCGGGAAAAATATATCCCAAGAAAATTCACGCATTCCCATTATGCCCTCGCGACGGAAAATTATCACGATGATTAATAACAGCGAGAATATTACCATTCGCATTCCGGGTATTCCGGGTATCGTGAACGAACCAAACGTAATCGGATTCTCTACAAATCGCAGCCACTCCAACATTACAGTTACTAAAACAGAGCCTATTAACGATCCAGTTACAGAGCCAAGTCCGCCTACTACGATTATCATCAGGATATTATACGTCTGAGTTATCATGAACATTTTCGGGTCAATCGTCGTTATCAAATTACCCATCAATGCTCCGCCAAGTCCTCCGCCAAAACAGCCCAGCGTGAACGCAAGTACTCTGACTCGAAACGTATTCACACCCATCATTTTCGCCGCAACTTCATCATCGCGAACTGCCCGCAAAACTCCGCCGAAATTACTGCGCAACATACAGACCATACATAGCAAGACTATTCCCAAACAGCCCCAGCTCATAAATAACGTAGCGTGTGCCGGAATGCCTTTTAAACCCAACGAGCCATTTGTCAATCTAGGTGTGTTCGTGATCAAAATTCGAATTATCTCAGCAAATCCTAGCGTCGCAATTCCCAGATAATCTCCGCCCAATCGCAAAACAGGCAACGCTATCAGCCAACCGAAAAATGCTGCAACTAATCCGGCAATAATAAGCGATATTACAAACGGCGTATTCAGGTTCAAAAGCCACGGGTATATATCTTCCAAAATCCACATGGATTGCTTCTGAGCAGCAGGGATTATTAACAGAGCGGATACATACGCGCCAATCGCCATGAAGCCCGCGTGTCCAAGCGAAAACATTCCGGTAATTCCGTAAATCAGATTCAAACTCAACGCCAAAATCGCATTTATAGCTATCAAATTCAAGATTCGCAGCCAGTATCCGTTCATGAAATCCGGTGCTTTATCCAGAAAAAACGCGAATAATATTACGGCAATTATCGTAAGCAATAAATTACGAAACTTGTTCATGTTATATCTTGTCCTCCAGTCTCTCGCCAAGTAATCCAGCCGGTCTGAATAACAGAATCAGGATCAATATCAAGAACGCAAACGCATCTTTATAGCCAGACAAGTTCGGGAAAAACGCTACTGACATTATTTCGACGAATCCCAAAATCAATCCGCCGATCATCGCTCCGGGTACAGAACCAATTCCACCAAATACTGCTGCGATAAATGCTTTGATTCCGGGTGTCATTCCCATAAAAGGCTCTACTCTAGGATAACGCAACGCCCACAAAATTCCGGCTACGGCAGCTAATGCAGAACCTAATCCGAACGCAAGCGCAATGATTTTATTAACCGAAACTCCGAGCATTCTAGTCGTCTCAATGTCAAACGAGATCGCACGCATAGCAAGTCCGGGTTTAGTTTTATACAACAGCCACATCAATGCCCCAACTAACACAAACGCTACAACAGGCACGAGTATCCCCAACGGAATTAATCTAACGCCATTTGAAAGCGTAATCGGCTGCATCAAAATCGGCGGCTGCACAACCGGTCGCGGCATTCCCGTGAAAACTACGACCGCAAAATTCTCGATGAAAAACGATACTCCGATTGCACTGATTAACGCAGAAATTCTCGGGGCATTCCTCAGCGGTTTATACGCAATGCGATCGACTAACAATCCGCAAACTGTCGTCAGAATTATCGCGATAACAACTCCGACAGCCCACGGCAATTTATAAACGATCGTCGCAAAATACACGAAATACGCTCCAAGCATGAATATATCTCCGTGCGCGAAATTGATTAACCGCAAAATTCCGTACACCATTGTATAGCCAACTGCAACAAGTCCGTACAAACTTCCCAAACTCAGAGCGTTTATTACATGCTGAACGAAAATATTCAGACTCAAGATTCAAACAACTCCTTTCGCGAATCAAATATAATATAAATATAAAAAGAGAAGGGCTGCACGAATAAACCCTTCTCCGCGTGAAAATTATAGTTTATACATACATACTGACCTACACGTTTATACTTCGGGTTTAACAAGTCCCAAGAAAGTTTTTTTGCCGTTACGAATTTCCACGATGCCCATTTCTTTCTCAGCGTCGTGAGTTGCGTTAATCGTCGTAATTCCCGTAACTGTTGGCAGATCTTTCGTGGTTTCGAGTGCGTCACGGATTTTCTCAGGTTCTGCACTGCCGGCTCTCTCGATAGCGTCCTTCAGCATTACGTAGCAGTCATAGCCAAGTGCTGAATTAACGTTTGGGTCTTTATCCGGGTGAACTTTGCGCCACTCTTCTGTGAATTTTGCAGCAGTCTCGTTCATTTCCTGCATTGACGGATCATAAGCGAATGTCGTGTGCATGAATCCCTCGACAGCATCGCCGCCAAGCGTAACAATTTCGGGATTGTCCATTGCATCAGCTCCGATAAATCTGAAATTTGCTCCGAGTTCTTTCGCCTGCTTGAGAACGATTGCGCCCTCTGCAAAATATGCCGGAAGGAAAACTATATCCGGCTGTTTCGCGATGAGTTCGGTTAATTGCGCCGTGAAATCCGTGTCTCCGGACTGATAGAACAAATTCGCTACGATTTCGCCGCCCATTTTCTGATACGAATCCCTGAAGAATTTGCCAAGACCTACACTGTAATCATTTGACATGTCAACAAGTGTAGCAGCTTTCTTCAAGCCCAAATGTCTGAACGCATACGTAGCAGCTCCAGCTCCCTGGAACGGATCGATAAAGCAAACTCGGAAATAATATTTCTTGCCCTCAGTTACTAACGGGTTTGTGCATGATGTGCCGATTACAGGAATGCCGGCTTTCTCAGCAACTTCTCCGCCAGCCATTGCAAGCGATGAGCCATACGTTCCGATTATTGCGTTGACTTTGTCATTCTCGATCAATCTTGTGACAGCGTTTGCTGCTTCGACTTTATCGGACTTGTTGTCAACGATCACTAACTCGACCTTCCTGCCCAGAATTTCAGGCATCAACGAGTGAGCTAACTGAGTGCCTTCGAGTTCAAGCTGTCCACCAAAAGCGTTCTGTCCGGTCAGACAATTAAACACTCCGACTTTGATCACATTATCGTCAGCAAATGCTACACCGGCGAGCAATGCGACCACTAAACACGCTGCGAAAAATTTACGCATCAAAAACAACTCCTTATTAACTTGAAAATATTCGTGAAAATTATAATATAAATTCAGAAAATTTGAAACGCGAAAGGGGCTTCAAAATGCGAAATAATTATTACGGCTCAGAAATTTCATGCAAAATCACAAGCATAAATCCGGATTTTCACGCGATAAGAACTCCGGATGATTTATACGGCGCGCTCACAAAAATCTGGTGCGAATATTCCTGCGCTCCGAGAATGCGCCCTAACTGGAGCGAAAATAATATCACGTTGGGGCAATGCTCAATTACGGCGTTTTTGGCTCAGGATATTTTCGGCGGGGAAGTTCACGGGATTTTTAGGAGCGAGGGAAATTTTCATTGTTATAACGTCGTGGACGGGAAAATTTTTGACCTGACTAGTGAACAATTTCAAGGTGAGAAGCTAGATTACACGAACAATCCGGAGCAATCACGAGAGAAACATTTTGCCAATTCCGAGAAAAAAGCGAGATACGAATATTTGAGGGAAGAACTGAGAAAATTTCTTGTGCGTTGATAGAGTTTTATTGTTATACTTGTTGCCAAAATTCCAATTAAAAAAGGAGATTCGTTTGCATGAATGAATTTGAGACGAGGCTCGCCCGACACTACGACGAGCTTAAATGGTTGTACTACGAACTCTACGGCAGCGACAAACAGGCCTTCGATTACTTCTGCTCAATGCTCCAAAAATGCTGGTCCTCACGCAATGACCTTCTCCGTGAACTCGACGAGGCCCGCGAAAATGATCCGACTTGGTACGCCGGCAATGACATGCTCGGAATGATGATGTACACTGAGTGTTTCGGCGGAAATCTTCAGGGCATAAAGTCTCACCTTGATTATATTCAAGAGTGCGGAGTTACTTACTTGCACTTAATGCCCCTGCTCGACACTCCCAAAGGACGAA
>CALEPX010000032.1 GCA_937911045.1 uncultured Fretibacterium sp. | reverse complement strand
TTAGGCAGGGAGCTTTTTTGTGAGTAAATATTCGCGCTAGAATCTTTCGACTTGATATTTTTTCTCAAGTTCCTCGGAGTGTTGGCGCAATAATTCTGAACTCTTGATATTTTGCAATTCCTGAATAATATGCGCTTTCAACTCGTCATTGTACTGGATAACGTTCTCTGGTGAAGTTCCGTGCAACTTGATGATGTGCCAGCCAAAACGCGTCTTAACTGGGTCTGAAATATCGCCGGGATTTTTAAGAGCAAACGCTACGTTCTCAAATTCCTTGACCATAACGCCTCTGGGAAAATCTCCCAAATCGCCGCCAGTTGATTTCGCGCCGGGTTCAATCGAGTATTTCTTCGCAAGTTCATCGAATGATACGCCGTTTCGCAATTCAGCCTGAATTTTCGCGATAATATCCTGGCTGGAATTGTCGTCGCTGATCAGAATGTGTGACGCGTGAATTTTCGCCGGCTCTGTGAAATATTCTGTCACGTGTTCATCGTAGAATTTTTTCGCCTCATCGTCCGTAACGCTAACGTCCTTCAATAAGTCCATCATCGCAACCTGAACTAACATGCGATTCTTGAAATCCTCGACTGCCTGCTGAAATTCCGGATTCTCATCAAGTTTCTTGTCTTTCGCGTCGAGTGCAAATAATTTGAGTGAGATCAGCTCGTCCAGAATCATTTTCTGACCCTGTTCACCGCCGTAAAGCATAGCCTGCTGTCCCAACATTTGCAGCGCACGAATCACGTCAAGTTCCGTAATTTCCTCACCGTTGACCTTCGCGAGAATTTTCGGTGAAGCGACATCTTCGGATTCAGCCGAGTAACACGCACACGCAAATAACCCCACGAATACCGCACACAAACACACACACGTTAAAAACTTCTTGCTGATTATCATCTTGGAAAATATTCCTCCCTATTAAGCTTGTTAAGCTTGAAAAATTTATTGCAAGTTTAGCACAGAAAAAATTTTCCCGTATAATTGTCATGATTGCGAAAAAATTTTTTTTACGAGAGAGGAATGTTTTTCTTGCGTGTAGTTAATACTCAGATTGTTCTTGGTTTATCGATTTGGATTTTGGGTTTTGCGTTCATGACGATGGGCTGGCTGGTCGATGCGTTGTTCGAGAAATGGGGGCGTATTCCGGCGAAAATTCTGTACAAACTCGGTGCTGTAATCGTTGCGGTTCCGGTGATAATTCTGCTCTGGAAAATTTCCGGTGCGCTATACACGAATCGATATTACATTTCGACTTATATTAACACAGGGCTGCAATTCTTGAGTGACGCTGTGAAAGTGTTGTAGCATGTCGTTGATAATCGGATTTGTTGCGGCGGCGTTCATGCTGTATTTCCCGTACTTGTGGTGCAGATTTCGCGGCGAAAGTGAGCTTGACTGGGGGCTAAAATGGTTTTTGACGCGTGAATCAAAGCGTGATGTGATATTTGCGCTGATAATTACGCTCGTGCCGTTGACGTTCGTATCGATGAATTTTCCGGTCGAATGGGGCGGTGGAAATATTCCGCATAAATTATCGTTTTGGGTTGCGATTGATAATCTGGGCGGAGGAATTGCTGCTGCATTTATCGAGGAAACGTTTTACCGAGGTTGGCTGCAAAGTTTTTTAGCGCGAAAAATGAACGTGTATATTGCGATTGTGATTACGGCGTTGATATTTGCGTTGAGTCACTTGATTTTGATAACCGGCTGGCTTCGGGTTGCGACGTTTTTTCCCGGGTTAGTGATGGGTTGGCTGAGATTTCGTGGCGGTTCGATTTTGCCGTCAATAATTTATCACGCGGTCTGTAATGTCTGGGCAGTTTGGTTTGCTCCGATTCCGTGAAAGCATTTGTGAAATATTTGCGAAAGGATTTGTTAAGATGCGAAAAGTTTTGGTAATTGCGATTGTGTTATTAGTCATGATTTTGGGATTTGCCGGTGATGTTCGTGCTGAGAAATTCATCGAGCTGCGAATACCGTGCGTGAAAAATTCTCAGGTTACGGCGAAATTGCCCTCCGGAGAAATTATAAATCTCGGCGAAGTTGCGCAAATTCCCGTGAAAGAAAATTATCCTGCGTACACTGCGAGCAAATGGGCGGCGAAATCCTCGGTTTGTGCGAGTGCTGTGAACGCGATTCACATGTTGGTCAGCGTGAAAGATTCTCGCGGCAGCATAATCAGTATAGTGCCATCTGTGACAGTTGCTCCGGCTGCAAGGGCGGGCGCGTATTTTGCGATTAAATCCGAAGCTGGGACTGGAATTTTCGGGGGATTTGCTCCGTTAGTTGGCTCTCGGGTTACGATTATGAATCCGGAAAATAATTCTGAACGCGAACTTGACGGTGTTCCTGATGAGGGCGAAATTCTTGTAATCAGGACTGATTTGCCGAATGAGCCTGAAGTCTTCATGGTAGAGATCGAGAACAGACCTGCAGGACGCGTGATTACTTGGGGAGATTCGGGCGTGAAAATTGTTGCGCGAGTTATCAGACCGATCGGCGGTGTCGGAAGATTTGGCGGAACAGTTTTTCAGGAGCGCGGACGAATCAGAGCTTCACATTCGGGAGTTATCGACGTTGCTACGTCCAGACGCGGAGAAGTTGGCGGACTTCAGATTATGCCGCTGAAACACGCGTTGACTTCACCTGAAATGATCAGTGCATGGAGCTTGACACAATGGCTGATAATTGCGCCGGAATTTGATCACGAAGATCTCGAAGGTCAAGAGCCGTTGTTCAAAAAATCGCTGCTCCCGGGAACACAGCTCGATGACAAGTTCAAGTTCGAAAATTTCTGGAACGCTTATGGACGCAAGCCGCTAGTGATTGGCAGGCGTTCGGGCGGAGATTGGGAGAAATTGCCGGAAGTTTCCGGACGAGTTGATGACGCACTGAGAGATATTACGCACCTGAGATTGTATTTCCCGATGTGGAATGAGCCGCTGAAATAATGCTTGATAGTGTTTTTGAAATACTTCTGAGTTCCGGGAATCTGAAATTTTTCGCAGCATTTGCCTGGGGAGTTGCCAGCGTAATTCTTAGTCCGTGCGGCATTGCGATTGTGCCGTTGGTCGTGAGTTACGTCAGCAATTCTGAGAATCCGTCGCGGATTCATGCGTTCAAGATTTCGATTGCGTTTTGCGCAGGGATTCTTGTGAACTTGATGCTGGTTGCGTTTGTTATGTCGAGTTTCGGGATTTTGTTCGGAGGCTATGAGCGATTCTTGACGATTTTCACGGCAGTAATATTCGTGTTGATGGGGCTGCAATTAACCGGAATATTGCGCTTGAGATTCAGATTTCTGCCGGGATCGAAAATTCAGGGAAATGAATCTCAGAATTTGCGCGGAGCTGTGTTGCTTGGGATTTTGTCGGGATTATCGGTTGGAGCGTGTAATATTGCGTACGTGTCGCCGATTTTGTCGATTGCTATGTCGCTTGCGTCACGAAATTTTCTCGGAGCGATATTCCTGATAATTTCTTACGCGTTGGGATATTGCTTTGTGCTGGTGATTTGCGGAACGTTTACACAAATTGCGAGTGCTTGGCTGCAAAGTGAGCGCGGAGATTTTGCGATGAAAATCGTGAATATAATCTGCGGAGTTGTGCTGATATTTTCGGGAGCGTATTTGCTCTACGAGTTGCGATATTATTTTTGAGGAGTGATTTGAGATTTATCCGGTATTGTTTGAGTACGGAAGTCTGAGAATTGATACGTACAGTGTAGTTTGGTTTGTTGCGTTAATGCTCGCGATTTTCTGGGCGTTGAGACGGCTTAGAATTTACGGGATTGATGAGGACGAGGCGCGTTCTGTGATGGCGTGGTCGTTTGTGATTATGTTGCTCGGGGCGAGAATGCCGGAATACATTCAGAATTTTCGCGTGTACATGAACAATCCGAAATTGTTTCTTGACCTGAACCGCGGAAGTTTGCACGAAATCGGCGCGATTCTCGGAGCGTTTTTGTCGGCGTTAATCATGTGCGTCGTGAAAAATCTGCGTGGGAAAAATATTTCGTTCGCGAGAATGTGTGATGTTGCGATAATTCCGGCGTTTGCGGCGATTGCGATCGGACGATGGGGCTGCTTTCTGAACGGTTGCTGTTTTGGATTGCGGAGTTCGAGTATTTTCGCGGTTCATTTCCCGTTTGATGCAGCCGGTGTAACTCGCCACCCGACACAGATTTATTACTCGGTGTTTGCGTGCGTGAACGTGTTGATTTTGTTTTTGATCGAGAGAAAGCTTCTTGCCGGAAAAAATCCGCGTTCCGGTTCGATAATTGCGCCGTTGGGAATATGCCTGTATTGCGTGATGCGATTCGTGATAAATTTTTTCAGGACGATGAGCCCGTTTTATACGAGTTTCATGCAGGTAACGATCTGGTCGGGAACGTTCGTGAGCGTGATTTGGCTCGGGATTTCGTTGCGGAAATTGTCGGGGCAAAATAGTTAATAATAGTTAGCAGATTCTCGTTAGAATTTTCCATGAATAATTCACAATTCGAGATTAGAATTACACGTGCTTTGAAATGAATATTTATATTTACTCAGGAGGTTATTTATTATCATGAAGAAGTTCAGAATCATTTCAGGTGTAGCAATTTTGGCAGTAATATTTACGTGTGGGAGCGCATTTGCAGCATTGACAACGTTGCCGCAAGATTCGAGTTCAAAATCGAGTCTGAATCCGATTGTGGCGATTTTCAAGAAGGCTTCGGTTGCTGTGGTGAATATTGACGTTGAGAAGACAGCTCAGAGACGGGTCAGCCCATTCCCGTTTGATGACGATCCGGTATTCAGGCATTTCTTCGGGGATGCGTTCAAGGATTTTACGCGCTCAGTTCCGATGAAAGGACGCGGTTCAGGCTTTATCGTAACGAAGGACGGACAAATTCTCACGAATAATCACGTTGTAGATGGCGTTGATAAAATCACAGTTTCGGTTCTGTTATCCGACGGCAGCAAGAAAACTTATCCGGCACGAGTTTTGGGTAATGACCCGACGTATGATGTCGCAGTAATCAAGATCGATGCGGACGAAGATTTGCCAACACTGGAACTCGGAGATTCTGATGCGCTCGAAGTTGGTGAATTTGTCGTAGCGATTGGAAATCCTCTGGGCTTTGAACATTCGGTCACGGCTGGAGTAATCTCGGCGAAAAACCGCAGCATTCACGCACAAGACGTAAATTTCGATGATTTCCTGCAAACTGACGCGGCGATTAATCCGGGAAATTCCGGCGGACCATTGCTCGATATGAACGGCAAAGTAATCGGCATTAACACGGCGATAATTCCGTATGCTCAGGGATTAGGCTTTGCGATTCCGGTCAATCGTGCGAAAGAAGTCATGGGTGATTTGGTCTCGTATGGACGTGTGAAACGTGGCTGGCTGGGAGTTTCGGTTCAGAAAGTCACTCCGGAAATTGCGAAAGCTTACGGTGTTCGTGGAGAAGGCGGCGCGATTATCGGAGACGTGTTCAAAGATTCTGCTGCTGAGAAAGGCGGTTTGAAACGCGGCGATGTCGTAATCGAAATTAACGGTGAGAAAGTCAAGGACGTCGATTGGTTCGTGCAGAAAGTCAGAACGCTTTCACCGGGTTCGACCGTGAATCTGAAAATAATTCGCAGGAAACGTGAACACACACTTCGCATCAAACTCGACGAACGCCCGAATACAGCTGATGGCCGCGTGCAAGAGAACGATCTCAAATCCGGCAAATCTGATCAGAAAGGCTCCGAAGCTCTGAAGGATTTCGGCATCGAAGAAGTTCTGACGCTGAATAATTCTCTCAGACGCAAATACAAAATCGATCCCAAAACTGACGGCTTGATAATCTCGAAAGTTTCCAGAGATTCGCTTGCTGCTGCTCAGGGGATTCGTGAAGGCGATTTGCTTCAGGAAGTCAACGGCTTCGAAGTGAAAACTCCGTACGATATTTCCAAAGCTGTTGATAAAAATGACAAGGCGTTAATAATCATGATCGAGCGCGAGGGATCAACGTTTATCGTGCAGGTCACGAAGAGCGAATAATTATTCTCACAAACTAACGTATTATAAAAATCCAAAAGAAGACGCAGGCTAATCAACACAACCTGCGTTTTCTCATTAATAATGTGATTGATTATTTGATTATCTCTGGACGAATGCTGGCGTATTTGCTGAGGCGTTCAGAAATTTCTTGAGTTCATCGTCGAGTTTCAGAAGCGTTATCGAGAAACCTTCCATGTCAAGCGATGTCATGTAATTCCCGACCAGAGTTTTCGCAACGGAAATATTTTTCGCAGCCAAGACTTCTTTCACATGTTTATTCGCTACGAACAGTTCCATCAAAGGAGTTCCGCCCATTCCGTTAATCATCACAGCAACTTCGCAGCCTGAATCGTAAATTCCCTCAGCAAAAATCTTCGCGAGTAATTTGTCGGCAATCGCGTTCACCGGACTGATTTTTTCACGATTTACACCGGGTTCGCCGTGAATGCCAATCCCGATTTCGATCTCGTCGTCCTGCAAATCAAAACTCGCTTTCCCAGCAGCAGGAACTGTGCAGGCATCAAGAGCCATTCCCATCGAGCGCACGTTAGCGATAACTTTCTCAGCAATGCGCTTCACGTTCTCAAGATCAGCTCCGGATTCAGCAGCAGCTCCGGCAATCTTGTGTACGAAAACTGTTCCGGCAATTCCGCGTCGTCCCGTTGTCCAAGTGCTATTTTCAACTGCAACGTCATCAGCTACGACAACTTTCTCGACTTTGATCCCTTCATCAGCAGCCATGTCCGCAGCCATTTCGAAATTCATTACGTCTCCGGTGTAATTCTTGATTACGAGCAACACGCCTTCGCCGCCATCGACAGCTTTGATAGCTTCGAAAACCTGATCCGGTGTCGGTGATGTGAAAACTGCTCCGGCAACCGCGCCGTCCAACATTCCTTCGCCAACATAGCCGCCGTGTGAGGGTTCGTGACCACTGCCGCCGCCAGAAACTAACGCAACTTTCTTAGACGCTCCGCACGCACGCACAAGAACTTCGCATCCGTCCAGACGCTTCACGTATTCAGGATACGCCGCAACCATTCCGTCCAACATTTCGCTGACAATATCGTCAACGCCGTTAATTAATTTTTTCATGCCCAATTTGCCTCCCTAAGATTTATATATTTTTCACGCGAGAATTTTGCGATTCTCACGAGTATCTTCTGCTGCCTTCAAAACTGATTCAAGATCGCCACCCGTAACAGCCTCGACTGCCGCACAAATCGCGCCTTCTACAATCGGAGCATC
>CALEPX010000031.1 GCA_937911045.1 uncultured Fretibacterium sp. | reverse complement strand
GCAACGATTTCTGAATGTGTAAATAAGGCGGTTCTTGTTGAACGGATCGTAATTACAAATGAAGATAATGAAACTTTTCCTGAGTTTCTTGTAATTATGTCCCTTTTCAAGGGTGCGCACGTCAATCATGCTCTGATAGAATCGCGTCCTCTTGCCAAGATTGTATTTATTCGTCGTTTGAACTTCTATGTCATAAATCGTTCCGGCATTATCCTCAACATGGACATCAAGGCGGATACTTTTAGCAGTTAGGACATAAGAACTGATCGTCTCCTGGTCATTTGTGTAAACCAGCTTCTTGATTTTTACTCCGAGGATGAATTCAAGGAGTGGCTTACAGTATTTTTCCTGCCGCATGACGATCCCAAATATGAAGTCGTTCATGAGGGTTACTTCGTCTATAGGTTTCTGTTTCAGCCTCATTCAACTCCTTATTCTTAAATTTACTTTTATGTTAAAGCATTGCGGCGAATTTATCAAGTTCAACCACGTCGCTCTAATCTCGATGCTCTAATGGACTGCATCGTTATTTCATGATGGACTGCATAACAGGCAGGAAATCAATGTCCCTTCGACAAATTTAACCGGCGCAAAAGCGAAGCATCAAGAAACATCGGATTATGAGTGCTAAAAGCTAGTTGAGCGTGAGGGACTTTTACATCGTCCAGTCTTCGATTATTGCTCCGGGAATCCTTGCAAAGTCGGACACATTATGCGTAACGATTGTTAGTCTCCTCGCTATGCCTTGAGATGCAATCTGAAGGTCATAAGGTCCTGGCAGTTTACCCTTCTTTTCTGTAGCCGCTCTAAGTCTAGCAAAAACAAGTGCATCATTTTCGTCAAATGGCAATACAGTGTACGCCGATATGAATGTCTGCATTATGGCTCGGGATCGGTCTCCACAATTACTCTTGACACAGCCGTATTCAAGTTCACCTAATGTGATTATCGAAATGAAAATTTCTGATGGGAAAACTTGAAATAATTTCTCAGTCAGAACCGGATATTTATTCTTCATAGCATAAATGCAGATATTTGTGTCGAGAAGGTACATCTTCTAAAAACTCTCCCGTTCAGTAACGTCTTCCCAAGAAGGCTGTTTTCTATCATTCATGAATTCATCAGGTATCTGTCCGATTGATAATCGCAACGGGAACCACGGATCATTCACAGGACAAAGAATATATCCGGCTCCGATTTTCCTGATTAAAAATTCTTGTTGATCGGTTTGAAACTCTTTAGGAATTCTAATGGCCTGGCTATTGCCACTTTGAAAAACTTTTGCTGTCATTGTTCATTCCCCCTATAAAGTATAAACATTACGAATTACAAGCAGTATATACACAGCACGCTTAAAAGTCAAACCACTTATATTAGTTTGGGTTAGTTTCATGGTATTCAATATCTTTTTTGATGCTTCTTGCGTTCCCTGCCGTTTTCATTTGGGAATAATCGGTCAAGTAATCTGCTGCAAGTTTGATAAGGTTATTCTTCTGTCTAAATAATTTTGCCCTGCTCCAGCCCGTCATTTCAAGAATAGCATTTACAGGATTACGTCCGAAATAACATGTGCCTAAGACTGTAAGCATATCTTGGGAGACAATATTATCAATTTTTTTCGCTTGATGATAAGTCATCAACCATCTTCTGTAGAGGTCTGGTCATGGAACGGAGAGTGTTAATCTCCTTTTCGAGTTTGTCGGAGGGATTGCGCTTATAATCCTGTGTCAGGACATCAAGTCGTGCAAGGTTCACAGGATAATCCTCAAGACATTTTTCAGCAAAGTTCAGCATAGTTGTCGTCTCTTTAATGGTGGTAATATCTTTTCTTGCGTATTAATATCTTGTATGGCATGTATGCTTGCACTAATTGCAGTTGTGCGAACAATGCCTAGTATTCTTCAGATACTGCAGAGCGAAGAATATACCTACAACGATTAACGTGCCGAATAAAATATCAAACATTCTTATCTTCTCCTTTATCTTTATCATGTTCATCATGCGATTGCCTACTTATTCTGAAATCATTCTTGCCATTATAGCCCTTCCGTTCTTTTTAAGCCAGCCGTTCCATTTCCAGTAGTCTGGGAATACACGCAGAATTTCAGCGTAGAATCGCTCTGAGTGGTTCATCTCTTTTAGGTGAGCTAATTCATGGACAACGACAGAGTCTATGACTTCCGGCGGGGTTAGCATTAGCAGACAGTTGAAATTCAAATTCTTCTTGCCGCTGCAACTGCCCCAACGAGATCGTTGATTTCTGATTGTAATACGGCCATAGGTATAGTTAAAGCACTTGAAAATTCATGTTAAAATAAATAAATGAGTTATCCAGAAAAATACAGAGTAAGGACGTTAGAATATCGTAGAGAAGGTCATACATTAGAGCAGACAAGCAAAGTGTTCAAGGTCGATATAACAACAATTCGTAATTGGGAAAAACGGTTGAGGGAGGAAGGTTCATTAGCAAATCATGAAATAAAACGGCCGTTTAAGAAGATTGACCCTGAAAAATTGCGTATGTATGTAAAAAACAATCCTGACGCTTATTTGAGAGAAATTGCCGATGTTTTTAAGTGTTGTCCGACGGCAATCCGTAAAGCGTTACAAAGATTGAAGATTACGCGAAAAAAAAGACCACACATTACAAGGAACAGTTAGCGGATAAAATAGAAGAATATGAAGAAAAAATTCGAGAAATTCCTAAAGATAAAAGAGTGTATGTAGATGAAGCAGGATTTGACACCTATTTATACCGCCGGTACGCAAGAGCCCCGAGAGGAGAAAATATTCATGAAAAGGTGAAAGGGCGTAAATATCAGCGTACGAGTATTGTTGCCGGAAAAATGGGAGTGAATATCATAGCCCCACTGGAATATAGTGGAACAATGCATGGAGAGTTTTTTGAAGCATGGTTTGAGAAACATTTGCTTCCTGCCCTTCCCGAAGACGTAACGATAATTTAAGATAATGCTTCATTTCATCGAAAAAAGCGGCTGTATGAAATAGCAGAAAGACATAGGCGGAAGATTATTTTTCTGCCACCGTATTCACCAGAGCTGAACCCCATAGAACATTTCTGGCACTGGCTTAAGAAAACGACAGCTGATTGTCTTAAATTTTGTTCTGAATTAAATCTTGCCATTTCGGAAGCACTTCAAAAGTGGACAATGAAATTTATGTTTTTTCAAGTGTCTTGACTATAACACCGAGCAGAGGAGCATAATGCCGTACTCTTGCCGGTATGACCTCCAATGCTCTATCTGCTAATCCTCTGATTTCATCAATGGAAAGTTTCTCCACGGAAGCAGTATCCTTTTGGCGTTCCTCAATGGCTTTGAGATGCTTTTCGATCCAGTTCTTGTGATCATTGATAAATTTCTCAACTTGCTCTTGGGATGTACGCAAAGGAACTCGAACTATTAGTCCTTCATGTGGCTTAATCTGAAGAGCTAAGGTTTTACGTTTTGCTGATCGAATTATTTTCACGGTCTAATCTCGCATTCCTGAAATATAGGCAGGCATCGCAGGCGACCATGGCGAAGTTAATCGAGTACGGGATCAGAAGGAAGCCTCCCCATCCATCGCTGATAATTATTTTTGCGATTCCGGCAATGTATCCGACTAAAATCACAAGCAGGAAGCCGATACTCTTCCCTTTCGCGGTTCGAGCCTTCCATGATTTCACGATTGAAAACGGCCAAGCTGCGCCGAAACATATTAACATTATTGTTTCAAGAATTTTAACCATAACTGCTCCACCAACATCTCAGATGATTATTCATTGCCGTAAATATATTTATTTGCCAGCTCCTCAATG
>CALEPX010000030.1 GCA_937911045.1 uncultured Fretibacterium sp. | reverse complement strand
GTTACTTTCAATCAGAACTTAGGATAAATATTTCTGTTCCCCGCACACGCGGGGGTGATCTGTTCCACCGACGCGGCGTCGACCAAGCCGTTTTCTGTTCCCCGCACACGCGGGGGTGATCCGTCAACGGCATGAGGCGTCGTAATCTACCGGATCTGTTCCCCGCACACGCGGGGGTGATCCTTCAGCCCGGGACTCCGCCATGGCGACCATCAACTGTTCCCCGCACACGCGGGGGTGATCCTGGCTGTGACGGAACTGTTCAGGAAGATCGTTCCTGTTCCCCGCACACGCGGAGGTGAGCAGTGCCAAAGCAATCGCGGATGAAGAAGCGGCAACTGTTCCCCGCACAAGTTGGGAGTAATCCCTCTGATGTGCTTCGCAGTTTAGATATGGAATGAGAAAAAGGAATAATGGAAGATTTGGTGTTAGAATCATTGACGGAAGACAAAGTAACGTATCGTTATTACCCTGAAGGTGGCGAGAAGTTCGGAATTGTTTCGCTAATGCGTAAAACTGGCAAACGCATACATGATAAACCGTGCCCGGGTGAGCGTTCAGTGTATGCAGGACAAGCCTAGCATAGTATAGACGAATATCAGAAAAAAGAAAAATCTCCGGAAAAAGCTTTAGTAATGTGGTATTAAGGGAGGTATGATAATGCAAGTTATCGCTTTGCAAGAGCTTATAAATTGTTCCCTACACACGCGGGGGTGAGCCTTTTCACTTTGAAGATAGTGTATAATTATCGAAAATAATCTGAAATTGGAGGTTGATTTCAATGCTTGCTTTTATTATGGGCTTTGCAACGTTGCTGTTATATCTTTATTATTTTCTGTGGTTGATTGGTTTGGTACTTGCGATTTTTAAGGTCGTAATAAAATTTGTAGGAAATTCTATAAAAGAATTTTGGATTTTCCTGATTAAAAACAAAAAAATCTGATGACCTTCTGAACACTCGTTCCCCGAACACGCGGGGCAGACGTATGACTGATGATGAATATCATCTTGGGAAGTACACATTAGTGAATTTGAAGCGTAAATTTATGTTATTAAGTGAAAATTAACACTTTCAGCAATCGAGCTGTTCCTCGCACACACGGTGGTGAGCCACGGTGCGTCCGTTAGCAAGGAATGTTGTAGCAAGAATTTTAGAACTATAACTATATAGGGAGCGTAAAAAATGAGATTTCCTTCAATGTGTTTCTTTTGCGAGCATAATAAGTATTCAAGAGAAGAAATAAAGAAAGGTCTGTATAATCGGGATTTTGATTGGGATAAAGTTATGTTGTCGTGTGATGCTTATCCGAATGGTATCACTGGGGGAGTTTTTAATTCAGGGCATCTTTATCCCAAACTTAACGATAACGGTATTCAATTTTCTGGCGATAATCCTTTTAGTTTTGATACGACTCAAGAAGACGAAGATGCTAGTTATGAATTTGCATCAGAATACATAGATAGAGAGAATATGACTGATGAGAAGTATATGGCGAAATATGGCAAAGAAAGACCTACTGTGCGTATTTTTGATTGATTTTGTAGGGCATACTGTCCTAAAACTCCCCAGACCGACAAGAATTGTAGCTGGCGAAGAAACTGAAAATGCGTTAGAGAGGCTTTCTCATCGTTCTTAATTTCCTGACAGTTTGAGGCGAGGGGATTTAATGCCGACTGTTTCACGCACACGTGATGAGTAATCCTGAGCCCACTTGAACTTGAGAGCTACACTTATGAACGCAGCCCAAGAGACTTTCGCGAACATTCGGACTCGTTTTGGGGCGCGAAATATTCCGAGACAGACCACAGAATCAGCCAGAAAACGCAACACTACACTGGATATTTCACCCGGAACGAACTGCAACGTGTTTCCCGCGCTTTGGGGACAATTCAACCTGGATATTTCACTCGGAACGAACACTCATCAAGTCACATCAAGTCATATCCGGAATCAGGCTCTCAGTCAAAGAACTATTTCAAAGCTAAATCCCGGAAATCATGAAAAATTTCGCAGCTCCTGTCACTAAAGTACGCGACAAAACAATCCGGCAAATCGAGAAAACTATCGCGCTTGTGGAAATTATCCCATAAAATCCATAATATCTCTCAAAGTCCTGAAGTTCTTTATATCATCGACCTTGAGAGTTTTTCCGCACTCATCATTCAGCATGACTATCAGCGCCATCTTCGTCATCGAAGAAGCCCAATCTTCAATCGCGTCGAGTTCCATATCGGGTTTGAGCGTACCTTCATCAGCTTCGAACAGATCTTCAAGTAATAACATCTTTTCCTGAGCCGTCATTCTTATACACGTCCTCCTTCCTGAAATGCAATTATGCACATCACGACAACACTCCAGCATCGTAATTCAACGTTCCGCCGGTCATGTACTTGGCTGCGTCACTAAGCAAAAAACATATCGCCTTGGCTGCGTACTCCGGAGCAATAATTCCCAGATACTGCTCATGAAGCAATTCCTCGTTATTGCCGCCCGTTTCGAGAAAAGATTTATACATGTCCGTGTCTACCATTCCAAATGCAACGGTATTTACACGTATCTTCCTGACAGATAATTCCTTCGCGAAAACATGCACTAATGCGTTCAAAGCTCCTTTCGAAGCCGAATATGCTCCCTGAGTTTTGCCGCCTCGAACAGCTGCTACAGAACTTATGCCAACGTAACTTGCTCCGTCATTGCTACGTTTCTTTGCCGCAGACGCTCGAACCAGTTCAACAAATGCAAAGTAATTTATCCTGGCAATCTGCTCGACAAATTCCGGCTTTGAAAACTTGATCATGCGATTCGCACTCATACCGGCACAATGCACAAGACCGTCAATAGCTCCGCGTTCAGATACAATCCTCGCAACCAGAGAATCTATCGCGTCAATCTCGCACAAATCCTGAACGTACGAATCATGCCCAGTCCCGCTCATAAACGATAGCGTCTCGTCAAGTTTCGAAGCATTCCTCGCAACAAGACTAACCCGCGCTCCCAATCTACTCGCCTGAATGCAAGCTGCACGACCAATTCCAGCAGAAGCTCCCGTCACAATAATATGCCGTCCAGTTAAAGCCATCGGATTATCTGAATTATCCGGATTATTATTCACAGCTCATTCACTCCGTCACATTCAAAAGTCAATTACTTTCGCAGGATTCCCGAAAACTTTTTTCCCGGCAGAAACATTACGCACAACAACGCTCCCCATTCCGACATACGCATCTTCACCGACTGAGTGCCCAGGCAAAACGCACACATGTTCCGCCAGAAACGCACGTTTCCCAATACGCACAGCGCGCGTTAATCCGCAATTCGAACTAATCGTAGCGAAATCCCCAACCACTGCATCATGTGGGACAGCACTGCTCAGCAACGTAACGAAATTTCCAACCTGACAATTCGGCGACAAAAACGCTCCCGGGTACATCACTAAGCCCTCGCCCCATTCCGCAAAATCACAAATCCTCGCTTCAGGGTGAATAATCTCAGCAAAAACCGCGCCTCTAGCCTTGAGCAAGTTCACGACAGCTTCTTTCGTTTTGGGAGCAGCTATTGCCAGCGCAAATTCTTCGTTCTCACTTGGCTGCCAGTCCTGAATTTTCCCAACGATCCCGTAATCGCATTTTTTCCCGTCAAGAGCGTTCAGGTCATCGTCCAGAAAACCCTTAATCTGCCATTTCGGCTCAACTTGATTAATATCCTTCACCCACTGCAACAATTCACGCCCAAATCCGCCAGCACCTACGATAAGCAAATCCTTCATTTTCATTCACAACTTCATTCACAACTTCACAACTTCACGCATCAAAGCATCTCTTGATAATCTCAATCACACGAGCCTGATCTGCTTCCGTGAGCTTATTATCACTCGGTAAACATAAGCCGCGCTCGAAAATATCCGCTCCGACATCTTCGCAAGTCTCACCGTCAATATATGCGTTGGTGCTTCCGCGAGCATTGCCGGATTTCGTGACAAATGCGTTCATTCTGTAAATCGGCTGCATGTGCATCGGCTTCCAGATCGGACGACCCTCAGCATTGAATGCTCTCATAGCATCAAGAATTTCCTGCGGACAGGATTTGCCGCTCTCACTCCTGAATAAATACTCTCTCTCGCCGCGAACACTCGCACACATTCCCTCACGCTTAACCAGAATGCACGATAGCCAAAAGTTCGGGCAGGAGGCTTTCTCATCAAACGGATTCATTTCAACCGGAAGATTCTTGAAGCCGGTTTTATATCTCTCATAAATCGCGCGTTTCTGAGCAATATGTTCGTTCAGGTACGGAATTTGTCCGCGAATAACTCCTGCGATAATATTGCTCATTCTGTAATTATAGCCCATTTCCTCATGTTGATACCACGGAGCTGCTTCACGGCTTTGTGTGCTCCATTTGCGAATTTTATCAGCATCGGATTTTTCCTGACACAAGAGCATTCCGCCGCATGAACCTGTAATTATCTTGTTGCCGTTGAACGAGATCACGCCAATATCACCGAACGAACCGGTTTGCTTGGACTTGTACGTTGCTCCCAAACTTTCCGCAGCATCTTCGACGATTAACGCATCATGTTTTTTCGCAATCGCCCGCAATTCGTCAATTTTACCCGGAGTTCCGTACAAGTGTGCAATCACTACGAGTTTAACGTCAGGATAAATAGCAAAAGCTTTCTCCAATGATTTCGGGTCCATGTTCCAAGTGTCGCGCTCCGTGTCGATGAAAATTGCCTCGCCGCCTTCATACGCAACCGGATTCACTGTCGCGTCAAACGTCATGTCCGAGCAAAAAACTTTCCTGCCTTCCAAAGCACCGTGACCGAGCTTAGCTTGACCGTATAATTTTTCCGCAGCCAAACGAATCGCCAAATGCAACCCAGCCGTGCCGCATGACAGAGCTACAGCGTATTTCACGCCAAGAAAATCTGACATTTGTTCCTCGACAGAATCAATATTTTCACCGACTGTCGAAACCCAATTAGTCAGTATAGCGTCATCAACCCAACGACGTTCATCACCGTGCATCGTTGGACTTGAGAGCCAAAGTTTATTTTCAAACGGCTGAATCCCGGCAAATCTTGAATCCAGCCCCAAAATATTTTCGTTCATAACTTTCATAATTTTTTGCAAATCATCCTTTACGTACGTATAAACTCCCTGCAATTATAACACGCTAATTTAAGCAAATCGAAATTTTTCGCATTAACGCAAGATCCCGGAATATTTCCAGAATATTTTCCCCGTTCAAGTTCGCAATTCTAACGTGTTGATTTGCATCACGCTCCAGTAACCCCTGATATTCAAGAGCGATTAACGCTTCACGCACGGGCATTCTCGACACGCCCAAATTTGCAGCTAATTCGTTCTGAGTAATTCTGCCCGACAATTCACCGGATAAAATCGCTTCTTGCAAAATTTCGCAGCGTCAAATTTCAGGCTATAATATTTCAAGAAAGTGAGTGTGTTAATTCGTGAAAAATCGCGAGAATAATGCTAACGAAAAAACTAACGTGTTGCGCGTACTCGATGCCAGGAAAATTATTTACTCAAGCTATGCGTATAATCCAGACCCAAGTTTGACCGGTTCGGACATTGCGAAAATTCTCGGTGAAGAGCCTTCGCGCGTGTTCAAAACTCTCGTAACTCAGGGCAAAAGCGGAAATTATTACGTGTTCGTCGTCCCAGTCAATCAAGAACTAGATCTCAAGAAAGCCGCAAAAGCCTCAAACGAGAAATTTATCGCGATGATTAAGCAACGGGATTTGCTGCCTTTGACCGGCTACGTTCACGGGGGCTGCTCACCGGTTGGCATGAAAAAGCAATTCCAGACTTTCATTCACGAATCCGCTATGAATTACGAGAAAATTTTCGTGAATGCTGGCAAAGTCGGTCTGCAGGTCGAGATTAGTCCGCAAGATTTGATAGGCGTGATTAAATGCGCTGTGTGCGATATTGCTAGCTAATTTTTCTGCACACGACTTTGATCTCCTGAGTTTGCCTGCCGCCGCCGTAGAAAACGCCCTGATTTATCGAGCAGTCTTTCGCATCTCGTCCGGACGAAATCTTTATATACGTGTCATCGCATTCTCGATTATGTGTCGGGTCTAACATGCGCCAAATTCCGTCGCTGAAAATTTCAAGCCATGCGTGAGTTGCGCCTTCGCCGGGAATCATTCCTGCGATATAACGACAGGGGATCCGCTCTAATCTGCACAAAGCCAGCAGCACGTGCGCGTAATCCTGACAAACTCCGTGCCTCAACCTGAAAGCTTCGTCCGCATTCGTCGAAATATCCGTCACACCCTGAGAATACGTGAACTCATCGTACAGCATGTTCATCATGTAAAATGCGCGCTCGAAATTATTATCATAAAATGCTGCCGGTTCAAGCTCCCTGTGAAATTCGCGAATATTATTCCCGGCTTTAGTCAACGGTGTCTCGAATTTGAAAATCCCGATTTTGTGTTCATCAGCGCGTAAAAATCCGTTAATATTTATCTCAGCGTCGCCTTCAACGTCAACGGCAAAGTGATCGTGAATCTGATCCGCTGTCCCGTAAATACACATGTTCCCGAACGAATCTTTCTCAGAAATTCTGAAATGAACCGGATATATATCTATTCTTTCGTTGGAAATTTTCTGGCGGGCGTCAGTCAACGGGAAACACCGCAGCTTGAAACGATGCTCCCGAACTGGCTGCTCAAAAGTTATTTTCATATGATACGAATATCGCAGCTTTTGCATTATCAAATCTCGATTAACGCCTCTAACTTGTTTATAAATTCCGGACGGTTAATAACGCTGTCATTTGCCATAGAAATTATCTCCGAAAGTTTCTCAGGCTCGTAACGAACACCGACTTTTGCGATGCGATAACTCATTCTGCGAACTTCACGGCGAATGTCATTTTCAGGCGCGCCCATTCGAGTGAATAAATCAATGCGTTCGATGCGTTTGCCGAGCTTGATAATTCCGCGAACTCTCTCGTCCTCGATAATATCATCAGCCATTCCCCAGAACGCCGCAATATTATCAATCACTTTCTGCAAATGCAGCAACGGGGCCGCAGCTTTTTCGGCACGGTTCATCTCGTACAAAGCCAGCTGCACATAACTGAACGTCTCGGAACCGATCTCGTCACGCAGGACTATAGCATTGTCATAAGCCTTCAAAAGTCCCGAATATATCGACGATTGATCCGATTTGTCAAAGCATATCTGTCGTGCAAATTCAGCTCTTGATTCATGTGAGCCGTAACTAATCATAGCGTCAAATTTTTCCGAGAAAGATTTCAGACTTGTGAAAACTCTCTCGCTATATCTTCCAAGCCAGTATAACCTGTCAATATTCTCAAACGATAACGCGCTCATGTTTACGCCTCCATTACCCACGTATCCTTAAAGCCGCCGCCCTGAGACGAGTTCACGATAAACGAATCCGGATTCCTTGAAAATCTTGTGAGACCGCTTTTCCAAACTACAGGCTCATCGGACATCAGGACAAACGCCCGTAAATCTGCTTTTCGCGGCACTAACTTATCATTCTCGTAAATATCAAGATCGAGAAAATCAATGACTTCCTGAGCGATAAATCTTCTCGGCTCGGACTTTAATAACGCGATGAAATTTTCTTTCTCAGTTCGCGACAACTTGCTGCCGAACAGAACTCCATAACCGCCAGCTTCAGCAACGTCTTTCAAAACGAGCTTGTCGAAATTCTCAAGAACGTATTTCATATCCTGCTCATAATACGGCAAATAAGTCGGGGCATTCTGTAAAATCGGTTCTTCACCCAGATAATACTTAATCATTGCCGGCACGAAATAATAAATCCCTTTGTCATCAGCTACACCGTTGCCCGGAGCGTTGATAATTGCGAGATTTCCCCGCGCGTAAACGTCGAAGATATGCGCGATGCCGATCAAAGACTCGCGATTGAAATTCACCGGATCGATATACTCATCAGAAATTCTGCGATAAACTGCGCCGACTTTCTCACGTTTGCCCGAATAATCCGTGAAATACAAATGCTCGTTCTCGACAACAAGTTCGTCACACGTCACCAAATGCGCGCCAGTTTTCTCAGCAAAGTACGAATGCTCGAAATATGCAGCGTTGAATCTTCCGGGCGTTAATATAACCGACAATCCTCCGGTGTTCACGTAATCCATAGTTCTAAGCAAAATTTCCGGGTAATTCCTGTTATCTGCGATTGAATACTGCTCGAAAATTTCCGGGTCGCTTCGACGGCAGAGATTTCGCGCCATCATAGGGTACGATGCTCCGGACGGGATTCGCAAATTGTCTTCGAGAATATACCATGATTGATCTTTGCCCTGAACGAGATCGATTCCTGAAATATGCGTGTAAATATTTTTCGGCGGAGCAAGCCCGTCACACTGAACCAGATAACCCGATCCAGAATAAATAAATTCCTCGGCAATAACTCCGTCCATGATAATTTTCCGTTCTGAATAAATATCCCGGATAAATTCGTTCAGAGCTTTGACACGTTGCTTCAATCCGCGTTCCAAATATGCGAAATCGCTCGCGTCGATTATTCTGGGGATCATGTCGAACGGGAACAACTGTTCGTGGAATTTGCCCCCTTTGTAAATTCCGAATTTCACTCCGTAACGTGCGAGTAATTCGTTGACGTCATCGGCGCGTCTGCATAACTCTTTCAATTCTATCGGCATAAAAATCACCTACGCTTCTTTCAAAAATAAAAACGCAAGCAATTCTACAAGAAGAAGTCAAAATTGTCAAAATATTTAGTTAGTTTTTGAATCACAAACTCAGAACACGAACTTGCTCTTTAGCTCCAAAATTCTCCGCACACTCTCGTCAATGCGCTGCTCAGAAATTCTGCCGGTCTTGATTGCGTGAATTATCCCGTCAAAAGCTTCACGAAAATCCCACGGCATAAGCAAAATATCATTGCCAGCTTCGAATGCGAGAATTGCTGCTTCACTCGATGAATAATTGTCTTTTACTGCTCCCATCATCATAGCGTCCGTGATTATCAAGCCGTCATAGCCAAGTTCGTTGCGTAATTTTCCGGTGATTAGCTCTTGCGATAAAGTTGCCGGTAAATCGTCGTGCGTGATATTCTTGAGCGTGATGTGCGCGACCATTACTGAATCAGTCTTCGCGAAATTTCTCATGAACGGGATCAATTCGCAGTTCAGCAATTCGTCCCAAGTTTTATAAATTGCTACGTAGCCTTTGTGAGTGTCATTAGTCGTGTCGCCGTGTCCTGGAAAATGCTTTATGCTGCCGGCGATTTTTTGCGAGTGTAACCCGTCCAGAAACGCCCCAGCCATTCGAGAGACCAATTCCGGCTCATCACCGAACGCACGATTGCCAATGACGATATTATTCGGATTTGTGTTCACGTCAACAACCGGTGCGAAATCCATATTAAATCCGTAGTCCCGCAGATATTTGCCAATCACAGCTCCTGCGTCATAAGCCATGCGAGAATTTCCAGTTTCGCCGATAGATCTCACACTCGGGAATTTTTTTACGCGAAATTTCTTGTGATTAGCTATCCGTGAAATTGCGCCGCCCTCTTCGTCAATCGCGAGAATAGGCTGTATCGCACAAACCTGAGCAAGTTTCCGTGTGAAAATTTTCAGTTGCGTTGGACTTTCGATATTCTTCCTGAAAAGAATAAAGCCTCCGACCGGATAATTTCTGAGAGTATCCAGCATAATTTCCGTCACGCTGATTTCTCCGGCTGCATTTGATTTGTGTATCTGCTCATTGCTCAAGTTCACGTTTAACTGATCCGGACAAATTACGAATAACTGCCCGACTTTCTCACGCAGCGTCATCGAGCGCAAATCTATTTCAGACCCCGAACACCCGGACGCAAAAGCAAGAATTACGATTATTATTAATGCAAGTTTTCTCATGATTTACGCACCAGTTTCTTCGCAATTTCGAGTAATATTTCGGCTTTAGCTCTGGGATCTTGTGATTTCATTATCGCCGACACAACACAGAATCCGGCAATCCCTACGCCCTCAAGGACATGCGTGTTAGTCTCGTTCAAACCGCCAATCGCATTCACAGGAATCGGAACTGATTTGCAAATTGCGTCGAGTGTCTCAACGGGTGTTAATACAGTCTTGACTTTCGTAGTCGTCGGGTAAATCGCGCCAACCCCCAGATAATCCGCTCCCTGTTCATAAGCTTCGAGAGCCTGAGGAACTGTTTTGGTCGTAGCTCCGATTATGAATTTCTCACCCAGAATTTCGCGCGCAATCTTCACGGGCATATCGCTCTGTCCTAAGTGAACGCCCTCGGATTTTACAGCCAAGGCAACGTCAACACGATCGTCTATTATCAGCGGCACGTTATATTTTCCCGCAATATCGTGAACTTTCTCAGCAAGTGACATGTATTCACGAGTAGTCTTGTCCTTCTCGCGTAATTGCAGCAAAGTCGCGCCGCCTTTCAGAGCCTCGTCAACTCTACGAAGAAATTCCGCCTCTTCAAGTCCTGTACTGTCCGTTATAAAATATAATGTCGAATCAAACTTTCTCATGTGTATCACACGTATAAATAATCATTCAAAACCGGTTGCAAGCCTTCACTCGACATATCCTGATACATTCTGTCAAAGCTGCGTGAATCGCTAATCTCAAATTGCTCGTCACCTTCCTGAGACTGGGATTCTTTGCCGGTGTACTTGCTCTCATGATCGCCAATTCCAGTCGAAACACCTGCTGAAACTTTCGTCGCCGCAATTTTCACGATGCCGTCACGGAAACTCGCGCTCTCTCTTGACGAAACTGTTATTCCTGCGAATGGCAGAAAAATTCTATACGCGCACAAAATCTGACACAATTCTTTCTCGTGAACGTCCATCGGATTAATCTTGTCGTTGTTTATAATCGGGCGCAATCTCGGACACGAAAGCGAAATCTCAGCCTGTGGATATTTCCGCTGCAAATAATACGCGTGCAGTGCCGTAGCCAAAGCATCTCGCCTGAAATCCGACAAGCCTAGCAACGCCGAGAACGCTACACCTCTCATTCCTCCGCGCAAAGCTCTTTCCTGAGAATCAAATCTGTACGGGTAAACGCGTTTATGTCCGAACAGGTGCAAATTCTCGTATTTTTCTGAATCATACGTCTCCTGAAAAACCGTGACGTAATCAGCACCGCATTCGTGTAAATACGCGTACTCGTCCGTGTTCACCGGATAAATTTCCAGCCCGACCATTCTGAAATATTTCCGTGCGAGTTTGCAGGCTTCACCGATATATTCAACGCTGCTTTGGGATCGACTTTCGCCCGTCAAGATTAATATTTCTTCCATGCCGGAATTTGCGATAATCTGCATCTCGTGATCGATTTGTTCGAGCGATAATTTCATGCGCCTGATGTGATTATAGCAATTAAAGCCGCAATACACGCAATAATTCTCGCAGTAATTCGCAATGTACAACGGCGTGAATAAATACACGGTGTTTCCGAAATGTTTGCTGGTTTCGAGGCGTGCGCGTCTTGCCATATGTTCGAGAAAATTCTTGGCTGCCGGTGATAATAATGCTTTGAAATCTTCAATGCTGCAAGTTTCGTGTTCGAGTGCTGAGTTCACGTC
This sequence comes from uncultured Fretibacterium sp., assembly GCA_937911045.1. Lineage (GTDB taxonomy): Bacteria > Synergistota > Synergistia > Synergistales > Aminobacteriaceae > JAFUXM01. The sequence goes on along the minus strand of CALEPX010000030.1, from coordinate 61,155 downwards.
CTTGGCTGAGTATTTCGCGTAATCGTAGCTGTTCACGTGTGACATTACGCTTTCATACACGTCCGAGTTAATAATTTCCATTCCGGGCATGTACTGCATATGATTTGTTCGGCATGACGCATCGGATTCGAGTTTGTGTTTGCGTTCGAGAGCCTTTTGCGATAAAAATTCTGAGTCAACGAAAAAATTCTGCATAACATCACCCGTTAATCAATCGCGCAAAAATCCCGTCAACGGATCAGAAGCTGCTGCCCCGCGTGTGAGAACTCGTCCCAATCCAGCCAAGTATGCTTTTCTTCCGGCCTCAATCGCGCTCTTGAAAGCCGCTGCCATCATCGGAATATCTCCAGCCGTAGCAAGCGCAGTGTTCGCCATAATCGCAGCTGTTCCCATTTCCATAGCTTCGCACGCCTGAGACGGTCTGCCAATTCCAGCGTCAACTATAATCGGCAAAGCTATCTCGTCGATCAAAATCTGGATAAATTCTTTCGTAGCCAGTCCCTTGTTCGAGCCAATCGGAGAAGCTAACGGCATCACACACGCCGCACCTGCGTTCACCAAATCGCGAGCCGTGTTCAAATCCGGGTACATGTACGGCATCACGACGAATCCCTCACGCGCCAGAATTTCCGTAGCTCTCACAGTCTCCTGATTATCCGGAAGTAAATACTTGCTGTCACGCATTATCTCGATCTTAACGAAATTTCCGCAGCCAAGTTCACGCGCTAATCTCGCAATTCTCACAGCTTCTTCACAATTTCTCGCGCCACTTGTATTCGGCAAAAGCGTTACGCCCTTGGGTATGAAATCCAGAATATTCTCGCCCTCTTTCGTATTCGCACGCCTTACAGCAAGAGTTATTATTTCCGCACCGGCATATTTCACCGCAGCTTCGATCAAATTCATCGAGTATTTCCCCGAGCCAAGTATAAATCGTGAGCTAAATTCGTGCCCAGCGATTACTAATTTATCGTCATTCATGACACATTCCCCCTTCATTCTAGTTCAATCTCGTTCAATATTAGCCAAAATTCGCAGTACCGTCAAAGCCTGATGAGCCGCACAAAGCATCACTCGCGCAGATAACAACACGCCCAGTTCATTTACATCGCTGATTTCGTCGCCACAAAGATAGAATCTCTTCGCAATTTTACGTGTTCTGATCTCATTCGGGGAATTTACTCCAGCCATTCCGGACGCTGCAACAAAATATTTCCCGGGGAATTTTTCGAGAACGTAATTCGTGAGCATAGCTTTTTCACGCGCATTGTCGAAAGCCTCGCAAATAACGTCCGCATCTTTGAGCAATTCGTGAGCATTTTGTTCTGAAATTTTCGTGGCGTGCGATTCTAGCGTTATGAACGGGTTGATCTCCCTGAGATTTTCGGGTAACGCCTGAGCTTTTGGAAGCCCGATTTGTGCGAGCTTGTACTGCTGACGATTCAGATTTGAGATTTCAACGCTGTCAAAATCGATCAGAATCAATTTCCCGACACCAGCCCTCGCTAACGACACAGCAATATTCGAGCCAAGCCCGCCGAGTCCGCAAATCGCTACAGTTGAGTTTATGAATTTATCCTGCAATTCTGAGCCGTGTTTTTGCGCCAGAGCATTTAGAAATTCGTCTCTTGACGGCAGCATATTAACCACCCCCTACGAAACTTACGATTTCAACATTATCGCCGTTTTGCAAGTGCGTGTTATCATATTCGGATTTCGGCAGAATATTCCCGTTCAACTCGACAGCCACGCGCATTCTGTCATAACTCGCAGCTTCGATATATTCGCCAACGGATTTACCGTCGATGTCCACTAATTCGCCGTTTACTTTCACCATTGATTATCGCCAAACGCCCCTTCGTAATAAATTTATACGTCACCGGAATTATATCAGGAATTTTTGATAATTTGTGATAATATGTAGCGAGTTTGAATGGAGTGTGAGTATTAATGCGTTTTACGAAAATGCACGGTTGCAAAAATGATTTCGTAATCGTGAACTGTTTTGATGAGAACGTCACTAACCCGGGCGAAATTGCGCTGAAAGTTTGCGATCGTCGTGACGGAATCGGTGCGGACGGATTGATTCTGATTTTGCCGGTCAAAAACCCTGAACGAGCTGATGCTTTCATGCAGATTTATAACTCAGACGGTTCACCTGACACTATGTGCGGAAACGGCATTCGATGCGTTGCGAAATATATCTACGAACACGGACTTGTCTCACATGACAGACGCGAAATTTCTGTTGATACTCCGGTCGGCGTGAAAAAAATCTCTCTTGAGGTTCGTGACGGCAAAGTGCAAATCATTTCCGTAGACATGGGCGTTCCAGTCGTAACCAGCGAACTCCCTGAACAAATCAACGTCAATAACAAGCAGCTGAGATTCTTTGGCATAGATACCGGAACACCTCACGCAATTTACTTTGCACAGGATAATCCGGAGATTGCGAGTATAAATTCGTGGGCTGCTTCAGATTTTTCTCGGGAAGGCGTTTACTTCGAGAATCACGAACGTTTCCCTGAACGAACTACGTCAGATTTTGTCGAGATAATTTCGCGTGACGAGATAAGTATGCGTGTATTCGAGCGTGGCTGTGGTGAGACGATGGCTTGCGGAACGGGTGCTACAGCGTCGGTTTATGCAGGTTTTCTCGCGGGAAAATTGAATCGTGAAGTTCTCGTGCATCTCAGGGGCGGAGATTTGCGAATACGTGTTGCTGATGATAATCACTGCTTCTTAATCGGGTCTGCTGTGGAAGTTTTTTCGGGAGAGTGGCTGTCATAATGCGAAATTTCAAAATTTGCTTGATGTTTTTGCTGCTGTTATTATTTCCCGTGAAAGTTTTTGCGAACTCGTTCAGCTATCTCAATGATCCGAAATACAGAATCGGTCTCAGTGAAAATGGCACGGTTCGTGAAGCCGTGAAGGATTCATTCCCGAAATCTGCACTCATGTATATCGAAGGTGTTGAAGGTTTCATAGCTCTGAAGGGGAAGAAATTTGACGCGTTGGTCGATGAGCGTGCGTGGGTAGATGCTGCGTTCAAAGAAGGTCTCACGGGTGTGAAAGTTCTACCTGATGCGCTGCCGTACGAAATCAAAATTGCTGCAGGTATTTCGCGTGTGTCGAAAATTCCGGATTTGCGTGCGAAGATGAATCGTTTTCTCGCTGAACTTAGAAACGACGGAACTCTCGCGGAAATATATAAACGCTGGGTACTCGACAAAAACTACACGATGCCCGAGATAACTCTGCCCGACAAGCCAGAATTTACGATCAAAGTCGGAACAGTGTCAATAAATCCGCCGTACGCGTTCTACCTGAACAACGAGCTAACTGGTCATGACATAGAACTCATGCGAAGATTTGCTGCGTGGCTGGGAGCTGGGCTCGAATTTCAAGAGTACGATTTCAACGGTATAATTGAGGTTGCTTCCAGTGGTAAGGTTGATATTGTTGCTGCTAATTTGCATATTACTCCCGAACGCGCGGAGAAAATCGATTTCTCAGACGTGATTGTGTCGTCGGATTTTGTCGTCATAGTTCGTGCTGAAGATTCTGTTTCAGGTTATGCGCATGTGAAAGACTTGGCTGGGAAACGAATCGGAGTTCTAACCGGCTCAATCAATGCCGACGTGACTAAATCCGCAATACCTGACGCGAAGATCATGTATCTGGACACGCGCGCGGATTTGGTGACAGCTCTGACCTCAGGGAAAATTGACGCAGTTAGCATATCCGAACCCGAAGCAATTTCTGTTGAATCCGAAAATCCCAAAGTGACTTACATTCGCGAGTACATGAGAACTTTTGACACGGCGTTCTGTCTGGCAAAAAGCAACACACTCACGAACGATTTGAACGCATTTATAAACAAACTTGAAGCTGACGGCACACTGGCTAATCTCAGGGAAATCTGGTTTGCCAATGACGAGACTAAAAAGATCATGACGGATTACGAGAATTTACCCGACACAAACGGCGTAATAAGATTTGCTCAGGATAATGCGAGCGCACCGTTCTCATATTTGCGCGATAATATAACCGTTGGATATGAAGTCGAAATTCTCGCGAGATTTTGTCGTGAAAACGCTTACAGGCTTGAGATTGTCACGATGGATTTGTCCGCTATGATTCCTGCGTTAGAGGCTGGACGCTGCGAAATTGCCGGCGGTGGTGTAGCCGTAACTCCTGAACGCGCTGAGAAAGTCAATTTCACCGTGCCGAGCTACAAAGGCGGAATAGTTTTGCTGGTCATGAAATCGCATGAAAAATCCCTGCCCTCGCTTAGAGATTTTGACGGAAAACGAATCGCACTGGCTGCACCCACAGCGTATGATCTTGCAGTACGAGAAAAATTTCCAAATGCGCAAGTCGTTTATATTGACAATTTTGCGGATCAGATCACGGCACTCTTGAACGGACAGGTTGACGCGGTCGCACGTGATGAACCCGGAGCAATCGTAATTGAAAATATCAATCCGAGTTTGACGCATATTCCCGAAACTTTCATGACGTTGGACGCGGCGTTTTTCACAGGCAAGAGCGCTCGGAGTGCAAAGTTGCTATCAGAACTGGACGAATTTCTTGACGCAAACGAACAGGACGGCACACTCGAAAATTTGCAGGAAATCTGGTTCAGCACGGACGAATCACGAAAGCTCATGACTGATTACGAGAGTTTACCGGATACGAACGGCGTTATAACTTGCGTTGAACACGGGACACATCCGCCATATTCATACGTTCGCGACAACAGGCTCGTGGGTTATGACGTGGAAATTCTCGCGAGATTTTGTAAGTCACGGGGGTACGCGCTGAAAATGTCCTTGGTTGAATCAAACGCTCTTCTTGAAGCTGTAAATTCCGGGAAATTTGATCTTGGCGGAGGCGGAATCGTAATCACTCAGGAGCGCGCAAAACTTGTGAATTTCTCGAAGCCGATTTACAGAACCGGAGCTGTGTTTATAATCTTGAAGCCGGAAAATGAATCTGCACAGTCTCAGGCTCTAAATTCAGATTCGTCACATTTTACTGATTTTACTGACGGATTGGCGGCAAGTTTTGAGAGAACGTTTGTGCGTGAGGACAGATGGCTATTGTTCATTCAGGGAATCGGAGTTACGCTTCTTATCACAGTACTGGCGATTTTGTTCGGGACGTTGTTGGGATTTGCGATTTACATGTCGTGTCGAAACGGGAATTTTATCGCGAACGCACTTGCAAATTTCTTCGCGTGGCTGATTCACGGAATGCCGGTTGTCGTGTTGCTAATGATCCTGTATTATCTCGTGTTCAGCAAAGTTGACATTCACGGAATCTGGGTAGCTGTGATTGCGTTCACGTTGACGTTTGGAGCGTCGGTTTATGCGATGATTCTTTCGGGCGTAAAAGCTGTTGACAAAGGACAGACTGAAGCTGCACTCGCACTCGGGTTCAGTGACATTCGAGCGTTCTTCACGGTGATTTTGCCGCAAGCCGCGTTACATTTCATGCCGGCGTATAAATCAAGCGTCGTTGAACTGGTCAAAGCTACCGCAGTCGTGGGATATATAGCCGTTCTGGATTTGACAAAGATGGGCGATATTGTCCGCAGCAGAACTTACGAAGCGTTTTTCCCATTGATAGCTGTTGCCGTAATATATTTCATTCTCGCAGGAGGGCTGAATTTCTTCACGAGGCTAATTCACAACAGGTTAAAGCCAGAGAATCGCAAACCCACCGAAATTTTGCGCGGAATTGACACGCACTAAAGGAGCTGAATTATCATGATAAAACTTGAACACGTCAGAAAGACTTACCCGGGCGTAACGCCGTTGAAAGACATAAACGCAGAAATTCAAGACGGGGAAATAATAACGCTGATCGGCTCATCTGGAACAGGAAAAAGCACACTGTTACGCTGCATGAATCTGCTCGAAAGACCGTCCGGCGGCAAAATATTTTTCAACGACGAGGAAATCACCCGGAGAAATTACAACGTACCGAACTTGCGTCAGAGAATGGGAATGGTGTTCCAGAGTTTCAACCTGTTCGGGCATTTAACGGTAATCGAGAATATTATGCTTGCCCCGGTGAAAATCAAGCGTGTCTCGAAACAGGAAGCTTATGATTACGGCATGAAATTACTTGCTCAGGTTGGATTGGCGAATAAATTTCTGAATTATCCGGACGAATTATCCGGCGGTCAGAAGCAACGTATCGCAATCGCACGCGCACTCGCAATGAATCCCGACGTGATACTTTTCGACGAACCGACAAGCGCACTCGATCCAACAATGGTCGGTGAAGTTCAGTCTGTAATACGCGAACTCGCAAACACCGGCAAGACCATGTTAATCGTAACTCACGAGATGAATTTTGCACGCAGCATTTCGAATCGTGTTTTCTACATGGACGAGGGCGTAATTTACGAGGACGCGCCGCCTGAGAAGATATTCACAAATCCTGAGCGCGAAAAAACCCGCATATTCATACATCACTTGAAAGTTCTTGATATTGCGATTACGCCTGATGAGTTTGATTTCCCCGGGACAGTCTCTCAGATTGACAATTTCTGCGCGAAAAATCTCGTGCCGTATAATATTGCGAATCGTTTGCAATTAGTGTTTGAAGAGTTAGTCCGGCAGATATTAGCTCCGGTTGTTAAGGGAAATATCAGGTTCTTGGCTGAATATTCGGAATCGGCTTCGAAAATTGACGTGAAAGTTATGTATGATGGCGCGTTATTCAATCCGGCTGAGAGCGATAACGATTTGTCATGGTCAATTCTTAGCGGCATTATGAGAGATTTCGATTACTCAGCAAGTGATGGCGTAAATATTGCGAAATTCAGCGTATAAGCGTGAACGTGAACTTGCAACAAAATATGCAGTCAGGATGAAAATTTCTCTGGCTGCATTGTTATATTACACGCGATATTCGTGATATATTTTCCCGTCAAGCTCTTTCCAAACGAATAAGCCGTCATTCAGAATCATGTAGCTGTTCTGGCTGTTATTCTTCGGGATCGAAACTGACCCCGGGTTCAAGTACGCGCAATTCTCGGCGAAATTCTCCCAGGCTGGAACGTGCGTGTGTCCGTGCAGCAAAATATCTCCGGACGAAATCGGCGGCATTTTCGCAGTGTTAAAAACGTGCCCGTGTGTCGCAAAAATCGTCCTGCCATTCACGTACAGAATGCAATACTCAGCCATAATCGGAAATTCCATCATCATCTGGTCAACTTCGGAATCACAATTCCCACGAACACACAAGATTCCGGATTCGCGATTCAAGTCATTCAGCATTTTCGCAACAGTTTTGGGATCGTAATCCCGTGGCAAATCGTTTCGCGGCCCGTGATACAGAATATCCCCGAGCAAAAGCAATTTCTCAGGTTTCTCACGTTCATACGCCTTCACAAGTTCGTTGCAATAATACGCTGAGCCGTGAATATCTGACGCAATCATAATCTTCGTTTTATATATCATATATCAATCACCGTTCCCATTGGCGCACAATTCAGCACGAAGAAATGTGACGCTGCGTTACCTTCAGTGAATATTTTGCACATCGCACTTGCTAACTTGCCGGCTTTCCCGTGGACGATTGCAATCATCGTAGGACCTGAACCGCTGATTGCTGTAGCTACACAATCCGGGTGAGCTGCAATCTCTCTCAGGAATTTCTCGCCAGTTTCACCCGGGAATAATTTCGCTCTGTGAGGCTGGTGTAATCTGTCCTCCATTCCGACGCGCAACAAATCCCAACGTCCCATCGCCCAGGCTGCACATAATATACTCGCGTGACTTACGTTGAAAACTGCATCTCTAAACGGAACGCTTTCAGGCAAAATTTTCCGCGCATCTTCCGTGTGAACCTGAAAATCCGGCACTGCTGCTATAACGTTCAAGTTTTCCGGCAACGCTGGCAATCTGACATAACGCAGATTCTCACCGTCCCAACACGATACCGTCATGCCTCCGATGAAACACGGCACAACATTATCCGGGTGACCTTCGATTAGCGTCATAACTCGCAGTAATTCGGCTTCAGGCTTATTCAGCTCACAAATCAGATTCGCTAACACAACTCCTGCAACTACAGCCGTCGATGAGCTGCCCAGACCGCGATTTAACGGCACAGCATTGCAACTCTCAAGAGCAAATCCCTTGGGTTTAACACGCCATTCTTCACACGCACGTTTATAGCTTTTCACGATCATGTTCGAGTCAGAATCGCGCAATTCGTCCATGCCTTCTCCGATAACTTCACACGAGAATTTCGCTTCGTCAAAAATCTCTTTCACCGTGAAAATATTATACAGGCTCAGAGCCATTCCGAGAGTGTCAAATCCTGAGCCTAAATTCGCCGTAGTTGCCGGAACTTTTAATACTATTCGCATGTTACTTGCTTTCGAGAACTCGCATCAAATCTTCGAGCGTATCGTTAATCTCGATAGGTTTGCCGACTTGTGACATCGCTGTATCCGGATCTTTCAAGCCGTTTCCGGTCAAAATCATCGTGACAGTGATTCCATCAGGTAATTTGCCCAAATCGCGCAATTTCAAGATACCTGCCAACGGTGCGCATGATGCCGGTTCCGCAAAAACTCCGCCTTCTGACGCAAGCAATCTCTGAGCCGACAGAATCTGTTCGTCCGTCACTGAGTTAAATTCGCCGTTTGATTCCTGAACTGCTGCTCGTGCTAAATGTGCGCTGACAGGATTGCCGATTCGAATCGCCGTCGCGACTGTCTCAGGATTCGGGCATGGCTGATTCGTTACTAACGGGGCTGCACCTTCAGCTTGGAAACCCATCATTCTAGGCAAAGTCTTGATCTTCCCGAGCTTGAAATACTCGTTATAACCTGCCCAATACGCGCTGATATTCCCTGCATTCCCGACCGGAATCGCGTGCCAGTCCGGAGCTTTCCCCAACACATCGCAAATCTCCCAAGCTCCCGAACGCTGTCCGATTAACCTGAACGGATTCACAGAATTTACCATTGCGCAACCGGTTTTCTCAGCACCTTCACGCGCAAGTTCCAAAGCCCTGTCAAAATTCCCATTCACGGCGATAACTTTCGCACCGTACATCAAAGCCTGAGCCAATTTCCCCAGAGCAACTTTCCCAGCCGGCAGCAGAACAAAACACGGTATCCCAGCATACGCAGCATACGCAGCAGCAGACGCAGACGTGTTCCCAGTCGAGGCACAGATCAGCGCACGTTTGCCATCTTCGAGAGCTTTCGCTACAGCCAGAACCATTCCGCGATCTTTGAACGAACCAGACGGATTGCAGCCCTCGAATTTCCCGTATAATTTTATGCCGAGTTTGTCACTGATTCGCGGCAAATATATCAACGGCGTAGAGCCCTCTTCAAGATTCACGTTCGGCGTTCTATCAGTTAATGGCAGCAAATCCCCGTACTTTTTCAAAACTCCCATAGTATTCACATTTCCCTTCGCAAAAAATTTTCGCAAGAATTATATCAAATTAGCGCAAATAACATCGATAACGGCACGATTAATATCAACGACGGCAGCATGTCGCACAGTTTCAAATCCGTAACTTTCAGGAGATTCAGCGAAATCCCGACTATCATCAAGCCGCCAAGTCCAGAAATATCCGCGTACATATCCTGAGTTATAAACGGTGCAGCCCATACAGCCAAGAACGTCAAACTCGCCTGATATATAAACATCGGAATAATCGAGAATATTACTCCAATTCCGAACGAGCCTGCGAATAATATCGACGAGATCCCGTCCATAAGACCTTTCGTAACCAGAATCGAAGCGTTATGACGCAAACCGTCCTCAAATGCGCCGATTATCGCCATCGACCCCACGCAGAATAACAACGTCGCCGTCACAAATCCCTGCGTGAATTTCGAATTTGACGAGTGCATTTTCTCTTTCAAAACGTCGCCTAGATTATTCAGCTTATAATCGAGTAAGCACAAATCCCCGATTACCGTTCCGATTACCAAACTCAGCAACACAGCAATCGAATGTTTCATTTGCAGCGTCATGTTAATCCCGACGTAAAACGTAAATAATCCCAAGCAATCAAATATCGCTTTGTGCAATCTCTCCGGAATAAATCTCCCGACTAATAAGCCAATCGTTCCGCCGAAAAATACAGCCAGCGAGTTAAATACCGTTCCTCCAGCAGGAATCTGACTTAGAAAATCCATAGCTATCACCTCAGAATAATATTATCATCTATCATTTATCATCTCGAAGGCGGCGTGAATAAATCCGGCCACAGCGGCATCCAAGCTCTCGACTGAATCAATCCTGCGTCAAGATACACGGCTAACATAGAGCGTCCCGGATAACCTGACGACGATAATTCTTCGGGCAGCGGAATCTGAATCTGCAATCGAGAATCCGGTGCTGTGAGTTCGAGTGCATTCTTCAGCGAGTAAATCACTTTTCCGCCAGTGAATGCCGACGCGCGAATCAATCCCGGCGACACAACTTCTCTCGCCCAAACATCAAGCTCAAGTCCGTTCAACAGACAAAATCTCATCAGCGTAATCAAGTCATCAATCGTGAACGAAATCGACGAATCTACGACTATATTTGTGAGCCTGTCTTTATGCAGAACCCAGAATGACAGCAGTGCTTCCCGAACATCATTGCCACGATTCACCTGAGCAGGACGCAAATTCAGCGGCAAAACCTGTCCCGTAGGCAACGGTCTGTGAATAAGCATTCCGTCGAAATTCGCTCTGCGTGACCATAGCGCATAGGCTCGCATAGTCCGGTTATTCCACGCAGATTGAGCGATTAATCTCGAACTGTGCAGATAACTCGTGAACGGTGTCATGAATGTTGCGCTGATGATAAAGCTCTCGCGATTTTCTGTCTGCATTGTCAACGTCGGGCTGAAAATTCCCAAGAACGCCTGTTCACCCTCGCGCGGTGGGGTCATGATTGACTTGTAGATTTTCGACGCGCCAGTTTCCAGACACATTAAATCCCCGTTCGGAGACCTGAACAACGCCCAGATATTTTCGAGACCGGAATACATCGCACCGTTATGGCGATTCGCGTATGATCTCGTGCCAAAATCGATTATGTAATTATAAATGCTGCCCTCTTCACTTAAGACGAACAATTCTCCCAGCGGAGACCATAATATATCACGCGGCAATGGAACGTTATTTATCACGAAATATTCACGCGACATTATATTCAGGATATATATCCGCGAATTTCCACGATCAGCAATCGCCAGCCAGTCCGCAAATGATTCAATCGCTACAGGCTCGAAAAGCAAATCTCCCGTAAATTCCGGCGGAAACCAGAACGCCATCACGTCCAAAGTCGCTGCGTTGTAAAATCCGACAGTTCGTTCAACCGGATCAGCAATCGCAATTTCATTCTCAGAAATTATTTCCGCGTCAGAGATATTCTGAGAGCTTAGCTGCCCGACAAAATCCGGCGAAATTATTCCGGCATGTTCATTCAGATTCGCAAACGTGAAAATCTCACCGTTAGCATTCACAATCATGAACGTTCCATCGCCCATCGGAAATGTAACGACAGGTCTTGTTACCGCAATTTCCCTGAAAACTCCGGGTCTCGATCCGAAAACCTGAACCGCGTTTGTGTTATTAGCCGGCTTGACGTAAACTCGATCTCCGTACGTATCCGAAATGCAGACTGCTTGACCGAGTGATTTGATTTTGCCCATGCCTTTTATGCTCAACGGACGAGTGAAGCCGGTGTTCCATTCAGTCATAATATCCGTGCGCGAAAATTTCCAACCTGCTGGCACTGGAGCTGTACCGGGAATTGTGCTAAGAATTGCGTTCTGTTCCGAGAGATTCTTCGTGATTCTTGGCACTGACGGATCTAACGGGCGGACTTCGAGATAACGATTCAACGATGCCAACGCCCCAACACCGTCACCGATTCGATCAAGCGTGAGACCATTCAGCAGATAATAATCGACCAAGTAAGTATTCACACCCAGTGCGCGATCAAGATTATTCTGAGTGCTCCAGTAATTGCGGCTCATGAAATATAAATATGCGTTCGTGAAATAGACTTCGGATTCGTCGAGATTGGCTCTTGGTGGCTGCAAGGCTGCTGCGTCAACTCCCGAAACATTCACAAACATGCTCAACACGATTAATATTACTCGCAAATTTCGCATTTTCAAAAATCCTCCCGTATTCATAATACTGCAATTATAGTACAATCTTGTGTGAATCATATCTTCAAAAGGAGCTGTTATTATTCTAATGTCAGAACAATACGTAATTACCGGAATGAGTTGTGCTGCGTGCAGTGCCAGAGTTGAACGTGTCGTGAAAAAACTTGCGGGTGTTGAATCATGTGCTGTAAGTTTGCTGACAAATTCCATGACCGTCGAGGGCAACGCAGATTCTCAAAGCATAATCGCTGCCGTCGAAAAAGCTGGTTACGGTGCGAAACTCAAAACCGAAGATCCAAAACCGGAATCGAAATCTGAATCCGAATCCGAAATTCTCGCCGACCACGAAACGCCCGTCCTGAAAAAACGTCTTATCGCGTCGATTGCGTTCCTGATAATCCTGATGTATTTCTCGATGGGACACATGTTGAATCTTCCGCTGCCGAAATTTTTCGCGGGAAATCACGCAGCTGTCGGTCTCGCACAAATGATTCTCGCGGCGATAATCATGATTATTAACCAGAAATTTTTCACGAGCGGCTTCAGTTCGTTGTTGCATCTCGCGCCGAACATGGATACACTTGTTGCGATGGGATCGTTTGCGTCGTTCGCGTGGAGCGTTTACCTGCTGTTCACGATTGCAGGAAATAATTCTTACATGCCGGATTTCTATTTCGAGAGTGCAGGAATGATTCTCACACTCATAACTGTCGGTAAAATGCTCGAAGCCCGTTCAAAAGGTCGCACAACTGACGCGCTGAAATCTCTCATGAAACTTGCTCCGAAAACCGCTGTAATTCTCAGGAACAATCGCGAAATTACAGTCCCGATAGATCAAGTTAAACGTGGCGATACATTCATCGTGAAACCCGGCGAAAATATTCCTGTTGACGGCGTGATTCTCGAAGGCTCAAGCGCGGTGAACGAATCGGCTCTGACTGGCGAAAGCATTCCTGTTGACAAAATACCGGGCGATCAAGTTTCTGCTGCGACGATAAATCAAGCTGGCTTCATCAAGTGTGAGGCTACACGAGTTGGTCAGGACACGACTTTGTCACAGATTATCAAAATGGTGAGTGATGCTGCTGCGACGAAAGCTCCGGTCTCAAAAGTTGCGGATAAAGTCTGCGGAATTTTCGTGCCAAGTGTCATTGCGATTGCGATTATCACGATTATAGCTTGGCTATTACTCGGGAAAAATTTCGGTGAAGCTTTATCATACGGAATTGCGGTTCTGGTTATCAGTTGTCCGTGTGCGCTTGGACTTGCTACACCTGTCGCGATAATGGTCGGCAACGGAGTCGGTGCTAAAAACGGAATATTATTCAAGACTGCTGCGTCACTCGAAAATGCCGGGAAAATTCAGATTGCAGCTCTCGACAAAACCGGAACAATCACAAGCGGCGAACCCAAAGTTACGGATTTGATTCCATCGAGCGGAATTTCTGAACTTGAATTAATCTCGAACGCGTACTCACTTGAGAAAATGAGCGAACACCCATTAGCAAAAGCAATAACTGAATTTGCCGCGAAATACGAGAACTTGACATCCGAACATGTTGCAGATTTCAGAGCATTGCCGGGTAACGGACTTAGCGCGATTGTTGACGGTGAGAAAATTTTGCTCGGAGGCAGCGTGAAATTCATCAACAGCGAAATAACTCTCGATGACGAAGCCAAGAATATTTCCGAGAAACTTGCGTCTGAAGGCAAGACCCCGTTATTATTCGCACGCGATCACAAATTGCTCGGGATCATAGCTGTCGCGGACGTAATCAAACCCGACAGTGCGAACGCTATCAGGAAAATGCAGGACATGAATATCAAAGTCGTAATGTTGACCGGAGACAATGAACGCACAGCTCAGGCAATCGCGGACGAAGCCGGTGTGAACGAAATTATCGCGGGAGTTTTACCTGACGGGAAAGAACAGGTTATCAAGAATCTTCAGGATAACGGCAAATTCAGAGTTGCGATGATCGGCGACGGAATTAACGACGCACCTGCACTCACACGCGCTGATACTGGAATTGCAATCGGTGCTGGAACTGACGTAGCTCTTGATGCTGCTGATGTAGTCCTAATGAAGAGCAATTTGACAGATGCTGCTGCTGCAATCAAACTCAGTCGTGCAACTTTGCGAAACATTCACGAGAATTTATTCTGGGCGTTTATCTACAACGTTATCGGCATTCCGTTAGCTGCTGGTCTTTGGGGATTGAAACTTGATCCGATGTTTGGGGCTGCTGCGATGAGTTTGTCGAGTTTCTGTGTTGTGACTAATGCGTTAAGACTGAATCTGTTATCGGGCAAACTCAAGTAACGCGCAAAAATATAACGGTGTAAGATTCTCGCACAATCCTGCACCGTTTGATTATTTCTATCTTGGTGAATGAGGGAAATGTTTCTGCATTGGCTGTGTCGCCTGAGAATCATAGAACGCTGGCTGTAATTCGTGCTGAGGAATTTCGCTCTGGATTTCTCGAATGCGTTCGATTAACAAGTTCACCATGTGTTTTTCTTCATCCTGAGGACTTATCACCGGTTCATCAGTTGCTGTGTTATCGTAGGAATGTGAGAGTGACAGTGATATTTTCGCACTAGCAGGTCCGATTAACTCGTACAGAACACTCGACGCAAGTATGACCGTTCGAAGCGCGCTGCCAGTTTCGCCCCCAAGAGTTCGCGCACCGAGTTCAGCAAGTCCTATTGCTACACCAGCCTGAGGGATCAGAGCAAGTCCGAGATAATTACGCACGAGTTTGTCTTTATGCGTTATGAAGCAGCCAAGAAATGCTCCGGCATATTTTCCCAAAATGCGAATCAAAAAATACACGACACCGAGCGTCAATAACGAGACTGAACCTGATGAAGCATGAGAACCAGTCAACGCTCCGAGATCAAAACACACGCCCGATCTCACGAAGAATAATAACAGAATCGGCGGGCTGAAACTGTTTAGCTGCTTGAACAAATTATCGTCGTCTGTGATATTAATATAGACCGTTGACATGAACATGCAGCCAAGCAGCGGTGAAACTCCGAGAAGCTGGCAAATTCCGCAGAACCCGAATAATATCGCGACGGATAATATTAACTTGTTGTCTTTCGAACGCTTTTCCGGAATCAGAAATTTCATCACAACACCAAGCAACGCACCCGTAATTATGCTCGCAAGATTAATTATTAACGGCAAAATTACGTTCTTAATATCAAATCCCGAACCAGTTATCGAACTTGCCAACGCTATCGAAATCGCAATGCTGTACGCGAGTAATCCCACGACATCATCGAGTGCCACAACCTGCAGCAACGTGTTCACGAAATCGCCTCTCGCACCTGTCTGTCTGATCGTCATCATCGTCGAAGCCGGAGCAGTCGCCGAAGCCAATGCCGCCAACACGCACGAAAACGCAAAATCCATTCTCAGAACGTAATACGTCGCGATAAAAACAAACACCGACGCAACACACGCTTCGAAAACCGTTATGATTAACACTTTCATTCCGTTGCCCTTGAGCGCGTTCAACCTGAAGAATTGTCCTGTACTGAACGCGATGAACGCTAACGCAATATCCGGCAAAAATCCCGTATTATCCGTAACAGCTGACGGCACAAGATTCAGGCAATACGGTCCGATTAAAATCCCCGTAATAATATAAGCCGTAACGTTCGGAAGTTTCAGAAGTCTGGTTAATCTCGTGAGCGCAAAACCGCAAATCAACATCAGCGCGATTGTGATAATCCCAACAGCGGCTGGTGATCCGTTATGAATAAAATCTACAAACCAATCCAACAATTTATAAATGCTCTCCTAACAAAAATTTGCCCCACAAATTCGGAGCAATCTCTCAAGTATTCACATATTTTACATTCGGACGCTTCAAACTTACACGCGAATATTACCGATTAAGCGCATAATATGAATAATATAATCCTCGCAAAATCCGCGCGAAAAAAAATTTGCCGAACGTATTGACAATATGAATTTTTAATCTATAATGTTTGACGTAACGAACAAATCAATCAGAAAGTTACAAATAGCAAATAATCGTCTTAAACCTGCAGTTAGGACGTGGATTGTATAGAGGAATATCCCTCGGTTTGTTCACTTGTCGCTCTCATGGAATTGCGAGAGTAGATTGAAAAAGATCGTTTTACCCCCCTCAAACATAAGGAGTCTCATCTGAGGCTCTTTTGTGTTATATGTGCAAGTTTCAGGAATCAGAGCATGATTTCCCCGTCGAAAACTTCAACAGCTTCACCAGTCATCACGCACTCATCGTCATCGAGAATATTTATACGCAAATCTCCGCCAAGCAAGTGAATCGTCACGTCATGATTTCGCGGAAAAATTCCCAGCTTCACCGCAGCAAACGCAGCAGCCGTCGCACCAGTTCCGCACGCCAAAGTTTCTCCGCTGCCACGTTCCCAAACTCGGAAATTCAGTTCTGTTTTCTCACCAGGGAGCTTCTCGACAAACTCAGAATTTACTCGCTCAGGGAATCGCACGTGATTCTCGAAATATTTTCCCAAACGCAACAGATCAAGTTCGCGCAAATTTCCCAGAATCGCGTTATCCTCCAGAAAATACACCGCGTGAGGATTGCCGACATTTACGCCGACAAATTCCAGATTCATGTTATCAACGCAAATTTTCTCGGGCAAGTCTGAGTCAATTTTCGCGACACCCATTGAGACACTCGCAGCTGTGACTTTTCCGCCGTGAATTTCGAGAGCGATTTTGCGCAATCCCGCCGGAGTTTCGATAATCGTATTTTTGCGTGAACTTGGGATAATTCCGTGGTCGTAAATATATTTCGCAACACAACGAATGCCGTTTCCGCACATTTTTCCGCGTGAGCCGTCCGAGTTGAACATGTTCATGAACGCATCAGCCTGAGGATTTTTCGCCGGTTCAATCAAGATCATGCCGTCAGAGCCAATCCCGAAATGCCGATCCGAAATTTTCACAGCAATTTCCGATAATTCTGCTTGACTAACATTCGCCAGATTTCCGCCGTCAAAACAATTCACGTAGACGTAATCATTACCGCAGCCGTGCATCTTTGTGAAATTAATCTTTCGCATGATATTCCCTCCTGAATATTTCGCTAAATTATACTTAATACAATGACGCCTTACAAATAATCCCGCACAAAAACTCTTTCGCACAAGTCATGTGATTGTATAATAATTGCGTTTTTTGGAATATAATCTGAGTTTGAATCAAAATCAAAATCTCAATCTAAATCTAAATCTAAATCGGAGGAATGTTAAATTGGCAGCAGCAGAAGCAACTTTCAAACCGTGGTGGCGCGAAACTCTTGAGACGATAATTTGGGCGTTCGTACTCGCGATGATTATTCGAACGTTCATTGTTCAGGCGTTCTGGATTCCCAGCGGCTCAATGATTCCGACTCTCGAAGTTGGTGACAGAGTTCTTGTCGCGAAATTCTGGAACTGGTTTTCCGAACCGTCGAGAGGCTCGCTTTACGTGTTCAGATACCCGCTGGATCATGAGCGTGATTTTGTTAAGCGTGTGATTGCAATTCCCGGCGACAAAGTTGACATGAAAAACGGAATCGTATACATAAACGATCAGCCTACAAATGAACCCTACGTGAAGAATCACGACAATTTCACGTTGCGCCCGAGCAGATATTTCCCCAGCGTGCCGTTCACTGTTCCCGAGGGAAAATATTTCATGCTTGGTGATAACAGACCAAATTCTCAGGACGGGAGATTTTGGGGATTTGCTTCAGACGAAGATTTGCGCGGTCCGGTATTCTTCAGGTACTGGCCTCTGAGCAGAATAGGAATCCCGAAATAAATTGCCTAGAACTGTTTGGTATCCGGGACACATGGCGAAAGGCTCTCGTAAATTACGGGAACTCGCCGAAAAACTGGATCTCATAATCGAAGTTCGTGACTCTCGTGCACCTGCATCAACTGCGGCACCGTTTGCGCGTGCGTTGTCGAAAATCCGTCCTGTTATACGCGTGCTATCCAAAAAAGATCTCGCTCAACCAGAAAATCTTGCACTATGGCTGAAATCCGGGAAGCAAACTTTCGCCGTGAATCTACGAGAACGCAAAGGTCTTGCAAATTTACGCGGAGCAATTCTCGAACACAAACCCCAACATCGCGAAGTCAGGCTCGCAGTCGTGGGCATTCCTAACGTAGGCAAATCGCTGTTACTAAACTCGCTAATCAAGAAATCAAACGCAAATGTCGGCGGCATTCCGGGCGTTACTAAGTCCGTGAGCTGGTACAAAAATGACGGCATGTTAATCGTGGACTCACCTGGAATTTTAGATCCGCATGCTGAACCCGGCGTTCACTTGATGCTGTCGTGGCTTGGCTGTGCGAAACCTGAAGCTGTAGGCGGCTGGGAAAATGCTGCGTTGAATCTGCTCAAATTCCTGAAGGAAAAACACATGTTGAATCTGATTCCGGTTGATTGCGATCCCGATGAAGCAAATGAGATTACACTTGAACGAATCGGCACGAGATTTGGCTGCTTAATTTCCGGCGGAAGAGTGAATCCTGAACTTGCGGCCCGAAGATTTGTCGAATCGTTTTCATCTGGTAAATTGGGACTTGTAAGTCTTGAAGCTCCGGGTGAAATTTCGCTTTTGGAATGGCAGCCCGATAATTCATGATACGTTTTCAACAGCTGCAATTATTCGAAGAGGACTTGATACTAACTTCGCACGAAACACCAGAAGACGCTCTGGAATTACTCGCTGAACTCAGGCACAGAGGCGCAGTAATCGGCACGGATGAAGCAGGCACGGGAGCATTGGCAGGTCCGATGTCGGCGGCGGCAGTTTTTCTGACACGGCGGCAAGAGCGTGAATTATTATCCGCAGGTCTGAGGGACTCGAAAAAACTCAATTTTCAAGAACGCGAAGATTTATTCGAATACATGAACGAACTCGGCGTAACTTGGAAAATGAAATTCGGCAGTGTTCGCAGGATTGAGCAGGAAAATATTTTGCGTACGGCTCTGTGGTCGATGGCTCAGTGCGTTATGAAAATCCGTCCGGAAATCAAAGGCGAAATTGCGTGTGTAATAGTCGATGGCTCACGACGAATCAGCGATCTAGATGAATTACCGGATAACCGAAGAATTTTGCAGTGGGTTCTGGTGAAGGCGGATGCGTTAATTCCGGCGGTTTCGGCAGCGTCAGTTGTTGCGAAAGTTCTGCGTGACAGATTAATGCTTACACTTGACCAAATTTACCCGGGCTATAATTTCGCGCACAATAAAGGCTACCCAACGAAAGATCACAGAGCTGCGATTCTCGAAAAAGGGCTTTGCGCAATTCACCGGAAATCGTTTTGCAGGAAAATCGGCTTATGAGAAAATATTTTTGCAAAAGGAGATGTGAATCATGAAGAAACTTGTCTTAATAATAATGCTGGTGTTATTCGCGACACAATCATTCGCGCAAGATTACGATTCGCAATATACGATTCTTGCGCTGAACATGGCGATCGAATCAATTAACCGGATAATCGCGACTAAAGACCGCATCACGCTTGATTACGAGTACAGGAATATTATCAGCAATCTCAAAATCGGCAGCATAGAATCAGATCCGGAAATTGTCGCGTTATATCAAGAATTGCTAAACACGATTAACGGGAAAATTCTGGCTCAGGAAGATTTGCGGCGCGTTCAGGAAAATTACGATAAATGGGAACAAGCTCAGATTATGAGATCGATCTCGGATGCGTTTCGCGACGTAAAATCCGAAGTAACTTATATTGCAACAACGACACCCGAACCGAATATTGCGTCTACAAGGGCGTTATTTGCGGTCGGAAAATCTTGCGCACGAGCGTACTTTGCATATCGTCGAAGAGGAAATTTTGTGCGAGGAATCCTGAACGATGAATTATGGCAAATCGAACGCCAGGAACTCGAAAAATACAACGCGCTTCAAGTCAGATTGCTAAATTCGTCATGGAACTTGCTGCGAAAATATAATATTCCGGACGAATACAGGCTGGTTCAGAACAATTTCGACGATTTATTCAAGGCAGTCAATGAGCGTGACGCGTCAAAAAGATTCTCTATGCTGCGTTATCTTGAGCGAGAATTTCGTTTTTATGCTCCGTACTGGATTTATCGTGCGCAGGCTGCTCAGGAAATTGGGAATGCTCAGGAAATTTCTGTGTGTCTTGAGAATTTCGAGAAAGTCTGGAGACCTGTGTTGCGTGTGGATCAGTGGCGCGCCGAAGCTGAGAAATATTATATTCAGAATTGCGTCACGAATAACGATAGAAAATCCGCACTTGAACATCTCGAAAAATTCTGCGCAAATATCTCGCGAAATGACTGGGCTGAGAATTTGTTCGCGGCTGTGTCGTATTTCATAATCGGAGAGAAACAACTTGCTGCTGACAGGATAAATATTAACATTACGTTCGAGCTGGAAAAAGATTTGAGCAAAATATTTCTGTCACAGATTGAGTCCGGAGAACTTGATTTTGCGAAATTGCCGTATCAAATGCGATCAGTTTCGATGCTGGGAAGTCCTGAACTTGCGAATTTGCTAATGAAGGCTGATAACGGAGATATTGAAGCGATTGGGACGCTCGGAGAAATGTACCGTGTTGGCATGAAAGTTTCGAAAAATTATTCTGAGGCTGCGAAATATTACGAGATATTAGCACGTGATGGTTACGCGGCTGCAGCGCATATTCTGGGTGATTTGTATTTCGATGGCGATGAGAATTTGCGCCAGGATTACAAGAAGTCATATATCTGGTATTACGTTTCCGGTGAGAGAAGCTTTAACGACAACGACGGCATTGGCGAATACATAGGCTCATCGATTGCTCAAGGTTTGGGAAATATTTTCACACTCGGCGGACTTTACGGTTACGGTAATTTCTCGAAGCTTGAGGGTGACGGGCTGTTCAACTTTGCGAAACTCTCCGGTTCTGAAATCGAAGAAGCACGTTCTGAGGCGCGAAAAATCATTGCGGAAATTATCGAGAGAATAAGTCATAACCCGGAAAGCAAAATCGCTGAGAAAAGATATTTCCTGCTGCATTCGTTGAAATATAATCCTGAACTTGATGAGCGTGTGAAGCTTGAGACGAAAATTGCGCTTGAAAAAATTGCCCGAAACATGATAAACGATCTTGAGAATTTTACTAAAGCGGACAAATATTTTCTTGAGAGAGTTCGCGACATGGGTTCAATCGACGAGAATTTGCGACAGGAAATCAAGAAATTTCTCGATACGACTGGCAAATAGGCAGGTGAAATAATTTGGCGGGAATAAGCAATCTTAACGTAAATATTGACCAGAATTACAACCAGAATATAAACACGAACACGCAGCATCATGGACAAATCGAGAGCCAGATAAGCCCAACTCAAACGCAACAAGTTACGCGCCCCGGATTAACTGGCATTCGAACGGGAATGACTGTTGAAGGTCAAGTGTTAGCGAAAAATGATGACGGGACATATTTGGTTCGGGTAGACGTTCGCGGAGTTCCTCAGGAATTGCGCGCGCGTGCGACGGTGAATTTAATCGTTGGCGAGAGATTCAACGCTGTTTGGGATGCTTCTGGTGCTGATGGTGTTCCGGTTTTGCGATTATCTCAGGGCGAGTTGTCGTTTCTGTCACAAGTTCCGTTGCGTGACAGGGAATTGGCGACGGCGTTGTTATCGCGAGGGCTGCCGTTATCGAGTGAAGTCTTGGCTGCGATAAAAGATGCGTGGCGAAAATCTGGTTCTCAACCTGAGCAATTATCGTCGATGATCGAATTATGGGCGCGAGATGTTCCGATGACGGCAGAGAATGCGCTGTTATTGTCTGAATATGCGGCTATGAACGGTGCGGAAGCAACTGAAATCTGGGACAAAATCCGTAAAGAATTACGCGAGAGAATGTCTAAAGGCGAAGATCCTGTGAAAGCTTTGAAAAACATGAAGGAAGGCGAGGGTGATATTTCGAGATTTTTGCAGGCTCAGTCGATTTTGATGCGAAGTCCCCGTCACGAAGTTAATCCGGCGTTATTAGCAGCACCGTTTTGGCCTTTACACGAAATAAATGACTCGGCAAACATGACCGCGAAAATTTACGTCGGGCGTTCGTACGAAAATGAAGATCAGAAATATTGGCAAGTCGGTTTCGGAATAACCGGCTCAGTTTTGGGACGTGTCGGCGGCTTAGTCGAGAGTGATGGCAAAGCGTGTAACTTGAATCTCAGCGCAGAAAAATTGGAAACGTTCAGGATTCTGGAATCGCGTCGTCGAGAATTGCGCCGTGAATTGGACGGTGTAGCGTTACCGGTGCAATTTATCGGGATCAGTCGGAAAGCTGCGGAGAGTGAACGTGATATGCTGCTTTCTGGAAGGGGACTTGACATTACGGTTTAGATATTATTTATAATAATCACATGGCAGATAATCAAGAAAATAATAAACGTGAACGTGCAGTTGCAGTAAAATATGACAGCAAACAAATGCGTGCGCCGGTATTGCTTGCGAAAGGCGAGGGCTTCATCGCGAAGAAAATAATCGAACGTGCGGTCGAAGCAGATGTGCCGATTGTTGAAGATGCAGCGTTAGTTTCGGCGTTAATATCGCTTGAACTTGGCGAGGAAATTCCGGCTGAATTATACGAAGTTGTTGCTAGAGTTCTGGCGTGGGTTTACAGGCTCGACAAAGAAGCTCAGGGCAGAAAATAATTCCGGAAATAATTCGCGATGAATTACACGTCTGAACTCGGAAAATTATCAGAAGAACGTGCCGCGAAATTTTTGTGCGAGATTGGCTATAAGATTCTCGGGCGAAATTATTCGAATCAATTCGGCGAACTAGATATTATTGCGCTCGATGAAAGCGTTGCGAATCTTCCGGAGCTTGTGATTGTCGAGGTCAGGTGTCGAACTCTCGGGAAAATTCAAGCGCCGTTGGACACAGTCGGCACTCAGAAATTGCGCAAACTAATCCGGACAGCGCGTGCATTAATCGAGGAAATCGGTTGGGAAAATTGCTGGCGATTTGACGTAATCGGAATTACGCTTAAAAAACAAATGACGATTCGTGAAATGCTTGACGAGAAAAATCTTGATCTTGAAATCGAACACGTTAAAGACGTAACATCAGGCATGAATATTTTCTCGTGACTTAATCTGGGCTTCTTCGTTCTTGATCTCCCAGTGAATCAGGAATGTCAGCGCGCCTCGCAGCAGAATTATCGCTCCCAAAATTGCCATCTCACTCCATTCACGAACAATTACAGTTCTCAAGACCTCGCCGCCGAGCTTAAATTCCAGAGCAAGAGCAATCCCCTGAGCAAGCGTCAATCTTACTCGTGAATCGCGGCACAAACACCCGAAAATACTTTTCACAGTCGTAGCGAGCAAAATCGCAACACCTGCAAATTCCAGCAGCAAAATCCCGTACTGAACGATTAACTGAAACACAGTTTCGATTCGTAATAACATTTCCATCATGAAAAGCACCTCCCCAAAAATAACTCCCAAAAATAACAAACCCCCTGCAATTAATAATTCACAGGGAGTTCGAGAAATAATTCAAAATATCAAATTTACTTGTTATCAGCGTTAAGTGTGTTAGCTGCGGTTCTGCCTGAGACGAAAATTTCGGTTATAGCGTTTCCTCCCAGACGATTTCCGCCGTGAATGCCGCCCGTAACTTCTCCAGCCGCGTACAATCCCGGAATTATTTTGCCGTTCGTCGCCAGAACATGCCGTCCCGTATCGACGACCAATCCGCCCATAGTGTGATGCGTACTCGGAGCAAGCAATCTTATCGTTAAGAGCGCGTTATCAAGATCATAGCTTTCGATATTATAGCTGCCGTCCGCGTTTTTCTGCACGTTTCCGACACATCTGGACGCGATAGCTTTGCCGACATCAGGAAATTCGCTGCCAGTCATTACTGCTTTGTCATAAGCTCTGATCGTTGCGATTACAGTTTCGGGATCAGCTTTCACTCCCAATTCTTTGAATAATTCGCCGAGTTCAGAAATTTTTCGCCTGTAATAACGTCCCGGAAAATCTCCGTCTGGTAACTGTGTCGGAGCGGGCATTAACTGCTCAGCGTTGTAAAATTCCAGGAACGCGCCTTTCGAGCCTTTGTAATCCATTCCGTTTCTAAATTCAGCGAGCGATAACACGTCACGTTCTGAGCCTTCGTCGACGAATCTGTGACCGGTGTTGGGATTAATCCAGCACGCGTAATTTCCGCCGCCGAACGCCAAATTTCCGTTATCGACCCATGAGATAGGCATTAACTGAGTGAAGCCAAGTCCCGTAACATCTGCGCCGATTTTCTGAGCCATCGTTATGCCGTCACCTTGAAGTGATGAGCGATTCGTAGTTTTCGTCTGCGTTGATAAATATTCCGTTGACCAGTAAATATTCTCTTCGACAACTTTCGTCAAGTTCGCAGCATAACCGCCTGTTGACAAAATTACGCCCTTAGCAGCATAAGCTTCGATTTCAGTTCCGTCATTGCGAGTTGCTTTCACACCGATTACGCGCGAATTATCCGTTAATAATTCTTTGACTGTCGTTCTGAGCATAATTTGATTTTTGGGATTAGCTTTCAGGAACGCATTCACCGGAGCTACAAAAAACGTTCCCCAACGTCCCGGGTAATTTTCAGGAACGCCGTCACCATCAGTATCAACTTTTGCGCCGACAAATTCGTTTTCACGATACCATAACGCACCGATCAACGTTGGCTGAGTGTCCTCGTGAAATTCCGAACCCATAGCTTCGAGCCATTCTTTCAAACCCTGCGCACCCTCGATGAATTGCTTGACGAGTTCGACATTTCCGTAAATCCATTGTGACTTATCCGCGCTCTGTCTCAGTCCGCCGTAATAAGTCTGGAATATGTGAAGATTCAGTGTCGAGAACAACGCTAATTGATTCTCAGGGATTCCGGCTTCGAGTTTTGGTTTAGCCCAGTCGAGATACTGCTTGATTTCGGCTTTGAGTGCTTTGAGAACCGGCAAATATTCTGCGTGGACACCGTGCTTTGATAATTCGGCAGCGTCACCGGCAACGTACTCGTGATCTTTATAATAATCCGCGTCAAATTCTGCTTCGTTCCAGTTATAGATCATTTCGAGTTCTTTGATGCAGCCCGGAACGGATTTCACTTTCTCATACGTCTGACCGTTGAAAGCGTAGACACCAGTTGTTGCGTCAGGATTTGTCGGATCCCAAACGAGATACGGCATTACGCTCTGATATTGACCGCCCGAAACCAAAGTATTTCCGCCAATTTCAGCGTTTTTCTCGATTAATAGAACCGTGTTTCCTAACTGTGCAGCCTGAGCAGCAGCAGCAACTCCAGCACCACCAGCACCGACGATTACTACATCGTAAATCACTTTAACCGGCTCATCTTTAGCGTGTTGAACTTTTGCGGCCTTGAACGCGTCAAGATTTGTGCAATTCGCCTGTTCAGCAGCATTAATCACAGCATTACGCAAGGCTCTTGTAGAGAAAGTTGCGCCTGAAACACCGTCAACACCTGAGCCGTTAGCCTTGAGCATATCCGGGATCATAATTCCGAACGCAATATCACCTACGTGAGCAGTTTCGTGACTATCCGCGATTTCGATTGCCGTAATTTTCTCGTTGTCAAAAACGACTTTCACGACGACCGGAGCGTTGTAGCCATTTGCCGAGGCGGTATATTCGCCAGCTGTGAATGATAACGCAGCATTTTCGGAACTTGCGCTTGCAACGGGTTTTGCTTTCTTGAGAGCGTTCTCGACGGCTTCAGAAACTCCATCACGGGTCATTGTTGCACCGGCTACTGCGTCGATTTTGCCGTCAGTACGACCGATTAATGCTTTGGAATAAGTCTCGAAATTCGGAACACCGAACGGAACTTCACCAGCACCTTCGATCTCTACAGCGGTGATTTTGTCGGAATCAACCGTAACTTTGACCGTAACGTTTGATTCTTCACTGTAACCTTTGCCAGAACCCTCGTAAGTTCCCGGCGTAAATGTTGATGTTGCTGCTGAAGCTAGAGCAGGCTTTGCTTTCTTGAGAGCGTTCTCCACAGCTTCAGAAACTCCGTCACGGGTCATTGTTGCACCGGCTACAGCGTCGATTTTGCCGTCAGTACGACCGATTAACGCTTGGGAATAAGTCTCGAAATTCGGAACTCCGAACGGAACTTCACCAGCACCTTCGATCTCTACAGCAGTGATTTTCGAATCATCAACCGTAACTTTGACCGTAACGTTTGATTCTTCACTGTAACCTTTGCCCGAGCCTTCGTAAGTTCCCGGCGTAAATGTTGCTGCAAATGAAACCGTTGACGCAAATATCATACATATAACAAGACACAGCGTCGTTAAAACTAAGAATTGCTTTTTCATTAACATCGTTCCTTCCTTGGGAAAATTTTTCAAGTCCATAATATCATAGCTAACAAAAAAACTCCCGATTTTTTCGAGAGCTTTTCACTGCATATTTTGCGTAATTATTATTCGTTTTTCATCGAGTTCACTTTTGACATCGCCTTGTCAATCCCGTCACTCAGCCAAGATTCAATTCCTGATTCAGCTAAGTCCAGAATTTTTGGAAGCTCAAGTCTTTCATCATCGCTCAAATGTCCCAGAACGTGATTTATCATGCTCGATTGCGCCTTGCCAATTCCGATTCGCAATCTGGGAAATTCCGTGCTGCCTAACTCCGAAATTATCGACACCATTCCGTTATGACCGCCCGCACTGCCCTTCATTCGCATTCGCAACTTCCCAAACGGTAACGCCATGTCATCGTAAACTACCAGGATATTTTCGAGTTCGATCTTGTAGAAATTCACGGCTTCGATTATCGCGCGCCCACTAAGATTCATGAACGTCAGCGGCTTCAGAAAAATTACGTCTCCAGATTTCCAGAATTGCGACTGAAATTTCTCCTGCGATTCTCCCAGAGAATGATTCGCCACGAAATGATCGACACATAGCCAACCCATGTTATGGCGTGTGAAAACATATTGCGTGCCGGGATTGCCCAAACCTGCTACAAGTCGCATTTGAAAAAATTATTCGGCTTCTTCTTTAGCTGCTTTGCCCTTCGCTACGACTTCAACATCTGCGGCTGCCGGCTGTTCTTCCTCAGGAGCTGCGTCCTCAACACCTCGTGACGTTACGATTATCGCGACAACTTCGTCCGGTTCGACCATTAACTCAACACCCTCAGGTAACACCAGATCTTTCGCGTGAATTGCGTCTCCAACGTTCAAGCCCGACACGTCAACTTTGATAACATCAGGAATGCTCATAGGCAGCGTTTCAACTTCGAGTTCGTGAGTAGCTTCCAGAACTCCGCCGTCTTTGATACCCTGAGAATCTTCTGCTCCGACGACTTCAACCGGAATATTCATTTTGATCTTTTTGCCGCGTACCAAGTGCAGGAAATCAATATGCAACGGTGCATCTGTCAACGGGTGTCTCTGAGCTTCACGGATAATGCACAACTCATCTTCGCCGCTTGGCAATTTAACGCTGAATCTTGCTGACTCCCAGCGTCCTGCCAAAACTTTCTGAACGTCACGAGCATTCAACTTGCCTTTGATATTTTCTTGAATCTCCGGACCGTAAATAATGCAAGGTACGTAACCTGCTTTTCTGAGACGATGATTCTCGCCTTTGCCTGTCTTCTCACGCGATTCCATCACTAACGTTACTATTTCCGCCATGATAAAAACTTCGCTTCCTTTCGAAAAATATTTTTACACGATTCGCGATTCTATCACAAATTCTTAGCGTCTCAAAACTTTTGACAGAAATTCAATCGTTCTTGGCTGCTTGGGATTATCAAAAATATCCGACGGTGTACCTTCTTCGCTGATTACGCCCTTATCGATAAATAATATCCTGTCAGAGATTTCCTTCGCGAAGCCCATTTCGTGCGTGACAAGATACATCGTCATGCCTGAGTCCGCGAGTTCCTTCATGACTGCGAGAACTTCACCGATCATTTCCGGATCAAGTGCGCTGGTTGGCTCGTCGAATAACAGCACGTCAGGATTCACAGCCAAAGCTCGTGCGATTGCGACACGTTGCTTCTGACCGCCGGATAATCTGTCGGGCCATTCGTCGAGTTTGTCGAGTAATCCAACGCGTGATAATAATTCTTTCGCTCTGTCATCGGCTTCTTTGGGCGTGTAAATCTTGTGCTGAACCGGTGCGAGCGTCAAATTCTCTCTGACCGTCAAATTCGGGAATAAATAAAAATGCTGGAACACCATTCCGATATGCCTGCGAATTTCGTTTATGTCGCAAGTTTCGGACGTAATATCCTGACCGTTGAATTTTATGCTGCCGGACGTTGGCTCTTCCATGCGATTTATGCAGCGTAGAAACGTGCTTTTGCCAGAACCCGACGGACCAATCACGGAAACTCTCTCGCCTTTATTAATGCCGGTTGTGATTCCGTTCAAGACGTGTAATTCTTCGCTTCTGCCGTTGAGCTTGAATGACTTGTGCAGATTTTCGATCTCGATAATCATGATTCGCTACCCCCTCTTGCTGCGACTGAGCCAATTTTCGAGCCGTTTGATCAAGTGCGACAATAACAACACGATTGCCAGATATATCAACGCGACCATTATTAACGGCTGTGAGTGTTCCATTGTGAGCGATTGAATATCCTGACCGGCGCGCGTCAAGTCATCGATTCCGATATAGCCTGCCACAGAAGTTTCTTTTAATAACGCTATGAACTCGTTGAACAGCATCGGAATTACGTTTCGGACAGCTTGCGGCAAAATCACGAAGCGCATCGACTTTCCGTACGACAATCCCAGAGATCTCGCAGCTTCCATTTGACCGCCGTCAATCGATTCAATTCCGCCGCGGAAAATTTCTGCGATATATGCTCCGGAATTTAATCCAAACGCAAGAATCGCTATGTACTGCAAATTCAGAGTTCTGGCCGACGCGAAAATCGTGAAGTTCCAGATTAACAACTGCACCATAACGGGCGTGCCTCTCAGGACTGTAATATAGCAATTCGCCAGCCAATTCAGAAACGGGATTCGAACTCCGCCTTTGTGCGCGACACGAATAACGCTCAGGATTAAGCCCACTGCAATTCCCAGCAGCGTCGAGAAAAACGTCATGAAAATCGTAGACTTGAGACCATTCACGAGCATCATGTAGCGCGACTCACGAATGAAATTCTGCTCAAATCTTCGACCGAAATCCGCCCATGACTCAACCGTGAAAAATCCCGACCTGTACAACAACCACAACAAAATTACGGCACAGACCGCGAGGACAATATCCCCACGACCCATGCCGTAACGTTTCTGCAAATCCTGCAAATTATTATTATTTCGAGTAGTCATCTGCGTTAATTAATGCAACTTGTTTTGCGCCTTCGATATAATCGACCGAGAAATCCATGTTCTGTTTTCTCTCGTCCGTAACTGTAATGCCTGCGCAGATCATATCGACTTTTCCTGTTGATACTGCTGTTGGCAGTGAGTCAAAATTCATGTTCATGATCACGAGTTTGCGATCGAGTTTCTTCGCGATTGCTGCACACATTTCGACGTCAATTCCGACAAAGCCGTTTCCGGATTTAAGTTCGTACGGAGCAAAGCCTGCTTCAGTTCCGACGATTAAATCACCGTTTTTCGCAGCCGGGTTCATGTCAATATTTTCGGGTTTGAAGCTTGAAATATCATTCGTGTAATACTTCTCGATTATAGCTTTCAAACTTCCGTCAGCCTTCATTTCGTTGAGAATCTTATTGACTTGTTCGAGCAATTCCGAATTACCCTTCTTGAAGCCGATTGCGTAATTCTCAGTTGACAATTCCTCGGGCATAATCATCAAGCCATCGACTGAACGCAGGAATCTTTTTGCTGGCATCTCGTCCATAACGATTGCGCGAACTTTCTTTTGTCTGAGAGCCATCACTGCGTCCGTATATTTCTCGTAGGTCGTGAGCAATTCGCCTTTCTTGTCGCCGAGTAATTCTTCAGCGAGCATTTGACCGACGGTGCCTCTCTGAGCTGCGAGTTTTGAAGTCTTGAGCTGATCGTTTCCGTGTAATTTGCCATCGTCCATAGCTTCTTTGACCGCATCAGTTACAGCTTCTTTCACGCCCTCTTTAATGCTTTCTTTCACGGCATCTTTGACGGCACTTTTGACTGCTTCCTGCACAGCCGAATTTTCAGAGCCGGACTTCATGAGGCTGCCCAAATCCGACGCAAACGCGACAGACGCAACCAGTAATAAACATAACGCTAATGCCAAGATTTTTTTCATGACACAATACAACCTCCGTTGAATTAAATTTCAAACTTGCGCAATTATAGCAAATTTTTTCGCAATGATTCGCAACTTAGATTTTCGAGAGCAATTTCACGAGCCAACTTTCCCGGAATTTTATCGCCTTCACAGGACACATTTCGTGACAGCAATAGCACCGGATACATTTCGCGTAATCGAACGTTAATTTGCGATTTTCGTGTTTCAGGGCATGAGCCGCGCAAACGTCCTGACATCTTCCGCAGCCAACGCATTTCTCTGGAATGTGAACGGGTCTTGATGTCATTAATCTTTCGAGAAACTTGATCTTCGGGAGCAGGCGCATACTTTGAGTTTTGGGAATTTTCACGCCCGGGAAAACGAAGCCTGATCCGAAATCGCCGTGTAAATCTTCGGGTGTCAATTCGCATTCCGGAAAATTTCGTGATTTTGCCGCGAGCCATAACGGGTAATTTTCGAGTTCCGCGCCCATCATTCTGCACAGGTGAAAATCCAGTTTCGGAGCATTCGTTGTCGCTGCGATTAAGCCGAATTTGAAGGGATCGCCACTAGTTGGACCATCGCCGTGCATTCCGATTACGCCGTCAAGAATCGAAATTACTGGTTTGACAAGAGCGTGAATATCCAGCAATAACGACGCAAATTTTACGCGATCTAATCCAACGTTGTAATGCCAGCCAGCCTTTAATCTTCCCGGGACGCATCCGAAGAGATTTTTCGTGGCGAGTGTGAGCAGCATTTGCCCGTGAGTTTTCATTTTTGCGAGATTAATAACTTTGTCAGCTTCTAAGACTTTGCGTGATAATTTGATCTTGTTATACGCGAGATTTTTTGCAACCGGAGCTTCGATTGGCTCATCAAGTTCTACGCACGGAATTTTCAGCTCGTCAGCGATTTTTGTGAAGCCGGCTTTCTCTGCGGCGCGTGAGAAATTATCGATTCCGGGACTGTCCGCGATAAAGGGTTTTGCGCCTAAATCCAAAAGCATTTTTGCGACAGATTTGACGATTGACGGATCAGTCGTAATTCTTTTCTCGGGAGAATGACCTGAGACAAGATTCACTTTTAATAAAACATTATCGCCGCTACTAACGAATTTTGTCAGACCTCCGAAATACTCGAACGCGCGCAAAATTGAGCTATCGATCTCATTCTGGTTATAATTTTCCTGCTTGATTAATATTATCTCGTGATTCATGATTTATTGCGTGATTTATTACGTGAAAAATACCCCAGCGTGAGATTGCCGGGGCATTGTGTGAGTTTTCGCGATGATTTGCGATTATTTGCGATTATTACTGAGCGATTTTCTTGAGTGCTTCGATGCGAATTTTCTGGGCTTCAACCTGACCCTGAAGTGTTGCCAAACGTTCTTCCTCAAATTTGAGTGATTCGCTTATATTTTCCGAGAATGAATCCGAGAACACTTTCAGATTTGCAAATTCCTCTTTGAGCGTCGCAATATCCGAAATTCCGCTTGATTCTAACTTGCTAATCCTCTGTTCAAGTCGCAGCATTCCGGCTTTGAGTTCATCGACTTTGGGGGCGAATTTGTTTTGCAGAACCGTCCATACGACATTCAGCAAAAAAACTACCACGATTAATCCGATTACGAACATTTTCTTCTTATTAGTCTGAATCATTTCCGTTAGCCTCCATCATTTACACATTTACACGTTTACAAAAAAAGCGGTCTGCACGTGACCGCCCATTCTCAAGCATTTCGCCTGATTACTTAACCTCGACATCCGCGCCAGCATCAGCGAGTTTCTTCCTGATTTCCTCAGCCTCTTCTTTGGAAACGCCCTCTTTGACGTTCTTCGGCGGATTGTCAACGAGTTCTTTTGCTTCTTTAAGACCAAGTGACGTAATTTCGCGAACGACTTTGATTACTGCGATCTTATTTGCTCCGGGACCTTTGTACACAACGTCGAACTCAGTTTTCTCTTCTGCTGGAGCTGCTGCGGCTGCTGCACCGGGCATAGCCATCATTGCGACGGGAGCTGCTGAAGCTGACACACCGAATTTTTCTTCGAGAGCCTTCACCAATTCCGAAAGCTCAAGAACTGACATTGTTTCAATAGCCTGAATGATTTCTTCTTTTGACATGATAAATATTCCTCCGATAAAAATTTTTACGCGATATTAAATAAATAATTACTTTAACTTGCTAATTCTACGCTGCCTCTCCAGATTCCTGCTTTTTGTCGCGGATTTGTGCGAGACAGTTGACCAAATTGCGAACGTTTCCGGCGAGTGCGTTGACCAATCCGGAAATCGGTGCTGCAATCGTTCTTACGACCATTCCGAGCATTACGTCCTTTGACGGCAAATCTGCGAGTGCGTTCAGCTGTTCAAGGCTCAAAACCTGAGTTTCGAGAATGCCGCCCTTAAGAAAGAACGCTTTCTGAGTTTTGTCATTAGCGTATTCCTTCAGGACTTTTGCGACGCTGACCGGATCATCGTAACACAGCGCGAAAATATTCGGCCCTGCCATCAACTCATCGGGCAACGGGGTTTTTCCGGCTTCTTTCATTGCGATCTCGAATAGCGTATTCTTCGCAATTTTCAATTCACCGCCCGCCTGACGAACCTTTGCTCTCAACGCTGTAGCCTGAGCCACTGTCATTCCGCGATATTCTCCGACGAATACTGCGCTGGAACGTTCGAGTTTTGCTCTCAAATCTGCAACGAGTTCATACTTGATCTTTGCTGGCATATTTATTAATTCACCTCCTGTTATGATTAATTTAATATATCAAAAACTCCCCCGTGATATTTCTTCAGGAGGAGTAATTTTCTAATTTTCTCTTGACTAGACAATCCTAACACAGCAAGTTTATGCTGCGAGAATTTTCACTCTTCCTGAGCAGGATATTGAGCGTGAAGCACCTGCTGTCTATGGAAATAAATATCTGGAAAGCTGATTTATATTTTACACCGTGACTTCTTTCTGTGCCAGTGTTGTATCGACCATGATTCCCGGTCCCATCGTCGAAGTGATTGCGATGCTTTTGACGTATGCGCCTTTGACCGAAGCCGGACGAACTCTGTAAATCGCCTGCAATAACGCCTTCACGTTGTCATACAAGTCATCTGCCGAGAAATCTCTGCGACCTGCAGCGTTATGTGTGATTCCTGCCTTGTCAGCTCTGAACTCAACACGACCAGCTTTGATTTCTTTAATTGCGTTTTCGAGTTCAAACGTGACTGTTCCGGTTTTTGCGCTGGGCATCAAGCCTCTGGGACCCAAAACTTTTCCTAAACGTCCGACTAACTTCATCATATCCGGAGTTGCGATTACAGCGTCGAAATCCATGAAGCCGCCCTGAATTTGCTGAACTATATCTTCACCGCCGACTATATCCGCGCCGGCATCCTGAGCTTCTTTGATTTTTTCACCTGTCGTAATTACGAGGACTTTTTTCGTGACGCCTGTTCCGTGTGGGAGCGTGACTGTCGAACGAACCTGCTGATCTGCGTGTCGTGGGTCTATTCCCAAGCGCACGTGGACTTCGATTGCCTCGTTGAATTTCGCTGTTGCAACTTGTTTCGCGAGTTCTACTGCCTCTCGGAGCGAGTATAATTTCCCGCCTTCGACTTTTTCAGCAGCAGCCCTGTAACGTTTGCTTCGTTTCATAAATTTCGCCTCCTGTGGTCATTGACGGATTCTCAGATTCTAAAATCCTGCCACAAATTCTAATTCCCGATTTAATTACTGATTACTAGATTACTAGATTACTAATCAACAACTTCGAGACCCATCGAGCGCGCTGTGCCCTCGATCATTCTCATAGCTGCCTCGACATCGTTCGCGTTCAAATCTTTTTGCTTTAACTCAGCGATTTCACGAACTTTTGCGCGTTGAATTTTGCCGACTTTGGTTTTATTCGGGACACCTGAGCCTGATTCGATGCCGACTGCCTTCTTGAGCAAAACTGCTGCCGGTGGAGTTTTAAGCTCGAACGAGAAACTTCTGTCCGCATAAACCGTAATTACTGCCGGAATTATCAAGCCAGCCTGATCCGATGTTTTGGCGTTGAACTGCTTGCAAAATTCCATGATATTCACGCCGTGCTGACCGAGTGCCGGACCGACGGGTGGTGCTGGAGTTGCTTTCCCAGCAGGTAGTTGCAATTTTACTTGTCCTACGACCTTTTTTGCCATGATTTAGAAATTGTCCTTTCTGAAATTAAATTCTGGATTAAATTCTGGTCTCAAATTTAGATTTTCTCCAACGATTGATAATCCGCTTCGGCTTTGATGCCGTTGCCGTTGAGCAGCAGCTGAATTTTGCCGTTCTTGGCATTGACTTCCATGACTGAACCCGCATGATCTTTCAGGGCACCGCTCGTGATTCTTACAATGTCGCCGGGTTTGAGATCGATCTCGATTTCTGGTTCTGATTTTTTCTCAACGCTTGACAAGAGTCGCTCGGCTTCTTCTTTTGAGAGAGGCATTGGGTGAGTTCCTGCGCCGATGAAGCCGGTTACTCCGGGAGTGTGTCGGACTGCGTGCCAAGATTTTTCGTCCATTATCATCTCGACAAGAACGTAACTGGGAAATAATTTGCGCGTGACTTCTCGACTTTTTCCGTCCTTGACTACGCGACGATTCTCAACCGGAACCAACACGTTGAAAATCTTATCCTGCATACCCATTGCATCAATGCGCTTTCTTAAATCCGCTTCCACACGTTTCTCGTAACCGGAGTAAGTCTGGACAACATACCAGCGTCGTTCGTCCATGATTTTAACCCAACAGCGCGGAGAATAACCACGCGAGCAGAAAATCCACAACTCCGAGATAAAGCGACACCACCAACGTGAAAATTATTACGATTAACGTCCAGTACCAAATCTGTTTTCTCGTTGGCCATGTGACTTTCTTTAACTCAGCCCTTGCTTCCCGAACGAAATCCTTTATGAAATTCACTTTCGAGTTCTTGTCTGATTTTACTTTTACAGCACTTACCTTTGCCATCTTTCGCCTGCTCTCATTCACA
This sequence comes from uncultured Fretibacterium sp., assembly GCA_937911045.1. Classification (GTDB taxonomy): domain Bacteria; phylum Synergistota; class Synergistia; order Synergistales; family Aminobacteriaceae; genus JAFUXM01. The sequence goes on along the minus strand of CALEPX010000030.1, from coordinate 25,665 downwards.
AAAAATATTTTTTCGCGTTCGACTAAACACAAAAATGGCAGGCCCGGCAGGACTCGAACCTGCAGCCCCCGGTTTTGGAGACCAGTGCTCTGCCAATTGAGCCACGGACCTGCATTGAAAAACACCTCGGAAATTCTACAACAACTTTACGAGTTATGCAATAATTTTCGCAAAATTTTTTTCACGCGATGTTATCTGCAAGTTACTTTGACTCTTTGTGAAGCACAGACGCGTTGCACCATTTGCAATATTTCTTGATTTCGAGCTTCTTAGCCTGCTTTTTCTTGTTAATCGTCGTCGTGTAATTTCTGCGTTTGCATTGCGTGCAAGTTAATCCGATTATATCTGCCATGAATAAAACTTCCTTTCTGAGTTCATGAATCTGAGTTCATGAAATTCGTGATTCTTGATTTACAACTCGACTATTCTAACACATTCGCCACGAAAGCGTTAAAATATATTCTCAAAATTTATACGTAAAACTAAAGGTGAATAATTTGCAGGGAAATTCAGGGAAAAAATTCTTGGATTATATTACGATTGACGGCTTAATCGGGGGGAATCAGGATTGGCTGCCGGAGTGGGATATGCACATGGGCGGCTGTGCGGCGGTGACGGCGTGTGATGTTTGCATGTACTTGGCTGCGAGGAAAAATTTTTCGAGTTTATATCCGTTCGATTGCAGGAAAATTACGCGCTCTGATTTCGTGAAATTTGCGGCGATTATGAAACCGTATTTGACACCGCGTTATCACGGGATCGATTTTCTCGAAATATATCTGCTGGGACTTTCGCAATATTGGCGTGACGTTAAATTTGCGGATTACAAGCTCGAAGGATTATCCGGATTCGTGAATTTCCAGATTGCGCGTGAGGCGTTAATTGACCAGATTAATCGCGATTTGCCTGTGCCGTACTTGATGCTGAATCACTCAGACCCGAAATTTGAAGATCTGGAATGGCATTGGTTTATTCTGGGCGGCTACGAATTTCACGGGGAGAATATTTTCGTACGGGTGATAACTTACGGTGAAGAGCACTTGGTCGATTTCGAAAAATTATGGAACACAGGTCAAGAACGTCGCGGTGGCTTAGTGAGAATTTTTTAGCGCAGTTGTGATATTATTCTTGTTAGTTAAATAAAGTATGTAACAGCAGGGAGGTCATTTGTGAAAAAATATGGACAACAGAGAATCAAACTCAAACTCAAATTCAAATATCGGACGTACAAGAAATTCCCGTAGAAATAACGCCAATGAACGCTTCGACTTCAATTTCAACGACCGCAGAAATTTTACCCGCGAAAATCCCAATTCAACCCCGAGAAACTTCCGGCTCTCAAAAGCAGAAATCTTGGGCGTAAATCCTGAACTTCGCGACGAATTATTCGGTCTGAAGAATCTCAAGTCAAAATTCAAGCGTAACTCGCAAAACTCCAGAACTCAGAAACCCGAAATTATTCCGCGCCCAGCTCCCAGAAAACGCAAGCGTCCATCGGTCTTGAAAGTGTTATTCATGACGGTGTTTCTTGTGATGCTGCTTGCAACCGGTGCGATAAGTGCAGGTGTCGCGTGGTATGTCGTGAAACTTTCCGAGGATTTGCCCAGCATGATTGAACTCGCGAATCCGAAAAACAGTTTGCCGTCGATTCTTTATGACCGTAACGGTGAAGTCATAGCGCGATTATTTATCGAGAATCGAACTCCGTTGGAATTGCACCAGATTTCACCGTGGCTTGTGCGTTCAGTTTTGGCGGCTGAAGATTCGGCGTTTTATCAGCACGGGGGCATTCGTGTCGGATCGATTTTGCGAGCGTTATGGACGGACGTTGTCGAACGCGGCAAAGTTCAGGGAGCAAGCACGATAACTCAGCAACTTGCGCGAAATTTGTTCCTGTCACACGAGAAAAGCGTCACTCGTAAAGCAAAGGAAATCATAATCGCGATGCGTCTTGAAAAATTATTCCCGAAAGACAAAATTCTGGAATTATATCTCAACACGATCAATTTCGGACACGGAGCTTGGGGCGCAGAAATTGCAGCACACACTTACTTCGACAAATCCGCGGCAGATTTAGATCTCGCACAGTCAGCAATACTCGCAGGATTAATCGCGAACCCGGGACGATATAATCCGCTCAGCAACGTCTCGAACGCAAAATCACGACAGAATTATGTCTTGAGCCGAATGGAATCTCTTGGCTGGATCACTCCCGAACAACGTCAAGAAGCCTACGATGAAAAACTCGAATTTAAGAGCCGCGTGAATCGCATCGAAGAATTTAACCGTGCGCCATATTTCGTGTCACACTTGTTATTCAACGATTTGCTGCCAAAATACGGCAAAGATGAAGTCTACAGCGGAGGCTTGCAGATTTACACAACACTCGACATAAATCTTCAGGAAAAAGGCCGTGAAGCTGTCCAGTCAATCGCGAAACCTGCAACTGGAGCGTTAGTCTGCCTCGAAGCCGAAACCGGTGAAGTTCTCGCACTCGTCGGCGGCAAAGACTTCAAAGAAAGCAAATTCAATCGAGCAACTCAGGCGTTCAGACAGCCGGGGTCAAGTTTCAAACCAATCGTGTACGCAGCAGCCATGGAAGAAGACATTATGCCCAGCGATCATTTTCTCGACGCTCCGATAACTTTCAAAGCGAAGGGAAGTCGCGGCAAAGGTTGGTCACCGAAAAATTCCAGCAAAGGCTACGCAGGAGAAGTCACAGTTCAACGCGCGTTGACAAATTCGTTAAACACCGTTGCAGTTCGAGTTGCTGCGTATATCGGCACGGAAGTAATCGTCAGAATGGCTCGCAACATGGGTATTGAGACGAAATATTTGCCGAACGATTTATCAGTCGCACTCGGTGCAGCAAGTTTGACACCGTTGGAAATGGCTGTAGCGTTTAATTGCTTCAACAATGGCGGAAAACGCATAGTCCCGTTGATGATACGCGAAATAAAAGACCGCGACGGAAATGTAATCGAGACTCGACAAACTGCTGAAAGTCAGGCAATGCGACCAGAAACTGCGTACTCGCTTCGTTCAATGCTTCAGGACACGGTAAGAGCAGGAACTGGAAAACCCGCAGCACTTCCGAAAATCAATATCTTCGGCAAAACCGGAACGTCAAATGATTTCATGGACGCGTGGTTCGTAGGAGGCGCACCCGGATTGACAACTGCAGTTTACGTTGGACGCGACGATCACAAAACTCTTGGACGGCACGGTTTCGGTGGAACTATGGCAGCTCCTGTCTGGAAAAAATTCATGATCTACGCGACTACTCTACAGCAAACTCCGGCGAATTTCACGAATCCTCCGTCATGGGTCGAAGTCGGAAAATTATCGATTTGCAGAGCGTCAGGTTATCTCGCGCGCTCAGGCTGTCAGGCAGTTCCGTTATATTTCCCGAAAGGCAAATCCCCGACAGCGTCATGCCCAATTCACGGCGGAAGTTACACGGCAGCAGACAACGATCCAAGAGGTCCGAGATTATTCCTGATTGAACAGGACGACGCACATTACGCACGAATGCGAAACGGCAGCTCAGAAGAATCCGAATCATCATCATCGAGTTCCAGTTCGAGTTCATCGCGATCTCAATCAACAACAACTACTCAACAGAAAGTCACAGCTCCTGTAACTCAGGCAGCAATTCCAAAAGCTCAGCCAACTCCAGCGCAAATTCAGCAGAAAAAAGAAGCTGATGAAGTTGAACGGCGTTATCGCGAATTATTGCGGCAGTACGGGCTGGAATAATTACGCAACAAAAAATCCCCCGAGATCTCACACTCAAGCGACAAAGATCTCAGGGGAAATTTTTTTGCCGAGATTACGCTAATATTTTCTCCGCAAGAAATACACCAGCAAAATTCCGCTCACGAGATTCAATCCGAATCCGTTACAAGTTCCGCTGCTGTCATCTTTCGAATGTTTCGAATCATCATCTTCAGGCGAAGAGCTATTGGGTTGCTCAGAAATTACTTCACTTGTGTTCGTGCTCTCGTCGGTGTAATTATTAGCGGCAACGAACACTCCTAAATCCCAAACTCCGTCGATTTTTCCATCTCCGACCAGAATATAACGGTTATCATCGTCACTGAAGAAATTTATATACGCAGTCTTGTTTGCTTCCTGATGGCTCCAATCTGAATCCGCCAAGAAAACTATGAAGTCCAGATACAAATCATCGCCGTAAATAAACGCGTTCAGACAATCTTCGTAACTTACACCGCGACGCGACATCGACGTGAACAAACTCGCAAATTTTCTGTCCGTTGCAGCTGATCTGAACCAAATCGACGCAAAATCCGAGAACTTATTCAGCAATTCGCCCGTTCCATTTTTCGACGCGCTCTCCAATTCGTCCCAGTGATCGCCGATTAATCCGTCCCTGCGTGACAACTTGAAGCGAATCTTCACCGGCTGAACTGCAATCTCAACGGGAATATCAATCGAGTCAACAACATCTCCGGAAGCATCTGCCGAAATTATCCTGTCAATCGAGATTAATCCATCGGGAACAGCTTTGTGAATTTCGAACGGCTCAAGCATTCCTGTTCCGGCTGTGAAAGTTACTGGCACTGAAGCTGAAACCCCATGATCAAGTGACGCAATCACCGGCGGTAATCCCATCATGCTGGCTAAATCTTGTCGAGTGTCTTTGAGATCCGTATCGTCCGCGAAGCCTTTATAAAATCCCTGAATCGTTACGGCTCCGTTATACAAACTGCTCGGGCTGGCTGCAGAAACTCCGGTGACAGATTTATATCGCAGGCGCAATTCCTGAGGCTGAGAATCTACGGCTGATCTTATGCTGAAAATCGGCGATGTGTCATGTAACGTATCAATCGTAAAATCATCGTAAACCGTAACAAGTCCCGGAGCAATTTGTGAGTGCGAGTCCAACCAGAATCTTGACGGAACGCTTCTGTCGAGGCTGACATTGGCACTGACCCGACTGCTGAGAAATCCCTGACGTGTCAAAGCATCGGACGGCAAATCAAATTCCCAATACGACGGTCTAATATCATCGACCGAATCTCGCGCCAAACTGTCATAGCGATAAACTCCGTAACGAGTGCTGGTATGATTCGTTATTCGCAATTCAGTCTCGTACTTTGGCATAACAGAACTGCTCGTCATTAATATATAAAACGATCCAATATCTGGTGTGTTATTCTCGTCAACGTTCCAGTCAAATCGCTTCACGTCAACAATATCGTTATTAGCGTCAAAAACTCTCAGCTCAAATTCCAGCGGGTGTGCTCTGGTTGCAGTTCCGTCAAAAACATTCGCCACGATAAACGGCACTAACGACGACTCCGAGAAATTCTTGTAACCGTAAGCTAAATCTGCACGTTGCTGGAAATTAATATAGCCCAGAACGCTCGAATAATTCTTAGAATTTTTTGCGTTAAGCGTGACAGTTGCTTCGAGATATTCGCTCGGATTCACGGATTCGAAATTTTCAGGCTCAACGTAAATATTATACGCGCTCGACAATCCTAAAAGATCATTATTATCTTCGGGTGAAGTCGAAATCTGTTCATCGATTGCTGCCATGCTGAAAATATACGTGTAAGTATTATCGTCATTGATGACGTCGCGGTAAAAATATTGCGATTTACCGTACGTGTCAATAATTTCATCAGTGTCAATCGTGTAGCGCAAAATATCATTCGCGTCATAAACTTCATCGCCGGAAATTGTCCAGAGCAAATTCTTGTTCACGTCGTAAACTTTATCGCCGGAAATTGTCGCGTAGAGATTCGTTATGTATTCGTTGGTCTGATTCGCACGAGTTGGCGTGTAAATGCTGGTTCTGTCAGCTGAGATTATGTACTCGACCGGACCATTCATAACGTCGTAATAATAATTCCGCCAGTCAACGTAATTCGGTGAAGCAACGTCCTGTCCACCGCGACCCCACCAGTACGGGAAATGCCGCGCGTATTGATTGCCGAAATTCAGGTTCAACTCGCCCTCGCCATTCTTTATAATCACGCACAAAGCCTCAATCGGGTCGGGGAAATCATCGTAATCTGACATGTCTACATAATTGCGCCAGCTGCTGTACGGTTCAGGTTCTTCGATCAAAACATAATCGAAATCATTCAGCAAATCCGCAAGCGTGTTCATTGCAATCTCCGGAACGTCTCCGCCCAAAGTTCTGCGATAAACTATGTCACCGCTCACCGTCTGATTATTTGCGCGATACCACCAGCTTCGGAAATAATTCTCCTGAACAACCGCGAACCATTGACCGTCCGGAACATTCACCGAAGGACTTGTGCTAGGGTACATGTCTCGTACCTGATAATTAAAATCAATGCCTTCGTAGCCGTAACGATTATAAATCTCATTGCCGTTCAAGTTCGTTGTGTCATACGGATACAAATGATAAATATCCTGCATCGCAAACGCTGAACTCGCAAGAAGCATAATCACACATAACACAAAAAAATTCCTGATTATACGCATAATTATTACACTCTCCAGATTAATTTACGTTTATGATTAATTCGGGATCCCAATATAGCTCACAACTACATCACCACCGAATTTCGGTGCAAGATCCAATCCCTTTTTCATCCTGTGAAACGTGACAGTTTTCTCGGCTTTCACCGCAACTCCAAGTTCCTCACCGGTGTCGCAGTCAAGTCCGGACGGCAAATCAACCGCAACAGTATGAACCGCAAATTCATTTATCGCGTCAATAACCCGCTTGAAAATTCCCTCAACAGGGCGATTCAAACCAGTTCCGAATATCGCGTCAATGCAAGTCTCGCAACCCTTCAACGCACTCACGAAATCCTCGAAATTATCGTCATTGACTGTGTTCAAAACTTCCGGTGCTAAATGGCTCATGACTTTCAGATTCGTCTTGAAATCCTCAGAGCCTTTTCTTGGATCACCGACAATGTAAACGCGAACGTCCTTGCCGATTATGCACAAATGCCGCGCAATCGCAAGACCATCGCCACCATTGCTGCCAGGAGCACACACAATCGCAAAAATCGCGTAATCCCGAACTTCACGAACAACTGCCAACGCCGCATTTTCCATCAGCAAAATTCCCGGAATGCCGAACGTTTCCATTGCACGTCTATCAGCCTCGCGCGCTTCTTTGCGAGTGAACGCCTCGGGTGAAACTATATCGCGATAAATAACATCACGTGTGAACTCGTAATTTTCGTACGGGTCATAAACACCGCTAAATTCGTTATAACTTCCTTGTTCGTCAGCCATGAAAATATTCTCCCCCTAAATCGCTAAATCATTTTCGTATATTATAAATTAATTGACCTGAGATTGAGTGCCCTTCTTTAACATTTGCGTTATGCTTGTTGATAATAACGGAATCGGATCGACATATTGACCGCCAAGAATCAAGCTATAATGCAGGTGAGGTCCCGTTACTCGTCCTGTGCTGCCGCTTTTCGCGATGATTTGCCCCTTAGCAACTTGATCTCCAGCTTTCACGTTAATCTTGCTCAGGTGAAAAAATGCCGTGATAACACCGTTCCCTGAGTCAATATATACGCTGCCTCCTGCATAATAATGAAAGCCAGTCAGAATTATCGTCCCTGCGAATGGTGCTGTAACGTCTGTTCCTGTTGCCGCCCGAATATCTGCTCCGTTGTGACCTGCTCGCGGAGTGCCGTTGTAAAGTCTATAAGTCCCGTAATGGCTCGTGAGCGTGATATTTTTCAGCGGCTGCATCGGCGGTGTAGTCCATTTTCTCGGAACCGTCATAGTTTTCAAAGCTGCTCCGACTAATTGCGATTCTTTGCGTATTCTGGGCATATCTTTTTTAGACGGGCTGACCATTTTTTGACTGACGCGCAGTTCCTCACGTTTGGGATAATTATGCGGATTTATCGTGATTGTTCCCGAAGCCGAATATTTGCGATTAGCCTGTGTGAACTCAAACGAAATATTATAATCGCCGGGCTTGATATTCCGGACATCAGTGCCGAGTAACGCGTAAGAAATTTTCCCAGCTCCGCCAGTTTCGACAGCAAGATTAATCACGCGATTCATCCATGTAACTTTCGGATTCGTGTATTCAGCCGTTGACGTTATCGAGACCGCGAACGCCTGTCCAACGTCCCAGCTCGTCGGGAAATTCACCCACGTCGAAGCACTCGCACTCGCAGCTCTGCCCAAACAAATCGCAATTACCAGAAACAAACTCAATCTCAAAAATTTGCTACTTAACTTCAAATTACTACTCCTTCTTACTTATAACTTGCTCGTAAATTCTATGATTATATCCGCGAATTTTCCCGAGAAATTTTTCGCCATATCCAGAACTTCTTGTCCGGATAATTTCCCCTCGGAAATCCCCGCAGCTTTGTTCGCTACAAACGATAACACAGCAACTCTCAGACCCATTGCGTGTGCGACTATAACTTCCGGAACCGTTGACATTCCGACTAAATCCGCCCCGAGAATTTTCGCCATTCGAACTTCAGCCGGTGTCTCAAACGATGGTCCAGAAAATGCAGCGTAAATTCCGGTTTTCAAACCCATGTTCCGAAAAATCTCCAGAAATTCCGGGTCATACACTTGCGACATATCCGGAAATCTTTCGTTCCAGCGAGAATCATTCTTGCCGATTAACGGATTCGTTCCCATTAAATTCACGTGATCGCGAACGGCTATCAAATCCCCGGGGGAAAATTCCGCGTTTACACCACCGGACGCATTCGTTGCGAGATAATTTTTCACGCCCAGCATCGCAAGAACTCGCACAGGAAACGTCACAACATTCATCGCGCCGTACTCGTAAAAATGCACACGCCCCTGTAAAATCACAACTTCACGGGAATTTCGCAGCTTGCCGATCACAAATTTTCCCGCGTGTCCCGGAGCTGTCGAAACTGGAAAATTTGGTATATCTGAACTTGGCAAGATAACTTTCTCATCGAGACTTTCAACCAAACTTCCCAAACCCGATCCAAGAACTATCGCTGTATCCGGTAATTCCTCGCGCTTGAAGAACTTCCGGATAAATTCCGCTGATTCACACGCACTCTCGTAATTATGACTCATGTTTTCCACCTGCTTTCTTTGAACCTGTTCGCTTTGAATCCGTTCTTTTTGAGTAACGATGCTTTCTCTTGAATTTTTTTTGCGATTTACGCTCAGATTTCTTGTCAGGCTTTCTATCGGGTTTTTGATCCTGAGAATACCCGGAACGAGCTCCGCGTAAAACACGAACTCGCCGTGCTGAAACTGTCGGTGTTTTCGGAGTGTTTGCGTTCTCCCATTCTTTGCCGCTCAGAACAGTCTCCTGGAAATCCTGAAATTCAGAAATTGCAATCGAGACCAATCTTCCAGACGGAAATCTCACGTGAACGTATTCGCGCCCGATGTCCAAACTCTCAAGAACGTAAAACCCCTGATCAGTCTTGATTTTCGAGCCGGGTCCGGGAAGTTTCGCCCATAATTCGCTATACAACGATTGTTCGTACGACATGCAACACATCAATCTGCCGCATAATCCGGAAATCTTCGTGGGATTCAGTTCAAACTTTTGCTCTTTGACCATTTTTATGCCAATAGACGAAAATCCGCGCAGCCAGTAACTACAGCAACACGGTCTGCCGCACGACGCAATCCCCCGAACGATTCTAGCTTCATCACGAAAGCCAATCTGACGCATCTCGATTCTCGTCTTAAACTCATGCGCCAACTCGCGAACGTACACCCTGAAATCAACCCGTTGCTCAGACGTGAAGTAAACATACATCTTTTTGCGATCAAGCGTGTACTCAACATCAACGAGCTTCATTTTCAAGTTGTGCTGCAATGCAATCTCACGCGCTCTTACCAGAAACATAGCTTCATCGCGCCGCTGCCGGTAATAATTCGCAATTTTCCCTTCGTCAGCAATTCTCACAAACTCGACACTTTGCAATATTTTCTCAGTCGAATCCTCAAACTTAGACGTAGCAAATTTGTATTTGTCCTCCTGTTCGGGCGAAAGTGCGCCGGCAATTAATCCGAGTTCAAGTCCGCGTTGTGTTTGCAAAACTACCCAGCTATTGCAGTGCTTCTCAAAAAAATTGCTGTTTGCCTCGTATATTTCGTTCCTGATTTTCGCAATTCCCAGATAGCGAGGCTTCCCGAATACCGTCAAATATACTCTCAAATTTATTTTCCCTTCTCTCATTCATTCGCAACATCAAATTTCTCGACAAACGCGTCTTTCAAGATCAAGATCAACAAGTCCGACATCATTTGAAGCGACAAATTTCTCTCGGACGCAATCACACGCAAATTCTCAAGTTTCGCGGCGAGTTCAAAATCCCCGTCACTCACAGCACACGCAACCCATGATTTCAACTCGTTCACAAGAAAATCCGGCTTAGATTCCAATCCCAATCCCAATTCCGATTCCGATCCTGATTCTGATCCTGACTTAGCTTTCTTGCGAGATTTCCCCGAACCTGAATCACTCTCTGATTTCGCAGAAAATTTCCGAACTTGCTCCAGCCATTCGACCCAATCTGAATCACTTTTGGGAACGTGCTTGGCTGAAATTTCCGGCTCTCTCTCATCATCGAAATCGCACAAAATATTGCAGCGAGATCGGCTCTTCAGCGTCGGCAGGAAAAATCTCGCGTCCTCCATCAAGAACAGCAGGTACGCATATGACGGCGGTTCTTCGGCGAGTTTTAATAAACTGTTCGCGGCGTGTGTAAGCAATTTATCAGCCGAGAGAATCACTGCCAGTCTGCAATCCGCATTCACAGGTTTCAGAGCAATATCCCGAATCAAATTTCTGCAGGCTTCAATATTCGGAGCTTTTTCGAGACTGCCAATTATCAGCAAGTCCGGATTCTCAAGAATATTTCTCTCAGATTTCAGCATGATTTTCGCGAGTGATTCTGCAATTTGCATGTGCCATTTCTGCGGCGCAATTATCGCTCGTGTGTGTGGATTTTGAATCGCGGCTTCTCTCAGCAATTCCTGCCAGGCTACATTAACAGCGAGATCAGACAACCTTTGATTTCCTCCATCAGTGCCAAAGCTTTCGTTCTGTCGCCCTCGTACAAAAACGCTTCTTCCAGTTCATCCATCGCGGACTCAGCGCGTTCAATCGTAACGTATAATTTGCGATCAGTTTTCCTCCAGCGCATGTCACGTTTAATACGCAGACCTTTCGACGCACGCTTCAGCAACTCGTGCAAAACGCTCCTGTATTCCTGAATCAATTTCCCGCCCGGAAAAACTGAGAGCCTATCCGACAGCTCATAAAGCTGATCCAGTAAATCCTCAAGTTCCGTCGCCTCCATCGCGGCCTCAAACGAGAACGGAGACATTTCAACATGACTGGCTGCTTCCGTGTGATGACCGCCGCCACCGCCGTACTCAACTTTGCCAGCCTGAACCGGTGTTTGCGCTCCTGAATCCGAACTTCTGCGTTTTACCTGAATTGGCACGACAAATTTCTCCCCTTAATACCCGAAATTATTTTCCCGAAAATTTCAGATTCCGAATCATTCTCAAGAACCGGAATTTTCAGGAAGCGTCCCGGATTTTCGTTTGCCAGATTCACATACTCGCCGCGAACTTTACGCATGAATTTCACGCCCTCAGATTCGAATTTATCACCGGAATTTTCGCCGCGATTCTTCACACGCTTAATCGCAAGTTCCGGCGCAATATCAAGCAACACCGTCAAATCCGGCTCCGGGAATTTACACGCACTAAGAATTTCCCGAACATTCTCGATCCCGTGACCTGAAGCCTGATACGCAATCGTCGAGTCAACGTATCTCTCGCACACGACATTTTTACCCGAACGCAGCGCAGGCAGAATCTTTTTCTCAACATGACCAGCCCGATCAGCCAAGAACAGAAATAACTCCGACATTCCCGAAAAATTCTCGTCACGCAAAATCACCTCGCGCAGAATTTTCCCCCCAGACCAGCCACCCGGTTCAAAAGTTCTGAGCGTCTCGCAGTCATTCAAACTCGTCAGCCATTCGCAGATTCTCTCAGATTGTGTAGATTTTCCGCAGCCATCGATTCCCTCAATCGTTATGAACAAATTTTCGTATCTCATGATTATTTCTCGTCCGTGTGAATTATTCTCTTCATCATGCCGTCAACAAGATAATCCGAACTGAATATTCTCAGCGTGCCTTCCCGGATTCTGCGTGCTTTGGTCTCGCTCAGGTATTCCTGCTGTTCGGGCAAAAGTGCGTCATCGAAATTTTTGCGTGAAGATTTGCGTTTAGCCATAGCTTTTTTAAGCGCGTTATCAATATTGTCGTTCGATAGCTCGATTATCAACTGGTTATTCGCATCGAGTGCACGAATTTCCCGAAGCATCAATCCCAAACTGTCAATAGATTTCCAACCTTCATCGACTGCCAGCTGTGACATCGGTTGCGTACCTCCGCCGCGAACTATCAGCTCACTTACACCAGTAGCATCTTCGGGGATTCGCAGCGTGAATTTCTTCGTGAATCTCTCGCCTCTCCAAGGTCTCAACGTGACGGCAACTTCGAACTCCTCACCGGGTTTCGCATGATTGACTGTTTGAATATCCTCGATTATCAGGACTTGCGGATTCTGTGTAGCTTCGACTTCAACACGAAACGCAATCGGCATCGCGCTGTAAAACGGCTGTGTCAAAAACGCTTTTATAATCTGCGACGCCTGCTTGAAACAATTCGCCGAAATATTCTCGTCCGAGAAAAATACATCACGACGCGCCCAGCCATTCTCGACACCTTTCGCATCGATTCGCAAATTCACTGACATAGTTCCTGCGCCTTTACGCCCCCAAGCTGATTCGATTAATCCGCTGTAAACTCCTTCGAGCAAATTCGCGCTGAGAAATTCATCGGCAATAACTCGAAACTGGAAACTTTCGCGAGTGTTATTATCCAGATTCTTGAACACCAACTCGTTCGGGATTGACGCTGCGTAATAACCGACTTGACCGCCCAACCCGGATTTTTTGTCGTGAGTAATCGTCCCTGAAATTGCGATCGGACTTGACAACTTGAACGGGAACGATGTGCTTTTGACCGTCTCATGAATGAACGCCCGTGCTGCCGGATAATTCGCGCTGCCGTGCTGCAAAAACGGGTGTCCGAATGCAAGAAATTTTCCGTCACTTGAAGTCGCTGTGACAACTCCAGTTGACGAAATCTCAACATCTCCCCAGACTAGCAAAGCTGCGAGCGAATCCCCGGGTTTGAAAACGTAATTCTCAGGTTGCAGAAATCCCCGCGCTCCTGACGAAATCCCAGAGACAAATTCAATTCCAAGTGAACGCTCTAATTTTTCGATCACGTGCCTGCTGTTTATGCCTGAAATCGTGAAAACTCCGGCGTGATTCGCAAATCCGGATTCACTCGCAGGATTCGCGTCATCAAAAATTTTGCACATCGACTCAATCGGTGTCACGTATGCAAGTGAATGATCGCTCAATTCCCAACCGCTGGAAACTGCGCCGATTAATTTTCCGCCAACGTACACAGGTGAACCGCTCATTCCGCGCGCAAGCAACGTGTGATTCAACAGGCGAATTAATATCAAATCCGAAATATCCTTCGCAGGTTTCTGAGGAACTACACTGACGATTTTGATCGGGATTCTCGACGGCTTCATGCCCTGTAAAACCGTAAGCATGTAACCGGACGCTCCGGATTTAATCTGGTTTACGGGGAGAATTTTCTGCTCCGGGACGAAATTCGCTGCAAAGATTCTCTCAGGGAAAATTGCTGCGAGAAATATCGCTATGAATACAAATTTACGCATTGTCCAAAACCTTCATGTTTGACGAGTTAGATTTTGCTTTCTGTTTAAGATATGCCATGATGAACTCGTTAATATCTCCGTCCAAAACTGCTTGAACATTTCCCTTCTCGAAATTCGTGCGATGATCTTTCACGAGCGTGTACGGGTGCAAAACATATGATCTAATCTGGCTGCCCCATGTTGTCTCTTTCTTGTCACCAACAACCGAAGCCAAATGTTCCTGACGTTCTTGAAGCGCAATGTCATACAATCTGCTTTTCAAAACGTGCATTGCCAATTCGCGATTCATGTGCTGTGATCTCTCGTTCTGACAAGTTACGACGATTCCGGTCGGGATATGCGTGATTCTAACGGCTGAATCTGTTCTGTTCACGTATTGACCGCCTGCGCCGCTTGCTCTGAACGTGTCGATTTTCAAATCTTCGGGCTTAATCTCGATGCCAACATCGTCCGAAATTTCCGGGGAAACCAAAACTGACGCGAAACTCGTGTGCCTTCTGTGAGCCGAATCAAACGGTGAAATTCTCACGAGCCTGTGAACTCCGCGCTCTGCCTTCAAAAATCCGTACGCATATTCTCCCGCAATCATAACTGTCGCAGATTTAATTCCCGAGCCTTCGTCCTCAATCGATTCGATTATGTTAGTCTTGAAACCTTCACGTTCAGCGTAACGTAAATACATTCGCAGCAGCATTCCCGCCCAATCCTGAGAATCCAAACCGCCAGAACCGGCGTGAACCATCAAGATCGCATTTGACGAATCATAATTTTCGTTCAGGAGCAGCAGCAAATTATAACGTTCGAGCAACTTTCGCAATTCAGACGCACGTTCCAGAAATTCGCGTTTCAATTCAGAACTGGAATCCGAATTAGAATCCGAATCCGAATCCGAATCGCGAATCAATTCTTCGAGAACGATCAGGTCATCGCATTCTGAGCAAATGTGCTTGAAATTATCCAGCTTGGAATTTATACCGGATAATTGCCTGAGAATTTCCTCGCGCGAATCCAGTTCCCAAAAATCTGGCTGTGCAGTTATTCCCGATAATTTCTCGGACTGTGATTTTAGAACGGGCAAGTCAAAGACTGTCCTGCATCGCCTGTTTGAGAGCGAGCAGTTCTTCCAAATTATTCTTGAAATTCATATTTTCCGGCAACCCGGATTTATTATCATTAGCTGTCAATTAAAGATAGCCGCCTTTCCAAAAATTCTTGCCTGAATGATAACACAAACTTTCTGAATATCGACGCGCAAAAAAACGGGACTTCACTATCAAAGCCCCGTCCCAAAAAATTCTCGCAAAATTTTCACGAGCAAATTATTTTCCCAAAACTGAGTCAAGCCATTCGAACGCCTCTTTCGCGTCATAATTTCCTGAATGAGGAAACAGCCAAGCAAAGCCGAAATTCAAATCCCGAATCCTTTCGCAATTCATCAGCTCGTGATAAAACACCGTTTCAAGAGCAAATGACGAATCACGATCTTTCATGCCCCATCTAACGTACCAATACGGCGCAGTTGTGACATTATTTTCGCGCGTGAGATAATCAAACGGAGAAGTCATCTTAATCTGGAACGCGAGATTTTTGCCGCCTTCAGTTTGCATGTACTCGTCCCAAGTCAAATTCGTGTCATCTTTCCCGACAGAATTATTTTTCACGGAATCCTCGTTCCAGGACAGGAACTCAAACGGGCTGTAACTATCATAAATGCTGCCGAACAAATTATCCTCGTTCTGCTGCTGAGGCTCGTAAATTCCGGAATTGCTGAACGCCGGAGCAATCTTGAGCTTCGTATTCATCGCGACGAAATATTTGTGTGCGTCAAAATCGTACGCGTAAGTCTCGTCGTCATTCAGAATCAGCCAAGAATTTCCGTGCCATTTCGAATTTGCAATATCCGCGCGCATTTTCTCGATGCCGATTTCCTGAATCGTTTTGTCAATTTCAGCCGTCATCAAATTCACGATTTCTGCTTCAAGATTCTCAGACGTTAATTGCGAGCCATCTTTGCGTTTGAGATTTAACGAGTTCACGTAATCGGCGTATTCTGCTTTTAACAAATCTGATTTGCGCATAATATCCTGACTTGCTGCACCTGCTTCTGAGTAATCAAGATTTCCGGCCGCGAATAATTTTGCACGTGTAGAATTATACGTAAATTCATAAGCCGCGTCCGCGTGACCAAGATCCGTAATCGGACAATACGCCATAGCCGCGAAAATCTCATCGCCGATTTCGGGATCACTCGTGAAAGTTCCGTCTGGATTTTGCGAAATTCCAGCTGCTCCGACATCGTACAGAAACTCGAAGAAATCCGGACTGTTTCCGCTTGCTGCGATCAAACTCGTCATTGCGCCGCCGCCTGAAGTTCCGTTCGCGATAATTCGATCCGTGTCAGCAACTTTCAAGAACTCACGATTTGCGCGTAAATATCTGATTGCTGCTTTCGTATCGACTGCTGTAGCCGGTGAATGTCCGAGAAATTTCCCGTCTGTTGCGCCGTTGCCTCTTGATCTCGCACCGTATGACACGACAACAAATCCGCGTTTGAGAGCCATTGCGCTGAATTGTTCACGACCTTTTGACAAATCATCGCCTGCGTCAATTTCAGTCTGGTAATTCACGCCGTCTCTGATAGCGATTCCGTCACGATCTCCGACTGTTGCAGCGTAATCGTCCATGAACCAACCGCCGTTGTTAATCACGAATAAGACCGGTGATTTTTCGCTGGCATTTTCCGGAACGTAAATATTAATCCGCTGATCTTCCGGACGATTCGCTTTTGCAAGATATGGCGCAACGTACCAGTCAACTTTCAGAACTTCGCCGTCGATTAACGGAGCAATCGTAACTTTCGTAGCTTCACCGGACGCGAGAGCTTTTGCAAGATCGATCTCAGCAGCAAACGCCGTTCCCGAAAATATTACTAACACACTTACTAACACAAAAATTTTTCTGAACATGCTATGCACCTCCGCGGATTATTTTTTCACCCGCCAGAATTTTTTCCCAGAGTAAATCAGCGCAAAGCCCATCAACGTAAAAACGCCTGTAAATCCGAAATTCAAATTGCAGCCCTCAAATTCGTCAGTATCACCACCCGACGAACGCTTGTTGATAAAATTCCACTGATACGTACACGGCAACGCTTCATTCTCGAACGTTCGCAACATAACCGAGATACTGGATACGTTATTCAGCGCGAAAGTGTTTCCCAAATCGACAACTCCCTCGCAAGATTCAGTCAGCCAATCTGATTCGTAAGCCATGACATCGTTCACGTAAACTGCGATTTTGAAATCAACTCTGAAATCCGGGCTTATCGGTGTAATCGTGTCATATCGATCGACGATTCTATAGCTCAATGCACTGATCGCGTTATTATCCGACGAAACTGTCTCAACATACGGAACAAATTCTTCGAGCTGTTCAGTTGTCGTAGTGTAATTCGGAATTGTTGCTGAGCCGTTCAAGTTCAGATTGTCGGGGAAAGTCCAAGTCAGGGTTTGACCGTTCAGATTCTTTTCGACATCACCCTTCAGAATAATCTTGTAACGTTTTTTCGAACCGTTGCTCATGAAATATTCCGCGCCGAAATTTCTATCGTTTAACGAGTCAGCTGGAATTAACGGCAATGTTGTTGAAGTTCCTTCTGCAACTTTCGAGATTCGTTTTGAGTTTGACGCATCACATAACGTGTAGCCGCCTGCTGGAATGTCGATTAATCCGGTCGTTACGTATTTGCTGTCGATAACTCGCGTTGGATTATTGAGCGTTAAGTACAGCCCTTTGAATTTCGCGCTTTTGTAGATCGAAGCGTTGTTTTTGAAGCGTGCTTCGGATACGTGATTTGTTGTGAGGCTGGTTGTTCCGGATAATTCGTTGCCGTGAAATCTCCATTTGTAGGAATTTGTTCTGCCATTTTCAAGTACATCGAGCCTGACAGTTATGAACGCAATCACATCGACGGGAACTTCTGAGCCAAACTCGACTGAGCCGGAAATTACTTCGCCAGTTTTCGCGCTTGCTGTGATATTTTCGAGAGCGACGGACTCGCCGTAAATCGTGTACATGTCCTCAACCGTGAAAGTAACGTTTGTCGGGAGAGTTACGGGTGTGCTGTTGTTCTGGGAATTTATCACGCTAAAGTTGAAGCCTTTCATGTAAGTCACGTTTTCGGAAGTGTAATCTAAATCGTTCTCTTCATCAGCGCGTCGAGCAAGTTCGGAGAGTGTAACGCGTTTGACGTTATTTTTGGCAGTGCGTCTCACACGGAAAACTTCGGAATCGGAATCGGGATCATAATCGGATTCTTCGTCTGTGTCTTCGTCTTCGGGGGCAGAAGCGGAATCTAAATCATCGGCTTCATCGTCGGAAGTTTCGTCCTGAGAATCTGCGCTCTCATCTGTATCTTCTGTATCTTCTGTATCTTCGTCTTCGGATTCGAGATCGGAATCTGAATCATCGTTTTCAGAATCATCGGCTTCGGATTCGGAATCAGAATCGTAATCTGAATCTTCGTCGGAAATTTCGTCACCAGAATCTTCATCGGAATCATCTTCGGATTCAGAATCAGAATCAGAATCGGCATCATCGTCGGAGTTTTCGTCCTGAGAATCTGTGTCTTCTGCGTCTGAATCGGAATCAGAATCAGAATCGTCATCGTGTTCGACAAAAATGTACTCGATATACGGAACGAAAGTTGATAATTGTTGTGAAGTTGTTCGGATATTCGGGAGATTCGTGTAGTCGTTGAAATCCTTCGCGTTATTCAGTCGCCAAACTGTCTCTACGCCGTTCAATCCTGAGTCAGCGTTGCCGTAGAAATACACTTGTTCGCCAGCGTTGTTTACCGGAATGAATTTTATCGATTGGTGAGTGCCGGTCTGAGTGATGTTATTCCCGAGAACTAATTTCAGAGTGCGTGCTTCACCGGAATTGCTGACCAGATTCAAGCCGTCCCAGTACGAGTAATTTCCGCTGGATAATTTCAAAGTGCCGGTCGAGTGCAAATGATTCGTTTTAACATCCGCGTCGTTGCTTGCCACGAAAATTTCCAGACGAGAGAATTTTGCGCTGGTGTAATCGACGATTCCGGAGACGATATTTGCTCTCGAATGGTGAATCTCAGAAAGACCCAATCCCGCGAAAGCTGCGTGTTCAGAAGCGAATCCCAACACAAGAATCACGAGTAATAACAGCAATATTTTTTTCATGTGTAACACTCCTGTTTAGAATTAAGATTTTGGGAATATTATACATGCAAAAAGCCCCTCGATGCTATGACACCGAGAGGAGAAAGGTTTGCTGTATGTATGAAATGTATGAATATGAATAAGAAACTTTGTTTGTCATTGTTGTTGTGATGGTCGGAGCGAGAGGATTTGAACCTCCGGCCTCATGGACCCGAACCATGCGCGCTCGCCAGACTGCGCTACGCTCCGAAAACTGGAATATTCTATCACGCGTTTGTGTCGTCGTCAAACAAAATTTCTTGCGGAATTTTCGGTAACTCGATTTTTGCCTCGGAAATTATGTGCTTCAATCCGGTTTCGACGCTGACTGCCCAAGTTTTCACAGCACCTTCCATCATGGCGGTCATGTTCTCTGGATCGGTCTCAAGTCTTGGGAGAATTTGCATGTCCATCATGCTGAGTTCGCGTTCGAGTCTTTCTTCGACGGACTTGATTATCGAGCGAATAATTTGCGCTTTCTCTGGGAATGATTCGTTCGCGGCTTTCTGGATTTCGCGGATTTTGAACCAGATATTTTGCTCAGAATATTCGAACTCGGAATCGCTGGTCTTGAAATGCGTGTCGAGAGATTCTTGCGGATTGAGAGACTCGTAACCCAACGGCAATTTCTCGATTCCAAGATACCACGGCATGTAAATTCCCAAACACGGCTCACCCAATGCGCGTCGAAGAATTGTTCCGGCTGGATTGTCGCGAAATTCGATAATTGTGCTTTCGAGAGTTTCGGAATTACAAACGGTCAACGGTTTTGAAAAATGCGGCGTGTTATTCCCGAAAGAATCTTGCGCAGTGTTTTCGAAATGATTGCGTAATAATTTCTTGAGCATGGCGATGTCGATTTTCTTCGCGGGCTTGACGGAGAACGGGATTTTTTGTGTTAATAGCTCGTCGAGTTTCTGATCCAGAATTAATTCGAGTGTGCGAACGTGCCTGTAAATATTCTTGTCGAGGGATTTCGAGTTCGGGTCTTGATACGCTGCTGCAAAATCGAATCCGGCTTCGAAGCCGCTGAACCAGTTTTGTTTTTTCGCGTAATCGATCAATTCTCCGCAACCCGGCGCATTTTTGAAAGGCTCGTGTATCGTGTAATGATTCGGGATCACGCAAACTTCATCATCGGGGACTTTTTGTATTGCGTAGTGTTTGCCGTTGACGATTTGCATAACCCAGATTGCGTCTTTGTCGGCGAATGCGTAAGATCTGCCGCTCGAAGCGTAACCGTAACGATCGACTAATTGAGTTGCGATTTTCACGGCGTGACTTGCTGTCAAAGCTTGTTCGGCTATAAGTCGCCTGAATCCGTAGCCAATGCCGCCGATATTTTCGGGATCTTGGCTGTCAGTTAAGTCCGGATTTTTCTCGATTGATTCCGCGCAATTATTCGAGCAGATTGCAACACCGTTCGAGTTCACGAATAAATCACAAAATGCCGACGCTGAATATTTTTGGCGAATCGTGCGTGCTTCTGACCAGAATAATTTCGCGGTTTCGTCCGGTAAAGTAATCTCGGCTAAATCGGGTTCGAATTTTCTTCGGGAATTTTGAGGTCGTGTGGATTTTTTCACGAGATGAGTTTGCATCAGGAAATCCCCCGGAGCATCTTCGTTGTGAGCGACGAGAACTTCAGCGGTTTTGGAAGCTTTTCTGCCGACAAGAATCGTCATGCAGGCGTGAGCTTGTGAATTGCAGATTGCGAGAAAAATTATCGTTGTGATGAAAAATAGCGTTATCATGAAAAACATCTCCTGAATTTTTACGAAATCAATATAAATCTTTTTTACTATATCATTTTTCAATCCACGCAAAGCGGTAAACGGACTCTCCACTTATGCGACAAACTCCAGTGATATAAAACACTTTGAGAAATAAAATTACCGGAAAAATAACGACCGTTCGGTAAAATTGTTTTTTATACTTATATCAGACTTCGTTTTTGATTTCAAGCCATTTTAATTATAAATTAGGAGAAATACACGATCATGAACCGGTGCTCATAGCTTATAATTTTATTAATAATGCAGCGATATTAATTTCAGAGGGGAGCTTGAGATTTTTGCTCAGGAAAAAGCATTTGCGAAGATTGGAAAATATTTGGGGTTTTAGCTTTGTGATTTGCGTGTTGATAATATTCGGCGCGTTACTCGTGAATTTTGCGAACGTTGGCGGCGAGGCGTTGCTGGATTCTGCGTGTGAATTTTTCGCTGAGACTGCAAATTTGCGATTGACTGCGAAGAATATTTCAGGGAATCCGATTAAAGGCTACGTGCTCAAGGACGTGATTCTTGCAAGTTCAGATTCAGAAAACGTTTTGACGGTCTCGGACATGAATTGCGAGTTAAGCTTCAGGAATTTATTGACGGGTAAATTTGCGTTCTCACATATTTCGCTTGACGGCGTTGAGTTTGTATTCGAGAATTTAGCCGAAAAGCTTGGTAAAGTTCGTGAAAATTTGTCGGAACGTAAGAGTGATTCGAAATCCGGATTTTCTATCGCAAAAGCACGAGTTGAGAAGCTGAGAATTTCCGGCGCAAAAATCGTGTCGAAGTTTGGGACTTTCACAGCCGATGATTTTCGATTTGACACGCAATTACTCGACGCAAAATTTCGCGGACGTTTCAACGGTGTCAACGATGAGATCGAGATTGACGGTGTTGCGGATTTGGACAGGACTTCGAGTGAACTCGCAATCAACAGAGCAGATGTGAAATTCGGGAATGGGAGAATCCTGGCAACTGGCGGAATCTTGCGTAATAATTCGCAGCGGATTTTCGATTTGCACGGTTCAGTTCATAATCTTGATCTTAAGCAGCTGACTTCGATTTGGGATAATCTGGACACGTCGATTAACAGCAGCGATTTCGACGGAATTGTGAATCTGAATCTTGACGTAGGCGGCTCGATTGATAATCCGGTTTTTTCAGGCACGGGCGATTTTCGCGGCAAAAAAATTTCCGGCTTCCCGGTTGACAGTTTCAGCGCGAATTTTGAGTATGCTAATCATAACCTGACGATTGACAATATTCAGGCGTACGCGTTGAACGTCCCGATTAACGGCGAAATTCTCATGCGAACGAGTGATTTTTCCAAACCGAAATTCGAAATCTCACTCGAAGGCAACGAAACAACTCTCGATGATTTGTACCGGACACTGAATCCGAACGTAAAATTGAATCTTGATCTCAGGAAATTGCGCGGTGTGATTAACTCGATCAACGTGAAATTAAAGGGCGATTCCGAAATTATGACGGGGCTTGTGAATTTTTACGGACAAAGAGTTTTTTACGACGGGAATGTTCTGCGTGATATTCGTGCCCAGATGAAATTTACTCGGAGTTCGGACGCGCTGGTCAGCGGCAAGTTCAAGTTCGAAGGCTCTCAGGGATACATTCAGGGCAGCGTGAAATCGTTTTTTGCGAACCCGGAATGCGATCTTGTTGTGAAGATTTTGGATCTCGAATTTGAGAAGCTGCGAAGATTTGTTCAGGATTACGACGAACACAAAATTCCTGAGAAAGTCAGCGCGTTATTCAACGTTAAAGGCGAGTTACTTGCCCCAGAAATTTCCGGCGAATTTTCGCGAGTGTCGCAAGTTTCGGAGGACGTGAATTTACCGTTCAGAATTTCCGAGAGCAAAATAACGTTTGTGAATAAATTATAAAATTATGATTTGTACAGGAGTGATTTGTGAATGTTTTTCAGATTGCTGAATGACCCGGGTAGATTGCTTTTGACGATTCCTGCGTTGATATGGGCGTTATCGTTTCATGAGTTTTGTCACGGGCTTGCTGCGTGGTGGGCAGGTGATCCGACGGCTGAACGTGCTGGAAGATTGTCGCTGAATCCGTTAGATCATTTCGATTTGGTCGGGACTTTGATGCTGCTGATATGCGGATTTGGCTGGGCGAAACCTGTCCCGATTAATACGCGATATTTCAAGCACCCGAAGCTGGATTTGATAATAGTGTCATTGGCTGGAGTTGCGGGAAATATTTTGACGGCGATTTTGACGGTGTTATTCTGGAAATTTGCCGGTGATCGAGTTTACCTGATAACTGGTCGAACTGGCATAAGATTTTTGGAGATCATGATAAGTCTGAATCTTGGACTTGCAGCGTTTAATTTAATCCCGATTCCGCCTCTTGATGGCTCGCGAGTTTTGGAAGCGTTTCTGCCGTATAAATACATGCGCTATTACTGGTGGCTCGAAAGTTACGGAATGTGGATTTTATTGGCGTTGCTTTTCACCGGAATAATCGATTTATTATTCTACCCGATTATGAGCGTGTTTTACGCGTTTGCTAAGTGGCTGATAAATTATTGAATATCGCGAATTATGCTGTATAATTAGCAAAGATTCTCCAGAGATTGAATTTTTCGGTTCAGTGCGGCGAGGTACTGCGAAACGTGTCAGATCCGGAAGGAAGCAGCAATAAACAGATCACTTCGGGTGCCACTGATGACCGGTGAAGGAAATCTCCGGGGAATCTTTTTATGTTATGAGCAACGCTGTCAAAACTCCGACAGGCATTCTCAAATTAATTACGCAACAGCATATGTTATGACTTGTTCCTCGCGAGTAACCAGCAGAAAAATATTCCTCCGAGCAACGCTGTCAAAACTCCGACTGGCAATTCCCCGATTAATTGCGCAACGCCATCAGCGAATGATAACAGGCAAGCTCCCGACATGAACGCGAAAATTATTAGTCTCAAGTGCGACGCTCCGACAAGGATTCTCATCACGTGCGGAATTATTAAGCCAACGAAACCGATTAAGCCAAACGAACTCACAATCACAGCAACTCCCAGCGAATTTGTCACGAGCAGAATTATTCTTACGAGATTATACCCGTGAATATCAACGCGAAAACTGCTCCGGCAAACGCACACGGCATCACAAACAAATTCCCGTCCCCGAAAATTATTCCCAACGACGCTCCGAACGCCGCACCTGCTGCAATTCCCAAAGTATACGGTTCAGCCATCGGATTCGCGAGCAATCCCTGCAAAATCACTCCCGAAACACTCAGCAATCCGCCAGTTCCAAACGAACAAATTAATCGCGGCAATCTCACGTTACGAATCACCAACGCTTGCGGCAAAATTTTCTCGGACTCGTCAAGATTTGCTGACAAAAAATGAATCACGCGTTCAAACGGGATTTCCCATTCTCCAGTCGTGATTCTCCAAAACGAAATTATTATCGCGAATGATACAAGTGCAAGAAATTTACCTGTCAATCGCTTTCTGGATTTTTCGGACGAAATCGTCCCTGATATTTTCATCTTCGCCAAGTCCGACTAAATATTTCTCGATCTTAACGTAACCGTTGGCTTTGAGAATGCTGATCCAGGATTCGTCGTCGTTCTCATCAGCCAAGTCGTTATTCGCGTGATCACCTGCTACGATCATGAACGGCGAAATCACAAGTCGGTCAATTTCAGGATGACGTTTCAAATTCGCGATTACGTCCTCGATTTTTGGGCTAGCCTCGACAGTTCCAAGAAAAAATCTCCCGTAGAGCAATTTGTCCAAAGATAACTGCAGCTGCGAGTACATTGCGTTCGCGATATGTTCGGGAGTTCCGTGACCCATTAATACGACAGCTGTATCCGAATTTTCATCAAGATAATTCCTGAAGCGTGCAGCCAAAATCTCAGCCATTCGATCACAATCAGCAACTCCGTTCAAATATGGTTCTGCCAAAATTATTTTCTTGAAGCCGTATTTGCCTCTCAAATTTGCGAATGAATCCCGAACGTTCTTGATCTCGTCGTACTCTTCACCAGGAATTATGTGCGTCGGCATTACGCAGACTTCAGAATATCCAATATCGTTTAATGTCGCGAGAATTTCAACGGGGTTCATCAGGAACATAATCTTGTCGAACATTTCAGAATTTACATTTAAACTTTTATTCTTAATGTCGGCTAACGGCTCAAAGTTTTCACGTAAAAGTTTTCGGCGTATTATGTTGGAAGTAAACGTTAAATACACGTCAGAACTTGGGAATTCTTTTTTTGCGGCATTGACGAGATTATCAATTGCACGCTGAGCTTCGGGCATTGACGTTCCGAACGAGACAACTAAGATTGCCGATTTGCCTTCTTGAGGTTCTTCTGCGAATGAAAGTTGAGGGACTAACATTAACATTAAGAGAAGTATAGCTGTAAAAGTTTTATGCATTATGAAAAAATTAACCTCCTGTGAAAATGTTTACGTTAGAATTATAGCAGTGTTGAATAAAAATTCAGCCTTATACGATACCGAAATATTCACGTGTCAAGCTATAATTACACATAAAAATTTTTCGTCAGGAGAGTTTTACACAGATTTGATAACCGTCATAATCACCACATATAAGCGAGAACCCTCAATGTTGAAGCGAGCGATTGAAAGCGTGATTGCTCAGACATTTTCAGACTGGGAATTAATTATTGTTGACGATAGCCCGGAAGATTACGAGTTCAGAGATGAAGTCAGGGATATGATTATGAGCTTTCAAGGAAGGATAAAATATATTCGTCATGAAAAAAATTCCGGTGTCAGCATTGCTCGTAACACTGGGATAAAATTAGCTCAAGGTGAATATATTGCTTTTCTCGACGACGACGACG
>CALEPX010000029.1 GCA_937911045.1 uncultured Fretibacterium sp. | reverse complement strand
CTAGGCACGAGGTTGCGATTTTCGAAAATCCGTAAAATTACGATTATGATTTGCTACGAGTCATAGTATCATTAATCAAGCAAAATGACAAATACGTTCCCTAGAGTGTTAATTACTGGAATTTTAGGTTGAGCGTCATAGAGATTCACCGCCTTGTACTTGTCGGTGATGGTAGTGCCACAGGAGAGGGTTAGAATCCCTGAATGTGGAAATGTTTTTTAGGGACAAAAATTGTGAAGAATTTTACCGAGTTTTTCTTACAATCATAAATCCTGAATGATCGGCAAATTCAGTATGAGTTGTCATGCGTTAAAATTGTGAGAACAGGCTCTAAAATTTCGAACGAGACTAATGTGTTGTCTGTAATACTGGCTTTCATACTCTTGGTTCTCATTATTCAGGGTTTCACGGAGGTTTCTGAATATGAGGAACAGCTCATCTGCAGGAAGCTCAGCGGTTTCTTAACGTTGGTCTGGATTACCGGCTAAAAAGTCATGAATGTCCGTTCACGATGCGGGCAAAGGAGATATTTGCGTGCTTTAGTGAGAACCAATACGCTGGTGCATTATCGCAGCGACGGAGACTTTATCTTTGAGGTTCAGTCTCATGCGCCACAATCCTATGAAACAAATTTGTTGTTATTGGGTATTTTTGCCGTGTGTGCGAAAGTGGTAAATGTATCGCGTAAAATTCAGACATCAAGCATAAAAAGACAAAATACTATTAAGAGCCGCTGGACTTCATGATAAAGCAAAAACGAATCATAAAAAGCTAAGGAGTTGATAATCATGTTTAAGAACTGGAAAATTTTTTCTTTATGGATTTTGTTTTCTGAAACTGTAGGATTTACCGCTGGAATTTTAACGAGGAAAGCTAGTCAGATGTACGCCTCCGATATTATTTCCTGTTGTATGGACTTTACTATACGTTCTAATGGGTTATGGAGCTGCGAAGAATTTTTTATCACCAACATCAAAACAACGCACTCAAGGATTAACATTCTTTTTCATACAATTATTTTTGAATTTCTGCAACTTTTCAGTTTGGTTGCTTAACTGAGAAAAAATTTATGGGAGCGTTATTGAACAGTGATGACGGATTATCAAAGGAGGTCAACATGGAGGCATCGTGTCCACACCATCGAGGAATCCCAACGCCTGCCTACGGACATTCCTCCTAGGTGTGTGGGGCGGAAATGGGTTTATTATGACTGTGTGCTAGACAAAACGCGCGTGAAGATTCAATTGGATTATGAGGCTGGCGACGCTGATACGATACACACGATGGGAAGGTTCCGTTCGATAAGCCCATGCGCCTGATATAGTAACGAGATTACATTTTTTACGACATGCAAGATAGGAGAAGTTACGTAAAATGAAAAATAGTAATATCTTAGCAAATATTTTCAAAACAGCACTAGTGGCTATGATTATTGCAGATTTAGCTGAGGTAGTGGCTGCAATTATTGATGGAATGCTCACGGGGCGATTTTTAGGTGCCGAAGCAATAGCTGCTTTCGGAATAGCAAAACCTTTCTTTTCAGTTACGGGTGTACTTAGCGCAGTACTTTCTTCAGGGGCTATGACAATGTCTTCCCACTTGATTGGAAAGGGAAACAGTCAAGAGACAAATCAGATATTTTCAATAACGTGTCTTTTAGGAATTTTATTATCTGTTGGATTGGCTTTTTTGGGGATATTGTTTATAAATCAATTTACTGGCATCTTAGGTGCGAGAGGAGATTTATTCCCGATAGTGAAAAAATAAATATCTTTTAGGATTGCTCTTGGGAGTACCTGCTATCGTAATGGGTAATATTATAGTTATATTCATGCAGCTTGAGGGTAAATTTAAGAATGTAAGTCTGAGCGTTTTTGCAACGATTGCGGTAAACTTAGCTGGTGATACATTTAATATTTTTTACATGGGCGGCGATATGTTCGGAATGGGCTTTGCAACATCACTAAGCTATTACGCTGCATTAGCTGTTCTTATGTATAATTTTATTACTGGAAATTCTGTATTTAAGCTGTCAATTTCTAATCTTCGATGGCAAGAAACAAAAGAACTTATCAGTAAAGGTCTTCCCAAAGCGACTAGACGCTTATGTAATATTTTCCGTCCTATACTGATAAATCACCTTGTACTGTTTATTGGCGGAACTTTTGCAATGTCTGCCTTATCTGTGCAGAATAGTGCGACGGATTTTTTGGATTTGTTAGGGACTTGTTGTGCTGATGTTGTAGCTTTAATGTGCGGAATTTTCTATGGTGAAGAAAATGAGGACGAACTTTCGGAAACACTATGTTTGTCTTTCAAGTATGTATTATTTGGCGTTACAGCAATATCATTATTATGCCTCTTTGGAGCGAAAGGAATTGCTTTATTCTATTTAGGTGGCAGTATGTCTAATGGCACAGCTGTTGCAATGACTGTTTTATGTATGCAATTTTACGCATTTAGACTGCCGTTTTTAGCATTTAACGAGATTTATATGAATTATTTTCAAGCGATCGGAGATGTTAAAAGAGCTCATATACTCTCGATATGTCAAAGATTGGTTTATCTTGTAGCTTCGGCGTTTATACTCGGTTATTTCTTTGGGATTGTTGGTGTATGGGCAGCATTTCCTGTAAGCGAACTGTTATTGTCATGTACAATCGTAATAATGGCTGCTATACATGAAAAGCGTTTTCCTAGCAATCTCAAGCAAATGTTATTTCTTCCCTCAGGCTTTGGAGTTGCAGATGAATATCGCTTCAGAAAATCTATAGCAACCAAAGAAGACGTAATATCATCTTCGGAACTTGCGTTTGATTTTTGTAAAAGACATGAATTAAGTAAAAAGCGTGCTGTATACGTGTCTCTATGTATAGAGGAACTGGGAATGAACGTGTTAAATTACGGATTTTCCACGAAAAATCAAAGTGCGGAAGTTAATCTATCGCTTGTAAAAAATAAACTAATACTTCGATTCAGAGATAACGGAAGCGCTTTTGATTTAACAAAATGGTTTAAGATTTTCCGTAGTGAAGATCCCGCTTCCCACTTAGGAATACGCATACTTATTGGTCTTGCAAAAAAAGTATCGTATACAAGTACTTTAGATACTAACAATGTTTTAATTGAATTATAATACAGGTGATAGTAATGAAAGAAAGAGATAATGAGATACAGATTCTGATTGAAAAATACAAAGCTATCGAAGATATTGTTGAAGAAAATCTGCATAAAGTTCTTTTGAATAGCTTATCGCTGGTACATATCATGCATCGTGTAAAAACAATAGATTCCATTAAAGGGAAACTCGAAAGAAAACCAGATTTGTATAGTAGTCCTTATGAAATTTATGACATACTGGGCTTTCGTGTCATATGCTATTTTTCTAAAGATGTAGATTTAGCTGCTAAATTGATTAGTGAGCATTTTAGGGTAGACTGGAACAAATCAAAGGATAAAAGGAATCTTATTGATGCAAGATCGTTTGGTTATGTTGCTATTCACTATGTTTGTGCGCTTCCTGAGAATTACGGTGAATTAAGTAATCTTTGGTTCGAGGTTCAAATCAAGACAATTCTTCAGCATAGCTGGGCAGAAATAGAGCATGATCTTGGTTATAAAACGGAATTTGAAGTACCTAGAAGTATTAGAAGAAGCTTTTCGAAAGCGGCAAGTTTACTTGAAACCGTAGACGATATTTTTTCTGATATTCTGACAAAGCTCGATGAGTACAGTATCGCTGTGAAGCAAAATATTGACAATCAAAATTTAGATGAATTGTCTGTTGATAAGATTACGCTGGTTGAGTTTACAGCCAATAATAAGGCTTATCGAAACTTGTTACAAGAGATAGCAGGTATTACAAATGCACGAATTTTGGAACAAAGTCCTGAAAATCAACTTCCATTGATAGAATTTCTTGGAATACACTCGCTTGGAGATATGGTCATGTTGATAGGCGAACAGCACGATCTTGTAATAGAGCTGGCTAGAGAATTATTGCAAGATTCGGAAATTGACGAGTTATCTTCTAATGTTGTATATCATTTTCTTTTTAGGGCAAAGCTTATAAACAGTAATTACAGCGTAGAAAAAATACGTGAATTTTTCATGCTTACGACAAAAAATGAAAATCGCATAGAAAGTAATACCAGGAAAATCATTGAAAAACGTAAGAATAAACCTAAGTCCTTTCAAAAGTGACACTACATTACCCCATCAGTATTCCAGCGGTATAGTCCGA
>CALEPX010000028.1 GCA_937911045.1 uncultured Fretibacterium sp. | reverse complement strand
AAGAAAATAAGTTTGCTCAATTATTGACACTCACACGCCAGTTAGCTTCCAAGGGTTGGAACGAAGAGGATCGCAGAGACATTTTTAATTTCATTGTCAGGGCAGTGAATCTGAAAGACGTTGAACTGAAACAGAAATTTACACGAGTAATTGAAGAGGGAGATGGATACAAGATGACTTTAAGCTTTGTTGAGGAATATTTTTTGAATAAGGGCGTTAATGAGGGGGGAAAATTACTGGTCGGCGCGAAGAAAAATTTGAGACGGCGCGTCGTTTGCGAGCGATGGGACTGAGTGATGCTGACATTTCCAAGGCGACGAACTTACCGGTTGAGGAATTTGCAAATTTTTAGCGTAGGGATTGAGCGATTCTTTGCGTTCACAAATAGCGTATTGTGACTGACAGTGTCTATTTCAGACAAAAAACTTGTGAGGGCGAGACCAGAAATAAGCGAGATTGTTTCATGTAATTCTCCCCTCCCCCTAGGCTGTCAGAAAATTAAGAACGATGAGAAAACCTCTCTAACGCATTTTTTGTCTCTTCGCCTAGTAAAAAGATCTCCAATTTTTGCTAGGCTGGGGAGTTTTCTGACAGTCTGCCCCTCACTTATTTAGCTCAATTATCTTGTTGCGATTGAAAGTAACTCGGAAACGTGATCAAAAACGTAATGCGTCGCCACAACCGCTGCTCCTACATATGCAGAATCACCAAGTTGTGCCAGCTCGATTTTCACCTGACTTGCTAGACGTTGTATTTTCATGGCTTGGATTTGTTCGCGCAGTGCTTCTAATACAGGTTCGCCAATAGATGACATCTCGTCGCCAATTATGATGCACTTCGGATTATAAACGTATATAAGATTGATTATCCCGGTTCCCATATATTCCATCGTTTCCCGAAACACTTTCATGGCTTCAGAATGTCCCTGTTGCAACATCGTCACAACATCAGAAAATTCTATCTCGTTCATGCCCGTTCGCGATCTGATTTCACGTGTCAATGCTATGGTTGAAGCGTATGAATCCAAACAACCACGTCTACCGCATTCGCATAATGTCCCGTTAATTCGCACGCATGTATGACCGATTTCTCCTGCAATCCCTAACGCTCCGTAATATAGTTCGCCATTATTGATTATGCCGGCTCCAATTCCCTGACCAGCTGAAACGTAAACCATTGTGTCATACATATCCCATTCGCATGACAGAATATTCTCTGCAAGTACTCCGGCATTAGCGTCATGTTCGATTACGACCGGAATATTGATTCGTGACTGCATGATCTCCCGGATCTTGACATTCTTCCAACCCGGAAACGCCGAAATCAACGCTACTTCACCGGAATCTTTGTAATACGGTCCCGGAACTGATACTCCGACAGCTAAGAAGCTCAACTCAGGATTAGCTCGCAAAATAGCGTTTATATGACGGCAGACTTCTTCAAGAATTATTTCCGGAGAACGGTTTGCTGTGTCAGCGTGAACGTATTCGTGTGTCTGATTGCAGTCAAGCGTGAATATGCCAATCGTGTAATAACGCCTCGTCAAACGAAAGCCTATTACTCTGAATTTCCTGTCCGAAAAACAAACACCGATTGTGCGTCGTCCTTTATTACCAGAAAATGACCCCGTCTCCTCAACTAAGCCGAGTGCAATGAAATTGTTTATGATATTCCCAACTGTCGCCTGCTTCAAGCCCGTAATCCCAGATAATTCAACTCGTGAACAGAGCTGTCTGTGCTGTAATGACCGCAATATAAGCGATTGATTATGAATGTGTATATTTTCCTGGTTCGTACCTTTGTTGTTCATTGCTAAATTCCGTTTATAAATATTTCAGATTTTGCGTTATTATAGCATATTTGCTCACGAAAAAAAAAGCGGTTCTCTATTCCTGCTCGAAAACCGCCCGAATCTCGTCTCAAATTTGTCCGCAAGATTACTTGATTATCAGATCACGTCCGCCTTTTTCACTGTTAATCGCTACTGCTGCAATGAGTACTATTCCGAACACAACGTTATTCCAAAGCGGGTCAACTCCTGCCATATTCATGCCTGACGCAATCGAAATAACCGTAATTACTCCGACAAGGGTTCTTAACGCACTGCCGCGCCCTCCTGAGAAAAGAGTTCCGCCAAGTGCTACAGATGAAATCGCCATCATGTATTTATCATCGCCTATCGCAGGAACACTCGACTTCAGTTTGTAAGCGTAGCGTAATTTGAAACCGAAATATTCTCCGAAATCGATAATATGCCGATTATGGCTTCATCCCTGCGATCTTTCGGGACCGATAATATGCCGGCTTTTCGTGCGTCATACGGCGATGAAAACACAACTGGTTTACCGTTCAGTTTGAGAACTCCGCTTGTACTGGCAATATATCCGCTGATTACTGCGCATACGTCTTCTTTGCCGGAACCTTCAACGCCGCATAATCCCAAAACTTCCCCTTTATGCAGCTTGAACGAAACATTTTTGAAAGCTCCGAACACGCTAAGATTTTCGACTTCAAAGATTAAGATAAGATTTGATTTATTGATAAAGACAACGAAATGCCTTTCTCAATCCAGTTTAGAAAGCGTCGAAGCAATTTGAGCGAAAATTTCCTGATTATGCGTGTAAATATCTCGGAAAATCGGGTAAGCTTTGTGATAAATCGCAACGTTTTCGTGTTTCGGGTAAAATACTTTCTGAGGCTGATTGACGCACTGTTCGCATGCAGTCTCGAAATTCTCGAAATAGCCCGTTCCGACAGCAGCAGTTATCGCGGCTCCGAGAGAAGCTTGTTCATCTGAAGCACTTTTGTAAACTTCGCGCTCAAAAATATCCGCCTGAATTTGCAGCCAGACATCGCTTTTAGCCCCGCCGCCTGAAGCGATAATTTTCCTGCAATCTACGCCGAGTTGAGCGACGATTTCGAGAGAATCTTTCAGAGCGAAGACAACACCTTCCATGACGGAACGTTCGAGATTTGCGCGCCTGTGTCCGGGAGTACCAGGCCTCCTACCCCGACCAGGCCATCCTCGCGCGGGTCACGGGTCTCGACCCTGAAAAAACCGTCCGCCTCAGCTATGAGCGCGAGAACATAAAAGACATTCAGGTTGAGGGCTCTGTGATGACCGTGCGCGCCGCCACGATGGACGACCTGCACCCCTTTGCCGTCAGAATCCTCGCGCTCACGGACGGGCGCGTCATCCCGGATGGAAGAGAGATGTCTGTCCGCGGCGCGACAGAACTCAGGCTGGTCATCAGCGTCGCCACCGGGGGCGAGCCCTCGCTCCCGGGCGACGGTTTTGACGCGCTCTGGACCCGCGCCACGGCGGATCACGCGCGGCTCATGGAGCGCTCGTACATCCGTCTGGATCAGGGAGACGATCCAAAGCGGCATGACATGACCGTGCCTCAGCGGCTGAAGCGCGTGCGCGAGGGCGATGTGGACGGAGGCCTTCTGGACCTGTACTACCAGTTCGGGCGATACCTGATGGTCGGTTCGAGTCGGCCCGGCACGCTCCCGGCGAACCTT
>CALEPX010000027.1 GCA_937911045.1 uncultured Fretibacterium sp. | reverse complement strand
ACGTGAAGTTTTCTTTTGAAGGTTGGAGTAAACAATCCTTTGAAAATTAGAGCCAGATTTGCTTAAAAATAATCATTTCCTGCTTTTTGGGGCGGATATTTTGTTTTTAGCTGAAATGCTTCAAAATTTTTTGCTTACCGTTGAGCGGCGGTCTTCAGTCTTTAGGTTTCGGCGCCTTGAGGGAGAACTTTGAGCGATGTTCTTCGTTCTAAGGTCATCTTCAGCCTTCGAAAATGCTCAGCTTGCGGCAAAAATTGCCTAAAAACACGCACAAAAAAAAGAAAGTATGTTACTTCGTTAATGAAAATCTCACTGATACATTGCTGTCTCCAAGAATTGTTTTCAATTCTTTTTGTCCTAATCCTTGAATTTCGCCAAGTTTTGTAAAAGTCCATGAATTACATCACCTGGCTTGGTTGTTATCGGTTTATCATTTTGCGGCAAAGAAATGCCAATCGAACCAACTTTTTCAAAATTTCCGTAGTCATGCATTTCAACTGTCAGGTCGCTTTTTCTGAGTATATCAATAAACGCATTTGCTGATGAATTACGTTCCGGCTTTATTGTAAGCACGTCTTGCCCAATGTAAACATAAATAAATTCTTCAGCAAAAGCAGAGGCAACTGTGAGTAATATAAATAACAAAACTGTAGTGATTATTCTCATTATAGTGTATCTCCTTAAATTATTAACTACGTCAAGCACTATGGTTATCGAATTTGATAATACCGATAATGCTGGTTCTTATTCTTATTTTACCTGTGACATCTTTAGATTGATTCATTTATTTCCATCGATTCTTTTATTAAATATTTCCACGATACTGATTTTGTTAGCCATACTCCATTCACTGAACGATAAAAAGTAAAACAGTCTTTCACTTAATTTTACAAACTTCTCTCTGGTTCCGTGATATAAAATTTCAGGCGGAAGGACTTCAGGCAATTCAAAATTGAGTGTCCTTGATTTGCCCTGATATTTGATTAATTCATCAACATTTGCCCAGCCGTGCTCATCTAAAGTTACTCCGATAACCTCAAGTTTATGACGCAAAATCAGGCTTATAAATTTGTTTATACTTTTCATGCCAAATTCTTCACGCAGATTATTAAAACGTGCCTGGATAGCTTTCAACAAATCGTTCATGCAATGATGATATATCGCTTAACAAATTATTTCCGTTTCAATTTCGTTCGTCAGCTTCAACTCTTGCAAAATTTCTCTTGCAACGGGACGAAAATTCCCTGATAAATACATTCCTGCAATATAGATCATAGAGAGTACATCATTCATTTTTGCGGCCTCTTCATATTTCAGAAATGCTCTTCATATTTTCCCTGTTCCTCAAGTTCAAAGCCTTCTTTGCGATAGTCTTCTGCTCTCATTTTTTACACTCCTTTAGTTAATGACGCATTTATCATGAAAAAATTATTTTCTTTCTTTAAGAATCCTGATTGCTTTATCTTTCACATTTGCGAAAAATGGTAATCTTATTTCGCGAACCGTTGCGTTGAGCCGCCTAATTCCCGGAATTGGCTGCATATTCTCATCAAGAAACCACCAATCATAATTGTACTCTGCGCCAAATCCATCGTCATCAGGCGGTTCGTAACTTTCAAACGCACTAGCTATTACGAGGTCTTCACCTTCGGACTGTTTGATCTCGTAATCTTTCTCCGGTTCAAAGAAAAAATATCCCAATTCATTGAGAAGCTTGCCTGAAATCGAGTAAGTGTAGTAATTTGCTCTGTGATCACTGTTCTCAGAAAGAATAGACTCCAAATGCTCACCGGGATGTTCAGCAAAAAAACGAGTAAACCATTTCAAAGCGTCTTCATGTCCCCGACAATATGCACGGTACTGCCAGTAATTTGCTGCACGGATATAAAACGGTGAAGCTCCTGATATATGCGACCACTCCTCAAAGAAAAGTGCCATAGCGTACATTGCGTTTGTATCACCTAGGGCGCATTTTTTAGCCAGTCGCAAAAAATCAGTATTCTTTATATGATTCAGATTTGACAAATAATTTGTATGCTGAAGCAGGAATGGCTCCCCCATCAAATGAAATATTTTGTCTGATTTACTCAGTCCGGCATAGTTGATTTCTTTTACGTTTTCACAGCCTCTAAATGCTCTGCTCCCTAGCTTAGTATCAGGATTTAAGATAGTGATCTTCTTTAGATTCTCACAGCAATAGAATGCCTCTGAGTCTATTTCGCGGACAGAAAAAGGAATAGTAATTTCAGTAAGCCCACATTCTATGAAAGCCATATGCTCTATTTTTTCGAGACCTTCCGGCAAGTGCAAAATTTCTAGGTCTTTATTTTTGATAAAAGCCTGCCATGAGATAGTCTTTACAGTATCAGGCACAGACCATTCTTTCCCAGAGACAGATTCCGGACAGAAAATTAAAATTGTCCCGGAAGCATTCAGCACAGGAGCAGAAAGATTTGTTCCGTAAAAAGTCCAGCCCTGATATTTGGTGACGCTGTCAGGATATGTAACTTTACGAAGATTTTTGCAGCCAGTAAAAACGTTGCTTCCTATTTCCTCTATACCCTCATTCAGAATAACTGTCTTTAGATTTTCACAGTCTGCAAAAGCCCGATCTCCTATCTTCTTAACAGTGCCGGGTATAACCACTGATGTAATGTTCTTGTTTCCATCAAACAACCAGCCCTGTATTTCGCTCATAGTGTCAGGGATAATAACATTGCCAGTCATTTCCTTTGCCTGCGTATCTCCAATAATGGCTTTTGGGCCAACATTGTGTTTTTGTTTTACTGGACTCACAACAAAAGCTCCCTTCCTAATTTTTTGAGTTTTTAATTTTCGAGTTTGCTGGTAAATCGTTAGCATAATCAACAGCAGATTTATTTTCAACGCTTCGAATATTCACTTCAGCAATGTATGTTTTAAGTCTCGAAAAGATGTTTCTACACCTCAGCGCATATTATAAAGTTTTTTCAGTTCATCTATATAAGACCCCCTGAATTTTTCAGAGGATCTTTTTGTTTTTCTTAGCGCTTAATGACATTGGTGCCGCCAACCACTGGTGAGGGGATTGGAGAGCTAAATTCCAACAATTTCAAGGAACTCTTTAGGAGTCAACGCCGGAATGTTGCTGACGTCTTTGAAATCCCTAACATTTGCTGTTATCGTATAATCTGCTTTAATCGATGCTGCACAACAGTCCTGCAAAGCATCTTCAAAGTCTTTAAATTCCTTGTTGTCAATCGCATCGAGTACAGCATCATTTTCAGCACCGGCTACAGTAAGCAGTTCACAAATCTGTCTAATCCAATCTCTTCTCGTATCTTCCGGGAGTTTCCTCGTCGCATACCAAATGGTCGATAGTGAGTTAGTGAGTGAAGTGCGATAGCCCCTTCAATCTCTTCATTTGCACACTTGCGCATGATGATATCCACCTCATTTGAAAAGGGATCTTCTCTGCCAGACACATATGTCAGAGCAACATTCGTGTCAATCAGAATCCGCATCCAACCCCTCCTCAAATAAATGTTCCAAATTTTTCTTCCAGTGCAGCGTCTCTTTGCGCTTCAGAAATATCGTATTTTGCAGTTTCCTTCCTGAGTTCCTGCATTCTCAAATATGCCTTCATTTTAGGAGATAACGCACTAGTCTGCGTAGAAGCTGCCGTAGTCCTATCATGAGGCAACATCAGTCTCATCACCTGGATAATTACTTGGACGCTGTCATCCGGCAATTTATCAATCAATCCATAAGCTTGTTGTTGCAGAGTCATTTTTTTCAGCCTCCTTTCCAAGTTGTACATTAAAGCATAGTAACTGTCCATATCAACATGTAATATAATGCGAGATTTCTTTTTCTTCAGCACTGAATTGCTTCCGTTTCCTCCCTGTGTCAATGTGAAAAAAGTTCTTTATTTTAATCTCGACATACCCATCTCTTTTGCTCTTTGATTAGCAAAGTTCAGAGCTTTTTGAGAAATACAGCCCTCCAAGTCAGCGTCCGTCCATGACATTGATATTTCAGTGATCATACCATTCACACAACTAATAGTAATCAACGGGTCTTCAGGAGCATCTGTTTCTTGAACCGGACCAGTAATTGTTATTTTATTCCCCTGTGTAATTACAGCCCTACCATTTGTCATCTCATTTAGAGCTTTAGCAACAGTGTTTAAGGGAGCTCCTAAGAACCTCTCCAAATCGCCCGTAGTTGATCCGACATGGATTCCGCCAGAAAATGTCTTCTTAGAATCAGTAGTTTTGAACATTAAAGAACCGAATTTCTTATTCTTATCTGCGCTGCCAAGTACTACAGTGTTGTCTTTTGCCCATACTCTATTCCAGATTACGCCTGTTAGAGCTTTTTCTTCAGTTTCCCAGTCAACATATGTACGCTCTTTCTTTGTGAGCTGAACTTCAAAGATGGGCTTGTTGTAAGCCGCTATACCATCTGCCATTTTGCGAACGTCACGTTCAAGCGCGGTTAATTTGTTATTAATAGAGTCATATGAAGCTGCAAATACTTGTGTTGAGAATAGCAATACGAAGACACATAAAATAATTTTTTTCATGATAATTTTTCCCTTCCAATTCGTTTTATTTCTAATTCGCTTTCGAACTCGTCATTAGCGTAAAGCAGTTCTGTGATTATATCTCCGACTGCTCAGACGAATAACACGAGCGTCATTTCACTTATAACCCAATAGAAATCAAAAAATCGTGTTTGAGTTGTTGATCTGCATTCTGAACATTTGCTAAACATCTCTTATTTCATATCGTCCCCCACAATTATGTATTAAACATTCATTAATTCACTCCATAGACGTTTTCTTTTCACCTCAGTCCCCCGGGGACGGAAGTGAATGTGATTCTTTTTCTCTCCCACGGCAAACTGCATTGTATTTATTATGCGACTTTTGCCGGCACAAACGACAGAGGTTAAAATTGTCCATTTTCCTCCGCTCTTCACAATTTTGTGTTCCCAGAAAAACACTCCCACATTCAGGGATTCTACCCCTCTCCTGTGGTACTACCATCACCGACAAGGCGGTGAATTTCTATGACGTTCG
>CALEPX010000026.1 GCA_937911045.1 uncultured Fretibacterium sp. | reverse complement strand
TTTATTCTAAGTTCGTTGGAAAGTTTGGTCAACGGGGGTTTCCAGATTGTCAAACTTGATTCATTATGATTACGAACACAAGATGTGTATTGCGTGAAGAATTTATTCGCGAAAACTTTACGGAAACTGCGAGAAGAAAAGGAATTTTGCAGAATGAGCGTTCTCGTCTCAGAAGCCTAATGTTTGTCCGGAACGCTGGGTTGAAAAATTACTTTGCCCTGAAAAAACACAAACTTCCCCACTCAGGAATTCTAACCAGCAACACCATCGCCGAAAATCCGGAGTTCCAGTAATAAACACTCTATGAAACGTATTTGTCATTACGCTTGCTGCTTGTTTTTCTATCACTTGGCGGGGCACATAATCGGCGGTGTTTGCCATTTCGCGATAAAGTTGTCCCAATTTTCTGAAGCGATTTCGGATTGTGTGAACGCTCAAAAACTTGTAATCGGAGCCTTGATGATGTAAAATCAAGCAAAATCGAAGGGAGAGTGTTAAAAATATGCAAGTGTTACCAATAGGAATTCAGAGTTTTGAGAAACTGAGAAATGATAATTTACTGTACGTTGATAAGACTGGCAAATTACTCGAACTGATTCAAAATGGCATGAGATATTTTTTGTCGCGTCCCAGACGTTTTGGGAAATCATTGACGCTCTCAACTCTCGACGCAATGTTTAGCGGAAAAGTCGATTTATTCAAAGGGTTAGAAGCCGAGGAATGGGTCACTGAACAAGCAAAGCACCCGTCACCAGTACTGAAATTTGACATGTCCATAGCTTCTTCAAATCTTGAAATATCGCTTATGGACATGATTTTGCGTACTGCAAGAAAATATAAAGTAACATTACACAGCCAGAGTTTGTCAGGAAGATTTGTAGAACTAATCGAAGAAATATTTGAAGCTCACGGCTCAGTTGTAATTCTAATAGATGAATACGACAAAACTATTCTTGACAATATCAGCAATCTTGATAAAGCAAACGAAATGCGAGAAGTCCTGCAATCATTCTACACTGTATTGAAGGGCTGCGATGAATATCTGAAATTTGTAATGCTAACAGGAATTTCCAAATTCAGTAAAGTAGGCGTATTCTCTACACTGAATAATCTTGAAGATATTTCAATGAATGAACAATACGGCGATATAGTAGGCTATACGCAACAAGAACTCGAACAATATTTTGCGGATAGAATTGAGAATGCCGGAGCTAAGCTTAACGTTACTTCTGAGGATTTGCTCTCGCGCTTAAAAAATTATTACGACGGATTTAGTTTTGACGGCAGAATTACACTTTACAATCCGTTCTCAATATTGAATTTCTTCAAGACGAGTGAATTTTCGAATTACTGGTACGAATCAGGCTCACCGTCGTTTATCGTCAAGTGGATGAAAGACCACCACATTCAGAATCCCGAACAATATCGTCACTTGAAAGTAAAAAGCGATTTCACAAGTTCAGAGGAAATCGAGAGAGCTGAACCCGAAAGTTTTTTGTATCAAAGCGGTTATCTGACTATCGAGAAAAAAGATGGGCAGATATTAACGCTAGATTATCCCAATCGAGAAGTTCTGGACTCTATATCTAGTATGTATCTGCATCTTGTATATAAAGTGAAGGGTTATGCTCCTCTTGGGAATGAAATCTGGAAGGCGTTAGATACAGGGAATATAGTTGAAGTTACGCGATTATATAACATTGCTCTATCAGAGATACCATATGATGACTTTCCAAATCGTGACGAATTTTGGTACAGGTCTCTGTTCCTGATGTTGTTGCGAGGTGCGGGCATAATAGCATATGCAGAGGTTCACACGTTCGAAGGGCGTTCAGATGTCATCGTGCGGTTCGAAAAGAAGATTGTAATTCTGGAGTTTAAGTTCGCGAAGGATCATTCTGAAGTTGATAAGAAGAGAATCGAAGGTTTAGAACAAATTCGGAGCAGAGAATATGACAAGGCATATAGCGTTGACGGACGGGAAGTAATCACTGCTGTAATAGTTGCAAACGACGAAGCAAGACAGGTAACATACAATTTCTGAAAATTTGCGAGACCATATTTATCATGGGAATGTTCCACAAAATCGGCGTTCTTGACTTTCATGATTAATACGTTCATGGTCAGACAGGGAAATTGCGCTCCCGAGAATTTAGCCGCGACGAACGATACAGCAACAACTCGGGATTCTCCCGCTCTCAAGCAAAACTACTCTTCGGGGAAAAATTTCCCAATCGTTAGCAACAAGTATCATTCACTGTTGAGAAATTCCATTGTGATGAATTACGCGTTCGAAAGCGTTTCCCTTCACGTACGCCCCATATCGTGTAACATTAACATTCTCAGGCTTAATCAAGATCGAGCTTCCATCTATGCACAGACATAATAGATGTTCTGTGTGTGTCCAAATCTTCCAGATACATTTGATGATACTCTTTCCCATTAATGATAGCCAAAAAAGTTTCCGCAACATTCTGTACTTCAGTTCTATTACCCCTTATGGATTTCACATATAATCTTTTCTCCGATGAATCATAATAAAAGTAAATCTTTTGTCCATCAGCATCTGTTACTGAAAAAACTTCTTCTTTCATTAAATTCCGGACTCGTTCCATAAGCTCTTCTTTTTTACTCACGTGTTAGCCTCCAAACTTCATTTGCGTATTCTAACACACTCGCACGCATTACTCAATTTTTTACCGCTCAAATTTTCGTTCAAGCTACGTTCATATGAAATTTCTGTCAGGGAATGATATTTACTCATGATTTTCGGACGAAGCTTTGAAGTTATAGACCGGCTTGAGGACTTCGATAATTTCAACCGTTTCGGAAATTGCGTTCACAATATCACCGAGTGACTTGTATGCCATCGGAGCTTCATCAAGTGTGCTTTCGTTGACTGACGTTGTGAAAATTCCCCGCATTGCTTCCTGATAATCAGAGAGGCGTAAGTTTTCTTTGGCAACATTTCTGGACATCAATCGCCCAGCTCCGTGTGGGGCAGAAAAATTCCAGTCTGGATTCCCCTTGCCAGTAGCTAAAATTGAGCCGTCTCTCATATTAACCGGTATTAAGACTTTTTCACCCGAATGAGCCGCGATAGCACCCTTGCGCAAAATCATCTCGTCGGTGTCGATATAATTATGCGTAGTATGAAAAGAATCTCCAGCTGAAACCCCGACCCTGGACAGGATTATCTCCGCAAGTTTTTCGCGATTAAGGCGTGAAAATTCCTGACAAATTTCGATGTCGTGTAAATAATCTTCGAGATATTCCCCGTACAAGAAACACAAATCTTCGGGCATAGTGCTTTCTTTTCGCTGCCATTGCAATTTTTGTAATACGCCCTGAATTTCTTTGCGTCTGCCTTGCTCTTTGTAAGTCCGGATAATTTCCTCACGTTGATGCAAGTATTCTTCTTTGCCCTGAGATAAATCTATTGCGAGTTTCTGGTAAAATTCCGCGACTTGTTTGCCCAAATTTCTGCTGCCTGAATGCACAACAAGAAAATTCGTCCCGTCATTAGCCCTGTCAATCTCGATGAAATGATTGCCGCCGCCAAGAGTGCCCAAACTTTTTTCGATGCGCGGTGTATCTCTCAATTCGCGATAACAACGAAGTCTTGATAGATCAAAGCGCGTATGCCTTCCATCCCAGACGCGAAAACCCGATGGCACAAAATGAGCAGCTTCATCGAATTTCGCGAAATCAATTTCTTGGCTGCCGATATTCACCGTGAACATACCGCAGCCAATATCTACACCGACTATATTTGGAACGATCTTGTCTATGACAGTCATAGTAGTTCCGACAGTGCAGCCTTTTCCGGCGTGAACATCGGGCATAATGCGAATTTTCGAACCTTCAGTGAACGGATAATCGCACATTCTCTGAATTTGTTCGATTGCGCTGTCCTCGATTATAGTCGCGTAACAAATTGCTGTGTTGATTTTGCCTTTGATTTGCATTTTTTCACCTCATTCTATTTTACACGTTTCCCAGATGTACGTGTTTGAGCTTCGTTCTCGCTATAGTGGCGAACGCATTAAGAATTTCCAGACTAGTCGGAGCTGCGTAGTAATCTCGTGCGGGAAAATATCTCGTTATGTGAAGCGGAATTGCATTTGAAATCGACGCTATCCAATCAATCATTGCGCGAAATTCTCCCGGGTCATCATTCAAGCCCGTCACGACCAGATTAGTTATCTCAACATGAACACCAGCTGACACAAATAATCCGATATTCTCTTTGACAGTATCAAGATCGCCTGCGAATTTCCTGTACGTTTCGTGATTAAAAGCTTTCAGGTCAATATTTGCTGCGTCGTTCGCGTCAAGACACGATAACAAATCATTCGCCGCTTCATGTGACATCGCGCCATTCGTGACAAGTGCTACGGAAATATCGGCTTCATGCAGAACTGGTACAGCTTCACATATGTATTCGGCTTGAAGTGTCGGCTCGTTGTACGTGAACGCGAGCAAATCCAAGCCCAAATCCCGAATATTCTGAACGAGTGTGTGAACGCTTAGAACTTGTGATTCACGGACTTTCTCACGCAAAACTTTCGCAGGAAACGCAATATGATAATTCTGGCAAAACGGACAATCCATCGTGCAGCCAACGCTCCCTAACGAGTAAATAAATCTCCCGGAGTGCCAGTGATATAACGGCTTCTTCTCGACAGGATCAACAGCACACGCACAGAACTTTCCTAAATAAGGCGAGAGCAATCTGCCATTCTCATTCATACGCACGCCGCATTTACCCGAATGTCCCGGCATGATAACGCAACGCCTGAAACACAAATTACACGAGACTGAATCAGCGTCACTTTTCCACCAACGAGCTATCATGATAATTATTATTTATAGCGCGTAACAGTGAATCGCTCGATAATCGCGCCGTCAAGATCACGTATGCCTGCTTTCATCGCTGCGATTTCAAGTTGACGTTCGACCGAATCAACGCCTTCAAGATCAGGAAGCAACACGCCTCGTCTGTAACCTTTGGAAATTATCACGCCGAATTCTTTCGGATTGAGTTGTGAAATATTCTCGATTAATTCAGGCTCAGACAGAACATCTACTGAGATTACAACACCGTCAAGTTCGTCGCGCGTCATTGCCGGGAATCTTGGGTCACGTGTTGAGGCTGATACAGCATTCGCGATTATTTCCAGATCAAGCGTTTTCTGAACCGGTGCTAACGTGCCAATAC
This sequence comes from uncultured Fretibacterium sp., assembly GCA_937911045.1. GTDB lineage: Bacteria > Synergistota > Synergistia > Synergistales > Aminobacteriaceae > JAFUXM01. Next base: position 14,224 of record CALEPX010000026.1, on the reverse strand, counting down.
AGCCGCGCAATTCTCCGGATTTAGTCTTAATCGACACGAAGCAGGCTTTACGTTCATGCCATAACTCAGAATTTGCGATTTCGCCGCCAGTTTCGGGTAAGGGCAAATTTTCGAGCAATCGCCTCACAGTTTCACGCGCAAGTTTCACAGGAGCAGTTTCCCGTGGAAATTCACTCAACGCTGTGCAATATCCTACTCCGAATGGAAATTCATGCGAGAATATTCTGATCTCATTTCCAGCCGAAAGTCCTAGCATCGTCATAACCGAACGCAATCCACATTCGCCAGCTCTATCAAGAGTTTTCGCATCGAGTGCGTAAATACATTCCGGGGAATTATTTCTCAACGCTTCTTCAACAGCACTTTCGAATTTCGCGGCATATTCTGGTTCGTAGCCTGCCGGAGCGTCTGGTGTCAATCTGTGTGATAAATCGCCGCTCGCCAGTAACGCCCAAGTTTTCTCACTCTGGAAATTTGCGAGAGCCTGTCCCATTGCAAAAGCTTTCTCCGGAGTTAAGCCAATCGGTGACGCTATGATTATCTCCGGTAAATCTCCCCAAGCTTGCCTCAGGAAATATAACGGCACCATGCTGCCTTGATCTCGCGTTATGTCCGAACTTGACGCAGCGAAAATCTTCACGCCCGAATTGCCCAGATAATCGCACAATATTTTCGCATTCTCACTCGACGAATTTGCATTTATACTCACGTCTGCTCCAAACATCGCAAAAGAACCGTGATAAAACTCCCCGGTATTCACGCACAAAGCTCCGGGGAAATACGCCTGATGAGGTGAAAGCAGCAAAATCAAATCCGGCTTGCTGAGATTTCGTGTTAATTCCGCTAGACCGTTGAGTGTTTTGATTGCTTCATTTTCCCTGCCACGTCCGACTTCTGGGATCAGAACCGGTGGGTGAGGCATTAGAGCTGACCATATCCAAGACATTTTCCCTGACATTTTCTATCTCCTGATTCTAACCTGTTTACAACTTTCAACAAAAAAGGGGCTTTATCATCGTAATTCATATCGACTCAGCCCCTCGACGATTACTTTGCTTCTATTTCGAAATTTCTACCAGATTTTGCATCTTATCCCACAAGCTATCCAGACACTCAATAACTTGCAGGTACAAGCTATATTTCCTGTCATACTGTTCAGCCAGTGACTTGTTCGGCATGACAGCTTCACGGATTTCAGTCATGTTCTGAATCGCCGCGTCCAACGAAGAATATTCACCAACGGCTTTAGCTGCTGCAATAGCACATCCCAGTGCGCCAACTTCCTGAGCAACAACAGTCTCAACAGGCAGCTGCATAATATCCGCAAACATCTGAGTCCAGACTGCTGAACGTGCTGCACCGCCGGATAAACGTATCGCCCTCGGAGGCGTATCGCGAGTTGCCAGAAGCTTCTCAAGATGATACCTGTGACTGAACGTTATGCCCTCGTAAATGCTCCTTGCCAAGTGCTTGCGAGTGTGTGATACGTTCAGACCGACAAATGCAGCCTTAGCGTTCTGATGCACATTGGAAGCCATAAGAAACGGCAGAAATACTGGCACAAACTGCTCAGCGTCAATTTCCTCGACCCATGCGTTGACCACGTCATAAATGCTCTTGCCACTATCCGTTGCAGCCTGCTTTGCCTCGGGTAATAAACGATTTATGAACCATTCGTTATTGCCTGCAGATGTCGGGCTTGATTCCTCAATCAGGTAATACTCCGGTCGCCAGAACAGCGAATTCATGAGAACTTTGCCGTCAAGTACTGGAGATTTGCGAATATACTCGTTGATTGACCATGTTCCAGCAATCATGCAGATCAAATCCGGATCGTTTACTCCAGAACCTACTGCACAAGCGTTAATATCAAAAAATCCGCCAACTACCGGTGTACCTTCGATTAGACCGCATTTTTCCGCAGCTTCTTTCGTGACATGACCGGCTATCTCATCAGCTCGTACCAGCGGCGGCAATGCACCAAACACTTCCGGAATACCGAACAGCTCCAGTAAATTCCTGTCAAATTCGCGAGTATGAAGATTCATCAGGTTCGCGCCCGAATAATCAGTGACTTCAGCTCTAGCTTCTCCGGTCAGCATGAAACGCACGTAATCTTTGCACTCGAACACGTATTTTATATTCGCGTAATTCTCAGGTTCGTTATCCTTGAGCCAAGCCAACAAAGCTACAGGTTGACAACTCATTATATGCTGGCAGGACAGCTCGAAAACTTTTTCTTCAGTGCCGTCGGACTTCCACTTATCAACATAGCGATACGCTCGATTATCCGTGGAAATTATGCCGTTTCGTACAGGACGATTATTCTTTCCCCAGAGATACAGCCCCTTGCCGTGACCGGAAATTCCAAGCCCGGCAACATCTTTGGGATTAATACCGGTCTTATCCAGTACTCCCTTAACAACAGCACAGTTCGCCTGCCACATTTCATCCATGTCACGCTCAACAAACTCCGGGCGCAAAGTCAGAGAAGCCGTAGCCATACTACAACTCCCCAACTGATGCCCTTGACTGTCGAATATGGCAGCCTTAGTAGCAGTCCCGCCGTTATCCAAGCCGATATAATATCTCATGCGCCTATCCCTTCTGCTTTAGATCCGGATTAAGCAAATCTCTGCCAAGATCCTCACCGTTCAGATAAGCTGCTGCTAAATCTATTGCTTTCGCGTACATGTTCCAGAGAGCTTCACGTGTCTGTGCGGAATTGTGCGGCGAAAGAATAATATTATCCAAACCGATTAGCGGCGAATTAAGCGGCAATGGCTCTTGAGCGAAAACGTCCAAACCGGCTCCGAGTATTCTGTGTTCTCTGAGTGCTGCTGCAAGTGCTTCCTCGTCAACAAGATTTCCACGAGCTGTGCAGACTATTACAGCAGTTTCCTTCATCATGGCGATACGCTCAGCATTAACAATGTGATGATTTTCTTTCGTGTATGGCACGTGTACTGTGATTGCGTCAGATTCACGGAACAGCTCATCCAGTCCGACTAACTTGACATTCGCTGTCTTCGCCACATCTGCCGGCAAAAACGGATCATACACAAGAACTTCGCAGTCAAATCCAGAGAACAACTTCGCAACCCTGCTGCCAATAGCACCGAAGCCAAGTATTCCGAGCGTCTTACCGAACATCTCTGAGCCAATCAGCCTCTGCCATTTGCCGGAATTAACGAGTTCACGATTGTGATACATGAAGCGTTTCGCTCCCATAATCATCGTGAGTGCCATTTCAGCAACTGCCTGTGCATTTGCAGCCGTCGTCCTGGATATAGCAATGCCTGCCTCAGTAGCGTCTTTCAAATTCACAGCGTCAAAGCCAACACCGTAACGCACAAGTATTTTCACCGTATCGTTGATCTCCCGGAAAATTTCACGATTATACGGCTCAACGTCAATTATTCCAGCGTCCGCACCCTTCAGAGCTGCAATCGCTTTCTCATTAGTGAACGGATCCATAGGCACCCACACGTATTCCAGACCCTTGGCAGCTGCGTAATCTGCTGCACGTTTGTTCTGGGCAGTGACAATCTCAGATGGCAATCCGTATAAATTCACGATTTTTTTCATGTGTTGCTTGCTCCTTCCAGATTAAATTATTTCACTCGGGGAAATAAACTCTCTTCGCATTGTTATAATATATATCTTCAAGCTCCGATTGCGTGAACGCGTCCGATTTCAGAATATAATCCGTCAAATGCTCGTAACTGTCCTGAGTGGCTGCATACGGCGCGTCAGTTCCCCACATGAGCTTGTTCGTGCCGACAATATGCGCTGCCTCGGATAAATACTCAATCGTTTCCGTGTACGGATACTTGTCCGGAGCCATGATCTTGGGCATTGCCGCAATATCAAACCAGACATTCGCCTGACTTAATATGCGAAGTTCCGCAAGCCATTCACGTTTCTTCGTTCGCATTGGCGCAAGAAGATGACAAATCACCAGCTTCAAATCCGGGCAACGGTCAGCTATGCGCATCAAAGCAACAGTCTGGTGACTTTCCATGTTAATATCGCCGACGTCCAGAGCAACAACGCCTCTGTTTTTCTCAACAAGCTTGTAGATTTCCATCATGCGCTCGCCGGATAAATCAAACGGATCATGACAACCCATCAATCCGCCGCCAGAACTGACTTCGAACTTAGCCAAGTGAAAGTGCTTTTCCTCAAAGAAGCGTTCCAGCATTTCCATGTGATTCGTCATGAACGGATCTACTTCACAGGACGGACAGAAACGCTCCGGATATTTCTCCAGAAGCTCCTCGTGATAAATATTCTGAAGACCGTACATGCTGCCGTTCATTAACACAGCGCGCTCAACATCGTTACGATCCATTATAGCCAACGCCTGCTCAGCAGTGAAACTCTCGTCCCCATACTCACCCGTTGTCGGCAAAAGCTGGAAAACTTCACCGCTGCCCCATTGAGCCTTTCCGCCACCAACAGCACGAAGCTCTCCGCGCCTGCAATAACCCGCAAGTACCTTCGCCAGATGCAAGTGTGCGTCAATTTTCTTCATGTTTTCACTCTCCGTTATTATAATCTAAGCTCTAGGCTTTCTTGACCTTCTTGACTTTCTTTCTGGATTGATCCGCGTGCTGCATTGCGTCAAAAGCAACCGCTACGATTATCACCAATCCCTTGACTAGCCCGGCATGTGTAGACGGCACAGACATAAGATTCAGACCGTTGTTCAGCAGCCCCATGAGTACAGCTCCGAAAATCGCTCCAGGAACTGTTCCTTCGCCTCCAAGCAACGATACGCCGCCAATAACGCCAGCCGTAATCACATCGTTAGTGTAGCCAGCTCCCAAAGACGAAGAAGCCTGCTGTGTCATTGACGCCAGAACTATGCCGCCCAATGAAGTCGTGAGACCGGACAATACATAGCAAATAATCGACGTTCGCTTCACGTTAATACCCGAAATTTCAGACGCTACAGGATTGCCTCCTACAGCATAAACATAACGCCCAAACACAGTCTTGCGCAAAACAAACCAACTTATGACCGCGATAATCAGCATGAAATATACCGGCATTGGAAACCCGAGAATTTTCTTGGCACCAATCGCTGTGAAAGCCGGTACAGTACAGCTTATGATCTTGTTGTTCGTCATGACCATCGCAAGCCCTAAGAATATGCTCTGAGTTGCGAAAGTCACAAGAAACGCCGGAATGTGAAACGCCATTATGATCAAACCGTGAATCAGTCCAGCAACCGCACCTGTACAAAGTGCCGCGATTACACCTGCAATCACCGCCGTCTCAGTATCTCCCATTGTATGCGTAACTTCCACGACTACAACAGCCGTCAAAGCACACAACGTCGCAATCGACAGGTCAATGCCGCCCATCAGGAAAACAAATATCGTGCCACTGACCATGATGCCGATAACTGACACGGACCACAACACATTGCTGAAATTGTTCAGCGACAGAAAAGCCTTGGGTCTGAGGATCGACAGAATCAGAACAAAGCACACCAGAATTATGGGCTTAGAATACGTGCTCCAGTTTATCTTTTTCATCTTCAATTCTCCTCCTGAACACCCTGACCAGCAGCTAACACCATGGATTGGGTGACTTCAACGTTTTTGAACTCCTTTACGATATTGCCTTTCCTCATGACAAGTATCCTGTGAGAAACACGCAACAATTCCTGCAAATCCGACGTGACTACGATAATAGCCACACCTTCACTTGCCAGCCTCTCCAAGATCGAGTAAATCTCGTCCTTTGCACCGACATCTATGCCAGCAGTTGGTTCATCGACGATTAAAAGCTTAAGATTTCTCATAAGCCACTTGCCGAGAACGACTTTCTGCTGATTTCCGCCGGACATGACACCGACTTGCTTATCCGGATTTGAAGGACGAATGTCAATAGCTTCGATAGCACGCTTGCTCATCGCCAACTCGTCACTGTCTGAGATTGCGATACCGTTGATTTTCACAATATCATAATTTGTCAGCGCAATATTATAAGTCGTAGACAACAGCGGTATAAAGCCCTGATTACGCCTGTCTTCAGGGACAAAGCCTATGCCCTCTCTGATGCTGGATTTTGGTGACGGATCGAGCTTTTTGTCAGCAAGATAAACTTCGCCGGACGCAGCCTTGTCAACGCCGTAAATCGCACGCACAACTTCAGTACGTCCCGCACCAATCAGTCCGCCTAAGCCAAGTATCTCGCCACTGCGAACTTGGAAGCTTATATTTCGGAATCGATCAGTCTTGTCCGTAAGATTCTTCACGTCCAAACGTACAGGTCTAGTGTCGTCTGAGTGCAGCATTTTCCGTGAACCAGCAGATTCATCGACTACTTTGCCTATCATTGTCTCAATGACTTTAGCCGGTATGATTTCATTTTTCTCAAGCACCGCCGCATTCTTGCCGTCACGAAGTATCGTCAGCCTGTCAGATAGCATGTAGACTTCTTCAAGACGATGCGATATATATATAATCGACACGTTCTGTTCGCGCAATGTGCGGATTATGTGAAAGAGCATTTCGGCTTCTTTACCGGATAGTGAAGCTGTAGGTTCGTCCATTATCAGCAGCTTCGAGTTTTGCGACAAGCCCTTCAAAATCTCGATTAATTGCCGCTGACCGATGCCCAAGTTATCAACAATAGTCGTTGGTTTAAGCGGGAACTGGTATTTATCGATAAGCTCCTGAGTCATCTGGTTCATTTTCCTGTAATTGATAAACGGACCATTACGAGGCTCTCGCCCAAGGAAAACATTCTGTGCAACCGTCAAAGGCGGAATAACCGACAATTCTTGATAAATACAAGCTACACCGAGCTTCTGGCAGTCCTGATAATTATTAATCTCCACAGGCTTGCCTTCCCAGTATATTTGCCCTTCGTCCTTCGAGTAGACTCCCGTGACGATTTTTATCAGCGTGGACTTTCCTGCACCGTTTTCACCCATCAGAGCGTGTACTTCGCCAACTTTTACTTCAAAATGCACGTCCTGAAGTACCGGAACGCCCGAAAAACTCTTGTAAATATTCTTAGCTTCAAGTATCGTATTTCCAGCCATTATTCGAGTCCCTCCTTTGCTCCTTGTTCTCTGGCTTTTCGCTCCATTCGGGATTTGTAGGTCGAATCAAATATGACAACTGCAATGATTATAATGCCTTTGATTATGTACTGGAATGACGTGTTCATATCCAGTTTGCGTACACCGTTCTCAAGTGTTGCCATGAATAAAGCTCCGATCAGCGTGCCGATAACATCGCCTGAACCTCCGGAAAGTGCTGCACCACCGACAACAGCTGCCGCAATGGGGCTAAACTCGAAATCAGTACCGATAGCTGTAGTAGCACTCTGAAGTCTCGCAGTCGTGAATACCGCGCCTACAGCCGTAGCAAAGCCCGTGATCATGTATGCGATAATGCGGGTTTTTGCGACGTTGATACCGGATAACGTAGCTGCCTTACGATTTGCGCCTACTGAATACAAATTCGTTCCGAAACGTGTATAACGCAAGACAATCTGACCTATTACGATAAATGCAATCATAGCCATTATGACATAATAAAACTTGCCTATACCAGTGCCAAGCCAAACGTACTGAGAATGATTCATAGCCTGACTCTTTATGACACCGTTCTCGTTGCGTATAGCCGTAATATACGTCATTGCCCTGTATATGCTCATCGTAGCAAGCGTTCCGATAAATTCCGGTACATGCAGCTTCGCCACGATAATGCCGTTTAACAGTCCGCAGATTAAGCCGGTTAGCAGACCTAACAGAACCATTACTTTGAAGGGCCACTCTGTATACTCGTATATATTCGCCATGACCATGCCTACCAGAGCCATCATGCTGCCAGTTGACAGGTCAATCCCGGACGTTATAATAAGAAAAGTTACGCCAACACCGATAATAGCTGGTATCGAAGCATCACGAACAATCTCGATCAGGTTTGCCGAGCTGAAAAAATTGCCCTTACCATAGCCAGCAAGTGCAGTGAAAAGACATACCAAGACCGCCAGCATAAGCAGGGAAATAAGCCGACGTATCGCTGTCTGACTAAGTTTTGTCAATTTAGGTTTCCTCCTCTCTAGTGCTAGTGCGCTAAATGCAAGAAAAGGGCAGCTACAATAAGCCTGTCAAAGCCTATGAAGCAGCCCCGTATCTTGCGTCTATATTGCGGTTATCGCTACCATCGATCTTCCGGAGCAATAGAGCCAACTGTCTCAGCTGTCACAACAATAGGCTCCATGATTACTTTGGGAGTCTCTGTCAGAACTGTGTAGCTGTACTCAGAGCCAATCATCAGAAGCGCGATTTTAGCAGCAGTCGAACCCTCGTCCCAGCTGTTTGTGTAAATCGTTCCTGCCATTGCGCCGCTTTCTACCATGGCTAATGCGTCTTTCTCACCGTCAGCACCCCAGATGCAGATCTGCCCCTTCTTGTTAGCGGACTCAGCAGCCAACGCAGCTCCCTCAGCCATAGCGTCGTTAATCGCAAAAACGCCCTTCAAATCAGGATATGACTGCAAGAACGAGTTCATAACCGTCATAGCCGTATCTTTCTGGAACGAAGCTGTCTGAGCGTCTACGATTTTTATGTTGGGATATTTCGCAATGGTGTCACGGAAACCCTGCTCCAGATTGTCGGTTCTTGCCAAACCGGGAACGCCCTGAATGATCGCAATATCGCCCTTTTCGCCCAGTTGTTCTGCCATTTTGTCGGCTGCCATACGCCCCGCGTCATAATCAACCGCCATGACCAACGCGCTGTGAACTGTGTCGCTGGCACAATCGAGATTCACTGTGATGACCGGAATGCCTGCTTCTTCAGCCTGTCTCACAGATGGTGCAAGTGCTGTGCCGTCTGAGCATTGTAAAATAATTGCGTTGTAACCCTGATTGATGCAGTCCGTCATAATCTGAACCTGCTTTTCCGCGGATTCTTCTGCGCTATATGAGTCAACTTTGATATTTGACCATGAAGCACACTCGCGCTCGATTCCTTCTTTCCAGCCCTGATTATTCGGAGTGCCGATGTCATGAGCAATGTAAGCGATTTTCACTTCAGCACCGCCGTAAACATCAATGCGCTTTTTGCTGCTTTCGCCTGCCACGGGTTTTTGTTTCGCAGGATCTTCACGTCTCGCAAAAGCTACCGTCGCAAAGTTCAGAACCATAATCGCCGCCACCATCACGGCAATAATCTTTCTCGTACCAAATTTCATTTCGAAAAACCTCCCTAGTTTCGTAAAGTTATAAAATCATAAATTTCGTCAAAAATTGAGCCTTCCGCCCGAACTTACTAAGAGTTCAGTGTTTCAATGCGCTTTCATGTGTAACTTGTAAATTTTTCACTCCTTCCACTGATTTCAGCAACGTATTATCATTGTCATTCCGCTCGGTCTCAAGAACCGCAATATATTCACACTCACAAATTCTCAAGCGTGAATGTTATTTATTCTATACTAAGTCAGCGAACTTGTCACGTTTACAAATTCAGAGCAAAACGCAAAATCCGGGCAACTGTGCATTTGTGATTTTTTTGCAACGGACAGAAACGCTCATAAATGACATGTATTCACACGGCTATGCTGCAAAATCCGGGGATTACTCGTCTCGCGACAAAACTCGAAACAGGAAATTCTCAAACACGAATCCAATCGCGCTATTGCGTAAAAATCGCGTTTTGTGTAATATAATCAACAAATTTATTTGCATGAGAGGTGCTTCTAAAAATTGGCAATCACTGAAATTACAAAAGAAAATATGGATGCGGAGTTTAAGAACAGTCCGTTGCCAACTGTACTGGATTTTTGGGGACCGAAGTGCGGACCTTGTATGGCGTTGATGCCCAAGTATCACGAACTCGCTGAAAATCCAAAATACGCAGGCAAATTCAAATTCTGTTCGGTTGATACGTCGAAGAACCGTCGTGTCGCAATAACATTTCGAGTTATGTCTCAACCCACGTTCCTGTTCTACAAGAATGGCGAGGAAGTTGCAAGACTTGGCGGTGAGGCTCTAACAATCGAGGCAATCAAGGCTAAAGTTGACGAACTCGTTGGCTAAAGCGTTAAGAAATGTTTCGGACATGGGAAAATTGCCAGCAAGAAATTATTATCGCTCGGTGAAAGTGATGTTGTGCGCGAACAGTAGATTTGATTTAGTTCGACAAGATATACGTCAGAAATATTAAAATCGAACGGGTATTTATAAAAATATTGGGAGGAATTGTGAAAATGGAAAAACGAGAGCTTGTTATAATCGGTGCTGGTCCTGCTGGAATGAGTGCCGCAATTTACGGACGACGAGCCGGTCTTGATGTGTTGCTGCTCGAACGCAAAGGCACTGGCGGTCAGATAAATCTCACGGACGAAATCGAGAATTACCCGGGAATTTCACATGCTACTGGCGCGGAACTCGGACAAATGTTTAAGGCTCACGCGATGAAATTCGAACCCGAAATCAGAATGGTAGACGAAGCAAAAGTCGAATTACGCGATGAAAAGAAAATCGTCGTAACGAGAATTAAGGGCGAAAATTCGGAAATCGAGGCTGAAGCAATTATCGTAGCAACGGGCGCGCATTTCAAGAGACTTGGCTGCGAGGGTGAGACTGAACATATTGGTCAGGGCGTGAGTTTCTGTGCGGTTTGTGACGGAGCGTTTTTCGATGGATTCGAAGTTGCTGTTGTCGGCGGCGGAAACGCGGCAGTTGAAGAAGGCGCGTATCTCACGAAATTTGCGTCGAAAGTCTATATCATTCACAGGCGCGACGAGTTCAGAGCTGATAGAGCTGCGATTGCTCAGGCACTTGCTAATCCCAAAATTGTGCCGGTGTATAACTCAGTTGTCGAGAAAATTTCTGATGCCGAAGAATTGGAATCCGATGACGGAATGCCTCACGAGAATCTCACGCTCAAGAACGTCAAAACCGGAGAAATCTCGAATTTGCGTGTAGCGTGCGTGTTCATGTTTGTCGGACAGGCTCCGGATGATGATTGTGTTCGCGGACTTGTCAAGGCTGAGAAGGGCGGCTGGATTATCACGAATGACAAAATGGAAACGTCTGTTGAGGGAATTTTCGCGGCTGGAGATGTCAGGAGCAAATATCTGCGTCAGGTTATAACGGCTGCTTCAGATGGGGCGATTGCTGCGATGGCTGCGTCGGCGTATATAAACGAGCAGGTGCATTTGAGAGCAACGTTGCTTGAACCCGAGAGTGTGAAGGCGTTCTTTTATTCGAGCATTGATGAATCGCAGGTGAAATTGTCGAATTACGTCGAGAAATTCGCGAATGAAAATGGCGTGAAAATCCCGTTAATCGATGGCTACAGGAATGCGCGCATGACAGAGAAATTGCAGTTGTCAGAATTGCCTGTGATGGTTGAGCTTGCTTCCGGGAAAGTCGTCAAAGTCACGAAAGTTAATTCGGAATCTGACGTTGCGTAAATGCAGAGTTGTTTAGCTACGTTACGAAGTTTCAGACCCGTGCATGAGCGTGTGCGGGTTATTTGTTGCGTAAATTTCGGGCGAATGATTGCTTGTTAGTAATGAGTAGTTTTTTCGTTTGCATAATGTAATTGTGATTAGAAATTCGGTTGCTCATTCTTAACTTGCATATCCTCCGAACTCAATTCTGCGTATCATTTGTATCATAGTTTGATTTTCATCTGGAACGTGAGAGATTTTATTAAATCCATTATCAAGATAAAATTGAACTAATTTTTTATTATTATGGCATTCGACTAAAATATTTCTGCCTCCGACTAATTTAACTGCTTCACCAATAATATTGTAAGAAATTTTTAATAACTCTGCTCCATTAATAACTTCTTTAGAAACATTTGAATTTCTTGCAAGTTGACCAATCAAATAACATGGAAAATTAGATATTTGCTTTCCATGCTCTTTTGCGCTGAACCCATCTAATTGTTGCCGTTGATGGTTTGAAGTCATTTTGGGAACTGTGAAAACCTTTACAGCTAATGAAATATAGCCATATATAACAAGGTCTTTGAGCTTAAAATCTGAATTTTCAAATTGTTTCTCATCAACGACTAAATAAGTTCTCGATTTTAATAATTTTTCAAAGTCTATAGCTCTATTATGCAAAAAATTTTGAATATCTTCATCTTGTACACACGAAAATGAAGATAAAATATATTTTAGTAGATCAATATCACCTGCTACTTTATTCATTAAGTTGCTTAACGCAAGGGGATATTTTCTAATAATTTTTCACACCTCCTCATTCCCTCTTCAATATCTCTGTCAATATAAATCGGTTTTGGTTCAGAGTTCATTACTTGCCAAAATCTTTCAATATCTTCGTCCTTTTCAATTACTAACGGTCTATCGAACGTACTAGTTGCCATTATTCTTTTACTCCCTTCAATAAAAAATTATTCTTTGTAATATCACAAAAGTTTTTCGGAGATTTTTACGGTGAACTTTGCGATTCTCACCACAAAGTCACCGCTCCGTTTTCATCGCCACGAACCCAGTAAGCTGCATTTTGGTCAGCACGAATGTAAACGCTGTCAAACATCACGATTTTCGCGAGGAGTTCATCAATCGTAATTTCCTGTCCGGACGGGGATTGAATCACTATCTTGAAATTCGGTCGAGAAATCTTCAGTCGTTTCTTCCATGCGACGACGGTCTGCCACTTCAAACCATAGGCATCAGCAACGACTTTTGCCCCGAACTTAACTGCCGCTTCCGCAATTATTTTCTTGTCATATTCGTCATACTGGTCTTTCACGGGCGGCAATCCGTTAGAACCAGCTTTAATTTCGCTAATCATGTGGGCAATTATATCACATCATTAACTGACGGCTCAAATAATCACAAACCGCCACCGTTCAAGCAGCGGTCTTATGAATATTAATCGTGTTCGTTTTCGTGTTCGTTTTCGTTCAAGTATTCGCTAATATCTGACATTTCATGTGATACGACGTCATCAAATTCTTCGCGAGATGAAGCTCTTCGCCAGACATCCATTATATTCGACATCGCTCTGAAATTCCTGCGTGTACCGTAACTGTCGCACCTGTAGCTCACAGCTCTGTTAGCGGAAATTCCGAAACCTCCGGCAACTTTCACGGCGTCGATATTAGCTCCCATGAAGATAAATTCCCAGGAATATTTTTCTTTTTGACGTTCGATCATGCTCTTGACCTTGTCATAGGAATAAATGTGACTGGCATTTTCCATTCCGTCCGTCGTAATTATGAACAGAGTTTTCTCGGGTCTGTCCTCATCGCGTGCGTATTTGTGAATGTTGCCTATGTGATGAATTGCGCCCCCAACAGCGTCGAGTAATGCCGTAGATCCCCTGACGAAATATTCGTCCCGAGTTATCGGTTTGACATTCTGAAGTTCAACGCGATCATGAAGGACTTCTGAGACGTCATCGAACAAAACTGTTGAAACATACGCTTCACCTTCGACGGATTTCTGTTTCTCAAGCATTGAGTTATAGCCGCCGATTGTGTCATCCTCAAGACCTTGCATCGAACCGCTCCGATCAAGAATGAACACGACTTCTGTTAAACCTTCCTTCATGATTTACACCTCTTTGAATAATTTTGCCCCCACACCGCACACCGGACACACGTAATCATCCGGTAATTTTTCGCCCTCGTAGACATATCCGCAAACTGTGCAGACAAATTTCTTCGCGGCAACAGGTTTAGATTTTTCCTGAGAAATCGCTCCGCCAAGAATCGATTCAGAAACTGATTTAGCCAGAGCGTTCAGTGCGTCAGAATCTTTGCTCGACGGCGAGGACTTAATCGTAACTTTTTCGCCAACAACGCTGCAATTATTCAGGCGAGAGATTATCTCCTGCATTTGCTTACCGGACACGGGCGACCAGCTGCCATTCTCGATTAGCGCGAAAACACGATTCTGCAAATTATGCGCCTCAAGATCCAGCAGGAAATTCTTCATCGGCGTGAAAATTCCCATATTATACGTAATCGACGCTAACACGATATGACTGCAACGGAAAGCTTCACTGATTAATTCGCTGACATGAGTTTTCGACACGTCATATACAGCCACGTCCGATATGCCGTTCTGAGAAATTTTCGCCGCAACTGCATTAGCCGCGCTCTCAGTTCCGCCGTAGACAGAGCCATACACGACCATCACAGATTTCGATTCGGGCGTGTAGCTGCTCCATGAATTATATTTTTCCAAGAGATCGGAAGAGC
>CALEPX010000025.1 GCA_937911045.1 uncultured Fretibacterium sp. | reverse complement strand
TACGATGTCAACGCCGATCCCAATGATAAACGTTCAAAAACATCCCAACACCTATCAATAAAACAAACAACGCTAACACAGACGAATATAGTTTTAGGGCTAAACGTAACAAAACATTTTCGTTTGCAGAGCAAATATATTTTTTATTTATTTTAACATAAAAAATCTACTGTATATCCGCATAATTCTTCTAAATGAGTACGCAAAGTGTCCGATAGGTTAGATAGTTGAAAGTAAGCTGAAATTGAATTCCCTTTTTGTATATCAGAAACGTTGTGTAGGACATTATCGATGTTCATTGTTTGTTCTGAATTGAGCAAAATAAAATATAAAGTTCCGTTGATGCCTACTGTTTTGAATGCGCTTGCATTGATTTTAACTTTGGCATAGTCAACGGCAGATTTATTTTCGACGCTACGAATATTTACATCGGCGTTAAAATCAAGAAAAATATTGACCATATCTGGATTATCATAAAACACAGCCCACATTAACGGGGTAAGAGTCATTAAAAAATTTCCATTAGTAGCATGTGAAAATATTTTGATACAGAAGTAAGGCTCTCTATCAACTAATTGATTTTGAGGTGAAAATATAGTTTTATCTTCAACAATTTCAGGCTCGTATTCGATTATCTCTTTGAGTTTTTCAGGGAGAATTTCTTCGTGATAATTTACATCAGCCCCTGCTTCGATTAGAGCCGTAATTAGCTCTCTTGCCATATGAATGTCATTTTTTTTATCATTATAATCAAATGCAACGATGTGAAGCGGAGTTCCGGCAAAACTAAAACCTCCTGTATTCCAAACGTTCGGATTTGCACCAGCTTTCAAAAGTTCTTTTACAGCAATAACGTTCCTATGCCATAATGCGCAAATTAAAGGTGTGTCTGTAGCAATATTTCCCATGTAGGCTACAGCATTGACATCTATTCCTTGAGCTATTAGAAACTTATTTCGTATAATCATCAAAATCATAAATGCTGTGTTGAACATTGAACTTAGCACCATGTTTTAATGCGTTATAAAATCTCTCCTACCGCCATAATTTTAGTAAAAATGTCAAAGGCTAATTATCCCGCTACCTTTACAATAAGTACAGTCTACTTCTCCCCTTCCATGACAAATTTGACACATTCCTCTTCCAGAGCATACTATACAACATTGTTGCTTCCCAACCCATGGCACACATGGCATTTACCAGTATCTGAGCTATATAAACAAGTACGGGATCTATTTACGTTTATTTCATCTTCCTTAAAATTTCTAATTTGAACTATGTCATACTTAATATGACTATTGTGATGTGTGTTCTGTCGCTGCTGATGTTTTGTTGTCTCTTTAGTTGAATTTTCTTCAATAGGAATGATGAAACGATATAACACACTACTAGAATCAATAGCCATTATGCTCACGAGAATAATCGCTATGTATCTAGCCCATTTTACGTTGTTTAGACTAGTAAAAGCAGAAATCAAGCCTATAATTCCTAATGCTAATTCAATGATATACAACCAATTCATGTCTGTAGGCATTATGATGTACTCATTAACAACACCTCCCAAAATTAAGCAAACGAACGGTGTAATGGGATTTTTTATGATTCGCTTAAAAGTACCGTTTTTCATTTCTTATCACCACTCCTCATGAGATAATTTATAAGCATTAAATCTTCTTGTGATGAGTGTAATCGAACTTGCCATAGCCGCTTCTGCGTAAGCCAATGCCGTTTTGCCATCTTTATCAAGTGCGTTAAGATTTGCACCAGCATTCAGTAATAAAGGAATTACTTCAAGGTTATGATGTGTGAAACATATTTCACATGAGTGGAGTTGTGCCTGATTTATCTTTAGCATTAACACAGAACTAGCCTTGACTAAAGGTCAAAAACACCCTGCTGAACTCCCCAATCTGCCAATTTGACAAACTGTATTGACGTTAACACCCTTACGAATCTTTGCTTCAACTTCTGATTTCTCTTAACCACAAATCAGTCTGGCATTTCATCCCATTCGTCTTGTATCTGAGAGAAGCCCGACATTTAACTATAAGTCACCTGTAAAAGCATTCAAATTTTCTCCAAGGCACAAAATTGACGTCCTTTAGAACAACATTGAAACTCCACATTCAGGGATTCTAACCCTCTCCTGTGGTACTACCATCACCGACAACGCGGTGAATCTCTATGACGCTCGACCTAGAATTCCAATATTTAACACTCTAGGGAACGTATTTGTCATTCTGCCAAGCAAACAGCAAACTAAATTTTATATGTATTATACTATGACTCATAGCAAATCATAATC
This sequence comes from uncultured Fretibacterium sp., assembly GCA_937911045.1. Classification (GTDB taxonomy): domain Bacteria; phylum Synergistota; class Synergistia; order Synergistales; family Aminobacteriaceae; genus JAFUXM01. Next base: position 728 of record CALEPX010000025.1, on the reverse strand, counting down.
GTAATTTTACGGAATTTAGAATACGCTACTTAACTAAATCGCAACCTCGTGCCCAAGAGGCATAAAGTTATTTAATGCATGCTGATTTTGTTCGCGCTTTTTTGGTCGCAGATCGCTAAAATTTGGCTTCTGACGTGCAACGATCTTACGACCCTGAACTAGGCTGCGAACCCTCCGATTCAATTTTGTCACAATCAAAGTATAAGCAGCTCGAATCACTTTCAAAAGTTTATCAAGCTGAGGACGTTTATTTTTTGCTTTGGAGAAAATATCGGAAAATTTTTCGGGACTAAACAGAATGATCGCTCATAATTTTGCAAATTCTTCAACCGGTAAATCCGTAGCTTTAGAAATATCAGAATCACTCAGTCCCATCGCTCGCAAACGACGCGCTGTCTCTAAATTAGCCTCGCGCCGACCTGCAATAACTCCTTTGTCTAAAAAATATTCCTCAACAAAACTCAATGTCATCTTATCTTCTTCTCCTTCTTTAATCACTCGTGTAATTTTCTGCCTTAATTCAACATCCCTCAAGTTCACTGCTCTGACGATAAAGTTGAAAATGTCTCTGCGATCCTCTTCGTTCCAACCCTTGGAAGATAACTGGCGTGTGAGTGTCAATAATTGAGCAAACTTATTTTCTTCACGCACATTCGCCGTCTTTTTCACAGCGTAAAACATCAAATCGAACGGATTATCCGAGTTCAAGAGTTCTTCATCGTTCAGAT
>CALEPX010000024.1 GCA_937911045.1 uncultured Fretibacterium sp. | reverse complement strand
TATAAATCCACGTAATCAAGTCCAAGACGTTTCAAGCTATGATCGATTTCGGTCATGATATTTTTGCGCGAAGAACCTGCTCCGTTGGGTCTGCCTGCTCTCATCTCGAAATTAACTTTCGTCGCAACGACTATTTCATCGCGGTTGAGATTGAACTCACGAATGAGCCTGCCCGTGATTTCCTCACTGCTGCCGAGCTGATAAACGTTTGCCGTGTCAAAAAAGTTGATGCCAAGTTCGATTGCTTTCTTGAATAACGGTTTCGCATCCTCGAAGACCATTGCCCAAGGAAAAACGCCATTTTCAGAGCCGGGTTTGCCGAAACTCATCATTCCGAGACACACTCTCGAAACATCTACGCCGCTGTTGCCGAGTTTTACATATTTCATAAAATTCATTACCCCTTACAAAAATTATTCTTTCGAAACAAACTGCGTAAATTTTATAATTACGTGATATAATTGTCCAATATAAAGATTAGATTACTAATAAAAATTTTTTATTACTGGTGAGGCAATGAACACAAAACAAATTGACTGCGTACTTGAAATATCTCAGACAAAAAACTTCAGTAGAGCTGCTGAAAATTTATTTATTTCTCAACCTTCATTGAGTTATCAGATTAAACTCGTTGAAGATGAAGTCGGCTTCTTGATTTTTGAACGTTCAGTCAGAGGCACAGTTTTGACACCGGCTGGCGAACAATTCTGCACGACACTCCGCAATATTCGCAGTGAATTGAAAAGAGCTGTTGAACAAGGACAAAATTTCAGCTCCCGTTATAGAACAAACATTTCAATCGGACTTCCTATGAGATCAGCTTTATATTTTTTACCCGAAGCTATCACAAAGTTTGAGACTGAACACGAGGGAGTTTCTGTTACGCCGCATTTTTTGCCGTTATCGGATCCGTCGTCATTTCTAAAAGGCGAAGAAGACATATTATTCTCAATGGAAGTTGACGTCAAAAGAATATCTGACATAAAGATTCATAAACTTTTCAAAAGCAGAATTTATCTCATTACAGAAAAAACCGACATCTTAGCTCAGAAAAAAATTATAGAACTCGAAGATCTCAAAGGCAGAACATTAATGGTCGGAGGAGGTTCACCACCAGAACTTCGTTTAGTTCAGCAACGTGTGATTGAAACGCTTAATATTTCTTATTTCAACAGCAATGACCACGAAACGACTTTAACGAATGTTGCAGCCCAAAAAGGCATATGTCTTGCGCCGGGATTTCTCAACGATCATCAGGACGAGTTTGCATGGACTACGTTCAACTGTCCAGAAACAGTCTCATGCGTACTATGCACACACGCAAGAGAACAAAATGAAAATGTCTATGCTTTTGTCAAACTGTTACAAAAAATTTATCGCGAACAATCAGAATTTATGGCATAAATCTCAGAGTTAAATTCAGGAGCGGTTTGTTGTGAAAATTGGAACGCGATTCAAATCAACGGATAATCATCGTCATTTCGATTATTTATTCCCAAAACGCTATAGCCCTCACCGGAGCACCGTCGCAATTTTCAAGTTTCAGCGGCAATGCGAAGAACCAGAACAAATCATCTCCGCACAGAGCTAAATTCTTCAGGTTTTCGAAGTTGAGAATATCCGTATCTTGAAATAACGCCTTGTGCCGTGCTAAATTTGAGTCCGCAATCGCATCAAGGCTGATTACGTCAAAGCCAATTCCCTTTTTATGAGTGTCCTTCACGAAATCGATAATTTCGGGGCTTATGCAAGGGTAATCACCGAAATAATTTTCCGAACCCCATCGTTTATCCCAGCCCAGATTGAACAGCAAGAAATCCGCGAGAATTGCTTTCTCACCATAGCGTCTCACCCGTTCAATTTCAATCGAATCCCGCACATCACGACAATCAATCACAAGAGCTTTCCCGACAAATTGCGAAATTGAGAATGAATCCAAAGTCCTTCCGTTTGGAAAAATATGCGCAGGCGGATCTACGTGCGTTCCCGTGTGTGAGCTTATGGTGATGAGACTTTCTTTGAAACCGTCTTTCTCATAATTGCTGACGGATTCAAATCGTGGCGATTCATCTCCGGGGAAACAAGGCATATCGGGCGAGATTGTGTGTGTTAAGTCGATTATTTTCATGGTCTGAGTTTGGCTCCTTTTTTCGCACTTAAAAGTTTCGGCAAATTAAGTTATAATATCTTTCGTAATTATATATATTTGAAGGAGGTAGTCAATTTGCAAAAGAAGTTTTTAGCAGTTATAGCTTCGTGCGCATTCGTCCTTGAGTGTATGCACGGTTCTTCAGTCGCGGAAAACTTGAGATATTTTATGCAGCCTGAGTCTGTGACTGTGAGTTCTGTTCCATATGGGGATAACGCTAATGCCGGTCATTACGTTCAAGCTGATGACGCAAGAATTTATTACGAAGTCTACGGTGACGGCAAACCAGTATTTGTCTTTCACGGCGGCGGAGTTGGGTTCGCGTATGAGATGGGACAGTTCATCGACGCTCTCAGAAATGATTACAAAGTCGTGTCAGTTTCAACTCGCGGTCATGGACACTCAGAAATCGGGAAAAATCCGCTGTCATTCGAACAAAAAGCTAATGATATGTTCGCTGTAATGCGTGAAGTAACTGATCAACCGGCAATAATCATCGGGTTCAGTGATGGAGCCTACACGGCGTACAAAGTTGCTGCGATGTATCCGGAATCGGTCGAACGAGTAATCGCGATTGGTGCTGGAAGCCTGAGAAAAGGATTCTTTCACGGTGAGATGCCTCTGTCAGCTTTGGAGGCAACGGACAAGATTTTTATCGCCCAACAGAAAGCAATCCGTCCTGAACCTGAACGTTGGCAGGAATTTCTTAACGATTACATGAAGTTCTGGGAAAATATGGAAGTAAATGCAGAATTATTCGGGCAAATATATTGTCCAGTACTTTTGATAGCAGGAGATGAGGACGATCACGCACCAGTAGCTACAGTTCTTGAAGCTCACCAGTCAATCAAAAATTCGCGATTATTCATCGTTCCCAACTCATGGCATGATGCTTTTCACGAGAATTTTGCTTTGGTCTGGGACGTTGTGAAACCGTTTATTTACACTGAACTCGGGGATTTGAAGCCGAGCAGCAAAGTCGATTATAACAATCAATTCAAGTTCGCCGAGTGAGAATCTGTTTTCCGGTCGTAAAAGAGTCTGTATTCCGCCGGAGTGCAGCCGACTTTTTTGCGGAAACATGCGTAGAAATAGGCAATACTGTGAAAACCGCTTTTTCTAGCAATTTCGTTGATGCTGTCGGATTTGTAAATCAAGCGTCGCTGAGATTCACCGATCCGGCAGCTCACGAGATAATCGTTAATTGTGAAGCCGGTATATTTCTTGAACTGTCTGGCTAAATGATACATGCTGATGTGAAATTTCTCCGCAATGTCATTCAGTGATATGTCAGCCGCAAAATTTACGTCGAGATATGCGCGAATTTGTTCAATTAAGTCTCCTTTCTCGACACGTTCTTTTTCTGAGACAGTATTTTTCACTTCGTCACGGCAAACGTAAAGAATCGTTCTGAGCATGTAATTTGCGTATTCCAGATTTTGACGTCGAGTTTCGTGCAGAATTTCGTTTATCAGCGCGTCCAGTAACTGACGATGTTTTTTCGCGTGAACAACTGGAGGCAGATTGCCAAGCGGAAATTCGTTGTGCATTGATAAGCCGTCGATTAAAAGACAAGCTTGTTCGATTGGATTTTTCGCGTCAGAACTTTCGGCGTGTTGAATGCCAGGATTTTTAATCACGATGTCACCAGCCAGCAGTTCGTAAAATTTCCCCGAGCAATAAAGCGTCCCTTTACCGGAAATCACGTAGGAAATTTCGAGTAAATTATCATGAGTGTGCATGTGAAATAACCATTTAGATTGCTTTTCCGCCTGAACATGATTCAGACTTGACAGCCATGACGAATCAAATTCACCGGTTACGCGCATATGTTCGAAATTTGCCGAATACATTTTTGCCTCCTTCAGAATTTTGAGCAAGATTTCTGAATCAGTCTCTCTTGAAAAATCCGTAAATGCCGACTAATTTTTGAGAATTTTATCACAAGATGGCAAATAATTGGAATAGAAAATACGCATAATTTTTGTTATATTAACCCCGAAAGCTGATAAACGGCAGAATTTTACGGGCGCATATGCTCAGATTTGAAATAGGGGGAGAAAGTAACATGTTTGATCACGTATTCAGTCCGATAACGATTAAGGGACACACAATCAAGAATCGTCTGGCAGTTCCTGCGATGGTCACGGATTTTTGCAACAAAGATGGTACTGCAACAGAACGCTTCATCGCTTATCACGAGGCAAAAGCAAAAGGCGGTTGGGGGCTTATTATCACCGAGGATTATAATGTTGCGCCGGAAGGACACGGATTTTCATGCACGGCAGGACTTTGGAACGACGATCAGATCGAGAGCCACAGCAAACTTCCTGAACGTGTCCACAAATATGGAACGACGATTATTGCGCAGATTTATCACTGTGGCAGACAAACTCACACTTCCGCGATTCCTGAAGGCTGTCATACCCGCTCATCGAGTGCAATAGCGTGTCCGTTTGGCGACGAGATTCCGATCCCGTTCACAACTCAGGAAGTCAAAGAAATGGTCAGCAAGTACGGCGACACTGCATTACGCGCGAAAAAATGCGGCTTTGACGGCGTAGAAATTCACGGAGCGCACGGTTATTTGATAACGCAATTCTTTTCACCGTATTCGAACAAACGTCTTGATGAGTACGGCGGAAATTTCTGGAACAGGACGAGATTTGCCCGTGAAATCATAAGTGACATCCGGAAAAAATGCGGCGATGATTTCATAATTGACATGCGAATTTCAGCGGACGAATTTGTCGAAGGCGGTCTCACGATTGAGGACAGCAAAGCAATCGCGGTCATGATGGAAAAAGCCGGTCTGGATATGATTCACGTTTCAGTCGGGAATTATCTCTCAGTCGATTTGAACGTCGCGTCAAGTTACAGCGCACACGGTTGGTTCACGGATTGGGCGAAACAAGTCCGGGAAATCGTGAAAATTCCGGTTATAACTGTGTCACGAGTGAATGATCCGTTTTTAGCGGACGAAATTCTGGCTTCGGGGAAGGCTGATATTATTGCGATGGGCAGGGCGTCGCTCTGTGATCCTGAGATGCCCAATAAAGCTCGGGACGGTCGTTTTGAAGATATTCGTCGCTGCATTGGCTGTAATGACGGCTGCATTGGCGTATTGTTCGGTGACGAGCCTATCACTTGCGTATTGAATCCCGAACTTGGTCATGAATACGAGGGCGGAATACAGAAAGCTGCGAATCCTAAGAACGTTGCGATTGCCGGAGCTGGACCTGCTGGACTTTATGCTGCGATTGCTGCTGCGAGGGCAGGTCATAACGTTACGGTTTTTGAACGAACGGATCATAACGGCGGAAATTTCTACACTGCAGCGATTCCTCCGACTAAGGGCGAGATTACAGATTTTCTGGTTTGGCAGCGTGTCCAGTGCGAGAAACTCGGCGTAAAGATTCGCTATAATACACCGGCTACAGCAGATTTGATTCGTGAGGGCAATTTTGACAAAGTAATCGTCGCTACAGGTTCACACCCAGCTGTGCCACCGATTCCGGGAATTAAAGATTCTCGGATTGTAACGAACGCTCAGGAAATACTCGAAGGCAGAATTTTCCCGGGAGCTAAATGTGTCGTAATCGGCGGAGGTCAGGTCGGCGCGGAAACTGCACACTTCTTGGCACAAATGCTGCGTAACGTTACGATTTTGGAAATGCTGCCCGAAATTGCAAAAGATGCTGCGATTGCTGTGAACTGGCACTTGAAAAAAGATCTGGAGGATCGCAAAGTTGCCGTCCATACGAGCGTGAAAGTTCTGGCGATTAAAGACGACGGTGTTGATTACGAAACTCAGAGCGGTGAAAAATGTTTCGCACCGGCTGACACGGTAATTGTTGCGACTGGTTATCGCTCGAATGAAGAGCTTAAAACCGAACTTGACGCAGCAGGTATCGCTTACACAGCTGTCGGAGATGCAATTCGCGCGCGCAAAGTCAATCAAGCCACTCATGAAGGTTATGAAGCAGGCAAAAATGTTTAACGAGTTAGTTTACTAGGAGGAAAAAATCATGATAACGATTATAGCTATGTTTGAAACGAAGCCCGAATGTTCCGAAGCTTTCCGGAATTTGGCAGCCCCATGCGTCGAAGCCTCCCGAAAAGAATCCGGCAATGTCAGTTATGGTCTTTACACGGGGAAAAATGACGCTAACAAATATTTCTTCGTTGAAGTTTGGAAGGACGAAGCAGCTATTGCCACACACAATGCGTCCGAACATTTCCAGAAATTTGCCGGAGCATTCATGCCGTTACTTGCGAAAGACCCAATAATTGAACAAACTGTAGAACTTGCATAAGAACTTGCATAACACACGAATAATCCCTCTCAGATTGCGATAATTTGGGAGGGATTATTTGTATGTAATCGGGTGGTGAGAAGTCTCCTGCTGACTTGTTCAGGATAAATTTGACCGACACGTACAAGACGCGCCAGATTGAATTATTACAGCCAGACAATCCAGCGCACCTATGCAGCGTGATCACTTCAGAAGCAGGTTAGTGTTCAGGCTCTAATTCTAAATCCCTGCCGTTTGTTGCGATAACTTTCTTGTACCAGTAAAAGCTGTCTTTGCGAATGCGCTTCAAGTCTCCTGTGCTGTCATCATACTTGCTGACATAAACGAAGCCGTAACGCTT
>CALEPX010000023.1 GCA_937911045.1 uncultured Fretibacterium sp. | reverse complement strand
TAACCTCAAAAGACCACGCAGAAAAAATATTGTTGCGTTATATTCCGACAGAGCAAGGGTTGCAAAAAACTCTCATTGAAGCAATGAATTACAGTTTGCTTGCAGGCGGAAAAAGGGTTCGTCCTGTTTTGATGTATGAAGCATGGAAAATATTCGGAGGTACTGAAGAAAATTTAATCGCTCCGTTTATGGCAGCCATTGAAATGATACATACGTTTTCGTTAGTACATGATGATTTGCCTGCAATGGATAATGATTTATACAGGAGAGGGAGAAAAACAACTCACGCTGTTTACGGAGCAGGAATGGCAACATTAGCGGGAGACGGTTTATTGAATTTCGCGTTTGAGACGGCGTTAAAAGCGTCAGGAAGAGGACACGATGATTTAGTTATTGAGGCATTGAAGGTTCTGGCATTGAAGGCAGGAATTTACGGAATGGCAGGAGGTCAATGCGCTGATATTGAAAATGAAAACGCTGAAGATATTTCCGATGAAGTCATTGAGTTTGTTAATGAACACAAAACAGCTTGCATGATTGAGAGCAGTTTAATGATCGGAGGGATTTTAGCAGGAGCTGACGCTGAGAGTGTTAAGAAACTTGAAACGGCAGGGAGCTATTTGGGAATAGCATTTCAACTTCGTGATGATATTCTCAACAAAACAGGAACTGAAAAAGAACTCGGGAAACCTGTAGGCAGTGATGAGAAAAAAGGCAAGGTTAATTACGTAGCAGTTCACGGGCTTGAAGAAACTCAGAAGAAAGTTGCTGAATTATCCTCAAAGGCGATTTCAATTTTTGATGAGCTTTACAGAAATAGCGGAATTGAATTTGCTTTTCTTTCGGAACTCATTAAACAAATGGAAGCAAGGAAAAATTAATCGTGATATACTCACCACATTTGAAAAGCTGCAAAAATAGCGTTGTCTAAATCAGGAAAAAATTTAAGCATATCTGTTGTCATTTTCTTTAGCCAATTCCAGAAATGTTCTATTGGATTCAGTTCTGGTGAATACGGAGGTAAAAATATTAATTTTATTTGATGCTCTTCAGTTATTTCGTATAATCGCTTTTTCCTGTGAAATGAAGCATTATCCAGAATTACCACACCATGTCTCAAAAAAATCTCCGTGCATTGTTCCTTTATACTGAAGTGGCGCAATTATGTCATCTCCCATTTTTCCTGCTACTATGCTTGTTCGTTGGTACTTATTCCCTTTTATTGCTTCATGAACTTTCTGTCCTTTTGGAGCTCGGGCATATTTCCGATATAAATAACTGTCAAAACCTGCTTCATCAACATAAATTCTCTTTTCTTTAGGATATTTCTCCGCTACTCTTTCAAGTTTTTGCTCTCCGTAATGCGTTGTCTTTTTTTTCGCGTTATCTTTAATTTTCGGCACGCATATGTTATTGTTGTTTCGCAACATCCAAATTCTTCCGCTGCCTCTCGTAAGTAGGCATCAGGATGTTGTGTAAAATATAGCATGACTTTTTCAGGGTCAAGTTTCCTAAATGTACGTTTCACTGCCTTCTTCTTTAATGTTCCCTCTTCCTTTAGCTTTATTTCCCATGTTCGGATCGTGATAATCGCCACTTTGAAAACCTCTTTACGATATTCTATTACTCTCTTACGATAATCTTCTGAGTACGCTATTTATTTATTATATTACATTTATCGCTTTTTAGCTGGGCTTAGTATATCAAGCTTATTAAAGTTCAGAAAAATTTTCTCTCAAGGTGCAATTAGCTTCATGGTTTGAATCATATATCCCCCATAAAATTGTCAGCGTCATGAGGGAATCCACAATTTAAATCCCTCACAGTGGCGTCATCCGTCGGTGCTTCATTAACAGACGCGTATGTTCGTGAAGAGTTCGTCGCCCCGGACGACAGGTTTTTAGGACACTGCTGTGCTTTTACGAGCGAAGTACAGCCTTCCATGTAAGGGAGGTTTTACTCCAATGAAAGCAGCAATTAATATCGACACCAGCAAGCTTACTTATCGTCATTTGAAGGAACTTGTACCGGCAACGCGTCAAGGTAAAATGCCTGTACCGGACAAAATCGAGGGGAAAATTCTCTTCACATATAAAATAGGTGGTGCAAAAATTGCAGTCTACGACAGCGGTTACGTAACCTACACAAGAAATGACGGTTTCGGAGATCCTTGTACGACGGTTTATTCGGTTCACAGATGCAGCGTGATAGTTCAGAAAACCGGATGCAGCAAAAGCGAATATGACGAGGAATGCGGCAATAATGGGAAACACAGCAAAATCGTTTACAGAGTTATTAAGGGACAGCCCGTGCGCTTTGTAATTACAAGTGAAGAAGCTTACCTTGATGAGCCGTGGTGGATGCCGATTGTAGCGATCTGCGATGAGCGGATTGACCAGAATCTCAATGATCGTGAAAAAAGAAGAGCCGAGCCGCTTAATGACGATGATTACCATTTCACGAGCTATGATGACGAAGAAGAATATGATCCGGAGAGATGGCTCGAGGCAATCATTGATGATGATCGTAGTGCAAAGCTACACGAGCTTCTCAAGAAAACCTTGTCGAGTTTGACGAAAGTACAGCGAGACACGATTGAACTGCTTTTCTCAAATGATGCGATGACGGAGCGTAAGGCGGCACAGATTCTGGGAGTAACGCATCAGGTTATCCATAAGAACAAGAATGCCGCATTACAAGCACTCAGGAAAAAATTCTTCAAATAGATTATTTTTTGTGACTGTACTTGAGGGGATTAACGATGGCCTTTCTTGCCCGAATGTTCAAACGGAATTCAACAATCTTCTCATTGTGATGTCTTTTATGACATTTGAGTGGATTAATCATTCCAAAACTGTCTGCTGGAATCGAGGGGTCATATATTAAGAAGTAGGAGCTGAAATTGAGAGAGACAAAACTTGGTTATAAAGAATCTGTCGTAAAAAGCAGACACGGGGGCGAAACGCTGAACGGTAGGACAGCGGGACATTGAAACATTTTGGAAAACTTAAATGAAGAGAGTTTTCAATAACTGTGAAGAACACAAACATAAGCGCAAGTACGAGACGGAACGGGAGGCAGTTCGGAAATCAGAACACGACTCCAAGCACGACTCAAGATGCAATGCAGCATACTACTAAGTGCATGACGCAGAGTACGTTTCAGAAGAAAATACTCAATCTGCTTCGGAGAGCTGGAGACAAAGTTGCCGAGGTCATGAACATTATCGTTGAAGTCGGAGCTATAACTGGCATCAATGTTCATTTCGAGAGAATCGATCTGGCTGAACGAAGTGAGCAGGATGATTATCGACACGGGAATTCAAGGCATTCAGACGGCAATTGGGGTAATAGAACCGACGCTCTCGATGAACTCGATGAAAGGGATAAATTTGACGAAGCCGACGACATTGATGAGCTTGACGAAATCAAGGAAGTTACTATTCCGGAACTTGCAGAGATGATTTCGGAAAAAACATGCTTCAGACCAGAATGTACTCTCTACGTGCTCAATATAGCGTTCGATCTGATGGACGAGCAGAATTAATGCCTTGATCTGGGGACATTCCATTCGAACACAGAGGAAGGCGAGGAAGGCACGGAAGGCTCATATACAGATGACGCATACTGGGAATGCTTTATGACGACAAGTTGAATTTGAGTATGTTTGATTTTATTTAGGAAGACACATAATTCAGAGAGTCTCAATTTAAAAAGCGTTAATAGCTATCATCTTTCTGGCAGGATCCGGCTGGAATGATGATTTTCATAATTAGTCTGGGCATGCACAGACCAATGAAATCTGAGATGTTACATGGGCGGCGAACATAAAAA
>CALEPX010000022.1 GCA_937911045.1 uncultured Fretibacterium sp. | reverse complement strand
TTATAAGCATAAAACATTCGTTATTTTTTATCAAAAATCTCTCATGCTAGAGTAAATTAAAAATTATAGTAAATGAAAAATCAATAAAAATTAATATTACTCTACATATAAAGCTGCTAATATTATAATAAAATAATATTAATTTTATCAATCTTATATAATATTAGCAGCTTCAGTATAAAACTACTACCATCAAACGAGAGCATTTTTTGAGAAAATCAAAAATCCGTAAAGGTCGGTTTACAGATTTTTATGCTTCAGACTTTCTTGATATTTCTTGATTTGATATTTTCTGCCGGTACCGTTTTTCTCCTTGCCGTCAATACATAAGTGCCTGTAATCATTGTCGCTCTTGTCTAAGTTCTGACGAAACATAATTGCTACTGGGCTGGTGAACATTACGGCAAGCATGTTGGTGGAAAAATTGCAGCGATAACTCGTGAAGCAATCGAAATCGGATTAGGACGTAATGAATTAGCGTCTAATTTGAGAGAAGCTTTTGCTGATGAAATTGGTAGCTATAAATATTGGGACGTTGTAGCAAGTTCTGCATTAGTCAGATCGCGTTCGTTTGGAGCCGTTGCAGGAATGGAAGAAGCTGGAATACTCGACTATGAAATTCTCGCAATGGGTGATGAGAGAACATGTCCGATCTGCGAAGAAATGAACGGTAAAGTGTTTAGTGTAGCAGTTGCACGTGATTTAATTAATAAGGTTCTTGATATTGACGATCCAGAAGCTTTTAAGCAAGCATTACCTTGGCAAAAGGAAGCACCGGAAGAATGGAGTATTAAAGAACTGGAAAATGCTGGAATGAGTTTGCCTCCATTTCATGGTCGTTGCAGGTGTACGATCATTATGAATGAAAGTGTTGAGCATGACGCACAAGAGAACACTGTCATGGCGGATTTTGATCGAATAGAGGGAAAGCATACGTGGAGTGATGATTTAGCAGCAGTAAATCCGAATTATTCAACTGAGAAGCCTGAATGGACGAAAAACTGTCAAAGATGTGTAATTGCTTACGAGGCTCGCCGTCGTGGGTATGATGTTGAAGCTTTGCCACGAGTACTAAATGGTGCTGATCCTTTAGTTAATGCGCATAATGGCTCTTTATCGGTTTTTAAGATGTCCAATATAAAAGTATTATCATGTGAGGGTAAAAATGGTGATGATATAGCGAAAGATGTTCGTAAAAGTATGAGAACGATGGGGATTGGGGCAAGAGCTTTTGTCATTATGATGCGCAACAATGTTTCTGGGCATATTTTCATAGCAGAACAATCAGAGCATGATACGTTTTTTCTCGATCCACAAAATAACAGAATTGCGACATCACATTTTGGCAAATTTGGTTCTGAATTTGGGGCAAAATTAGTTCGAGTTGATAATTTAGCTTTCACTGATAGAATAAAGCTAGCTTGTAAGAATAGGAGAATAAGTAATGACGTTGGAAGAAGCAAAACAAATAGCTGAGAAAAACAAATATGCTAAGAATCTCGTGTCTATCGAAGAATTCCCTGATAGATATGTTTTTACGTGTTTAGATGATTATTGGGAACTTATGGTAGATGGTAAGGGCATGTCGTTTGATCCTCCGTCGTATATTATGAAAAATACTGGGGAAGTTGGCACATTCTTTTACCCCGACTATGATGACGAGTTTTTAGCTTCAGGTGTTGAAGTTTTCAGAATTGAATTGAATGTCAAACATAGAGGAGTGTTAATCTAATGACAGTGTTAAATCAAATGCTGGAAATGCGTGACAAGTTTGTTGAGCAAGATCGGATTGATGCAATGAAGAAAATCATTTGGCAAATTCATTACGAAATTGCGCCGCGAGTTGAAGACAAGAGTAGTTTCATTCTTTTCCAAACAGAAAACGAGATTGTGAAGTTCTGTAAAAATAATAACTTGGATATTCGAGCATTGAAGTGGCTTATCAAGAGCATGAAGTCAGAATATTTGATTGATGAATGCGAAATGCCCGTGAAATTAACACCTTTAGCAATCGAGAAATTCTGTATGTGATAAACGCAAATATGGAAATTTGAACGTTCCTGCTTTGAATCATGAGGCAGGATTTTTTAACATGCCGGTGTAGCTCAGCTGGCAGAGCGTCAATTTGAGAGACGAAGGTTCGAAGCCTTACACTGGCGACAAACTGTAATGTATCAGTGTAGCTTAACAGAAAAGCAATCGCGATGATGTGAGTTCAAGTCTCATCACTGTCAACAAACGAATGATTTTTAGCTCAGCAGTGTTTCGATTGAATATCAAGTAATGAAATGGTACAAGAAACGTCAAAGAATTTTAGTGCTAGGATGTGACATAGCAAATTGAACAAGAAAGTCAAGACGGAGAGTGTAATCGCATTCAAGAAATCGGATTCAAAGCAGCAAACTGTTTTCGGGGAAGTTCAACCCTAATAGCGTGTCCTTTTCTGTCATCTTGATTCTCCTCATAATTTCACCGGAAAACTCATATCTTCACCGGATGCACTGTGACTTCATCGAACTCTCCTCCATGGATAAACATGGGCGCAAACCCAACGAAGAACCAGCTTTCTCTCCCCGCTCCTCGGTCCCGTCCAATAGTTATGCCAATGTCCGCGTCGGGCATGTGGGCGTTTGGGGCTGCCTTCCACTCCATCTCCGCCGCCACCGCCTGCATTTCTCAAGGTCGGCAAACTTCGAATCGTCGCTCCAATCCGAACCCCGACTGAGTACGAATGCACTTCCTTGAAGCGATCTTGAATCACTCGCCGTGGCTTCCGGTATGGTTGATCGTCCGATATGTCCGCATTCTGCGCAATGAGATAAAGCATCAGCTGGATTGCAAAAAAGATGGGCATCATAACCAAATTCAAATTATGAACATCCAACATCTTGTCATCAGGAATCATCCGATCAAGCATTCTCCTCACGCACTCTCCTATGGTTTTGCCTTCGATAAGGGGCATCACAAGTGTCGGTAAAGTTTCCTGCATTCCTCGCTCCACGCAAAGAATATGCAAGTCCTCATCCACCCAGTAAAAGAACCCATCCGCACCAGGCAGCATGTCGGGAGCCTTGAGGTAAATAATCGGGGACGGCGGATGAGCAAGAAGCTCAACAGGAAGACGAGACGCACTGTCTGGTTCGCCACTTTCAGTCGCGGTCAGAAGAAGTTGTTGGGCTTGCTTCCTTAGAAGAGAAATCAGCTCTCAGTCAAAGCTGTAGATCACCTTGTTCCTTCGCCACAACCAGCAGGCCGTCAGCTCATGAGCAAAAAATGATGCTCCAGAGTTAAATATCACCTCATCCTCTCGACCAGTGTATTGTGGCAATTTCTTCCGAACTATGAACCTCGACACCGCTTCCAACATCGTTACACTATGATCAAGTTTGCTTTGAACAAGCTTGTCCAAGTCATCATAACAACCCGGAATCCTTTTAACCCATCTTTGCACTAAAAACAGTGGCGTGTCCTTTTCTGTCATGATCTTCCTCCCATAATCCCGAAGTACTTTTCAAAGAATCCCTTCAGCTTGTCTATTATGTTTTGCTTCTTCTGAGCACGATTCCCTCCAAAACGGCTGACTGGCGGCATCAGCTTATCAATACCAGTTCCAGTGGTTCTGACCTCTCCTTCACGAAAAGCATTCTCGATAAATTTTCGCGTCTCTTCCGTTTTGAGCCGTTCTTCCTGAATAATCCGGCTTAAATCTGCCTCACGACGCTTGAATACATAAGCGTTCCATTCTTCCATCACATCTCCAACGTCCGCAACGCCGTTAATCTCCGCGATGAAAGTTTCGATTAACTGCTTCTTGCTGCGAAGTTCCGGACTCGCGTCAACCGCCTTGCCGATCGTGATTAGAAGTTCCTTGTCCTCGTGCTCATGGTATTTCTTGATTAGCATCAGAATATAATCTATATTGATCTCGATTTGCTTAATTAGCTCAATCTCAAAAACTATATCACCGGTAATATCTGTGCTTTCTCGCTTGCGAACCCATTCGTCCCGTAGGTCTTGATATTTCCCGAGATAATCCTGAAGCTCGCGCTCCGAAAAACAATCTTTGAACTCATCAAACGAAGTCAACAGATTCCTCATGCGAAGAATCGCTCCAAACAAAATAACGAAATCCTTCTGCTGCTGTTCTCCTACAATCTGTGGATCGGTATAACCCTGTTCGCCGAGCAGACGAATGAACTCCTTCTCCAACGCAGCTTCTGATTCGTAATTCTCCGAACGAGCTTTGACCGGTTCATACTCAGTCACAACCGTATTCTGATTCGTTTCCGCGACAATGTTGAAGTATGGCACGCTTACGCCTCCTCAAAAGTTAGCAATTTGTCCCGGTAGTACTCGTACTGCTTCTGACGGGCAGCAACCTCGGCTGGGAGACCGTTGGAAATGTCATTGCACAATCCATCAAACTGATCGAGAATTGATATTACCTTTATTTGTTCTTCAATAGAGACCATCGGTAGGTGGAATTTCCTTATTTTCTCCATTGGTATGTTTTTCATTGAAGAAGCCTGAAGAAGCTTTGTAATCTGCTCATCCTCAAATTTATTCGTTAGGAAATAGTACATCATATACTTTGGTAGATAATCGTTCCCATTTATCCTCACAAGTGCGACATTTGGAGCTAAATAGTATTTATTGTCCTCATCTATCAGTGCAACTTGTCCAACGGTTCCGACATACGTAAAAAGCATATCTCCAATCCGCAATTTGCTTCTAATAAGCATAGACAAATCGCTATTATCAACATACTTTACATCATCGAGAACCAAGTGACCGTTTTTTACATTCAGTCCCCTCAATGCAATAATATTTCCAGTTTCAGAATATGTGACGTATTTTGTAAATTCAAACCCAGCTAATTTTGTTACAGTCGCAACACTTTCCAGAGCAACCCAGTCAACGTTTTTATCTTTGATACTTGGAAATTGTTCATCACGATAGTACTCATACTGCTTTTTTCTCGCCGTGAGTTCCGCCGTGAGTTCCGCCGTGAGTTCCGTGAACTTATCAAGTATCCGTACAATTTCACGCTGTACCTCTAGGGGAGGAACTGGAAATCGGAACTCATAAAATTGTCCCATGTCTACTGACGCGAAGCTGCTTTGATTCAAATGCCCCAAGCACCACTCGTCCAATTTGTAACAATAGTAAAACAAGAATTTTATGTCATACTTTTGCTTCCACTTATCCTTCAACATTAGGTAAGTGAATCTTTGGTTTGCAAGCGAGGGAATTGTTATTAACGCGTGCTCCCCAATAGTTGCAGAAGTAGCGACTATTATGGAGTTTTCAGGAAAAAGCTCTCCTTTAACCGCACATTCATTTACGTATTGTAAAGCGTTAAACAAAATGTGTCCGTTTGTTCTGATGTCTTCCATCCTAAACCAAGGGACAGTGCCAGC
>CALEPX010000021.1 GCA_937911045.1 uncultured Fretibacterium sp. | reverse complement strand
CTGAAGAATTGGAGGAAATTGCAATGATAGAACCCACTATTGAGAAAGCTTGCAACGCGGAAATTATTTTCACTCAGGACGAGATTAATCGCCGCATTTATGAGAAACGCGAGAAATTTAAACGTGACAGAATCGCTGAGCTTAACTACGCCGTAAATCGTGCCGTCAAACGCACTGAAAAACGCACTGAAAAGCGTGAACGCGAAAAGTATCTCAAACTTGAGGAAAATCGTGTCGTCAACTGGTGCAGAGAAGGCAAGTCCTTAGAGGATATTCTGTATTTCTCGTCACTTCCGCCGGAACGCGTCAAACAACTCTTCGCCGAAAATCGCCCGTGATCAACAAAAATCCCAACTTGAGTATGACGCTGAAGAATTGGAGGAAATTGCAATGATAGAACCCACTATTGAGAAAGCTTGCAACGCGGAAATTATTTTCACTCAGGACGAGATTAATCGCCGCATTTATGAGAAACGCGAGAAATTCAAACGTGACAGAATCGCTGAGCTTAACTACGCCGTAAATCGTGCCGTCAAACGTGCCGTCAAACGTGCCGTCAAACGCACTGCAAAACGCACGGAAGAAAAAACTATCAAACGGGAACGCGAAAAGTATCTCAAACTTGAGGAAAATCGTGTCATTAACTGGTGTAAAAAAGGCAGGTCCTTGGAAGATATTCTGGATTTCTCGTCACTTCCGCCGGAACGCGTCAAACAACTCTTCGCCGAAAATCGACCGTGATTAACAAAAATCCCAACTTGAATAGAACTTGGAGTGTGAATTTATTACGTGTACAGAAAATTATTTGAAAGTCTCCGTGAATACATAACACCTTCGATAAAAGCTCCCGTCTACGTCTTGTGCGAAGTCGTCATGGAATGCGTGATCCCGTTCGTCGTCGCTAAACTCGTGAATAATATTCGTGATGGCAGTTCGTTCGAAAATTTGCTGCTTTACGGCGTGATCTTGATAATCATGGCGTTCTTGTCGTTATTATTCGGGATTTTGGCGGGAAATGCGTGTTCGACAGCTTCGTGCGGCTTCGCGAAAAATTTGCGCAGTGATATGTTCCGGGCAATCCAGAATTTCTCGTTCGAAAATATCGACAAATTCTCAACAGCTTCTCTCGTTACAAGACTTACAACTGATGTGAACGACGTTCAGGAATCCTACATGATGATCGTCAGAACTGCAATTCGCGGTCCGTTGATGCTGATATTCTCGTTCGTGATGGCTCTGATTATGGGCGGGAAAATCGCGCTGATATTCCTGTTCGTGATCCCGGTCATGTGTCTAGGATTATACGCAATCGCTCGGAAAGCAATGCCGATCTTCAAAATATTATTCGAACGCTACGACAATTTCAATAATTCGATCCAGGAAAATATTTCAGCAATAAGACTCGTCAAAGCTTTCGTCCGTGAAGATTACGAGAAACAGAAATTTTCTCAGAGTTCCGGAGCATTGTGCGCGGATTTCACATTGGTCGAGAAAATCATCGCGCTGAATAATCCCTTGGCGCAATTTTCGCTCTACACCGTTACGATCTTCGTGTTGTACTACGGAACTTACAAGATTATCACGAGTCATAATCTCGATCTAAATGTCGGGCAAATCTCGTCGCTGCTGACATATACAATGCAAATTCTGGGCAGCTTGATGCGTTTGTCTATGGTTCTGGTCATGATAACTATGGCGCGTGAATCTGTCGTGCGAATCGTCGAAGTCCTGAACGAAAAACCCGTCATAACAAATCCGCCGAATCCTTCACGAAATATTCAAAACGGCAGCGTAGAATTTGAAAACGTAAGCTTCAGTTACGAGCATAATTCCAAATTTGCGCTACAGGACGTGAACTTGCGAATCGAATCCGGCGAAACAATCGGAATTTTGGGCGGCACTGGCTCAGCGAAAACTACTCTCGTGCAGCTAATCCCCAGATTGTACGATCCAGACAAAGGCTGCGTTCGAGTTTCGGGCGTTGATGTTAGAAATTACGACTTGAAAACTTTGCGCGATTCCGTTGCCGTAGTCTTGCAGAAAAACGAATTATTCTCCGGAACTGTTCGAGAAAATTTGCGTTTCGGAAATGATAACGCGACTGAAGACGATTTTTCCAGAGCTTGCGAGATTGCTTGTGCTGACGAATTTATCCAGAATTTGCCGCAAAAATACGACACTCGCATCGAACAGAACGGCAGAAATTTATCCGGCGGTCAAAAACAGCGATTATGTTTGGCTCGGGCATTGCTGAAAAATCCGAAGATATTAATCCTCGACGACTCAACCAGCGCAGTAGATACACAGACTGATTCGAAAATACGTTCAGGGCTGCGAAATTCTCTACCGGACGCTACGAAAATAATAATCGCTCAGAGAATTTTGTCGGTAAAAGACGCGGACAGGATTATAATAATGGAAGGAGGCAAAATTCAAGGCATCGGAACTCACGAAGAATTATTAAAGAATAACAGGATTTACGGCGAAATTTATTCGTCACAAAATCGAGAGGAGAGTGAATAATCATGCGTAAAAACTTGAAAATTTGTGCGTTGATAATTATTGCAATAACTTTCACTGCGAATGTTGCTGCTGCGGGTTGGCTCGAAGATTGCGGAGAATTTTTCGGGAACTGTTGGGACAGCATCGTAGAATTTTTCAGATCGGATACCCCAGAGATTAATAACGAATCCGGAAAACCTCTGCCAAAGAATATCGCGTCAAAATGGGATTCTCTGACTTCGGATTTGACCAAAGCACTTGCGTTACGCGATAATCAGGAAAATTTGCCGGATCATGCCTGGTTCGGTGAGGACAAAATCTCAAACGCCGCGAAAATTAACAAGTTACTCGACGTTGCTCTGAAAATTCTTGTTCAGGGTGAAGCTGAGAACGTCCGACAAGACACCGCAAATCTGAAAAAACGAATCGCAAATGACAAAGCAAAACTCGACGAAATACGCAACAAGAAAATTTCCGCTCCGGAGAAATCATACTTGCCTTGGGAAATGACACGCGCAAAAGCCGACAAAGAAATTGCAGAGTTAAATCACGATATTCAATACGCAGAGAACGCTTTGAACTCGATAAATTCCAGACTGACCGAAGCTCTGCGAAAAATCGGGCTTGAACTCGAACAGAATCAGGTTGACATTCTGCTGAACTCCGTAACGGGCGATGACTTGCTACAGAACGCGATAATCTTTGCGAACGTGAAATCCGTCGTCGAAAAACTCGAAGAACTTTCCAAAAATGAAAGCAATACATTCGACATAACACGACGCTACACCGGAATGTATTTGATCCTGAACGATTTGCTGATTCACACTCAGGAAGCTTTGCTGCAAAAAATCGACAACGAATACAAACCCGGACTTGAGCTAATAATTCAGGAAGCTTTGAATCTACAGCGCGACGCCACGAACAAGAGCCGTCAGAGAATTTACACGTCAACTCAGCGGCAATTATTCGAGAAGAACGCGGATTCAAATGCTACGACAATTCGGGTTGCGAAATTGTACCAGACGTTGCTCAATGCTCAGCGAAACAGAATTTTCGAGAGTGTGAAGGCTTTGCGAAAAAATCGCGACTTGGCTGAGAATACGTACAGGACTGTCAAGAGTTCCGGAGAATTGCGAAGTTTGATTCACTCGGGACTGGTGTTATTCGACACGATTGACGCGCTATCAATGCCGGAGCTGAAACCGTTCGAGAGCGACATTATCAAACTGGAATTTGAAGAGATTAACAGACGTTTACTCAAGAAGTGAGCCCTTCAAAGGGTTCATTTTTTTTACGCCGAATTTCTCAGAATTACGCAACAAATCTCAGCCTCAGATTGCCACGAATCATCAGAACTATTTTTGCAGCAGGAATTTCTTGACCAGATTTTTCTTCACGCCGAATTTCCCGGAGAGCAACTCAGCAATATTTTTCACACTCTCGCCATCACGCAGCAAATCTTCCGCCTCAGATTGCCACGAATCATCAGAACTATTTTCGCAGCCCTCGACTACTAAAACAAATTCACCCTTCAAACCCTCAGCAAGTCTCGACAAAATATCCGCAAAATTCCCACGAATAGATTCCTGATGTAACTTGCTAATCTCGCGAACTAACGCACACGATCGCTCCCCGAAAATCTCACGCATTTCAGAAATCTGCTTCTCGGCTTTGTGCGGCGAAATGTAAAAACACAGCGTAATTTCCAGAGCTTTCACACTCTCAAATAATCTCACACGCTCAGAATTTTTCTCCGGCGGAAATCCCAAAAATACAAACGGCTGCGGACTCAATCCCGATAGCAATATCCCCGGAATTAACGCTGATGCTCCCGGCAAAACATCAACTTCGAGATTCTCTTCAATCGCACGCTTCAGCAAAATCCAACCCGGGTCAGAAATCCCAGGCGTACCCGCATCAGAAATTACGCAAATATTTTTCCCGGAACGCAATTCCTGTAAAAGCGATTCGACTTTCAGATTCTCATTATGCAGGTGAAATGACACAAGCTTCGTGTGAATTTCGTATTTGTCCAGCAAAATTCGTGACGTTCGCGTATCCTCGCAAGCTATCAAATCAGACTCGCGCAAAATTCTCAAGGCTCGCAGCGTAATATCTTCGAGATTTCCAATCGGTGTCGGAATTAATGTCAGCATTATTCGCGAATTAAATCTATAATCGTAACTTCCGGCGGCGTGAACAGTCTCATCGGCACAGCGTTGAATCCTGCACCGTTGCTCACGTAAACATAACTGCCTTTCTCGAACGAAAGCCCCTGAACGCTATCATACTCGTGATTCTTAAAATACCCGAGCGGGAAAAATTGTCCTCCGTGCGTGTGTCCGGAAATTTGCAAGTCGAATTTGCCCTCCTGATCGTAAAGCAACCCGGGTCTGTGCTTCATCAACAAAACGAATTTTCCAGAATCGTCATCATGTGCAAGACCTCGCAGCCAACCAGACGGTTTATCATCAACGCCGATTATCACGAGCCAATCCGAAATTTCACGCCGTTCATCAATCAGCAAATCCAGTCCGCAATCGTCCGAAATTATCCGGTTAATATCCTGCCGCTTGTCATTCTTGCGATCAAATAAATAATATTCGTGATTACCGTGAACAGCAAATGCCCCGATTTTCCCACGCGCACGTTCTGAAGTTTTGCTCAGCTCTGACAGCTCGTAATTCCTGAAAGACATGTCACCGTCGAGAATATCCCCAACTGTTGCGAAAATATCCGGATCAGAATCATTCACGATTTTCATAACACGATCGAAATGCCAGTGTGTCGAAACTCCGCCGATGTGTAAATCCGTCAAAAACGTAATTCGCACACGTTCGAGATGCGCCGGTAATTTCGAAGTTTTAATCACGACGTGTCTTGGCTGCACAAAATACGCTTCACTCAGACACCAGCAAACCCCGATTAACGTGAGAATGATTGCTGCGAAAACTTTCGCTTTATTGAATCGCTTAGGGTTAGTGAATCTATCAATCACAAGAAACGCAAAGAATCCCAGAATCGTAATTATCACCCAAGTGAAACTCAACGCAAACGCTATCTCGAAAAATCGCCCCGAAATTAAATCCGAATACTTCAGAGCATCACTCGCAACAAAAATCAACGCGCAGAAAATCCCCCACGCAACGAAAATATTCTTCGAGAAATTCGATACGCGAGCTTCACGCAATTTCCTGAATATATAAAACTGTGTAAAAAACGAGATTATTATAAACATGTCAAGATTATATCTCACCGTCTAGTTTATACGCATTAAGAATTTCAGGCGTGTAATTTCCGGCAGAATCATACACGAACAGCGGCGGCAGAATTATCACTCCGTCACCGGCATCTTTGATAAATTCGGCAAGAAAAATATTCGCGTTCCTGTCCAGTTTCGGGTGAACAAATCTCAGGCGTTTCAGAATTATTCTGCGTGAGGTCATGGCTTGGACAAATTCAGGCAATCTCGCAGCGTTAAACACCGTGAATAATCTTCCGCGCGATTTCAGCAGTCTTGAGGCAGCGTCGGCAATGTCAACAGGGGAACACGTGCTGTCAATTTTCGCAGTCGTAACGGATTCGTGTTTGCTGGTTCGTGAACGTGCGATTGTCTCGTAGGGCGGGTTTATAACGATTGCGTCAAAACATGTTCCCACAAAAATATTTCTGTCGCGAATATCCCCGTGCAAAAAATTCACGCGTTCGAACAAATTATTCTCGGAATTAGAATTTGCTTCGAGATTCTGATCCGCAAGATCCACAAGTTCCTGCTGAATGTCAAGACCTGTAATCCGGAATTTTCCGCCGAATTTCAGAGCCAGTATTAACGAGATAGCTCCGGATGCACAGCCGATTTCCAGAAAATGCGAATTGTTCGAGTGAATCTTCACCCACGCAGCAAGCAATATCGTGTCAAGATTAACTCTCGGAGAATCAAACGCCTGTTTCAGAATCAATTTTCCACGCAGAATTTCGTCCTGTGAAAAATTCATGCTATTTATAATTCTCAGGATTAATCCCGATTGTTTGTGATAATCCAGGCTCTATCATAGTTACGCCGTAAATCAAATCCGCTCGTTCCATAGTTGCGCGCCGATGCGTCATTGCGATAATCTGAATCGAATCCGAATATTCGTGTGCAAGTTCCGAAAATCTGATCAAGTTATACTCGTCCAAAGCTGCGTCAACTTCATCGAGTACAGCCAAAGGAGTTCCGGCAATTTCCAACGTTGCGAAAATCTGCGCGATTGCCGTTAATGATTGCTCACCACCGGATAACTGCGACAAATTCTGAAGCTTCTTTCCCGGAGGACGTGCGAAAATTTCTACACCGCGTTCCCAAATATCCTCGCCGTCCTGTATGTGCAATCTCGCCTCACCACCGCCGAATAATCGCTGGAATAATGCGTTGAATCTTTCATCGATTTTGCGCATGGAATTTGTGAACGTAATCCCGACTTGACGATCCGTTTCCTGAATCAAATCGCGTAATTCGTTCGCAGCATTTTCAACGTCGCCTAACTGATCGGTCAGGAAATCAACACGTTCGGTCAAAGACTGGTCTTCGGATAATGCCCCGAGATTATATTTGCCGAGTGATTTCAATTCGCGTTCGAGTTTGCGTAATGATGACGTTAATTCGCGCCCGCCTTCGACTTTACGAGCGGATTTCTTGTCATACGGGTATTTCTCGTCCCAAAGTTCGATTAACTGGGAAATTTCGTTCTGAACATGTGAGATCTTCGTATCAAATTGCGATAATTCGAGTTCACACGCGTTGAGATTTCTTCGGGAGCGTTCGAGTTTTGAGTTCAGCTTCGATAATTTGCGGCGTGCTTTCAGAAATTCCTGTTCATGCTTGCGTATCTCGGATTTGATTTTGAGTTCGGATTTGTAATTCGAGAGCTTCTCCTGAGCCAGTGAACGCAGAATTTCGCGGCTATAACGTTCCTGAGCAATTCCGGATTCAAGTTCGGCTTCAAGATTAGAAATTTTCCCAGATGAATTTGCAAAATCGTTCTGAGCGCGTGAAAGCAAATTATGATTCACAATCAGACGTTCGTTCAGGAAATTTATCGCGTTCTTAATATCCGTGAAATCCGAGTTCTGCACTTCCTGAATATTCTTGAGCGTTTCAAGTTCCTGTTCTAGCACGTCAAGAATTTCGTGTGATTTTTCAAGCCGGGATTTACTCGTGATTTTCTGTCGTTCAGCCGTGAGTTTGTCGTTCTGAAGACGTTTGAGCTGATTCAAGATTGCGTTGAGATTTCGCTGCGATGAATTAATCTGCGCCTTGAGATTTTCGAGTTCGGTCTGAGAGGCGTTGAGATTATTGCGTAATTCGTGTTCAGATTGAAGATTAGATTCCAGATTTGCTTCGAGAGATTCCTGTTCGAGTTCGAGCTTTGCTATCTGAGAATTTATGCGTTCGAGTTTCTGACGCGCGACGATTACGCCGGATTTTTGCCGAGAGAATCCGCCGCTGACTGTCCCAGCCGGTGCAAAAACTTCGCCTTCAAGTGTCACAATCGGAAATTTTGCCCCCTGCCGAACTAAATCCGAACCAGTTGCGTAATTCTCGACGATGAGTAAATCTCCCATTATGTGCGCGATTGCGTTCTCCCAGTGAGAATTTTTTTCGAGCAAATCCATCGCCCAACCCTTTACGCCGTTAAATGGCAGCCTAAATCTGAAATCTATGTCTCTAGGTCTACAGCGTTCGAGCGATAAATACGTCACACGACCTGCACGATTGTTCTTGAGAAAGTCTATGCCCTCCTGAGCTTCTTCGAGAGTGTTCACAAACAGCCAGAATTGACGCGCCCCAAGAAATGATTCGACAGCAAACGCAATTTCCGGAGATTTACACGTGAAAGTTTCTGCCGCAACGATTGGATTTGATCTGATGAGATGCTTCTCGGACGCAGTTAGCAACACACGAACTGATTCCGGATAAATTCCAGAGTAAAAATTCATGTCGGATTCGGCACGCAATTTCTGAACCTGAGAATTTGTTCCGGAGATTCGCTGCTTGATTTCCTGAATTTCGCGGGTTTTGGCTCTGAGTTCTTCGGAAATTTTCGCGCATTTTGTTTCGAGTTGGGCTTTTTCGGCGTTGAGATTTTCTAAAGCTTGGGATTCTTGAGCATATTCGGAATTTACGAGTTCGCTCTCAAGATTATTATTTTCGATTGCAAAATCAAGAGCTTTGATTTCGGATTCAAGTCTTGAGCGTGAGAGTTGGGTCTTGGAAATTTCGTCGATTACGTATTCGCGCCGGGATAATTTCTGCTGGATTTCGAGTTTCTGATGATTTGATATATTCTCGCGTTCCTGCAAAATATTTTTCTGAGATGCGAGTTCGTTTTCGAGATTGGCTTTCTCAAGATTCAAGCGTTCGAGTTCGTGCTGAGATTCCGAACCCTGAGATTGCAAGTTCTGGATTTCGTTCTGAATCGCCGGACGTTTGCGCAGGATTTCGCGTAGATTCGTCGATGTCTGGAAAGCTCTTCGCTGAATATTATTTTTTCGCGATGAAATCTCATCAAGTGAGGATTTGTTCCGGTTGAAAGCTTCGTCACTTGCGAGATTTTGCTCGAAATTGTTCTCGGATTTTAGCCAGAGATTCGCCCAGAATTTCGCGTGATCAAGTTTCGTATTCAGAACGTGTTTTTGCACTTCGAGATTCGCCTGCTCCTGTTCAAGAGAATGCCGCTTGAAAAAATAAAAATCCCGTCTTAATCCGTCGAGTTCGTCGATTATGCCCTGAGCCTGAATCGCTATCTCAACTTCCGGAGCGATAACCGCGCGCCGAGCTTCTAGTTCCGAAATCAGCGTCTTAATCCGGATTGATTCGTTCTGAGAATTTTCGAGCTTTTCGAGTGAGCTGTTTCTGCGTTCTCTATATCTTTCGATGCCGAATAACGCGTCTAATTGTCTGCGGCGTTCTTTGGGCTTCTGATTAATCGTCTGGGAAATTTCGCCCTGTCCGATTAGCGCAAAACCACCGCCCCCGAGTGAAAAATCTGATTTAACAGCAGCCAAGTCTTGCAGCAAAATTCTCTTGTTGTCGAGATACAGAACCGAGCCGTTTTCCTGAGAATACACTCGCCGTAAAATTGCGGATTTCTCAGCGTTATCGTCCGTGAGTTTGAGAATTACTTCAGCATTTTTCGCCGGAACAACTGACGCACTGCCCTGAAATAACAAATCGCTCTGTTTCGTGATTCGCAATCCAGACAGCGCGCCTTCTCCGAGAATCCATTTCAAAGCGTCGAGAATATTGCTTTTGCCGCTGCCATTGGGACCGACTATAGCCGTGAATTTGGGACTGAAATCGAACTCGCAAAACTTCCCGAAACTTTTGAAGCCACATAACTTGAGATATTCTACAGCCAAGAGCCTGCTCCGTTATTTCTCAGTGTAAATATACTTGCTGATTTTTGACGCGACTTTCTGGAAATTCTCGCGAAGAAGTTTCGTTTGAAAAACCGGGATATTATTCTTCTCATCGATAATCTCAGAACTGAATGTAGCCCCGAAAAATTTATTTAACCGTATAGCTCGCTTATTATGGCTCAGAACGAATCCGTGAATTTTTTGTAAATCAAGTTCTTCGAATACGAATTTGTGCAAAAGCAACATAACTTCAGCAACTATAATCGGATTTTCGCTTTTGATTACGTACCGTCCGGTTTCAGCGTCACGTTTCTCGAAATCTATGTCATATACGCTAACAGTGCCGATCCTTTCACCGGTGGATTTTTCGATCACAACAAAGAAGTAATCGTTATCTTTCTGCATTTGACTAGTGAGCCAAGCTTTCTGAGTTTCGAGTGTGCCTTCAAACGGCGGGAAACATTTGCGAATTTCCGGATCAAGTCTTATCGAGAGCGTAAATTCCGCGTCATCCAAAGTTGCAGAGCGTAAATCAACATAGCGTCCCGAAATAATTTTGTCGTAAATCATGATTACTTGCGATTAACAAACTTGATTATCACGTCGCAGATTTTATTCACGTCATCGAACGTCAAATACATGTGCATCGGCAGCGACAGAACGTGATCGCTTACATAATCCGAATACGGACAAGTTCCGCGCGCATAATCATACATTCTGTAGTTTATATTGCTGATGTAATGCACACCCGGAGAAATTCCAGCGGCGTTGAGAGTCGTTAATAATTCGTCGCGATTTTCGACCATAATCTGGAACAAATGATGTGACGATTCACAGCCTTCTTCGATTCTGACGAGCTTGATTTTGTCCGGATATTTCGAAAGTTTGTCCGTGTACCATTTCGCTAACTGGCGTCTATAGGCGTTGTCACGGTCGAGATACTTCAGCTGCACAAGCGCAATCGATGCCATGACCGAATTTCCGTGAGCTTTTTCACCGACGTATTCGCAATCGTACTTCCATTTATAATTTCCGGAATCAGAACTGCGTGCGTAAGTATCTTTGTTAATCCCGAGCCAAGCTTTTTTCCGAACGATTTCGTCGAGTTTGCCGCTCTTGAAGCATATCATGCCGCTGTCAGCCGTCGGTAAATTTTTCACAGCCTGATACGAATAGATTATGACTTCAGCTTCGTGTCCTGGGATTTCGCCGTTGTAGCGAGTGCCGGACATGTGAGCCGCGTCGAGTATGAGCTTGAGATTATTTTCCGTGCAAATTTTCACAATCTCGTAATAATGCCCCATGTTGCCGCCCATTCCAACGTACATAACCGCGCGAGTTCTGTCAGTGATGTGAGCTTTGACTGATTCAGGCGTCATGCACATCGTGTCATCAATGTCAGCGAATACCGGCTTCAAATGAGATTTCAGTATAGCGTGATTAGTTGACACAAACGTTATCGGAGTTGTGATAATTTCGTCGTCGTCGTTCCAGTGATACTCGTTTTTGAGAATATCGACTGCCATGTACAAACCCTCAGTTGAAGAGTTCAAGTAATGCGCGTAGGGTAAACCGGTGTAAGCTTTCCATGCTTCCTCGAATTTAACGGTTTTGAACCCAAGTCCTGTCCAGCCGACTTCAAGACATTCGCGAATTTCCGCCAGACATTCTTCGACTTCGTATTTAGCTTTGAAAAGTTGTATTGACATTTCTAATTAATACGCCTCGTTCTAAAAATAATATATATTATATTACACGATTTTTTCTAGAATTTCGCCAACATCCTGCACAAAAACTCTCTCGTAATTATTCACGCAATTTTCGCTGAGCCGTTCTAAATCCGAGCTTGTGAGCTGCAAAATATTTTCGGCAAGTTCGTCTGGATCGTGCGCGTTGAATCCGAATTTATATTTCGCAATCAAGTCGTGAATTTCCCCAAGTGACGTGCTGATTAGCGGCAGACCTGCTCGAACGTAATCTATAGCTTTCAGCGGCATGTCTGCTCCGATTGATTGTCTTGGAATGCTCAGTCCGAAATTGCATTGCGATAAAATTCTGTTTTTCGTGCCATCGTCGTAAATTATCCCGTGCTTGAAAATTTCTACGCCTTCAGATTCAAGACTTGTAACCAGATTTTCAAGATTCACACCTTCACCGATTATGTGTAACTTGAGCTTGCGATTCTGAGATAATTTGCCCTCACGCGCAAATAATTTCTTCGCAAATTCCAAATCCGTTATGAAATTCACGTTGCCTAAATAGCAAAAAGATATTTCACTCGCAATTTTTGAGAAATCGTATTTTGGCAGGGATTCGGCTTCGAGAGATTTTCGGGCTGGACGCAGCACTTGAGAGAGATTTCCCGGGAATTTCTCACGCAGATTTTTCAGCCCGATATTCGACGGTGTTAATATCAAATCCGCATCGCCGAGATTCTTGTCGCGCAAATTTCGCCACATGTTCAGGAACGGCTTTATCAGGGCGTAACGTTTGCCTTTCTTGAACGGGAAACTCTCCGGCCATGAGTCCCAGTAATCAAATATAACTTTCGCTCCGAACTTGCGCTTGTATTTCGCAACCTCGTGAACCAGCATATTCGGCGGAAACATGCAGTAGATAATTTCGGGGTTGAACTCGCAAAGAATTTTATAGACTTTTCGCGCAAACACGTAATGTGAATATAATCTCTTCGGGGACAGATTGTTGTAATATGCCGGAACGTGAATTTTCACAACGCCTACATCCGTTATATCATCATAATCGAAAATATATTTTTTATCCGCGTGTGAGAAATCCTGAATTATGTATTTGACCGTGTAATTCTTGCGCTTGAAATACCCGGTGAATTTGTAAATGTGATTGTGATAGCTATTAAAACATGATATACAAGCAACTCTCATGAAAAATCAATTTCTCCTTGTCTTATATCTAATAATTCGGCTAAATCCTCGGCTTCGAGACCGTCCCTAATTCCGAAACGTGTCAGAACGAAATCATATTTTGCCGGATCTTCGGGACAAATTTGTGCGAAAGTTTGCGTAATTTCGATTGCTGCTTTCAAGTCAGCGGTTTTGCGCCGAGTGAATCCCAGTTTGAGCGAAATATTGTGCATGTGCGTATCAACTGGAACGAGCAATTTCGCCGGAGAAATTATTTCCCAACCGCCAGGGTCTACGTCATCGTGTCGAACTAGCCACTTCAAAAACAGAAACAATCTTTTGCACGCGCTGCCGTCTCTTGGAGCTGTGATTAACGGGAACGAATTTGCTTTACGATTCTGGTTCAGGAAATCCGAGAAAAGATTTAACGCCTCAAGTAAATTATCACCGCTTCGAAACAGATTTTCACGCAGAAGATTTTCGATTGAGCCGTAATTTTTCATAGCTTGGGTAATATTCGCGAGCAAATTATTCACGTCACATGAATCCGTGAATCTGTGTTTGAAATTTTCGGGAATGATTTTGTGATTGTGATTTTGCAGCAAGAATTTTGCCGGTTCAGTTCCAAGTTTTGACAGCACAAACTCGACATTACGCATAATCATCGCAACACGCCCGTAAGCCAACGACGACGCAATCAACGCAGCAATTTCAACATCGTGTATATTCTCGTAATTTCTCAGGAAATACAACGGATCCGGATAAATTAATTCCCTGCGCGCATACGTGTAATACAACCCCTCAAGAAACGATTTCAGCTTCAAGTTTCTGTCAGCGTTTTCCATCGCTAAAAATCCCACTCGCAAATGTAACTATCCGCTGTTGAATTATCCGAGCTGAAAGACCATTCTCCATTGTTCATGAAGCCATAGATTCGGAGCTTCGCATTACTCGCAATAACATCATTCGCGCCCAAGTTTGAGTATTCCCATTTTTCACCAGTCACCCAAAAGCACTCTTTATTATCGTTAGTATAGCCGCCGATCCAATAGCTCTTAAGCCACTTAAGCCAGCCGGGAGATGTTCGCAGAAAATTCTTCACGATGAAGTCCTGCATTGCCTGTGAAGTTATCGTCGCAAGATGTCCGCCCATATTTTCGCATCTCTGACGTGCAGCCTCCCAAGAAATATCCTCAAGAAACACTTCGTAATGATGACCGTTAAATTCTGTCGCACCAGCTATCAGTGAGCTTGTGATTTTTGCGCGCTGATTTTTGAGCGTGTCATTTTCCTGCCGCAAATTATCGCATTTTTTCGCAAGTTCGGATTTCTCGGCTTCCAACGCATCGTTATTTTTCCGCAAATTCTCAAGTTCTGAATTTGTAGTCCCGAGTTTGTCCGAAATATCCGATTTAAGATTCGCAATATTATTTTCAAGAGCAGATTTTTCGGATTCAAGTTTCCGCAAATTTTCGCGCAATTCGTCA
The DNA here is from genome assembly GCA_937911045.1 of uncultured Fretibacterium sp. GTDB lineage: Bacteria > Synergistota > Synergistia > Synergistales > Aminobacteriaceae > JAFUXM01. Next base: position 211,521 of record CALEPX010000021.1, on the reverse strand, counting down.
CCCGTCTTCAAAGCTTCGGCTAAATTTTTCTCCGCAAGTTCTTTCTGGTTCCGCAAATCTTTGACTTTCTTGTTTTTGCGATTTATCAGGAACAACGCAGCAAGTGAAATCGCTCCGGATAATCCCAAACTCAAGAATAACGCAACGTAGAATTGACCGACAAAATTTGTCACCGCAAGCGCAACTAATCCTATCAAACCAAACGACAGAAACGCAGCCATACAAAATTGCAAAACGATTCGCAACGGCTTGTAAAACCGGTTAATGTGTCGTGAGTAAAGAACTAGTACACAACCTGCAATCACACAAATTACGATTAATCCGAAAAGACTGTTCAACGTTCCGACTTTATCAATCACCTGATACAAATTATTCAAAGATTCCATTGGCAAAATTCCTCTCAATCCCAGAATTATTCTCACAGTTTAGCATAATTGCCAGCAAAAAAAATCTCTCCGGCGCAATTTCCAGAGAGATTCAGATTAGTAAAATATTCGCAATTTCTATCGAGCCGCGAGTTCCTTGTCGATCAAATAGACGCTGTGTTTGTCCTCGCCCAAAAATTCGAACTTCGCAACTATGCCGCCGGTGTTCTCCTCTTCTTCGAGCTGCTCATCAACGTACCATTTCAGCATTGATTGCGTGGCGTAATCTTTCTCAGCAACTGCCATGTCAACAAGTTTGTAAATTCTCGACGTGACGTATTGCTCATGTCTGTAAGCTTCCCGGAAAACTTCGACTGCACTCGGATAAACTTCTTTGGGTTTCGCAATCTCCGGAATTATCACACGTGCACCGCGTTCGTAAAGATACTTGATGAAACGTTCAGCATGTTCGATTTCCTCTTTGTATTGCTTGTTCATCCAGTGCGCCATGCCTGAGAGACCGGAATTTTCAAGATACGCCGACATCGCGAGATAAATATACGCCGAATCAAATTCTGCCTTAATCTGATCGTTAATTGCCGCGACCATTGAATCCGAAATCTTCATGACTATTTCACTTCAGCTTTCCAAAGTCCGTGTTTGTTGCAAAATTCGCGCATTGTTGCACCTGGTTTTGCGCAGGCAAATTCTGCTTCAGGAGCTTCACCGGGCTTCAGGAATTTTCTGCAAACTTTGTCGCCGTTGATGACCTCGACCCACTCGATAAAGTGCTCGTCCTGCATTGGATGAGCGACGCTGCCGACTTTGACATTCCCGCCGTCGAAAACCGGGACGTGTTTTTCCTGAGCTGCATCGGTTGTATTTTCCCTGAGCTGCTTCATTGCCTCACCGCAACAATTCAACTCACCACCGCCGACGTGCATGACTTCGACGATATTGCCACATTTTGCGCATTTGAAAACATTGAGTTTTTCCATAATTAATAATCCCCCTCTGAGTTAATTTCGTTAAATTCGTTAAATTCCCAAAATATTTCCAACGAGTTTATAATATACCAAAACATTTTTTCGCAACACAACGAAAATACGCAAAATTATGAATCACAACAGGGAGTGAATTTACGAATGCGAATCGCGCGTCATAAATCAAAAGCTTATATCTTGGCTGAAATTCTAATCGGCTCAGTTTTGCAGGCAGCGTTCATAGTGTCATTGGCTGCCGGGGTATATTGGCTGTCCATGTTCTCAGTTCGGGCACATTACTTGTTACTCGCGCGTGAAAAAGGCGAAAGAATCGTCGCGCACATCGATAACCGAATCAAAACTTGCGGTTACGGATTATGGAAGGTTCTGGAGGCGGATAAGTTGAAAGAATCTTTAGGTAATGATGGGAATCCAAAATCCAGTTTGAATCCAGCATTTTCCGTCTACAGTAACCCAATAGTCATATACGACAAGGATAGTAAACATGTTGACGAAGACGATGAGACGCAATGTGGTGTGCAATTTTCGCTTCTATACACAAAGCCCGCACAACGCGCAGAACCTTCGGGAATGTTTATACATTCAAAGGGAGATCATCCTGGACAAGCCTTCGTTTTAACGGGTAATTCTACTGTCAACTATAGAATAATAAATTCAAAAAAAGACCTCAGTGATAATATAGATTTCATTTATGACGACAAGTTTAAGATTAAATCGTGGGGAGTGATCCCGAGTGTGGGTATACCCTTTTACATTCCAAAGATCAACAACACTAATAAAGATAAAAATCTGGACTTGCAAAAATTTTTCCCTGAGGACGTGACAATTCCAGGAGTAGCCGAAGTAATGTACCTTAAGAACGAGAAATTTTTCTTGAACGGCACTGATTTCTGTTACCAAATCATGAATGACGATAATAGAAACAGTTGGGGGAATCGAAGTCCCTACGTGAGCGATATTTTGCGAATCTTCTGCGAATATCACAAGAACGAGAAAATCTTCAACCTGTATATTCTCTCAAGCGGTGGCTCGAAACCGGCTGGCTTAGAAGCTCAGGAAAGACCGACTAACTGGTCAACGCATGACACTGGGTTCAACTGGGATAATTACAAGAGCAACATTTGTTACGTTACGCGTGCGTCGTGGAAATTGCACAACATTCCGTAACGATTAGCTCAGGATTCTCAGGATTTCTTCAGGAGTAACGGTGCGAGTGCTTCGTCAATGTGACTGGCGCGAATAATTTTCTTGAATGCGAATGAGTTTTCGTGTTCAAGCTTCTCTTTTGAGCTGATTATGACCGAACTGAATCCCAAACGCTCAGCCTCTCGTAATCTCAGGGAAATTCTCGTGACGGGGCGAACTTCTCCGGCTAAGCCAACTTCCCCGAGCCAACATGTCCCAGAAATTAACGGCACATTCTTCAACGCAGACGCAATCGCTGCACACGCAGGCAAATCCGCCGATGGATCATGTATCGAAAATCCGCCAGCAACGTTTATGTATAAATCATGATTATTCGTCGAAATTCCGCAACGCCTGTCAACTACCGCCGTCAAAAGCTGGAATCTGTTCAGGTCAATTCCACGCGAAGTTCGTCTCGGATATGGGAAAACTGTTCGAGCTGCTAACGTTTGAATTTCTGCTGCTAATGGCGTGTTGCCTTCAAGCGCAATCGTCATCGCAACTCCTGAAACTGCCGCATCATCACGATTCCAGTATAATCCGCTCTTGTCCTTAACCGGAATCAATCCAGCCTCACGCATTTCGAAAATTCCGAGTTCATCTGTGTTGCCGTAACGATTTTTAACAGCTCTGAGCATTCTGTACGACGAATAACCCTCGCCCGAAAAACTCAATACCGTGTCGACCATGTGTTCGAGTAACATTGGGCCCGCAATTTTGCCATCTTTCGTGATATGCCCGATCATCACAGCTGGAATATTTTTCTCGCGCGCAACGTCAATCACACGCTGAGCAACCGCACGAACCTGATTAGGTGTTCCGTGCCAACCCGAATCCTCATTCGCATTCATCGCCTGAACGCTATCCAACACGAAAAACACAAATTCCCGTTCGTAAATATTATTCAGCGCAGATTCCAGATCCGAGCCTGAACACAAGTACAAATTCTCCGACAAAATCCCCGTTCGAGACGCACGTAACGCAACTTGGGCATCAGATTCTTCGCCTGAAATGTACAGCACCGGAGCATTCCTGATTTTCGCGACACTTCCAGCAGCCTGCAACAATAACGTAGACTTGCCGATCCCGGGTTGACCGCCGATTAATACAACTCCACCCGGAACAAGTCCGCCTCCAAGAACACGATCAAACTCGCTAATGCCAGTCGAAATTCTAGGCGGAGCTTTCACGTTTAGCGCGCTGATTACACTTGTGCTTGAATTATTTACGCGCCGGAAACTTTGGACAGGTTCGTTGACGAGTTCCAGACTTCCCCACGCACCGCACGACGGACATTTGCCGGTCTTAGTCGTCGTAACAAAGCCGCATTCGTTGCAGGAATATTTATAAACTATTTTTGTTGGCATAATAGCTCCATCAAGCTCCATCAAGTGACATTTCTATTAATTTTAGCCATCATAAATCACCGTAAATTCTTTAATTTGTTCGGGAGACATTCCAAAAGAACGCAAAAGTTTCATAAGCTTTTCACGTTTACGCTCTTTTTCTGCTTTTTTTCGGGCTGCTGCCTGCGCAATTCCCTGTTCCACGCCTATAGCAATTCCTCGTTCTTCAGCGTCCTGTAAAAAACTTCTAATTTTTGCCATCGTAAATCACCGTAAATTCTTTAATTTGTTCGGGAGACATTCCAAAAGAACGCACAAATTTCATAAGCTCTTCACGTTTACGCTCTTTTTCTGCTTTATTTCGGGCTGCTTCCTGCGCAATTCCCTGTTCAATTCCTTGTTCTACGCCCATGGCAATTCCCTGTTCAAGTCCTTGTTCCACGCCTATAGCAATTCCTCGTTCTTCAGCGTCCCGTAAAAAACTTCTGATCATAATCTTCTCCTCACCTTCCTCTCTCATTTTTTCCAACTTTTTCTGAGCATCTTCAAATCGCCGATCACCAGTGAAAATTTCCATTAGCTTCAACATTTCATCAATGTGTTCAACCGCGCTTTCCTCGGGAACGTAATCCTTATTCGCACGAACTTGTCTCAGGTAATCAACAACAAAACGAAAATCACTCTTGAAATACGACGCCTCTTCGTCCGTCAGCCAAGCTAGTTCAAGTACGTTCACTTTGCAATTATTCACATGTTCACGAAATCCCTCGGGGACATTCAATCGCGAAAATAAATCAACCGGTGCAGTCCATCTCGTGTCAGTTCCGTAATATAACACGATCGTAATCACAAAATATCGTTCCTTCTTGCGCTTCAAAAGTTGTTTGCGATAATCTGCGCCCTCGTAACCAAAAACTCTCAGAACCATATCGTAATCCATTTCTGTTTGGTTTTCAAGTCCAACTAAACATAACACAATCCCTTCCGAAACCCACAATTTCACAATATCTCGTTCCTGTTCGTGAATCGATCCTTCGGCTTTGTAAATCGATCTTGGACGAGTGTTTCGCAAATTTTCGGGTTTAACTTCGGGAATTTTGCGCCCGATGCTTCTACTCGTGATCGAAAAATACGCGTTCACAATATCAGCAAACACGTCGTTATAATCGGCAAGCAATTTCTCTCCCATATCCTTTTTTGCCATAATTCCTCCTCAAAAATCCCACTCGCAAATATAATAGCCGCTACCAGAATCGCCGCTACTCCAATCGCGCCACTCATCTTTAATCACGTATAAACGATATTCTCCGTTCTTTGACGATTCCATTCCTGACTGTGAAGGATTCCACTTCGAAAAAGTCACCGGCTCTTCAGTCAGCCATTCCCAGCGTAATCTCCCCTTCTTTTTGATTGCTCCGAGCCAAATATCTGAAGTTCTGTAGCCACGCTGCCTGATAAGTTCGCGAACAAAATCATTTTCTTCGGCAGAGTTAATCGTCACTAAATGTCCCCCGACATTCTCACAATATTTCTTGGCCCTTTCCCAAGTAATATAACTGCTGAAAAATTTGTAATGATGCCCATGAAAAAATTGTGAACCACTGAACGACGCAATGAACATGTTCAAGTCAAAATCTCGCCCTGCTAAAATACTCAACGCATTCAAGCTTATGGATTCCAAAGCATCTTTAGCGACATTACTGAGCGATTCGTTCTCGGATTTGAGTTTGCTATTCTCGGCTGTCAATTCGTCAATGCGTTTTTCAAGTTCGGACTTTTCCTGAGAATCTGATTTGAGAGTTTCGTTCATTACTGTTAATTCTTCGACACGTTTCTCAAGCTCAGATTTTTCACGCACGATTTGAGCATACGTCGCCGAATCCGAAAACTTCTCCATCGCGTAATCAAACGCAATCAACGCCAATCCACTAAGACCAATCAGGAAAAATATCACCATGCAAACTTGACACACAAACGCAAGAAATTTGTGAAATCCCCGAACTCTGTCGTATTTCAGCAGCAACAGGAATCCTGCAACAAGGCAAATTAACACAATCCCAAATAATCCGTTGAACTTGTCGATTAATTTGTCCAGATTATCAACTCGTATATCCATTCCGAAATCCTCACGTAAAAATTATTTCTCACATTCTAATGCTTATTCGCAAAATACGCCTCAATATCTGCAACACTGCCCTGAATTTCAACACGATATTTTCCCCAGTCAAGTCCAGAAACTCCGTCAACGTAAATCTTGCGCGAAAATTCTTCCTGCCAATCAGGCAAATAATCACGGATATATTTCGCCATGTGCGGATCTGTCTGAATCAAAAATGCTTCGGAATTATTAGCACTCGTAATCTTGCGAATCAATCGCTTGATATTAATCGCAATATTCTCCTCTCGAATCACCCAGCCATTATCGCCGCATAACGGACAATTTCGCGTCATTACACTTCTCAAATCCGGTCGCCCACGTTTGCGCGTCAATTCAACAAGTCCTAGCTGCGTAATACTGAACACTCTCGCTTTCAACCGGTCATGACACAGAACTTTCTCGAAACGTTCAAGCAATTCGCGCCTGTCAGATTCAAAATCCATATCTATAAAATCCACAACAACAATTCCGCCAACCGCACGCAATCTCAACTGTCGCGCAATCTCAACCGCTGCTTCAAGATTCACAGACAAAACCGTGTGCCTCATGTCAGGAGCACTCGTGAATTTCCCGGTATTTACGTCTATAACTGTCAATGCTTCAGTCTGGTCAATCACTAAATACGCCCCGCTTTTCAACCAGACTTTGCGGTCAAGTGCGCGTTCAATCTCGCCTTCAATTCCGTAAAACTCGAATATTGGCACAATGCCTTTATATTGCGAAATCGCCGGAGCTTCCGTGTAAAATCTCGAAACAAAATCACGCACATGCTCAAATTCTTCAGCGTCATCAACTATGATCTCGTCAATTTTCCCCGAAACTTCATCGCGCAGAACTTTTCCCAACGCTCCAACATCACGGTAAAGCAAACATGGCGCGTGATTATTCTTCGCTTTCTCCTGAATTTCAGACCATAATTTCACAAGCGATTCTATATCCGAACGCAGCAATTTCTCGTCAATTCCCTCAGCAGCAGTTCGCAAAATTACGCCGAAATCCTTCAATTCTGAGCTAATATCTTCGGCAATCTTTTTTAATCTATGCCTCTCATCCGGATCAAATATTCTACGCGAAACGCCAATCTCGTCACTTCCCGGCACTAATACAAGCCATCGTCCCGGAATAGAAATTCTCGCACTTACCATCGGAGCTTTATTTTTTCGCGCATTCTTCACAACTTGAACGATTACTTCATTGCCGACTTTGGGCTGCATGGACTTGTTCAGGAAATCGCTCAGATACAGAAACGCATTCCTCGGAGTATTCTTGCGCAGTTCTTTCAGCTTCGTATGTGGAGCAATCGATACAAACGCCGCATTTATTCCAGGAATTATCTTGTCGATCCGTGCTTTGAATATATCACCCTGACGCGAAAATTTCGAGCCTGCAACCTCCGGAAAATCGTTGTACTCAATGAAAATTTCTGCTAATTTGCCGTCCTCAAGTAATGCCACACGTGTCTGTTCAGCTTCTTGAGTGTCCGCGATAATCTTCAAATCAGTCAATACTCACACTTCCGTTCTCATTCACAACAAATTCCCCGTGAAAATTCCCGATAGATTCACGTACTATGTTTATATTTTGCCAGCCCTGAAGCAAATTCTCAGATATTAATTTCTTCACGAATAAGCCAATCCCGTTTTTAGCAGGATTCTTGATTAGCAAACGCAGCCAGTCATTCTCAATTTCGAGGCGCAAAATCTCATCAGCGTAAAATTCCAGTAATAATCTACGCAAATCCTCCGGTGAAATACTCGAACTGCGAATCAAATACACGGCTTGATAACACAATTTCCCGAGTGAAAGATTCGTGTCCGGGAAATATATCCTGTTAATCGCAAATCCTGCTGGCAATGCTGCGTTGAAAACTTTCTGCAAATTCTCAGGCAAAATCTGCGCGTCATCAAAATATATCTCAACCGGTTCGTTCAGTGCGACAACTCCGGCGGGTAATTCAGGCGCAAAACTTATCTTGGCTCGCGGCGAAAACCCCTGCGTCATTGTCAGTTTCAAATCAGCTCTCAATGCCGAACGCGAAAAAATCGCAGACAAAGCTACGTGGGGAACAAAACATGCTCCACCACGTTTCGAATATATTAATATTGCTCTCATGAATGTCTAAAACTCCCAGATTACATGACTTGCTGATGCTGCTTCATGACCGCTGCCTTTCACAAATACTCCGCGAAATCGTCTCGAAGAATTGCGCTTAATCTTCAGATTGGGAATATCTGCCCGAGCAACTTCCCGATAATTCCTGTCCAAAAATATCATCGTGCCTCCAAAATTTACGTTGCTGTGATTACGATTGCGAATCGTCACGTACATGTAATCGAACTGATACGCTACACTGCTGAACGACAAACCTTCTCGCCCTGAAACCGCGCCGTCACGAATGAAGCCAAACGCGCATGACGCGAATATAATCACGAAAATTATCGTTACACTGAATCCGAAAATATTCTTTCGCAAAATACTACACGCTCCTAAAAAATTCGTTTGTACATATTATAATTACGGCGACAAATTTTGAACGGAGAATTTATTCATGACACGAAAACTTTATTACGAAGATCTTTACGCGAGAGATTTTGACGCGAAAATAACTGACATGCGCGAGAACTCTGACGGCAAATTCGAAATCATTCTTGACCAGACATTATTCTTCCCGAGCGGCGGCGGTCAACCGTGTGATTTGGGTTGCGTAAATAATATTCAGGTTCTGGACGTGTTCGAACTCGGCGGAAATATCGTTCACGTACTCGCTCAAAAACCGGATTCAGCTCCCGGACAAAACATTCACGGCGCGATTGACTGGAACAGGCGATTTGAATTTATGCAGCAGCATTTGGGCGAACATATTTTTGCGGGCTGTCTGTATAATCTGCACAAACTTCACACGGCACGAATGCGAATAGAGGGCGAAAATGTCTCACTCGATCTGGATATTCACGCCGATTGGGAAATCATGAAAGAATCCGAAGCTCTTGCTAACGAGGCAATCTGGAAAAATATCCCCGTCGAAATCCTTTACCCATCTATGGACGAAATCAAACAATTCGCGCGAAAACTTCCTCCCGAAAAATCTGCTCAGCCTATTCGAATCGTGAAAATCTCGGGCGTTGATTACGTTCCATGCTGCGGAGTTCACGTTAAGAATACAGGCGAAGTTGGCGTCATAAAAGTTATCTCAATCGAAAATCACAAAGGCGGCACACGTGTGTATCTGAAATGCGGCGTTTCTGCTTACAAATGGCTCAGCGAAATTCACGACGAAATACGCAAAATCGAATCCGAATTAGTCTGCGGAGACTTCAACATGCTCGAAAAAATCCAGATACTCAAATCGCAAATCCGTGACGCAAAATCCGAACGCGAAAATTTACTCGAACACTTTTTAGAACCGGTCGCTGAAAACTTGCTGGAAAATTCCCAGACACATAACAATCTCAGAATTATCTCACACGTTATGCGAAATTCCAGCCAAGACGAAATCAAACACTTATTCCGATTATTAACCGAAGATTCTTGTAACGTAGCATTACTCGCCGGTGAAAATTCTGACGGAGTGTTCTTGACATTCGGCTGCAATCGTGAGAATAAGCGCGTCGATGTTCGGGCAGCTTTCAAAAACGCAATTTCCAAACTTAACGGTAAGGGTGGCGGTTCTGGATTTTGTGCGCAGGGCTGGGGTAAGACCGCGAATATTTCCGAACTCGAAAAAGTGTTGGACGAGGCAAAAACATTTCTCGAAAATACGATATAATACTCGCATATCATACAGGAGGCAGACATGAAAAATTACATTTGCTTTGACGCAGGAACTCAGAGCGTGAAAGTTGCAGTATATGATTCAAACGCTACACAAATCGCGGTAAACGTTAATCCTACAACGCTTTTTTATCCGCATACTGGCTGGGTCGAAATGGACGTGAACGAATATTACGAACTTGCTCTCAAAGGCATGAAATCTTGCGCTGAACAGTTGCGTGAGAAAAATATCCCGTTGGATTCAGTCCGCGCAATTATGGGTGACGGAATCATTTGCGGAACCGCCGGCATAGACGAGAACGGAATCGCAATCACACCGTTCATAAATTATCTGGATTCACGAACTCAGAACGACGCTGAAAATTTGTCTGCTAAAAATCTCGATATATGGTCTGAAGAAACTGGCAATCCTGAACCGTTATGTTTATTCCCTGCACTGCACGCGCGATGGCTTCTGAAAAATTCCCCGAACTCAGGCAAAATCCGCAAATTCATTCATAACGCACCGTATATCCTGATGAGGCTTGCTGGTCTGAAAGCTGATTCGGCTTTTATCGATTGGGGCGCGATGTCTGGTTGGGGACTTGGCTACAACGTCGTGAAGAAATCCTGGTCAGAAAAACAGCTCGAAATTCTAGATATTAATCCCGAATTTATGCCGCGAATCGTCAAACCCTGGAATATTTGCGGAAATTTATCTCAAGAGGCTGCCGCGAAAACTGGTTTCCCTGCTGGTATTCCGATTTGTTCGGGAGCTGGCGATACAATGCAATCGTTATTAGCTTGCGGAGTTTTCAAACCGGGTCATGCTGTCGATGTAGCCGGAACTTGTTCGATGTTCTGTATTTCTACCGACGGAATAATTCCCGGACTTAGCAAAAAAGGCAACGGATTGATATTCAACTCCGGAACTTTACCTGACACATATTTCTACTGGGGATTTGTGCGGACTGGCGGATTAGCTCTTCGATGGTTCAGGGATAATATTTGCAACAGACCCGGCGATGATAATTATTACAAGTTCTTGACCGATGGTGCTGAAAAACTTTCTGATGGCTGTGACGGCGTGAGATTTTTGCCTTGGCTGACTGGCGGACCCAAGTGTTTTGAAGAAGTCCACGGATGCTTTATCAACATGGGAATGAACACGAATCAGTTCACGTTATGGCGGGCAGTTCTTGAGGCAATCGCTGGTGAATATTCCGAAATAGCTGAACGTTGCAGAATTTCCGGCACACCTGTCGATCGCGTAATCATAACTGAAGGCGGCAGCAAAGACAATTTCTGGAATCAGATCAAAGCCGACATGATCCGCGCAGAAACCGTCACTCTCAAAACCGGCGGAGCTTTGGCAACTAACGCACTCATCGCAGCACACGCCGTAAATGATCTGCAGAATCTCGAAGCCAAACTCAGCGAAAATTTATCCGAAACAGGACACTTCACACCGAGCGAAATTCCGCTGAAACTTCCTGAAATTCCGTTCAAGATTTAGCTCAAGAATCAAAACGGGCAGACGATCCTGAATTCACAACAGTAAAAAATATGCTTGCAATGTCAGTCACGAATTGCTAGAATTGCGGAAAACGTGTTTAGTAAGGGGGGAGCAAGTTATCAATGCGTGAACTGTTACTGGGGATAGACATCGGGACGAGTGCTTGTAAAGTCGCTGTGTTCGATACGGGCGGAAATGTCATAAAAAGCCTCAACGGAAAATATCACGCAATTCACTCGCAAAACGGTTGGGCTGAACAAAATCCGGAAGACTGGTGGAACGCTGTTATATCTTGTATACGCGAAATTCTAACGGACGGGAATATCAACGCTTCGGAAATTTCCGCAATCGGTATCGACGGTATAAGCTGGGCAGCTGTCGCGATGGATAATCATGGCGAATGTCTGTGTAACACGCCTCTTTGGTTCGACACACGTTCTCAGGAAATTTGCGACGAATTAAACCGGAATTTAGGACGCGAAAATATTTTCAGGATCTCGGGCAATCCTATGAAGCCGGGCTACACTACTCCGAAAGTTCTCTGGTACAAGAAATTCATGCCGGAAGTTTACTCGCGAATTAACAAGATTCTGCAATCTAACGGATATATTGCGTTCAAATTAACGGGCGAATACTCTCAGGATTTAAGTCAGGGTTACGGCTGGCACTGTTTCGACATGAGAACGGGTAAATGGGACGACAGAATGATTTCGGAAATGCGGCTCGACAAGAAATTTCTGCCGGAAATAGTCGCGTGTGATAAAGTCATCGGGCGCGTGAATCATGTTGCTGCGATTCAAACTGGATTACGCGAAGGAACTCCGGTTGTTGCTGGCGGGCTTGATGCTGCGTGCGGAACTTTGGGAGCGGGTGTCATTCACGGCGGCGAAACTCAGGAACAGGGCGGTCAGGCTGGCGGAATGAGCGTGTGTATGAACGAATGCGTTTCGGACGAGAGACTGATTCTGAGCTTTCACGTTATCCCGAACAAATGGCTCTTGCAAGGCGGAACTACTGGCGGCGGCGGCGTGATTCGCTGGTTCTCGGAAAATTTCGCGACAGATTTTGCTGAGATAAATAACTTGGCTGCGAAAATTCCGGCTGGCTGTGACGGACTTGTGTTCTTGCCGTACATGATGGGTGAACGAACTCCGATTTGGGATCCGAATGCTAAGGGCGTATTCTACGGGATCGATTTTGCGAAATCAAAAGGGCATTTCGTGCGAGCATGTATGGAAGGTGTAGCGTTGGCGTTGCGTCATAATTTGACAGTCGCTGAAGAAGCCGGTGCGAAAATTCACGATTTACGCTCAATGGGAGGTTCTGCAAATTCGCTGTTATGGACGCAGATTAAATCCGACGTAACGAATCGCAAAATTCTCGTTCCATCGAGCGACACTGCTACAACACTCGGAGCTGCAATGTTAGCCGGAGTTGGCGTAGGAATTTACCGGGACTATGACGACGCTGTTTCCAAAACCGTAAGAATCACTCGCGAACACGAACCGAATTTTGAGAATTATGCGATTTATAACAGAACTTACGAGACATATATCGAATTATACGAATCTCTGAAGAATTTAATGCAGAAATCAGGGGGAAAATTATCAGCATGAATGCAAAAATGAAAGCTGGAGTTGTACACGCTAAGAACGATATTCGCTATGAAGAGATTGACAAGCCGAAAGTTTCAGACGGACGAGTTCTTGTGAAAGTCAAGTACACTGGGATTTGCGGCTCAGATGTTCCGAGAGTTAATGGTGATGCGTGCCATTTTTTCCCGAACGTTTTGGGTCACGAATTTTCTGGCGTTGTTGAGGAAGTAGGCGCGAATGTTTCGAGTGTGAAAGTTGGCGACAGAGTTGCGGGTATTCCGTTAGTACCGTGCATGAAGTGCGAAGATTGTCAGAAGGGCAATTACTCGTTATGCAAACATTACAGCTTCATTGGCTCGCGTGAATTTGGAAGTTTCGCTGAATATATTTCTGTTCCGGAGAAAAACGTCGTGAAATTCCCGGAGAGTGTGAGCTTTATTCAGGGCGCATTTTTTGAGCCGGCTACAGTTGCGTTACATGGACTTGAGCGCGTGAATTATCATGGCGGAAAATCCGTTGCGATTCTGGGCGGTGGAACAATCGGGATCATGACGATGCAATGGGCGAAAATTTTCGGTGCGAGAAAAATTTCTGTGTTCGATATTGTCGATGAGAGATTACAACTCGCGGAACGTATTGCGGATTCGGATTCGTTCGCTGGCATTAACACGCAGGATCCGGATTTCATGAGACAGGCGTTGGACTTCACGGACGGTCGCGGATTCGATTATGTCTACGAAACCGCAGGCAATGTCATGACGATGAAGGCGGCTTTCAAACTCGCGGCTAACAAGGCACAAGTCTGTTTCATCGGCACACCGACGCGCGAATTAACTTTCACGATTGATGAATGGGAGAATATTAATCGCAGGGAATTTACTCTGACGGGATCATGGATGTCGTATTCAGCACCGTTCCCGGGTCATGAATGGGAATTGACGTCGCATTATTTCGGCACCGGACAGCTCAAAATCGACGAATCGTTTATATACAGAATTGTTCCGTTGAGCAAAATCTCAGAAGCTTTCGAATGGTTCAAAACTCCGGGACTTGTGAAGGGGAAAATTCTTGTTAATTCCGAAGAGTAGCGAATTATGATTACAACAGTTACACTTAATGCCTCGATTGACAAAGCATATTACATGAGTGACGCAATCGAGAACGGAACTGTTATGCGTGTGCGAGAAGTTCGTAATGTTGCTGGCGGAAAGGGCTTGAACGTTGCGAAGGTTGCTCACATTTGCGGCGAAGAAATCAAAGTCACGGGATTTGTCGGAGGATTTAACGGTCAATGGCTCGAATCTATGGCGGCAAACGCGGGCTTGATTACGGATTTCGAACACGTCTCCGGAGAAACACGCAGCTGCGTAAATATATTAGACCCGAAATTTGGCTCGACGGAATATTTAGAACCCGGCTTTGAGCTAAGTCCCGAAGATATTGCGAAATTCATGGCGAGATTCCCAGAAATTATACGCGAAAGTTCAGTTGTAACGATGTCAGGCTCAGCTCCGAGAGGTGTTGCGAAAAATATTTACGGCGAATTAGTGCGAATAATCCGCGAAACTGGCAAACGCGTAATTCTCGACACGAGCGGCGAATATCTGAAACTCGCGCTATTATCCGAAATGAAACCCAATATGATCAAGCCCAACAAAGACGAGATCGAACAAATCACCGGAATTAAACCCAAAACTCTTGATGATGTGAAAGGCTCAGCAATTTTGCTTCATGAAACGGGAGTAGAATTTGTAGTAGTGTCGCTTGGTTCAGAAGGAGCGTTGCTTGCGTGCGATGACGGTGTGTTAATCGCCAGACCGCCTAAACTCGAAGCTGTGAACACTGTTGGCTGTGGTGATGCTATGACAGGAGCGTTTGCTGTTGCTATGTCGCGAAATTTGAGACCTGATGAAGCTCTGAGATATGCTGTTGCAGTTTCGGCAGCGTCGGCTTTATCACCAGATACGGGAGATTTTGCACCGAAGAATTTCGACGGGATTTTCCCGAATGTAAAAATATTTTAGGAGGAATTTTGAATGCCACTTGTAACATCAAAGGAACTTTTGCGGGACGCTCAGAGAAATCATTACGCGGTCGGAGCGTTCAACGTTGAAAACATGGAAATGGTTATGGCTGTGTTATCTGCTGCTGAGGAGACAAATTCACCGGTCATAATGCAGACAACACCTGCTACGGTGAGATATGCCGGGCTGGATTTTTACTACGCGAATATCAAGACCGCTGCGAAACGTGCGAGTGTTCCGGTTGTGTGTCATTTGGATCACGGAGACAGCTTTGAAATCGCAATGCAGGCTCTGAGAACTGGCTACACGTCGATTATGATCGATGGCAGCAAATTAAGTTTAGCCGGAAATATCGCGCTCACAAAATCCGTAACTGATGCTTGTCACCCCGCCGGGATTCCTGTTGAAGGCGAGTTGGGTAAAGTTGGCGGTAAAGAGGACGATTTGGAAAACGCGGGCGATAATCCGTATACTGATCCTGATGAAGCTCGGGAATTTGTCGAGAAAACTCAGGTTGATTTATTAGCTGTCGGCATAGGGACTGCACACGGAGTTTACGCAGGCGTTCCGAAAGTCAATCTCGAAGTTCTGGAGAAAATTCGCGCAGTTGTAGATATTCCGTTAGTTTTGCACGGTACATCTGGTGTTCCTGATGAGCAGGTTGTCGAGTGCATAAAACGCGGCATATGCAAAGTGAATTACGCTACGGATTTGCGTATCGCATTAACAAACGGCTTGAAAAAACACATGTCCGAAAATCCTGAGAATTTTGATCCGAAAAAATACGGTGTACAGGGAATGTCAGAAGTTAAAAAATATGTAGTAGACAGAATGTTAATGCTGAAGAATCACAAATAAATTGCAGATTTGCAGGAGGAAATGTTTATGACAACTTTACATGAGATTTTTAATCTGGGACAGAGTGCGTGGCTGGATTATATTAGCCGTGATTTGATTGCGTCTGGCGGACTTGCTGACTGGATTGCGAAGGGCGTTGTTGGCGTTACGACTAATCCATCGATTTTTGAGGGCGCGATTGCGAAAACGAGCGATTATGATTCAGAAGTGAAATCGCTGGCTGCTGCCGGGAAAAATGCGTCGGAAATTTACGAGGTCTTAACGCTTCAGGAAGTCGGAACTGCTGCGGATATTTTGCGAAAGGTCTATGACGATACGCAGGGTCTTGACGGTTATGTAAGTCTCGAAGTCAGCCCGTTATTAGCCTCGGATCGTGACACGACAGTTTCTGAAGCTAAGCGATTATTCAAGGCTCTCAACCGTCCGAACGTAATGATAAAGATTCCTGCGACACCTGAGGGAATTTCTGCTCTTGAAGAGTGCATTGCGTCTGGAGTGAACGTGAACTCAACGCTGATTTTCTCAGAAGAGCAATACGCGCAAGTTGCCGAAGCTTATATTCGCGGAGTTAAGGCTCGTGCCGAAAAGAATCTTGATCCGAAAGTTTCGTCAGTTGCGTCGGTATTTGTCAGCCGAGTTGATTCTGCGGTTGATAAATTGCTCGCGGAAAAAGGCAATACGGATTTGTGCGGGAAAATTGCCACGGACAGCATCAAGTTCACGTATGAGCGTTTCAAGAAAATTTTCGCCGGTTCGGAATGGGAAGCTCTTGAAGCCAAGGGAGCAAAACTTCAGAGACCGTTATGGGCAAGCACCGGTACAAAGAACAAAGCGTATTCAGATACGAAATACGTTGATGATTTAATCGCGCCGAACACTGTCAACACGATTCCGCCCGCAACAATGGTCGCGTTTGTTGATCACGGCAAAGCAGCTCTCACGCTCGAAAAAGATCTTGACGGAGCAAAAGCACGTGCAAAAGCTCTCGCAGATTCCGGAATTGATCTAAAGGCAGTTTGTGCGAAATTATTGGCTGATGGTGTCGAGGCATTTAATAACGCGTTCAGAAGCTTGATGTCTTCAATCGAGGTCAAAGCTAAGTAGAAATTTTTGGGAATAATATACGTGAAGGGAACTCGTTCGTAATGGGCGAGTTTTTTTCAAGTGCGAAAATATCCGGCAAATTCCCGTCCGCTGAAATCGTGCCATTATTCAGGATTATTCCGCGTGTGCAAATATCGAGCAACATGTCAATATCGTGCGATGCTAATAGAATTGTCTTGTCTGTGTTTCTGAGAAAGTTTATGACACGTTGTCTTGCGCTTGGGTCGAGAGCTGCTGTAGGTTCGTCGAGTGCGAGAATTTCCGGTTCTGAGATTAATATTCCGGCTAATGAGACCATGCGTTTTTCGCCACCGGATAATTTCTGAGGAGGGCGGTTTTTCAGGTGTGAAATTCCCAGGTCATTCAGGATTTTCTCGGCGCGTGCGTGAGATTCTTTAATGCCTACACCAGATGCTACGAGATTAAAAGCGACGTCCTCGATTACGCTTGGCATAAGAATTTGCTCGTCCGCGTCCTGAAACGTTAAGCCCGTGATTTTTCGCAAAGATTCCGGATTTGTGATTTCGTTGCCGTTGAAAAATATTTTGCCGCTTTGTATCTCGAACGCCCCGGCAAGATTTAACAGCAGCGTAGATTTACCAGAACCGTTTGCCCCAGCCAAGCCGACTTTTTCGCCGCGAGAAATTTTCAGCGAGATATTTCTGAGAGCTTTGTTTCCGTCTGGATACGTGTAATTGAGATTAGCAATTTCGATCATGCCAGAAAAATCCCCGTAACGTAAATTCCGGATAAAACGCAAATCACACTGTCAGAAAATTTCCAGTTCAAGTCACGCCCCTGTTCAAAACCAGCAAAACCTCCGCGCATTTTTATCGCCAGAAGCATTTTCTCCGAACGCGATTCACTCCGCAAAATACTCGACGCAATCACGTACGCAAAGACTTTCCATTTGAGAACGCCGTGTAAATTAGGGGCGCGCATTTTCACGGATAAAATCGACGAGTGCAGGCAATCCTGAAGCATGAAAATTCCGCGAATTGTCAGGATTAATAACACGCGAATTTTCTTGGGAACAAATTTCGGATCCGGAATATAAAAACTTGTTGTCTCGAACAATTTCGCAAAAACTACGCACGTGAAATTCAGGCGCAAAATTATTATTAACGCAGCTTTGAAATCCGGGAAAGTTAATATCATCGTGACAAGCATGAACAGATTCAGCAAATTTATTTTCGCAAGTGTTCTGAGGCTGGAATTACTCAACGTGAACGCCAGCGCAATCGGCAAAACTGACGCCATCAGGAATGCTCCCGAAGTTCTCGCAATCGCAACGGAAATCGCGTAACAAATCGCAATCGCAAATTTCGCTCTCACGTCCAGATTATACGGATTATATTTTGACGCATGAATTTTCGGGAGCGTGTGTATTGTGAAAGTATTCTCGTTCATGATATTGCCAGAAATTCCGGTGAAATTCTCCGCAGCCAAGTTATCATGAAGCCCGTTACGATGCCTTCGATTATTGCTAACGGAATGTGTGCGAGCAAAATTATTTTCGCGCTGATCAGGAAAATCCGGTTACTCATTGCCAAGAACACTCCGACCAAAAACGCTCCCAAAATTACGGCAAATGCTCCGGCTACAAACGCGAACGTGAAAATAACGCCTTGATTTTTCGCGCGAGAAATTATTTTCCCGAACAGCAAATACGCAGCTAATCCAGCGAAACTCATTATGAAAGTATTCGCTCCCAGAACGAGTAATCCGCCGAACTGAAGCAGAAACGCCTGCAATATCAACGCCGTGAAAACTGCCGGGAAAATCCCCCAACCTAACGCAAGTCCCATCGGTGCTAAAAATGCCAAATGCGTTGAACTCGCCCCGACTTTCACATTCACAAGCGACGCGAGAAAAAATGCCGACGAAATCATCGCGGTTCTCACGATTTTTTCTGATTCAGTTTTCTTTAGCCCGATTGCAATTCCAACGCCAGAACACGCCCAACCAGTTAATAACGCTCCTCCTGATAAAACGCCTTCACTGATATGCAAATTAACGCCTCCTCGAAAATATTTTCACGAATGCAGCTATGTTGAAAATCAAACTCACGCCCAACAATGCGCGAATCATAATCCCGAATTTGTCCGAGAAAATATTATTCTGAGTTTCCGGTGAAATATTATTCTGCAAAAATTCCGGTGTGATATTAATCTCAGCATTTGCCTGATGACCTTCTTCGTCACGAACTATCACGCGCCACATGCCCTCGCAATCCGGTATAAACGCAAATCTGCCGAGTTCATCAGTGCGTCCGGTTTGAATTGCGAATTGGGAATCTTTCGGGGAAAATACGCGCGCTTCACGATAACTCATTTTCTCGCCAGTCGAGTAGAAAAATTCCAGAGCGACAGATTTCTCAGAAGCTTCACGATAGCCTACTCCATGAGCAAACAAAACACCCGCACAGAAACATACGAGTGTCATTGCAAGAATAATTTTTCGCATTACTTCACTTCGAATAACAGGAAGGCTCTCAGGGTCAGCGCGTCATAATCGCCGGCAACTCCGGGCAAATCCCCCTGATAAGCGCGAATACCCCACCAACCCGGAGCTGTAATTTTCACGAAAGCTTTGCCATTCTCAGCTTCGGTGTAATAAGCGTAAGTGTTATCGTACTCAGTAACGAATCCGTCATACGTAGCCCAGACTGAGCCGGTATAAGGCTGACCGTTCAGCAAGATTTTCACTTCGAAATATTCGCCGACTTTCGCGTTCGCAGGATTTGTCACTGGGATAATTTCCAACGGGTGATTCAGAACGCTCGAAAAATTCGTATCGGATTCGGACGTGTTGTAAATTGCTTTTGCGTACTTGTCATTCTTAGTTGCGCGTAAAACTTTCAGACCCTGAGCTTCGAGTTCAGTTCGTGAACCAGTTTTGCCGCCCTCGTTAGTAACGCTCCAAGTTTCGCCGTCTTTAATTGCTGCGAGTATCACTGATTTCGAGACGTTTTTCGGTGTAACAGTGAAGTCAATGCACAAATTTTCCGTATTAGCTTTGAGTTCGGATTCTTTCAAGACGCCGTCCTCGATGATGCCAGCTTTCACACGTTCAAGAACTTCAACTTCTTCTGGGACGATGAATCTGTGAGCTGATTGCACTGTCGCATTAAACGGCACATTTGCTTTTAATTCGTTGGATTGCGCTTTAATCGTCAACTCGTGAGCAAACGCCGGAACTGACAACGCGAGAATTATTAACGCTGCAAAAAACTTTCGCATAAAAATTCCTCCTAAGTGTAACTGAGTGTAAAAATTTCACGTGGGTATAATAACATGTTCGCTAAAAAATGTGTTACGAGATTCTACTTAATTATCGCCAGTGAATGCGTGAGTTGTAGCTTCTCCTGCGAAATTAACGTCCTCTCGGGAAAAAACTTTCTGAGCTGTCATGAGCAAAATTCGCAAATCCAGCCAGAAATTCTGATTCTCGACGTACCAGACATCAAGTTCGAATTTCTCGTGCCACGTAAGATTATTTCGCCCGTGAATTTGTGCCCAGCCTGTTAACCCGGGTTTAACGTTCAATCGCAATTTCTGTCGCGCGCTATATAACGGAACGTATTGCAGCAATAGCGGTCTAGGTCCAACCAGAGACATATCGCCTTTCAACACGTTTAATAATTGCGGCAGCTCGTCCAAACTCAGATTTCGCAGCAAAATCCCGAAGCGCGTTAATCGTTTCTCATCGGGCAATAATTCTCCGTTAGAATCTTTCTCGTCTGACATAGTTCGGAATTTGTATAGCAAGAACGGCTTTCCGTGAATACCTGCGCGTTTCTGCGTGAACATAATCGGCGACCCCATTTTCCAGCGAATTAACACCGCGAGTATTATTAACACCGGCGATAAAATCACCAGTCCCAAAAACGCTGCTGTAACGTCAAGAAATCTCTTCAAGAAAAACACTCCTTTGTGATGCGATTAATTTCCTGAAAATTATATCTTGCTACATGCTAAAATCTATCCTGAAATTTATGATTACGTTTTGAAGGAGAAATGGCTTCTTGAAAATTCACATGATGGGTTTAGGCGGTGCTGGAATGAGTGCGCTCGCGAAATTGCTGAACGGTCACGGAAATTTTGTCACCGGCTGCGACCTGCAAAGACCTCATTACGATCTTGAAAATATCGAATGCAAAATCGGACATTCACCGGAACATTTGACGCGCGAAAAATATGATTTACTTGTGTGCAGCACTGCGATTGATTCGGCTAATCCGGAAGTTGCGTATGCCCGCGAGCATAATATCCGAATAATCTCACGCGCCCAAGCTCTGAGTAATATATTCAACTCGAAATTCGGCATAGGGATCGCCGGAACTCACGGAAAAACTACGACTTCATCAATGACCGGATTGATATTTCTGAACGCGCAAAAAAATCCTACTGTTTATATTGGCGCAAATGTTCCGGATATAGGCACGAACGCAATCTCAGGTTCAGGAAGATTTTTCATTGCGGAACTTGACGAGAGCGACGGATCATTCGAACTTTTTCACCCGAATATCGCGATAATTACGAACGCGGACTGGGATCACGTAGATCATTACAAAACCAGACTTGACGGGCTTGAAGCTTTCACGAGATTTGCGGACAATCGTTCAGAAAATGGCGTGTTAATCTTGTGCGCGGAAGATGACGGAGCGAATCATGTTTTCGAATCCTGTGATAAAAATCGCGGCAAAATTATCAGATACGGATTCGGCAATGGCTTTGACTGGGGAGCTTTTGACATAAAATACAAATCCGGCGGCGGAAGTGTTGCGAGAATTTCACACGATGGCGTTGAAGTCGGAATTTTGGAACTGAACGTATCAGGCGAACATAATATTCTGAACTCACTGGCTGCGATTGCTGCTGCTTACGAATGCGGGATAAAATTCGAAATTTCGTCACAAATCCTGAAAAATTTCCACGGTTCAGAACGTCGTATGCAAATCAAAGGCGAGCGTGACGGAGTGTTAGTTGTCGATGATTACGCGCACCACCCGACAGAAATGATGGCTACGTTGCGTGCTATGAGAAACGCGTTCCCAAATCGAAGAATCATACTTGTATTTCAGCCGCACAGATTTTCTCGGACAGCACAATTTGCCACGGAAATTTCACAGGCATTGAGCTTTGCGGATAGAGCTTTTGTGTTGCCGATTTACGCAGCGAGTGAGAAAAATATTTCTGGGATAACTTCGCGGAAAATTGCGGACTTGAATAGCGCAAAAATTTCGTATTTAGAATTTGAGAACGCTCTGGATACGTTGCGGTCTGAGTTAAAGAACGGGGATATTCTTTTGACGATGGGTGCGGGCAACGTGTACGAATTGGGCGAGGATTTCTTGAATCTTAGTGTATAATTCATCATTATGATTGTTGGGAATTTTGTGAATAATCTTCGTAACGCCGATATAATCAAGAATATCAAGAAGCAAAGGCTCTCTGAAGTTTGCGCTCTAGGAACAGGCGGAGAGGCTGAAATTTTTATTGAGCCTGATACACCCGAGGAATTTCAGGAGATTCTTGTGGCTGCTCAGGGAAATCGCGTTTATATTCTCGGCGGTGGCAGCAATGTTGTGTTCCCGGACGGTCTTGTTGAAGGAGTTGTGTTATCGACGCGCGCTCTGAAAAAAATCCGCTGGCTCGAAGATTCGCGTGTTGAAGTTCAGGCTGGCTATTCGTTGCCAAAATTGTTCAGAGAAGTTCGTGAGCATGATTTGGGCGGACTGGAATTTGCTGTTGGGATTCCTGGGACTGTTGGCGGTGCAATTTGCGGAAACGCTGGGGCTGCTGGCTTTGGAATTTGCGATTTGCTCGAAGAAGTTACGACGATTGAATCCGACGGGAATTTGCGAATCTGGCGGAAAAATGATTTTGCGTATTCATATAGATATTGCGAACTTGCGAATGATGCGAGAATAATAATTTCTTGCGTGATGAGATTCCGAGAGAAAAGTCCCGACGATGATAGCATGATAAAGAATTTTGCGGACAAACGCAGGAATCAGCCGTTAGAATTTCGCAGTGCCGGTTGTACGTTCAAGAATCCTGAATCTCAGAGCGATAAATCAGCCGGAAAATTGCTGGACGAATGTGGCTGCAAGGGTTTGGGAATCGGTGGAGCTGTTGTGTCTGGTAAACACGCAAATTTTATCCTGAATGTTGCGGGAGCTTCCAGTGCTGATGTTTTCCAACTTGTGAGAATTTGCCGCGAACGGGTTTTGTCAGAAACGGGAATTTCACTCGAACCCGAAATCAAATTCGTTGGCTTCGACGATGCACCTTAAAGCAAGGTTTTTCCTGATTTGTATGCTCTGCGGAATTTTGTTTCGTGTGTACGAGTTCAAAGCGTGGTTCGCGCTCAGCAATTACGAAATTGACGCGCAATCTCAGGAACTGGAGCAAAGATTATGGGAAATTTTTCCGCAGAGGGACGTTGATTTCTGGCCTTACTTGCTTAAAGATTCAGAGGCGTTGCGTGATTTTCTTGAACGAGACATGCCGGTGTCGGTGAATACGCAGATGCTAAAGCTCGGGAAATTCAAGACTGAAATCAAGTGGCTCGAACCGTGGGTGAAAGTTCATTGGCGCGAGAAATTCTGGTACATATCGCGTGACGGTAAAATGTGGGCACTCGATGACGAAATTAACCGGAATTTTCACGGGAACGATCCCAAAATAATCTGGAGAATCCCGAAAGATTTGCCTAATCCTGATTTTCGTTTAGATTACACGGGCGCAGGAGTCAGCAGCGATGATACGATGCCGTTATTCGGAGTTTTCAAGACACCGTTGCCGACTAACATGATGGAAAATTTCCTGAATTATTTTCGCGATTACAGCTGGTTTGAGTTTGTCTCGGAAGTAACTTGGGAAAGACGCGCTGGTTCGGATTTGTTCGTGTTGAATCTTGAGAGAAATTCGCAAAAATTCAAAGTGTTTATTCAACGCGATAAATATTCTGAACAGGATCTTGGCTTGCTAATCGAGGACGTGTTTGAAGAGCTTGCGCGTGAGGGCGGCAATCACATAATCGACGCTACATATGAAGGCAAAATAGTAATCAAAGCGTTATAATATAACTTGCACAAAATATAAATTATGAATCGAAAGAAAGACGGAATGCTTATGAAGCAATTAATATTTCAAGAAAAAGAAGGGGATTAACAAAGATGCCGGGGAGATCTGATGACCTTTTGACAGGTCTGAGTATTGGAACGACGAATACCACGATTGTTGTAGCAAAGAACGATTCGCGTTATTCTGAATCTGTTCGTGTCATTGGCTTGGGTGAGGCAGCATCGAGAGGGATTTCCAAGGGCATAATTGTCAACCCGATTGAAGTCCAGAAATCAATCGTGCGCGCTTTCGAGGACGCTGTGAATGTGACGGGAATTTCGGCTGAACGGCTTCGTCGTAACGTAGTTGTTGCTTTCAACGCGATGGACGTGAAAAGCATAATGACACCGGGCATGGTTGTAATCGGTGGTGGCAGTGACGCTCAAATAGTCCGCAAAAAAGATCTCGAACGCGTAATCGGAACTGCGAAAAATAGACTTGCTCTCCCGAATAACATGTTCCCGTTGCATACGATTCCAGTGCATTATGACTTAGACGATCGCCCCGTAGAAAATCCTCTCAACATGAACGGCACAAAACTTGACGTAATGCTTCAGACTGTTGCGTGTCCTGTGACGTATATCTCAAACGTTATAACTTGCGTTCAGAATGCTGGTCTCGAAGTCCGCGAAGATGTCGGCGTGTTATTAAAGCCGCTTGCGTCTGCATTGGGTTCGGTTTACGAGGACGAGATGAGAGCTGGCTGCATTTCGATCTGTGTTGGAGGCGGCTGTACTGGCATAACGATTTTCAGAGGCGGGCGAGTTTTTGCTGTCAAGAGCATTCCAATCGGCGGCAATCACATCACGAATGATTTATCGACTGTGCTGCACATGTCGCTGCGTGAGGCTGAGACTAATAAGCGCAGAATTTTTATCCCGGACGAAGAAGACGCTTTGAAAAGTGAAGGAATTGATATTGACGTTGCTCTCGAAGTTGTCGTTGCTCGCATTGAAGAATTATTCGGAGATTACGTACGCGCTGAACTCGAAGGATACGATCCGCAGTTATTTCCGGGCGGCGTGATTTTGTCAGGCGGAGTTTCGTATACACCCGGGATTGAACGAGTTGTCGAAGCGATTCTGCAATTACCAGTCAGACCTGTTGACAAACCGGTTTACGAGATGCAATACGGACATAATAACGCATTTGACGTTAGCGCGGCTGGGATTTTGCGATACTTGAAATTAATCGAGCGTGACCCGTACATGTTCATTCCGCCGAACACACCGCTGCCGGGACTTTCGAGGCGATATAAATCAGGTGCGGGTTCAAATTCAAATCCTGATAGACCCGACAGACCCGAACGAGGCGAATCTCAGGATACAAGATCAGGTTTTCGATCTCAGGGCGACAGGAGGCGTGGCTCAGCGCGTGAACTCAGGAATATTGACGATGATTATCCTGACTCTGGAACGAGCGAACTAGATGACGATTATTCTGATTATGATGATAATGATGATCGCGATCGTGAACGTGATTATGACGACGGCTATACTCAGAATAATAATAATTATCTCGATGACGGCGACAGTGCGTATTACACAGACGATGGCTACGACGGCGAAGATGACAAGAAATCTACACGTGAGACTTTGAGCAATTTCCTGACTGATTTGGGGAACAAGCTCAAAGATTTATTCTGAATTATTCTGACGCGCTAAAGCTAAATTTGTGGCTAAAACTTGTAAACTTGATAGAATGATATAATACTTGCAAAATAATTTTTGGTGTATCTCTGTCACATGGAGGAGGATGTTGGGTGCACGATGAATCAGGATCAATTATTCAAACTTACAAATAATAATACGAAGCAGAATGAGAAAATCGTAGTCTTTGGTGTCGGCGGTGGCGGCGGAAATGCTCTGAATCACATAATCGAAAGTAACGTTCAGGGTGTTGATTTCGTTGCGGCGAATACTGACGGACGAGCTTTGGACATGAATTTAGCTCCGAACAAGATAATTCTGGGTGAGACTTTGACGCGCGGACTTGGAGCGGGTGCTGACCCTGCTGTTGGAAACGCTGCTGCGAAAGAGAGCATAGATCGCATAAAAGAATATATAGCCGATGCTGACATGTTATTCGTTACGGCAGGAATGGGCGGTGGAACTGGGACAGGTGCTGCTCCGGTAATTGCTCAGGCTGCGAAGGACATGAATGTTCTTGTTGTCGGTGTTGTGACGTTGCCGTTTTTATTCGAGATGGGGCGGCGAATGAAAACCGCTCTGGCTGGTATTGAAGAACTCAAGAAAAATGTTGACGCGCTTCTGGTTGTTGAGAACGAGAAATTGCTCACGATTGCCGGTGACAAAATGCGCATAGTTGACGCTTACAAGAAAGTCGATGAAGTTTTGCGTCAAGCTGTTCAAGGCGTAACGGATTTGATCACGAAATCTGGCTTTGTAAATCTGGATTTTGCTGATATTCGCGCAGTATTAACTCACGCTGGGACTGCAATAATGGGAATGGGCGAGGGCGAAGGTGAGAATCGCGCAGAACTTGCGGCACGAAACGCTCTGACTTCACCGTTGATGTCCGCTCCGGTCGAGGGCGCGAACGGCATTCTCATGAACGTAACAACCGGCACAGAAATTACGCTCAAAGAAATGTCCGACGCCGCGAAAATCATCGAGGAAACTGCTGATGAAGACGCTCAGGTAATCTGGGGACACGTCATTGACGAAGAACTCGGCGAGAAAGTCCACGTAACTTTAATAGCAACTTTCCCGGAGAATGCAAAACCCAATCAGCGTCCAAACGTCAAGACTGGCACAAAAACTAAGCGTCAAGATCCACCCGAAGAGCAAAAACCGCCAGTTCAGCAGCCTGAAAGATCTCAGCCACCTATCAGAAGACCAGGGCGAAATATTTACGACGTGTACAACACTCGCGGTCGTCAGCAGGAAAATAATTTCGAAGTAGCACCACTCTCATCACCGAGCGAGAATGAACGTGAACCTTTCAGAGGGCTTCCGAGGAGAGCTTATGACCAACCGGCAATTTTCAGAAAACCAAACAAGAACTAACAGACGCGCACTTAATCGCGTAATCAGTGACGCTCCGCAGAAAAAATTCCGACGACGAGGTGTGTTGCCGTCATTTGGTGACATAATTCTGCCCGTTGTCGGTGTTGCTGCGATTGGACTTTTGGCAGTTGCTGGCAGACAGTTTTTCATCAACGGCTTGCAATCTTCACCCGGGATAGCTTCGACGCGCGCATACGCAGATTCTCCGGTCTTAATGGCAGAACGTGAACGCACAAGGCTCAGACAGACTCTCGAAACTCAAACGCAAAATCAGGCTTCAGCTCCGGAAAATCTCGATTTCAAGTTCAATAATAATCCGAACGTCACGAACACTTTAGCAACAACATTGGCAACACCTGCGCAACCGAAGCCGAATCTTTCTGTCAAAGTCGAGCCAGTAAAACCCGAACCAAAACCAACACCGAAACCCGCACAAAAAACTCCGCCGCCTGCAAAACCTCAAACTCCAACGAAAAAGCAAACTCAAACGGGTTCATGGCGCGTTCAAATCGGAGCGTTCGGTTCAAAACAATCCGCTCAGGACGCAGCTAAGAAATTATCGAGCAAAGGCTACAAAACGACTGTGTATTCAAACCCGGGTTCGAAATACGTGAAAGTTTGGGTCTCAGCAGGCAATTCGAAACAGGACGCTAACAAAATCGTCGATGCGATGAAAAAACTGGGCTACGGCAGCTCATACGCAATCCCACCGGCGGAGAAATAAATAATCATGCAAACTTCACACGAAAATTACACACACGAAAACTCAAATTTTGAAGAAGTCGAGAGGCTTCTTTTTTTGCACTCGGATAATCAAATCAAACCGGGTCTCGAACGAATCGCGAAATTACTCTCAAGCGTGAACAATCCGCAAAATTCTTTCCCAGCGATTCACGTCGTCGGAACTAACGGCAAAGGCTCAACATGCGCATTTCTCGAATCAATATTCAGGCACTCGGGCTACAAAACCGGATTCTATTCAAGTCCGCACCTAGAATCACCCGGCGAAAGACTGCTGATTAATTCACACGAACTAGCTCCGGAAAAATGGCTTCACGCTCTGGAAATATTAATCGCAAAACTTGATAATAATTCTTGTGACAGGACTTCATATTTCGAATTATTAACGGCTGCTGCGTTTTTACTCGCTCAGGAAAATAATCTCGACATAGGCATAATCGAAGCTGGCTTAGGCGGACGGCTTGACGCGACGAATTTGCTTGGACGAGTGAAATGCTCCGTGATAGCTTCAATCTCAATGGATCACACGGAATACTTGGGCGACACTCTCGAAAAAATTGCGCGTGAAAAATTCGCCGTAATTCGGGAAAATAATATCGCGGTCTTTGCCGGAAACGACGAATCTCTCACGAAATTATTCCGGGAAATTTGCCGCGAGAAAAATTCTCAGGGCTTAGTTCTTGGCTGTAAATCTGAATCTGAAATATCGAACGTGAAAATTACTCCGGACGGAAATATTTTTGACTTTGAATCCGAAAATCTGCGCTTGAAAAATATCCGCACGAACTTAATCGGCGCGTATCAAGTTTACAACGCGGCTCTGGCATTACTCGCAATTTCCCTCGTGAGAAAATCTTTCCCGAAAATCACCGAACAAACGATTCTTGACGGCATGAAAAACGCGTTCTGGAAGGGTCGATTCGAGATAATCTCGCGTGAGCCTATAACGATTCTTGACGGCGCACACAATCCCGACGGTGTTGCGAAATTAACAGAAAGCGTGAAAGAATTATTCTCCGGTGAAAAAATCGGTCTAGTTTACGCTGCGATGCGTGATAAAGATTACGAATCATGCTTAAAAATTCTGAACTCAATTCCGAACTCGTCAATTTATCCGACGTGCGTCCCAAACATGAAGCGTTCACTCGAATCCGAAAATCTTGAAAAATGCGCGCGAAAATTTCACTGGGAAAATTCGCCTTCACTCGAAAATTTCGACGCCCCGATAAACGCCGCGAGAAAATCCCAATCCGAAAATCGCGTCACGATAATTTGCGGCAGCTTGTACTTAATCGGCATGATTCGAAAAAATTTCCAGATATAGCGCATGAAAAAAACTCCCTCGCGTGAAGGGAGCTTAGCTTTCAAATCAAAATTCGTCAAAATTCGTATTCGTTTATAGCCGCATAATAATTATTTCTTGTCTTTCGCACGAACTACTCGTGTTGGGACTGCTTTTTGCTGATTTGCTTTCGGTGCTGCAACGGGTTTTCCGAGTGCATATGGCGCAACTTTCGCAGGGATTCCGGCGATTGCGTTGAACGTTTTCTGAGTTGCTTCAGTCGTGCCGTCGTAAACAGTGCCGTGAATCTCATTGCCGAGCATGTCATAATGTCTCAGATATGTAACCGCGAATTTCTTGCCAGTCTCATCATATTCGTAGCCATATTCCGTGAAATACAAACTTCCTGCAAATTCAGGAGCGATTCCGTATTTGGACATTAACAACTCGATCGTTTCGTTCTTGACCGTCGTATTCGTGTAATATTTTCTAGTCACAGCGTATGGCACGCCCTCTTCAGTCTTGCCGTAATCCAACAGCCACCACTGCATCTTGTTCTTATCCTGACCAAGATCTTTTTGCTTATTCGCGTCCCAAGCAACTGCTGGAACAACTGTCATTGCTAAAACTGCTACTAATACTACGCCTAACAAAAGCTTTTTCATGTCTTAAAAAATTCCTCCGAAAAAAAAAATTCGCATTTCCGGCTATTCTAGCACAAAATCCTGATTCGTAAAATATTCGCAAAATATTATTTTTTCGCATTCAAAGCCAACGCGCCGATTGCGTAACTTATCATTCGTTCGCGCCCTTCAGAAATCGCGTTGTAAATTCTGCCGTTGATAATTATCTCGCTCGAACCGCCGCCGTCAAGATTCAATGCGTGCGGAATATCATGTGACCGGAAAATTTCTGTCAGTTCCGAAATCGTTGCTCCTGAAGCGTGCATTCCGTTTCGTCCGTCAACCAGCAAAAATATCCATTGACCCTCACTTGAAAGCCCAATCGCTGATCTCGGATGTCGTACTGATAATAACGCGCTGTCAAATCCCTCTGAACTTCCGACGACTGCGCCTCCGTCCAGTAATAACGGACCTGCTTGAATTATATTCGTCATGTCAAACCAGTTATTAGCGTCCGAGACAAAATCCGGATTCACTGTCGAGACTAATTCACCGGCGTCGTTATAAAAATACGGACTTGTAGCTGAGATCGCAAAAATCGCTTCGTCGTCATCATTCCAACCGAGAGTTCCGCGCCCTTCATACGGTGTGCTGAGAATTTTCCCGTTGACTTTCAGTGCGCCTATCGGGAATCCGCGTTCAGGTTTCGTAATCGCAAAAAATCCCGCGTTAATGCTCGCTTTAGCCCCGTGAAATTTCGTCATGCTGGATAAATAATCAAGAGCTTTGGCTCCGGCCTTGGAAACTAGCGGCGAAATTCTCCAGTACGACGGGTCAAGATAAAGCATTACGTAAAATTTCGGCAAAATCGCTGTGTTCGGATTCGAAACTGACGGCAAAATTCTATACGACAATTTGCGGCTCTTAATAAAGCTCGATAGCCTGCGAATGATATTATAATCTTCAATCTTGGACGTTCTGAGAAAATATTTCCCGTGCGTCTGATGGCTAGTCGTCTCAACGGCTAAATCCTTCAGCAATTTGCGCAAATTCTCAGCCTGAGATTTATTCGCGAACCCGTCAATATAAAATCTCCAACTCGGTATCCCAGAAAAAACTCCTTCCCGATGAATCAAAACGCGCATTCCGTCCAACGGATTACGAATCACATCCAGCGTGAAATTCCTGCGACTGATATTTTTCACGCGCTCGAGAAATTTCTTCATGTCAGATTTACTCAGCGCGCTGTTCCCGTTAAATTTCGCCTGCTTTTTCGAACCGGAACTTGCGTCAAGAATATTCGGCTGCATTTTCGACGCGACAACAAGACAGCCTCGTTCATAATCGCTAAGATTGCTAATATCCGAAAATCCCGACGGATAATCCCCGAGCAATTCCGCCTCAAACTTCAAGCCCAGTGACTCAATAATCCAGCGCAACGCCTCACGACGTGTGACCTGCTCGTTCAAATTCGATACGTTATCCGTGACAATTCCAGTTCTGAGCAAAAATATCGCACCGCCGCGATTCTCATGATATTCCTGAGATTCCGTCCAGTTAATTCCGCGCGCCTCAAGCAATCCCGACAAAAATTCCGCACGTGTCAACGCAAAGACAAAATCCGCAAATCCCAGCGCAAATGCGACACTCAGCATTAACGCAGCAAAACTCTTTCGAAACTTCAAAATACACACCTCCTGAAAATTAATCCTGAATATTATATGCAAGCTTTTGACATACTCCTCACGCCTATTCTAGTATCAACAACAACTGCCCACCGAAGCAAGTCTTACGTCATCTCCTCTAAGGGTCGATGCCCCAACCCTTAAAATATTTTTTGCCGCGTTTATGTCCCGGTCGTGTTCTGCGCCACAACTAGGACACTTCCATTCTCTAATTCGCAAATCTTTAATTTCAGAATTTTGATAGCCGCATTCACTGCAAGTTTGACTCGAAGGATAAAATTTCGGAATTTCAATTATAGTTACTCCGTTTTTAAGTGCTTCATACTTCAGAATTTGCACGAAACTATAAAATCCTAAATCGTTGATTTTGCGTCCCCAGAGTTTTTGCATTCCCTTAATATTTAGGGTTTCAAGACAAATTACGCTATATTCACGGCACAAACTTAGAGCCGTTTTATAGTGAAAATCTCGCCTTTGATTATAAATTTTTTTATATGCGCGGGCTAATTCGAGTCTTGCTCGTTCGTGATGAGATTGAGATTTTTTGCGCGACAAGTTTTTGTTAAATTTTTTAATGGTGCTGGAACTTTTTTTGAAAAACAAAGGGTTTTCTATGTGATTTCCGTCGCTTGATGTTAAAAATGTTTTAAGCCCAAAATCAAAACCGACGATTTTACCCGATCTGGCTTCGATTATTTCCGAACTTTCATCACTTACAACATAAACGTATAAATCGCCTAGAGAATCCCGTTTTATCGTTAATAATTTTATGTTTCCGTTGACTTCACGCGACTTGAAAAATTTATAAAAACCGCCGGCAATTTTGATCTCGTTGCCACTGATTATATTTTTCCCGACCATGTTGTAGCTGAAAGATTTATATTTTTTTACTTTTTGAAAACGCGGCGGAGCTGTTTTAACGTTGCGCTTGAGATTTTCGAAAAATAATTTATACGCTCTCGAAACTCTTTCAGTTATATCTTGAATAGCGTGAGAAGGAATTTGATCCCAGTACAAAAATTTTTCTTGTTTCTTTAATTTAGCTAAATGCTTTTGCAGCTTAAATTTGTTTAAGGATTTATGAAATAAGTGATAATAACGTCTATGCAACGCTACGCAATGATTATAAATAATCCCTGCTATATTAATCTTATGTTTCAAATTTTGATTCTTTTTTGAAGCATATAATTTGAAGCAATAAGTTTTCACTTTTTCATAACCTCCCTTCACAAATTTTTATAAATTATAGCAGAAAATCGACTTATCTCCATGATTAAAGTCAGGAACTTGCGCCAAATTTTCGGTTAAAAAATTGCAAAAAATCTGGTATAATTTTATCAATGCCCCTGCGGTATTAGTGATCTTGATTACGTTCTGAGCCAACACTCGCTTCTACAGTGGCTCATAACCACAGACTCAAAGTCTTTTTAGGGACGGGTCAGAACTTTCACGACACGGTATTCGCGGAGGCATTAATAATTTTCTCAGGAGGCAATTTTCCCATGACAGATTTCGAGAAACGACTTTCCCAACACTACGACGAACTCAAATGGCTGTACTGTGAACTATATAATAACGACATGCAAGCATTCGAATATTTCTGCTCGATGCTGAAGCGCATGTGGCAAGAACGACGCGATATTCTAAAAGAATTTGACGAGGCGCGTGAAAATGTCCCGAACTGGTACGCTGGCAATGATATGCTCGGCATGATGATGTACACGGAATGTTTCGCGAAAAATCTCAAAGGCGTGCGCTCTCACTTGGATTACGTTCAGGAATGCGGCGTGAATTACCTGCACCTGATGCCTTTACTCGACAGTCCTGAAGGTCGCAGTGACGGTGGTTACGCTGTCTCAGATTTCCGAAAAGTTCGTCCGGATTTAGGCACGATTCAAGATTTGGCAGATTTAGCTGACGATTGTCACTCAAAAGGCATAGGCGTGTGTCTGGATTTCGTCATGAATCACACGAGCGAAGAACATGAATGGGCAAAACGCGCCCGCAACGGTGAGAAAGAATTTCAGGACAGATATTTCTTTTTCGATAACTGGTCAATCCCGAACGAGTACGAGAAATATTTACCCGAAGTTTTCCCGACAACAGCTCCGGGGAATTTCTCATGGTGCGAAGAAGCGAAAAAAGTCGTCATGACAACGTTCTACCCGTATCAATGGGATTTGAACTACGCGAACCCGACAGTCTTCAACGATATGACCGAGAACATGCTTTCCCTGTGTAATCAGGGGATCGATATTATCAGACTTGACGCTGTGCCATACATCTGGAAAACTCCGGGAACAAATTGCAGAAACCTGCCGCAAGTTCACACGCTCGTGCGCATTATGCGAATGGCTGCCGAAATAGTCTGTCCGGGAACGCTGCTGCTCGGCGAAGTTGTCATGGAACCGTCAAAAGTCGTGCCGTATTTCGGAACTGTCGATAAACCCGAGTGTCACATGTTATACAACGTTACGACAATGGCAAGCACTTGGCACACCGTCGCAACTCAGGATACGCGCTTACTCAAACATCAGCTCGAAAGCGTCTTCGCGTTACCAAAGCAATACGTATTCCTGAATTACTTACGCTGTCACGACGATATTGGCTGGGGACTTGATTACCCGTTTTTGCGGCAATTTGGCTTTGAAGAAGTTGCTCACAAAAAATACCTGAACGATTATTTCAAAGGCGAATTTCCCGGCTCACCGTCAAAAGGCGAAACTTACAACGACGCTCCGGAACTTGGCGATGCGAGAATGTGCGGAACAACGGCGTCACTCTGCGGAATCGAAACAAACGGCGCAGGCTCACTCGATCTGGATCTGACTTTGCACGCATTCCTGTTCACTCAGAGCGGCATTCCTGTTTTATACAGCGGTGACGAAATCGGACAGCTCAACGACTACACATATCATGACGACCCGAAAAAATCTCAGGACAGCCGCTACGTTCATCGAGGCGCGTTTCACTGGGAAGATGCTGCGAAACGCTCAGACAAGCGAACACGTGAGGGCAAATTATTCAAAGCGATTCGCAAAATGACCGAAGCTCGCGACAAATACTCTGTGTTCTCAAATTCGGCTGACACATGGCTAATCGAAACAAACAACGAACATGTTCTGGGCATCGGCAGATATTACGGCGAGAAAACCCGTAAAGAAAAATTACTCGCGTTCTTCAACTTCAGCTCACAAGCTCAGGAAATTATCACCGACGAGAATTTAAGCGAATTTAATTACACCGACGCAATGACTGGCGAGAAATTCGTGAACACAAGCGGCAAAATCACTCTTGAACCCTACAAATTCCTGTGGCTCATCGCTGAGAAATAATCACGAAATAATCACGAATCAAAAAAGCAGTTCCAGATTCAATCGCGAATCCAGAGCTGCTTTTTCACGCGCAAATCACGCAATTCACGCAATTCACATCGTAACGAGTTCTCCGTGTAAAGCCCCTGCTTTCTCAATCGTCTGCAAAATTTCGATAATATCTCTCGGGCTTGAGCCTAGCGAGTTCAAAACACGAACCATGTCACGCACCGTCGAAGTTGCCGGCATTGCCACCATGCTTGAACCGTCTTCTTCTGTCGTAATATCCGTTCGATTCTGGAAAACAACTTGCCGCTCATTCTCATTTTCGTTCTGAATTGCAACAGGAGATTCTCCGACCGATACCGTCAAATTTCCGTGCGCAACCGCTACCGAACTGATCTTAACATTTCCGCCCAAAACTACAGTCCCAGTCCGTTCATTCACAGCAACTTTTGCTCCGGTATCAGGCTCAATCTCAAGCTTCTCAACATACGCCAGAAACGCCGTCGGTGCCGCAACGTAATTTCCCGGCAAAAATATCTCAACTCGTCCAGCATCTGCAGGTTTGGAAATCGCTCCGAACTGTCGATTAATCGCGTCAGAAATTCTCTGAGCAGTCGTGAAATCCGGATTGCGCAATAATAACGCGACTTGTCCGCCCATGTAATAATCCGACGGGACTTCTCTCTCAACCAACGCGCCCCCCGGGATTCTGCCAACAGTCGGTACGTTCTTAGTTCTAGAATTTCCGCCGCTCTGCGTGTTAAATCCGCCGACTAATAACGGACCTTGCGCAACCGCGTAAACTTTCCCATCAGCCGCTCTCAACGGTGCCTGAAGCAAAACTCCTCCCTGCAAACTCGAAGCGTTACCCATCGTGCTTACATTCACGTCTATAGCTTGTCCGGGTCTTGCGTACGGGGGCAAAGTCGCTGTCAAAGAAACTACGGCAATATTTCGCGTCCTGACTGATCTCGCATCAAGCGTAACTCCGAAATTTCGCATCATGTTCCGCATCATCTGTGTCGTCATGTTCGAGTTATCACCAGTCCCGGGCAATCCTGTAACAAGTCCTACACCCGTCAACTGATTTTCACGCGCGCCTTCGACTTCAGTTATGTCTTTGATTCGCACAATCGGATTCACGCGATTAAAATCCAGATCCTGCAAATTCATCGACGGTGCAGCAAGCGATTCGCCCGAAAAAATCATCACGGCAAAAATTATTAACGCAAATTTTCTCATGAATTATCACCTAAAACACTGCCAGCAAAATCTGTGAAATTATCCCGGGTTTCTGCGTTCTCGAAATTATTCCGCGTCCTTTAACAGCAATCTCAGCATTCGCAACTAATTCACTCTTAATCTGGTTATCGCTGTTCACATCCTGAGGTCTGATTACTCCGAGCAACTGGAACTGCAAAATTTCCTCGCTCGTTCTAATATCGCGTGTGCCCTCGATTACAAGATTACCGTTCGGCAAAACTTCCGTCACTAAACATGCAACCGTCGCAGTCGCGTGATGCTTTCGTTCAACAGAGCCGTCGCCCGCGCTAGAATTATTCGTCGTCAATCCCAAATTCCGGATAAAACGCAAAATTCCGGTTCCGTTGCTGACATTATTATTCGAAGTTTTCGTAGCTTCCATTGTGGCTTCGTCTTTGGCATCAGTTTTTTCGCTAACAAGCACCGTGACAATATCGCCAACTCTCGACGGTCTAGCGTCACCAATCCAGTTCGCCCGATCATTCCACAACGACGCAGCAAACGAATCAGCCGCAAAAATCACACACAAAACTACCGCAAAAAATATTTTTCTCAATTTACATCAACCTCCGCGTTATTCTCGTCAATTATTCGCGCCCTGAAGACTATTTTGCGATTATCCGAACGTCTCACTCGCGCATATTCTCCGGGTCGCGCATCATCTAATAATACACCGTCCGTCACAGCTTTTGCTCCGCCATATCTTGCAGTTACACGCACACGCCTGCCCTTCTTAATCAAGCTCGAACTCGTCAGCCAAGTCAGATTCAACGCTTCACCCTGTTTAATATTCCTGTTCGCACTGAATCCGGAAATTTCGTTTGGATTCGACGCGTAAATTCCGGGTTTCGAAACTTTCATTTTGCGCGTGAAAAAATCTCTCGGATTAATGCGATCTCCCTTTCTGATATTTCTCGACGCAACAAGAACATTCTGATACCAAGTTAAGCGCACTCCCAAAGATCTAATATTTCCAGAATCATCACGAAATCTCAGCGTCGCAGCAGGTGTTCCGGGAATTATGCTCGCAGGATCGATTACGCTCCCGTCAGGAACTTGTGACCCGGCAGAAATTTCTACATCACCGTCCCAAGCCGATAAAGACTTTATAACCGGAATCAGACTTTCAAGCGAACGTGGCGAATTTGCACGAGGATTATTGCCTGTCTCCGTGAAATTACCCTCGTATTCAGGCCTCTCAACTCGAACGCTCGACGGCATGTATAACTCGATTCTGGCATCACTGGCTTCACTCTCTTCGATAGCGCGCAAAACTTCCGAACGCGACAAAACATTTCCAGACGCGAACAGCTCCAATCCAGAAAGAATTTTCCGGGTTTTAGCATTTCCGCCCGTAATTTTCGCAGCCTTTCCAAGCGTGAACGAATCCGTCTTCATGTAAATCACGTCCGGGATCTGAATCTTGATATTCTGAGCAGCTTCACACGCAAACGCAAATACAAACGCAAATACAAAACTGAGGAGCAAAACACGCTCCCCAATTCTCAAAAACTTTCTCATCACGAATTAACGCTTCAATCCGTTAGCAATCCGCAGCAATTCATCAGCCGTCTGAATACCCTTGGAATTTGCTTCATACGCACGTTGCGCGACGATCATTTCGACCATTTCTTCGACAACCTGAACGTTCGACATCTCGATAACTTTCTGCCTGACTTCCGGCATTCCATCAGCTCCTGGATTTCCGACAATCGGCTCACCGCTGGCATCAGTCTGAATGAAAAGCCGATCACCAACTGCACGCAATCCCGCGGGATTTATGAATCTTGCAAGCTCAATCTGACCGATCTCCTGCAATTCCGTCTCATTCGGCATACGAACACTCACAACTCCAGTCGGCGATAATTGCACCTCCAAAGCTTCTTGCGGCACTGTTATAGCCGGTTCGAGTAATAAGCCGTCCTCGTTCACGATCTGACCTTCGTTGTCAATCTGCCATGAGCCTCCGCGCGTATAGCCTATAACTCCATTGCCCATCGCTACCTGAAAAAATCCTTCGTCATCAGTTATTGCCCAATCCAGCGGTCCGTCCGTAATCTGGAAATTTCCCTGCACCATGAAGCTCGGTGTCGCCGTAACTCGCGTTCCCAATCCGACCTGAACTCCCGTCGGAACAACTGAGCCAGCCTCAATCGGTGAACCCGGGTCACGATAAATCTGATACATCAAGTCCTCAAAATCTGCACGACGCTTCTTGTAACCCTGAGTATTAACGTTTGCCAAGTTATGCGAAACTACGTCCAAATGCGTTTGCTGGGCGATCATTCCTGATGCGCTAGTCCATAAAGATCTCAGCATTTCAAATATTCCCCTTCATTCAAATCATTCATGCAAATCATTCATGAAAATTATCCGCGACTATATGACGTGATTAATCTGCTAGTCTCGTCATCATGTGTCATTAACGCTTTCGATGCGCCTTCATACGCACGTTGCGCCTCAATCATTCGCGTCATCTCTTCAACAACGCCTACGTTCGAAGTCTCATACGCTGCCGAAAATATTCTAACGTTCTCAACTGCTTCAGCGTCTCCGGATTGCTGCGTGGGTGTTAGCAAATTTCGCGCCGCTTGCCGCAAATACGTCGGTCTCTCGAAATTAAAAACCGAAACTCTGCCGACGACATTATCATCAACTATGACCTGTCCGGTTCGATTTATAACAACGCTGCGGGCATTATTGCCGATCTCAATCGCACCGCCTTCACCCTGTAACTCGTTGCCGTTGCCATCGACCATGCGACCCTCGTTATTCAGCGTGAAAGTTCCCTCGCGCGTGTAAAACGTGTTGCCGTTCGAATCCGCGACCGCAAAAAATCCCGGACCATCAATCGCTATATCCAACGGATTCTCAGTCGTTTTGACAACACCGGGGCTTGTGTCCATGACGTCTTCCGAGAATACATTCGCAAGCGCAAGTGTGCCGATCGTCTGCTTGCCCTTCCAATTCATCGTGAATGGCGGCACGGTCATGATTTTCGTCTCAGCATCCTCAGAAACTTTCTCGATCCTGTCCATATAAGCCGTAAAATCCGCGTTCGCACTAACTCGACGCTTGTAACCAGCCGTGTCAACATTCGCTAAATTATTCGTGATTACGTCAAGATTCGTTTCCTGAACCAGCATCGCCGACGCCGCAGCGTATAATCCCCTGTTCATCTATCACAACTCCTTTCGAAAAATTTCGCGTTAATTAATATCTAGTATCTCTTTCTACCGCCGCGTTTGATATTCACGAGCATCGTACTGCGACCGGAATTTTTCAGGCGATCAATTTCTGATAAAGCTTTCCCTGTTCCGAGCGCAACACTTTCCATAGGATTTTCCGCCATGAAGCAATATATTCCGGTCTGCTGAGAAATCAATTCCGGCAAACCTCGCAAATACGCTCCTCCGCCAGTTAATACGATCCCTCTGTCAATTATGTCGGCTGACAACTCCGGCGGCGTTAATTCCAGAACATTGCGAATCCCGTCAACCAAGCTTTGCACTAACTCGCTGATCGCCATACTCACCGCTGAACTTGTGACTTCGATTTGTCGCGGCAATCCCTGAACCAGATCACGCCCTTTCACAAT
Source organism: uncultured Fretibacterium sp. (assembly GCA_937911045.1). GTDB lineage: Bacteria > Synergistota > Synergistia > Synergistales > Aminobacteriaceae > JAFUXM01. The sequence goes on along the minus strand of CALEPX010000021.1, from coordinate 171,942 downwards.
CATTCGGTCATCTTGTCTCAGAGGCAAACATGTTCCGATCATTATTTTAAGATTCTCAGCAGTTTGATCGCCGATTGCTAAATTATACTGCCTGCGCAAATACCGCGTGATGCCCTCATCGAATTTATCACCGCCGATTCGCAGCGACTTCGAGACAACAACTCCCCCAAGCGAAATTACCGCAATATCCGTTGTGCCACCGCCTATATCAACAATCATTTTTCCGCGAGCCTCTTCAACGTCAAGATTCGCACCGATTGCAGCAGCCATTGGTTCTTCGATCAAATACGCCTCACGCGCACCGACTTCGATAGCAGCCTCTAAAACCGCACGACGTTCAACATCCGTAGCTCCGGACGGCACACAAATCATCGCACGATTCCGGAAAAATTTCCCCGAACCTTTCGTAACGCGCCTCATGAAATGCTGCAACATCGCCTCAGTCATCGAGTAATTCGCAATCACTCCGTCTCTCAACGGTCTCACAGACGTAATGCTGCCCGGAGTTCGTCCGACCATGTTTTTCGCCTCGAAGCCCACAGCCAGAATATCACCGGTGTCCTGATCAACTGCAACAACTGACGGTTCTCGCAAAACTACGCCGTTATGTTTCTCGTAAATCAAGACCGTCGCTGTTCCTAAATCTATGCCTATATCCGTTCCGAACAAATATTTCTCACACCCTTCACTACAAAAATCGCGAGAATAATCAACATTGACATAAACCCCAATCCCGAAGAATTACAGCCGCTGCTCTTGTTATCTCCGCCGGGGGCGGCAGGTTCTTCAGTTCCGAATTTCCAGATTTTGCACAGCGAATCAAGATCTACGTCACCAACAATATCAAGCTCAAACCAGCCGTGAATCCTGACCGTTCCGGAATAAATCGAAGTCAACGTGACTGTGTATTCAAGATTCGAATCACTCTGAGTATGCGTGACTTTCGGCAAAGTAAACGGGTTATCATTCGACGGGCTCAAATACGGCAACGGCACAGGAATACTCAGGCGCGAATTATCAATGCGATCTGACCACGCTCTAATATCAAGACCCGTAGCTGTAATTTCCAGATTAATAACATGTCCCGTAACGAATCTAATATCCTTCAGATACGTTCCTGTCTCGCTGTATCTGTCCTCACTGATTCGCAAAATTTCCGCAACTGCCTCAACATCGTCGCTATATTCATCAAAGACAACATCGCCCATCTTGGTTATAACGTCCAAATCGCCGTTCAACTCCAGCGAAACGCGAATAAACGACTTGTCAACATAACCGTTGCCGCTGAGATTCCAGCCTCCCGCGATGTCATAATCCTCAGAAAACGCAACACCAATTCCCAAACACAACACTAACGCTAGTAATAACAAATTTCGTTTCTTCATGATTTACGCTCCCGTTAAAAATTATTTCGCAAATTTACGATTCATCATTGCTGCAAGATAACCTGCTCCGAATCCGTTGTCAATATTCACAACAGAAACTCCGCTCGCACAGGAATTTAACATCGAAAGCAACGCGGAAATTCCACCGAACGACGCTCCGTAGCCAACACTCGTCGGAACAGCTATCACCGGCGAATCCGTCAGACCTCCCAACACACTCGCCAATGCGCCTTCCATTCCTGCAATCGCGATTATCACATTCGCACTCATTATCTCGTCAATATGATTCAGCACACGATGCAAACCCGCAACTCCGACATCGAATAATCTCACAACCCTGCTGCCCAAAACTTCACACGTCAACGCAGCTTCTTCTGCAACAGGAATATCGCTCGTGCCGCCAGTCGCTGCCAAAACGAAACCAGAATATTTCGGCTCAGGAATTTTCCCAACGATTCCGATTTTCGCAATTTCATGATAGTCAAGATTTATCCCGAGAGCCACAAGTTCATTCGCAGATTCTCTCGACAGGCGCGTGATTAATATCAAGTCCTGATTATTCGCGAGCATTACACGAACGATTCCGGCGATTTGTTCCGCAGATTTCCCAGCTCCGTAAATAATTTCCGCTGCACCCTGGCGCAATTTTCTGTGCAAGTCAACTTTCGCGTAACCGACATCTTCGAAAGGCTTCTCCTTCAATTTCAGTAACGCCTCATCAACTCCGAGTGAGCCATCTCGCACGGCTTCCAAAATTTCCCTGACTTCTACCAAAAAATTTTCACAACCTTACTATCAAGAATATCGCAAAATATTTCACGAAAATAATATCACGAATCATAACTACCACCATATACTGCCAAAATTCGTCTCGTTCTCAACAACTTTCTCGTTATAAAAAATCGCCTGTCTCACAAGTGCCATCGTTGGACCACGCTTGAGCTTCACTTTCATCTCGTCCACGCAATCACGCTTGCCCTGAAAAACCACTTCAACGCGACCGTCCAGCAAATTCTCAACAGTTCCGGTCAATCCTAAACGCTCAGCCTGATCACACGCCCAAGCTCTGAAGCCGACGTGCTGAACTCTTCCGGCTAATAACGCGCGCACTCTGACTATTTCATCGCTCACAAAATCACCTCCAAACTCCCGACGCAATCAATTTCTCTTTAGCTTTCACGTCCCAATTTTTCGCACTCAACGGTGATGCCGGACTTGGGTGAAGAATTTTCACAACTCGCGAACCTGTCATGACTTCGAGCAATCTCGATTCCGCAAAATTTCCGATCCCAATCGCGTTCTCAGGGCGCAAAATCTCCAGAATTTTTCTCAACGCACCGTCACAAATTCCGAATAATATTTTCCTCTCAGGCAGCTTGATTTTATCCGGTGTTAAATTCCGCGCAGGTCTCGCAATAAACAGCAACGGGCAATAATTCAGCACGAAATTCTCCGCGAAAAAATTCTCCGGCTCAGCAAATTCATCGCGAAATAATCCCCAGAGTCTTTTGCCGCTGACTTCCGAACGTTTGCAATCAAGACCGAGAATCTTGTAAGAATCCAGCTCGTTAATCGGCTTGCGAATCACAATATCTCGCAAATTCAGCCAATCTCGAACAAAATTCACTTCACCGAACGGAACTCCAGTCTGCGCCATGCCCCAAGGTCCGGGATTCATTCCCAGAAAAACATTTCTCACACCGTAACGCAAATATTTCCGCACGTACTTCTCGAAACCGTCCCACGCATATTCCAGCGGATTATACGCAGCAATCACCGGCTCTTGGAACTCTAATTTCGCGCCATCAATCGCAGCGTTCAGATCCTGATATATCGCGAGAAAATTATTCTGGATCGCTTGACTTGACATCTTGCAAAAATTCTCCGGAGTGATCTAAGTCATCATCGTAGAAAAAATTTTTCCGGTTCCTGTACCATAGCAGCATCGCAGTCAATCCGCAGCCCAATCCAGTTATCAATCCGAACGAAACGTAATCAATCCGCATCGCGTTCCCGAACAAAGTCCCACCGTAACCGGCAAGCGCGTAACCGAATCCGATAACACTGAACATTGATAACGTCGTGATAAATAATCTCATGAAAAATTCTCCTGTGAAAAAATTCGCAACTTTTTACAACAAACATATTATAATAAAGCTAGGCGCAAATTACACCGAATCATAATTATTAATATATTACTTAATGTCTTTGAAAGGAGTTTCGAAAATGTACACAAACAAATACACCAAAATTCTAATACTAGCGATGATGTTCGTGTTCGCATTTTTCGCGACGGGGACTTTCGCCGAGGATACTTTCGAGCCAGCAAAAACTGAGTTAGAACCATTCTCCGAAGAATTTCTACGCTGGCAAAGTGAACAAAATTCTCCGGTCATTACTCGTGACGGAGCAAAAGCAAATTCCGGTTTAGAATCCGATTCCGAATCAGAATCCGAAAATCTTAAACCAACAGGTTACATTCCGCTCCCGATTGACCTGTCACATCTCGCGAATAATCCACCGCAAGAAATCTCATTGCGCGACAAAGCTACGACAATCCCGAGCAAATATGATCTCAGAACTGCCGGAAATTATCTGACCAGCGTGAAAGATCAGGGCAATGACGGTACGTGTTGGGCGTTCGCTGGAATAGGCGCGATGGAATCGAATTACATGCGGCAGGGAAATTCCAAAATGGATCTATCCGTGATGCACTTAGCCTGGTTCGCGATGAAAAATTCCGATTACTCAAAAGCCTACGAGAATTACAAGACCAATTCCAACATGAACACGATTCTCGGCAACGGGGGCAACTCTATTTACACGATCGCGTTATATTCACGACTTGACGGACCAGTTCTCGATTCAGTTTTGCCATACAGAACCGATCCGCAATACTCAACGCCCGAAAGTTATCCCAGAATTTTGCGCTTAAAAGAAGCAACTTTCACGACAAATTCGAGAGCCGTAGATTCAAGCGAAAACATCAAGCAGCGAATCATGACTCACGGAGCTGTCCAGATAAGCTATTACGGCAGTGCTTACTCTTCATACGCGAAAATCAACGGTCACACGACTTTCTACAATAGCGCAAACAAAATCGATCACGCAGTTTTGCTCGTTGGCTGGGACGATGATTTTCCGAAAGAAGACTTCAAGAACAAACCCTCAAGTAACGGTGCTTGGCTAGTGAAAAATTCCTGGGGCGATATTTGGGGCACAAACGGCAATGGCAACGTCGGCGATAACGGCTATTTCTGGATGTCGTACGAACAGCTGATTTCTGACGGTTGCGCGTTCATCGTTGAACCTGCAAATTCTGACATGCAGTGCTACTATTATGACGCTCTCGGCTGGGTCGGAACGGTCAATTACAATTTCGCAGCAAATGTTTTCCAAGCGTTACGTGAGAAAAACGAGAAATTGACCGAAGTAGGCTTATTCACAACCGACAACAACGTAACTTGCACAACGTCCATCTACACCGGTCTGCAATCCGTAAATTCTGCGCCAACGTCAGGAACTCTCGTGCATTATCAAAAAGACACAATCTCAACAGCAGGTTATCACACAATCACTCTGAACAAGCAAATCCCTCTGACAAAAGGCGATTATTTCTCAGTCGTCGTGCAATTCAGCAATTCGCAGGTCGCAATCGAATCAAAAGTTTCAGGCTACACGGACAATGCTAAAATCGAATCGGGCAGTTTCTTCTCGGATTACGGTTCAAGCTCAAGTTGGGCAAAGGGAAATTACTACAACGCGTGCATCAAAGCTTTCACAGTTACGGGCGGAGATTCTCCAGTAATACCGGCAAATCAGGAAGATTCAGCTCCGGTAATCAACACTGCAACTCTAAGCGATGGCATACTCGGCGAAAGTTATTCCGAACAACTCAGCATTTCCGGAACAAATCTCACGTTCACAATCAAGAATCTTCCGAACGGCTTGAGTTTCAACAGCAACACTCTCACAATCTCCGGCACACCAACAAAAACCGGAACATTCGCAACGACAATCACCGCGAAAAATTCTCACGGCAGCGCGACAAAACAATTCTCGATTACGATTTCCGAAAAACCTACGCTCTCAACAAGTTCCCTCCCGAACGCAACGACTGACACGAAATATTACGCGAAACTCGCCGCAAAAGGCTCTGCGAATATTACTTGGACAGCTTCAGGACTTCCGGATACGCTCACTTTCACACAACAGAACACAGCCGGAACTTCCGCAACAATCGAGGGAACTCCAACCGAAGTCGCAACTTACAACGTCACGCTCAAACTCTCAAACGACGTCGGAATTGTCACGAAAACTCTCACACTCACAGTCAAAGGCGTAGCTCCGAAAATCACGGCTAAACTCCCCAACGGAATTGCTGAACATGAATACTCCGGCTCAGAAATTTCAGCAAGCGGCACAAAACCGATCAACTTCGATTGCACGATTACTCCAACGACCGAGATGAAAAAATCCGGGATAAACACTCTCGAAGATTTAGGTCTGAAACTCGAACAGAATCCGGAATCCGGCACTGCGAATATAACCGGCACTCCAAAATTTGCGTTCAAGTCTTTACCGGTGAATATCACGGCTAAAAACATCGTCTCGAAAGTCACAAGCACCGTGAAATTTACAGTCGAAGGTGATAAACCAGCTTTCACAACTCCGGACGAATCCGCAACTCAATACACGTTCAACACGGGTTCAGATATTAATCTCGATTTCGAAGTTTCTGGCACAAAAGTTATCACGTTCACCGCAACCGGCTACAGTCCGCTGACATTCACTCAGACCGGCGACAAAACCGCGAAATTATCTGGCAAAGCTCCGACCAGTGCGAAAAAATTAACGGTAACAGTCACCGCTGCGAATGCTTCAGGCACTGCCTCGAAAAAAATCACGCTGAACATAATCGAGCCTCCGACAATCACGACAACTTCACTGGCTTCTGCGAAAACTGACGCGAAATATTCCGTGAAACTTGCAGCCAAAGGTTCTGTGAATATTTCTTGGGATGTTTCAGGATTGCCCGACACGCTCTCATTCACTCAGACCACGAACGGCACATCAGCGACGCTCTCAGGAACTCCGACTGAAATCGGAACTTACAACCTGACTTTCACCGCGACGAATGCAGCAGGAACTACCACCAAGAATCTCTCGCTCAAAGTTGAAGGTGTTGCTCCTAACTTGACATTCTCACTCGGGAAGGGAACTGTCGATCAGGAATACTCCGGCTCAAAAATTTACGCAACTGGCACGAAACCGATTACATTCACCTACACGCTCACGCCAAAGAACGGTATCTCCACACTCGAAGATTTGGGCTTGCAATTCGAACAGGATCCAACTTCAGGAACAGCGAAAATCACCGGTACTCCGATATACGCGCTCTCGGATTTAGTCTTGAATATCACGGCTTCAAATGCTGTCTCGACACAAACTAAGTCCGCGAAACTCACCGTCACCGGAGCAAAACCAGTTTTCACAGCTCCGACTGAATCAACTTACACGTACGTTGCGAGTTCAGATATTAATCTCGATTTTGAAGTCACGGGCACGAATTTCATAACGTTCAAGTCATCTGGTCAGGGCAGTCTCACGTTCACTCAGACCGGCGACAAAACTGCGAGATTATCCGGTAAAGCTCCGACTACAGCGCAAACTTTGAAAGTTACGGTAACTGCCACAAATGCTTCGGGTTCTGCTTCGAAAAAAGTTACGCTCAACATCATCGAGCCTCCAGTAATCACGACTAACTCGCTCACTAACGCAAAAACTGACGCGAAATATTCCGTGAAACTCGCAACTAAAGGTGCAACTGGCATCACTTGGAACGTTTCGGGATTGCCGGACACTCTCACACTAACTCCGACTTCGAACGGGTCATCAGCGACAATCTCAGGAACTCCGACTGAAATGGGAATTTACGCTCTGACATTTACAGTCTCGAATGCAGCAGGCTCTACCAGCAAAACTCTCAATTTGACGGTGAACGGTGTTGCGCCGAATCTGAAAATATCACTCCCGAAAGGTAATGTAGATCAGGAATATTCCGGCTCAAAAATTTCCGCAACAGGTACGAAACCGATTAAATTCTCATACACGTTCACTCCAATGAACGGGCTTTCGACACTTGAAGATCTTGGGCTGAAACTCGAACAAAACCCCGAAGCCGGAACTGCGGAAATCACTGGCACACCGATATACGCGCTCGCGAATCTAGTTTTGAATATCACTGCTTCAAATTCTGTCTCGACACAAACTAAATCCGCGAAACTCACAGTTACCGGAGCAAAACCAGCTTTCACAGCTCCGACTGAATCAATTTACACGTACGTTGCAAGCTCAGATATTGCTCTTGATTTCGAAGTCACAGGCACGAATTTCATAACGTTCAAATCGAGCGGACAGGGCAATCTCAAATTCGAACAGACTGGCGACAAAGCTGCGAGATTATCCGGCAAAGCTCCGACAACTGCGCAGACTATGAAAGTTACGGTTACTGCCGCGAATGCTTCTGGATCTGCCTCGAAAAAAGTTACGTTGAATATAATTGAGCCTCCGGTAATCACGACTAATTCACTCACCGCCGCAAAAACTGACGCGAAATATTCCACCAAACTCACTGCAAAAGGTTCGGTGAATATTTCCTGGGACGTTACCGGATTGCCGGACACACTGAAACTCACGCAGACTTCGAATGGCTCATCAGCGACAATCTCAGGAACTCCGACCGAAATGAAAACTTACCCTCTAACATTCACAGTCACGAATGCAGCAGGTTCTACGAGCAAAACTCTAAATCTGAAAGTTGACGGTGTTGCGCCTAATCTGAAATTCTCACTCGCAAAAGGCACAGTCGATCAGGAATACTCCGGCTCTAAAATCTCCGCGACGGGAACTAAACCAGTTACTTTCTCGTACACTTTCACACCGACAACAGATATGGCGAAGAATAATATAACGACGCTTGAAGATTTGGGATTGAGTTTCGAATCTGATCCGGATTCTGGCACCGCGAAAATCACCGGCACTCCGAAATATTCATTCGCGAATCTTCCTGTGAATGTCACGGCTGAAAACGCTGTCTCGAAAGCTAACAAGTCCGCAAAATTCACCGTCTCCGGCACAAAACCAGTTTTCCAAACTCCTGACACAACTAGTTACACGCAATCCGCCGGAACAGATGTTGATCTCGAATTTGAAGTTACGGGAACAGATTTCATAACGTTCACCGCATCGGGACAGGGCAATCTCACATTCACGCAGACAGACACTCACAGCGCGAAATTATCCGGCACGCTCCCGACGACTGAGCAAAAACTCACGATTACTGTCAAAGCTGCAAATTCTGACGGAACTGCCACCAGGAAAATCACTCTCACGTCAAAAGTTGCTCCGAAAATCACGACTGCAACTCTCACGCCTGCTACATCAGATAAATCCTACAAACAGCAACTCGCAGCTACAGGTTCAACGAAGATAACTTGGTCTGTTGACGGCGATTTACCAGATGGAATGAGCTTCAACACCAGCAACGGAACTTTGTCAGGAACTCCGAAAGAGGACGGAACTTTCGACTTGACATTCATCGCAACAAACGAAGTTGGCACGGATACGAAAACTCTGAGTTTGACAGTTGGTGACGTAACTACAGCTGCAAAACCCAAACTCGAATCTGAAGCGGCGAAACCTGAATCAGAATCTGAATCAGAATATGAATCTGAATATGAATCAGAAGCCGAATCAGAATCCGAAGCCGAATCACTCGAAGATATTTCACGGATAGAATTTGCGAACGATGCTAGTTCAAGTCAAGAATCTGAATCCGTGAGTTCTGGAGATGTGATTATCGCTGCGATTTTGCCGGAGATGTTGATAACTGAAGATAACGTCTACGAATTTACGGTGAAATTGGGTGATGATGTCCCGGAGAGTGCGAAATTAATCTGGAGCGACGATTCCGGTGACAGCGAATTAGTCGGCTTCTACGAGTCTGGCGATCAAAGCCTCGATAACGCAATCGAAACTGTGCCCGAAAGCCGAGAAATTATCGTTGCAGTTTGGCTGAAGGCGCGTGAGGAAAAATATTCACCGATGATTTTGGCAGAATTTCCGGAGCAATAACTCAGAAATAACTCGCAAAAATTCCGGAATTTGATATAATGCCTAGTCAAGAGAAATCTCTTTTCACGAGTGATTTGTGAATGGAGGTTTCTCTTTTTTTACAGCTAATTTACAGCTACGAATTTTCAGGAGGAGTTTGCATGATAACGAAACGAATAATCCCGTGTCTTGACGTTCGTGACGGGCGTGTCGTGAAGGGCGTGAATTTCACGGGATTGAATGACGTAAATTCTCCGGTTGAACTTGCGGAATTTTACAGTGATAACGGAGCAGATGAACTTGTTTTCTACGATATAACGGCGTCGTCCGACGGGCGGAAAATTTTCACGGATATTTTGCGTGAGACTGCGCGGAATGTTTTCATACCGTTGACGGTTGGCGGAGGAATTTCGAGTGTTGCGGATTTTGAACGGGTGCTTGGCTGCGGTGCGGATAAAGTCAGCGTTAATACCGGAGCTATTCGCAATCCCAAATTGATTCCGGAAGCTGCGAAATTGTACGGCTCACAATGCGTCGTGATTTCTGCGGACGTGAAGCGTGTGAATGGTGAGTTCAGGATTTTTGCGCGAGGCGGGCGTGATGATACCGGAATCGAAGCTATAAACTGGATAAAAAAATGCGTTGATAACGGTGCTGGTGAAGTTGTTGTGAACTCGATTGACACTGACGGCGTGAAAAAGGGTTTTGATCTCGAAATGCTGCGTGCCGTGAGTGAATCCGTAAATGTTCCGGTGATTGCGTCTGGTGGAGCTGGCTGCATTCAGGATTTCATCACGTTATTCGAGACGTTGCCAAAAGTTGATGCCGGACTTGCTGCGTCAATATTTCATTTCGGTGAGGTGCGAATTTCGGATTTGAAACTTGCTATGAAACATGCGAATATTAACGCGCGAATTTGATTGGGAGTGAATGACATGAATGACATGAATGACATGATTAATATTAACGACGTGAAATTTGATGAGAAGGGACTAGTTCCTGCGATTGTGATTGACGATGATACCGGAGAAGTCTTGACACTTGCTTACATGAATCGCGAAAGTCTGGAAATATCGCTTGAGAAAAAATTGACGTGTTTCTGGAGCCGTTCGCGTCAGGAATTATGGCTGAAGGGTGAGACCAGCGGAAATTTTCAGCATATTCGCGCTATCAAAGCAGATTGTGATCGTGATGCGTTGCTGGTATACGTGAAACCTGATGGAGCTGCGTGTCACTTGGGGAATTATTCGTGCTTCGAGGATTTTATTCTGAAACCGGAGAAAGAATCTCACGAGAAATTCACGATTTGCGGATTGATGGAGCTGATTAAAACGCGCAAGTCTGAGAAAGTTGAAGGCTCGTACACGTCGTATTTATTCGAGAAAGGACTGGACAAGATTCTCAAGAAAATCGGCGAGGAAAGTTCAGAAGTGATAATTGCGGCGAAAAATTCCAAACAAGAGACGATTTACGAACTCTCGGATTTGATATATCACATGCTAGTCTTGATGGCGGATCAGGGAATCGAGATAAAAGATCTGATTCTGGAACTTGCGTCGCGTCACGTAATCGATAAGAAGGTCAAGCAGGAGAAGATGGTGTGATATATTTCGTCGGAGCCGGTTCGGGAGCTGTGGATTTGATAACAGTTCGGGGAGCGAATTTGCTGCGGAAAGCTGACGTGATAATTTACGCTGGCTCACTTGTGAATCCGGAATTGATTTCTGAATATGCGAAAGATGACTGCGAAATTTGTGACAGTGCTGGAATGACGTTGCAGGAAATCTCGGCGAAAATGCTAGACGCTGATTCGAGAAATTTGCTGATTGTGAGATTGCATTCTGGAGATCCTGCGATATTCGGCGCGATTAACGAACAGATGCGAATTTTGCGTGATAAAAATGTTGCGTTCGAAATTGTCCCTGGTGTTAGCTCGTTTTGTGCAGCGGCTGCGAGTTTGCAGGTTGAGTACACGATTCCGGATTTAACTCAGACTCTGATAATTTCGCGGCATTCAGGCAGAACACCAGTCCCGGAGCGTGAGAGTTTACGATTTTTGGCAGGTCATGGCTGCTCGATGGCGATATTTTTGTCGGCAGGAATGGTGCGTGAAGTTTGTGCGGAAATAATTGCTGCTGGAAATTCTCCGGAAATACCGGCTGCGTTGGCGTACAAGATTTCGTGGCGTGACGAGAGAATAATATCCGGGAATCTGCGAACGTTGCCTGAATTAGTCGAAAGTGCCGGCATAAGCAAGACCGGAATAATTCTGGTTGGGAAATTTCTTGACGGGAAGAATCTTTCGAACAAGTCCAGACTATACGACGCAAATTTCTCGCACGAATTTCGTGGAAAAATATAATTTTGCTAAATCCATAGCGATATTATAAAATCTAAGCGAATATCAAAAACGGAGGATTTGTTTTTGCCAAGCGAGTATGAATATCGAGAATAATATTGCATCGAAGTACGATATTAGCAAATGGCTTGATGAAGCTGGAGAATTTGTCAGCGATTTCGATGGCTTTTGGAAGGACGTCATCGAAGAATATTGGCGTGAAGTTCTGGAAAGATTTTTGCCGGATTTGTACGCTGAGGCGGATTTATCCGGAACGCCTGAATTTCTGGACAAAGAGTTGCGAGATATTCTTGGGCTGCCTGAGACTGATTCTCACAATTCGCCGTTATTTGTTGACGAGCTTGTGAAAGTTCCGATGAAGGACGGAGATGAGAAGTGGCTGCTGCTGCATATCGAAGTTCAGGGCAAGGGCGGCGCGGATATTTCGTACAGAATGTTCCTGTATTATTGCATGTTGTTTGCGCATTATCGAAAGAATATAGTTTCGTTGGTGATATTGACGGCGCGTCGACCAAAGAAAGAAAAGGCTCTCGGGATTTACGAGACGGAATATTTCGGAACGTTGGTCAAGTACAGGTATAATTTTTTTGAGGCGTACAAATTCAGCGATGAGGAACTTGAAACGAGCGGCAATAAGATTGACTTGTTTTTGTTAGCTGTGAAATTTGCGGTTCGCAGCAAGAACAACGAGTCGAAAAAATTTGCGTACTTGAAGCGCATTGTAAAGATTTTGTTCAAACATGGTTTCAATGAGTTTGAACGTCGTGGAATTCTGAGATATGTTAATTACATTGTTGGATTAAGGGACAATGTTTTGCGAAGACAATATCATAGTTATATTACAGAAATCGAGGAGGGAAAGGGAATGCGTGATAGACCGGACTTTTTGGCAGTCATTGAGTACGAGTGTGCGCGCGATAAAGGAATTGAGCTGGGTATAAAACGAGGCATTGAACAAGGTGTAAAACAAGGCATTGAACAAGGCATTGAACAAGGCATGAGACAAGGACGTGATTTTGCACAAGGTTTGTTATCAAGTGGAATTTTGAATAATGAACAAATTGCTGAAGTCTTGCGTTTGTACCCGCAATTTTTCGAGACAAAAGTGTGAAAAATTGGCAACTTAAGCGTAAAATAATTACATGTGAAAATTCTGAATGAAAATGGAGGCTGAATCGTGAAATTAATATTTTTGGATATTGACGGAACGCTCACAAATCCGGGCGAAAATACTCCGCCAAAAAGTGCTCTCGAAGCAATCAAAAAAGCTCGTGAAGCTGGCAACAAAGTTTTTTTATGCACAGGGCGTAATCCTGATATGCTAATGCCCGTGTTCAAGCTGGGATTCGACGGCATGATCTCGTGTGCTGGCGGCTATGTTGCTGTCGGAGAAAATGCTGAGGAAGTCTTGTTCGATTGCCCGATGACTGACGAACAGCGTGATATTGCGTTGAAATCTTTACATGATAACGGCGTATTCTGCACGATTGAAGCGAAAGACGGCTCGTGGGGTGACGAGAATCTCGGGGATTTTCTGAAGGGACAATCCGAGGGAAATTCTGAGATCGAACGTTGGCGCAAAGCTTTGTCGTCAAATCTTGGGATCAAACCAATGTCGCAATATGACGGCAGCCCGATTTACAAAGTCGTGATTATGTGTCAGAAAGATTCGCAACTCGATCCGGCGCGTAAATTACTGGGTCAGGATTTCGATTTCGTGATCCAGGAAGTCAAGGCTCATAATTGCATGAACGGCGAATTGATTAATCGCAAATTTAGCAAGGGTCTCGGCGTTGAGATTATCGCGAAAAAATATGGCGTCGAAAAATCTGACACGTATGGCTTCGGTGACAGCATGAACGATTTGGAAATGATACGGACGGTCGGTACTAGCGTCTGTATGGCAAACGGTGCGGAAGCTCTGAAGAAACTTTCTGATATAGTATGTCCTTCAGTGAGTGACGACGGACTTGCAAAAGCGTTTGCGGATTTAAAATTATTTTAACTTTTTAACTTTTTAATTTTCAGGGAGGTTTTTGTCATGGCACTGGATTACAGAAAGTGCGCGGAGGAAATCGTAGCTAATATCGGCGGCAGAGATAATATCGCTCAAGCTGCTCATTGTGCTACACGTTTACGCCTTGTTATTAAAGATAATAATAAGGTCAATCGCAAAGTTCTCGAAAATGTCGATGGCGTGAAGGGCATGTTCGAGAACAACGGTCAGTTGCAGTTGATAATCGGAACTGGAACTGTCAACAAAGTTTACGCCGAGTTTTTATCGATTACTGGCATGTCAGAAGCTACGAAAGATGATGTCAAAGCTGCTGCTGCCGCTGCTCAACCGATTTGGAAACGTATTTTGAAGGCAATCGGTGACGTATTCGTGCCAATTTTGCCTGCAATCGTTGCGTCGGGCTTAATGATGGGACTTGTCGAAGCGTTGGGCAAAGTTTACCCGGATTTCGCCAGTTCAGACTGGTACGGATTCTTGGATATGGTCGCGAACACAGCATTTGCGTATTTGCCGGTTATCGTTGCAATTTCTACGGCTAGAGTTTTCGGCGGAAATACTTTCTTGGGAGCTGTAATCGGACTTGTAATGATTCACTCCGGCTTATTGAACGCATGGGTCGCGGGAAGTCCTGAAGCTATTAACGCGTTCTTTGGCGTGACTGACGGAATTATCCCGAGTTGGAAATTGCTTGGCGAGTTGAAAATCGGTGAATGGATTGTCGGATCGATTTCACGAGTTGGCTATCAGGGACACGTTATTCCTGTCATGATCGCAGTCTGGCTTATGTGCATGATCGAGAAATGGTTCCATAAGCACGTACTCGAAATGTTGGACTTGTTTATAACGCCGTTCTGCACAGTTTTGCTTACGACGTTCCTGACATTTACGATTATTGGACCGATTTTCTCACAGCTTGAGTCATGGGTGTTAGCCGGAGCTACAGTTCTCGTTAAGAACCCGATCGGAGCGGGCGTAATGGGAGCAATTTATCCTTGGACGGTCGTTATGGGATTGCACCATATGTACAACGTAATCGAAGCAGGAATGTTGACAGACGTAGGCTTGAACACGTGGATGCCGATAGCTTCAGCAGCGAATTTCGCACAGTTCGGAGCGTGCTTGGCTGTAGGTTTGAAAGCGCGTAATAACCGTACGAAAGTCGTTGCGATTCCGTCATCAATTTCGGCAGCGTTGGGAATTACTGAGCCGGCAATTTTCGGTGTTAATTTGCGATTCTTCAAGCCGTTCTTAGCAGGAATGATCGGCGGCACGATTGGCTCAATTTTCGGCGCGTTCCTGGGAATCGGTGCGAAAGCTTACGGCGTAACAGGCATTCCGGGATATTTGACGATTGCGCAGCCCGTTCAGTACACAATTTTGCTCGCGATTTCCGGCGGTATTGCGTTCGTGTTAGCTTGGACTTTATGGCACGAAGAAATCGAAGAAGCCCCAGCAGCCGCAGCCGAACCCGAAAAAATCCCCGAGAAAATTCTCGAATTCAAGAGCGTAATCAAATGCTCAGCCGGTGAAATTGCTCAGCCAGTCGAAGGCAAAGTGATCCCGTATACTGAGATCAAAGACCCGACATTTGCTGCAGGAACTCTCGGTCAGGGCGTTGGCATTGAACCCGAAGATGACGTAGTTTACTCACCAGTTGACGGCGAAATTTCTTCAGTTGCTGAGAGCAAACACGCAATCGGAATCACTGGCCCCGGCGACATGGAAATTTTGATTCACGTCGGCGTTGACACAGTCGAAATGAAGGGCGACGGCTTCGAAGATTTCGTTGCGGAAGGCGACAAGGTCAAGAAGGGACAGAAGCTCATGAAGTTCGATCGCAACAAGATCAAAGCAGCAAATCACCCCGAAACAGTCGTCGTGTTATTAACGAACAGCGATGACTACGATGATGTGAAATTCGGAGCAGATATCTAGCATACTAACTGGCAATTTGATTGCATGAATAATTCCCCTTTGTTAATAATTCGCAAATAATCGTGGCGGATTGTAACAGAGGGGAAATTTTTTTGGGGGAAATCATGGTATTTTCGTCGGATGTATTTTTGTTCGTGTTTTTGCCGGTGCTGCTTGGGCTTTATTATTGCGTGAAGGCGCGTAACGTTCGTAACATGATATTGCTTTTCGCGAGCATATTCTTCTACGCATGGGGAGAGCCGTTTTTCGTTCTGATTATGCTGGCGTCGATTGTTCTGAACTGGTATCTGGTTTTGCAAATGTCAAAGCATGATTCGAGCCGGAAATTTTTCATGTTAATCGCGATAGTATTCGACGTTGGATTGCTCGGGATTTTCAAATACGCTACGTTTATATCCGGAAATATTGCGAATCTGACGGGCTGGGAAAATGTTCGAGTGAATATCGCGCTGCCAATCGGGATTTCGTTCTTCACGTTCCAAATGATGTCTTACGTTTTCGATGTGTATTACGGGAAAGCTCAGGTGCAGAAAAATTTGCTGAATCTGGTCTTGTACATATCGTTTTTTCCGCAGTTAATCGCCGGACCAATCGTTCGTTACGGACAAATCGAAGCCGAAATCATGAATCGTCACGAGAGTTTCGCGAATTTTGCCGAAGGTGTTCAGAGATTCGTTTATGGCTTGGGCAAGAAAGTTTTGCTAGCGAATTTTCTCGCGCAAATCACGGATAATATTTTCGATTACATGCCGAATCCGTCGGTTATGATGTCGTGGCTGGGATTGTTTACGTGGTCGTTGCAGATTTATTTCGATTTTTCGGGTTACAGTGACATGGCGATTGGGCTTGGCTTGATGTTCGGATTTCATTTTCAAGAGAATTTCCGGTATCCGTATATTTCTAAGAGTATTCAAGAATTTTGGCGGCGTTGGCACATTTCGCTTTCTGAATGGTTTCGCGATTACGTTTACATTCCGATGGGCGGCAGTCGCGTGAGTGAATCCCGGCATATCTTGAATATATTCACAGTCTGGCTATTAACCGGAATTTGGCACGGCGCAGAATGGTCGTTCATCGTATGGGGCATGATTCATTTCGCGTTCTTAATGTTCGAGAGCAAAATTGATGTCAGAAAAACGTTCGGAATATTTTCACCGGTTTATGCGAATCTCGTAGCTGCGTTTGCGTTGGTATTTCTGCGTTCGAAAGATACTCTGTCGGGCTGGCATTTCCTGAAATCGTTGTTTGGATTAAACGCGAATGTCTTTTGCGATTCGGGATTTTTCGAGTACGTTCACGGCTCTTGGCTGTTATTAATCATCGCGTGCGTTGGCTGTTGTCCGGTGATTCCGAAATTGCGCGAGAAATTTGCTCTTGAATGGCTCGAACAAATATTCCTGATTCTCGTGCTGATATTATCCGTTCTGGAAATCATAAATTCCATGTACAATCCGTTCATATACTTTAATTTCTAACTGGGGGTGCAAATTATGCGTGCAAAAAAATTTACGGCTGTGATATTCGTGATTATGATTGCGTCGTTCATGTGTTATGTTCTCGTGACGTTGGCTTATGAGAAAATCTCCGGCAATTCGGGCGAGTACGCTGCGAAAAAATCCGTCTTGAAAATCGACTGGCGAAAATTATATCCGTTCGAAAATCCGCAAATCTCCGGTGAAAATCACGATATGAACTCGTTCATTAAGAAATATTTCAGGAAGGGAAGTGCGGCTGCAATATCGCGAAATCTTACAGAGCTGAAATTACTTGTCGAAGCTGCGAAAAAATACGAGCAAATCCTCGGTTGGAACGTCGTTGCTGCTGCGGAATATAACGGTGTCATAAAATTAAGTGACGGTTACTTGACGAATTACGTTCAGAAATTTGACATGACACATCAGGCAGAATCCATAATTGCATTCTCGAAATTCTGCGAATCAAACGGGATCGATTTTTGCTACGTTGCTACACCCGGGAAGGTCTGCAGATTTGATGACGCGAATATCTCCGGAGTTCTGGACTTCTCAAACCAGAATCAGGACGAATTTCTGAAGATGCTAAGCGATTCGGACGTGAAAAATTACGATCTGCGCGAGAATTTGCATTCCGACAATCTAAAGCATCATGAATCGTTTTACATAACAGATCATCATTGGAAAGCTGAGACCGGACTTTGGGCAACACGCCACATTCTCGAATTTTTGCGCAGGGATTTTTCGTGGAACGTCGATCCGGATATTCTGAAGCCGGAGAATTTCACGTTCAAGATTTACCCGAAATATTTCCTCGGTTCGCAGGGCAAGAAAGTTACGCTCGCAAAAACTCAGCCTGAAGACTTCACGCTTATCACACCGAATTTTGAGACGCGCCTGCATTTCGAAATCCCGAACTTGAGAATTAACGAGACCGGGGATTTTATGATTACGTGCGACATGACGCAGCTCGAACGAATCGATTACTACAAGCTCGGAGCTTACAGAGTTTACAATCGCGGCAGACAGCCTTTTGCGAAAATTCACAACGAATTGCTACCCAACAAAACCGGCAAAATCCTCATGATCAAAGAGTCGTATTCAAGCACAATCGTACCGTTTCTTGCACTCGGCGTTACGGATATTGACGCAATCGATCCCAGAGATTTCACCGGCAGCATTAGAACTTACATCGCGAAAAATAAACCCGATCTCGTAATGGTGATTTACAATCCGCAAATGCTGGACACAACTACGACTGAATACAGCGCAAATGTGTTCGAGCTAAGATAATAATATTCTCGCGTAAAATTCTTCGATACGATTCACAGTTTCGTCAAACGAGATTAATTTTTGCAGCGATAACGGACTGGCGTTCCCTGTCTCAAGAAAGTTTCTGATCGCATTTTCCCAGGCTTTCACGTCTCCAACCGGAATTAATTTCTCAGGTGAACCCGAAATTGCTCTTAACGGCTCGATATTCGACGCTAAAACCGGAATCCCAACACTCAGAGCCTCGTTCACCGTCAACGGCAACCCCTCTTGATACGACGGAAATAATAAACAGCCAGACTTACTCATGAATTTCGCAGCATCGTCTCTGAACCCGAAGAATTTCACGCGAGAGTTAATGCCCAGATTTTTCACGAGCGATTCCAGATTATTACGCTCAGAACCATCGCCCAGAATATCCAGCGTCCAATCGTAATCCAGCAAATTTCCCAACGCATTCAAAGCAATATCCAGCCCCTTACGCTTCGACAAATACCCGACGAACAGCAACTTGTGACTCGCGCCCTGCCACGCAAATTCTGGTTCCTGGAAGCCGTTCGGGATCGTGATTAGAGTTTCTGGTTTGTTATCGCGCAAATAATTTCGCAAATGTTTCTCGACCGAGTCCGAGCAAAATATAATTCCGTCCGCGTGTCGTAACGGCAAAATTCCAAAGTTCAGCGAGTACGGAGCGTGTGCGGTCATCAGCCATTTGATTCCGGAAATAGACGACAGCAGCCAAGCTATCCAAGCCGGAACCCGTGAATGCGCGTGAATAATATCCCAATTCCGAACCCGAAATAATTTCAGCGCACAGTAAATTCCAGTGAAAAGATTTTTTTTATGAACCGGCAATTTGACCAGCGTGATTTTCTCCGGCAAAAATTTTTCGAGTTTTCCGCCAGCAGTTGCGAGTGTGATTTCGTGATTGCGTTTGACTTGTTCGTGTATCAAGCTCAGAACGTAACGCTCAACGCCGCCTTCTTCAAATTCCGGAACTATGTGCAAAATTTTCATGTTTAACACCTCAGAGTTTTCGCAGTTTTCGCAAAATGATATAATCGACAAAAAAGTTTTGCAAATCTGAAGGGAACGTCACATGAATCAAAACCCGTTGGTCAGCGTAGTAATTCCAACGTACAATAACGCCTCAAAAATCGCGTTTACACTCGAAGCAGTAATTGCTCAGGATTACGCGAATCTGGAAATAATTCTGGTGAACGATTGCTCAAGTGACAACACTCTGGAAATTTCCCGGGAATTATTATCACGCAGCAATCGCAAGTTCAAGATAATCACGCACGAAAAAAATTCCGGAGTTTCAGTCGCACGCAACACAGGATTAGCAAACTCAACCGGCGAATACATCTGGTTCTGTGACGGCGATGACTTATCCGAAAGAAATCTCGTCTCGAAATTGCTCAGTTCAGCTCTTAAATATGATTCAGATATTGCGTTCGGAGGCTGCATCAATCGCTATGATAACGCCACACCAGACGAAACTCTGCCCGTGAAAATTCCTGCGCAAGTCATGACGGGCGAAGAAGCTCTATATTTGCGAGTGTTCAAGAAAATTTCTCCGCATTTTTGCAGCGCGTTATATAAACGAGAATTTCTGGTCAAGAATAATTTGCGATTCGAACCGGGTTGCTCTGCTGGTCAGGACGTTGAGTTTCAGATGAAAACTTTCTGTAGAGCCGCGAGAATTTCGTGCATTCCGGATTGCGTTTATATATACGTTCATCATTCGGGAATGGGGCAAGTTCGCGACAGAAATACTCCCGAGAAAACTTTGCGACGCTACACTCATAATACACAAGCGCATTTTCGTGTTGCAGAATATTTAGCTCAACACGCTCAATCAAGACGGATCTCGAATATTGCGAAAAATCTGTTATTACCCGAAGCACTGATTCGCCGATTCACGATTTTTGCCAGAGCTGATGATTGGGAAAATTTTGCGTCATTGCGTTCACATGAGAATCTGGGAATATTGCTGCGTTCGGGAAAATATTTGCTCAAGAAACCAGAAGTATTCCTGAAAGCTCTCGCGATAATTTGCTGTCCGAAAATCTATTACAAACTCAGGAGAAATTAACCGTGAAAATTTTGCATTACGTTGATGCTGAGAATATTTCTTGGGGATTAGCTTACGTCGAACATCTGAAAACTCTTGGAAAATTCGGGCTCGAACAGGCGCTGTTATGCAGACCCGGACAACTCGAAAAACTCGCGCGTGAAAATAATATTGCGACTTTCACATTCAAGCCGTTATTCTCGAACATGCCGTATTTTTCACCGGATTTTGTGAAGCTCGTCAGGAAAATTTCACCGGACATAATTCACACACGACTGTCATCAGCTGCGAAAATTGCCGGTGTCTGGAAAAAATTTCACAACGCGAAAATAATCTCAACGTTCGATAAACCTGCGAAGGCGAAATATTACGCGAACTCGGATTTCTGCATATCCTGCGCAGACTGGCTGCGAAATTACATGATAAATTCTCAGAACATAGCTCCCGAAAAAATCGCTGTGATTCATAATCCTGTTGACGTGAAAAAATTCTCTCGTGACGAAATCGCCCGTGAAAAATTCCGCGCAAAACTGGGCATTCATGATGACGCAATATTATTCTCCGGAATGGGCATATATATTCAGCGCAAAGCTTTCGACGTATTAATCAGGGCATTCGCAATCCTGAAAAATTCGCATAAATCCGAAAATTTGCATCTTGCGTTAATCGGTTCTGAAGGCGAATCGGGAATGCGTGAAATTTATGCAAATCTCGCAGAAAAACTTGGCGTGAAAATTATTATGCCGGAGAAATTCGTCTCAGACGTTCGCGAATGGCTCTGGGCTAGCGATGTTTTCGTAATGCCGTCACGTGCTGAAGGATTCAGTATTGCGCTGCTTGAGGGACTTGCTGCTGGATTGCCCGCGATTGTGTCGGATATCGAACCGTTCACCGAGATAATTTCACACGAGGATACCGGTCTCGTCGCGAAAAAAGATTCCCCCGAAGATTTTGCCGCGAAAATGCTCGAAATGCTGCAAATTGGAAAATCCGGTCGCGAAAAATTCGTGCGAAACTCGTTACTCATGCTCGAAAAAAACTTCACGCCCGAAATCGCCGTGAAAAAAACTCTGGAAATTTACGAAAGGATAGCTCATCATGAATAATTTTCCGTTAGTAAGCGTTATCGTGCCAACTTTCAACGGTCAAGACAGAATCGCGAAAACTCTAGAATCAATCATTGCTCAAGATTACGAAAATCTCGAAATAATTCTTGTCAACGATGTCTCAACGGATAATACTGTGAATGTTGCTAGAAGTGTTTTAGAACGCAGTCACAGAAATTTCACGATAATTAACCGCACGAAAAATGGCAGACAATCAGCTTCAAGAAATACCGGACTTGACAACGCAACAGGTAAATACGTTATATTTTTTGATCACGACGATTTAGCCGAGAAAAATTTCGTCTCAGATTTATTACACGAAGCCGAATCAAAAAATGCTGATATTGTTTTCTGCGACTTTGAACATTATTATGAATACAATTCTCCCCCCCCCCCACAGACTTGCCCATAAATCGCACCAATTACCTTTCGACCAGTCTATGACCTCTCCGTTAGATTATTTGCTATTGTATGCAAAGGGTAAATACGAATTTGTCTACATCTGGAACGTGATCTTCAACAGACAATTCCTGAACGCGAACAACCTAAGATTTCACGAGAATTGCTACATCAATGAAGACAGAGAATTTATTTTGAAATCGCTCTCATCAAGTCACACAGTTTCATTCGTAAACAAGATTTTATACACGCACGTCCATCACGCGAAACAGCAAACTTTCACAGAACGCGCTCTTAGAATCAGCCCAAAGAACCTGCCACAATCCAGACTTTCACATTTCAGAATTGCACGTCATATACTAAGGCGCATACAAGACCCGAAAATACGAAATTTCACACTAGCTTTTCACGTTAACGATCCGATGTTGAGATACTTCACGTTGCTCGCACGCGCTGGAGAGAAAGAACTTTACCGGAAATCCATCAAATTTTTCAAACATCGCAAAACTCGTGAGATTATGTTTTCCGGCGCAAAATTCTTGATTCGCAAACCAGAATTATTCCTGAAATCAATCATGTTAATTTACTTCCCAAATCTATATTTCACTCTTAGGAAAAAAATATTATGAAACTAACACAAATCGCAAAAATTTATAACGAATACGGATTCAAAACGACGTTTCCGGTTGTGTTGGCATCGTCGTTCAAATCCGCGTCGAACTTGCAGCACAGAGCTGTCATGAAATATCTCAAGCGAAAATACGCGTACGTGATCGAGAAATACAAATCCCTAAAACCGGAACACAAAATCTCACAGAATATGCCGCTCTGGTCGATGTGGTGGCAGGGTGAGGAGAATGCGCCGGAAATTGTGAAGCTGTGTTTTGCGAGAATGCGCGAATATTCAGGCAATCACGACTTGCGAATCATAACTCAGGAAAATTTTCGGGATTACGTGTATTTGCCGGATTACGTTTTCGAGAAAGTCCGTGCGAAAAAAATGACGCTGAATGCGATGGCGAATATTTTGCGAGAACATTTGCTGCTGAAACATGGCGGCTTATGGCTGGATTCGACGATTTACGTTGCAAATCATATTCCGGAAGATATTTTCACGCGCGAATTTTACACGATACGACGCGAATTTAACACTCATGACAAGAATATTTCTCACGGTCGATGGTCTACGTTTTTGCAGGCTGCTCAGGCTGGGAATATTTTGTGCGGGTTTTTACACGAATTTCTGCTCGAATACTGGAAGCATCAGGAGAATTTGCTGGTGTATTTCCTGTTTGATTACGCGTTTGCGATTGCGTATGACGAGTTGCCGCTTTGCCGAGAAATTTTGGATTCTGTGCCGCTGAATAATCCGAACGTCTACGAACTTGAGAATATCATGCAATCCGGACGTGATTCAGAATTTGCGAAGTTGCGCTCTGATCCGGAAAATGTGTTCTTCAAGCTTACATGGAAAAAAGCGTACACGAATCCGTCCGGCAAAACATTTCTGTGAGTGCATATTCCCAGAACGTAATTATTTTGCAGGTGAAAATTTCGTCCGGCGATTTCCAGATTGGGATCATGCAATAATTTCTCGCAATCAACGTTTGACCAGTCCCGAAGATTTTCGCATTTCAGACAGCTCTCTTTCAGCGTCCAGTATTCCAGAAATTTCCGCGTCCAGTCCTGATTATTTGCTTCGTAGAGCTTCAGAATTTGCGCGTACTCGTTTGGCAGGAAAAATCTTTTCGCGATTTTAATTCCGATTTTGTTACTGGATTTTTCGACGTCGATTCCGTTCGGAGAATCTCCGACACTACACGCAACCCATTCGCCGCTATGAGACAAACTCAGGAATATTCCCGGAATATTGCAATACGGCTTTCCGTTTATGTCCCGTGAAATCTGTATCGAATCCGGATCTGTATTCGCAATTTTCGCAATCACATTCTTCGCGAGTAATTCGGCGTGAACTGTGCGATTCCTGTCTGGATTGAGTTTATAGCGCAGGATTTTTTCGCGGCGTTCGGGCGTGAATTTGTCGAGATATTTCGTGACGGGGTCGTTCAGGATCGATTTGATATTCAGCAAATAAATTTTCGTGTTCATAATTGCAAATTTTAGCAAATTCCGTAAAATAAGACTTGCGGGTAGGACAAACGGCTGCGGGAGAATTTTCGCAAGAGATTTTTCCCGAGGAAAGTCCGGGCTTCACAGGGCAAGATGCCGGATAACGTCCGGTCGGTGTGAGCCGCAGGAAAGTGCAACAGAAAATATACAGCCTGAGAATTTTCGCGAATTTTCGGGTAATGGTGAAATGGCATGGGTAAGAGCCTACCAGACATGGCGAGAGTCATGTGCTTTGCAAACCCCATCTGAAGCAAGGCCGATATAGGGAGGGTTGAAGCTGCCCGCTGACCTCCGGGTACGACCGCTTTAGGCACTCCGTAAGGAACTGTCAAGATAAATAGCCGTTTCAAACACAGAACCCGGCTTATGGACTGCCCGCGCAAATTATTATAATCAGGACATTTCGAAATTGCAGGAGAATAATAATTTCAAGATTTACGATTTTTACGATTGGCAAATTGACGCATATAATCAAATTCGCGATCATAATGCAGTTCTCACAGCTCCGACAGGCTCAGGCAAAACTCTCGTGGCGTATCTGTGGGCTGGAATCATAGACGCTGATTCCGGACGTGTGAAAGAACCTAATGCTCGGCGAATAATTTTCACAGCTCCGATTAAGGCTCTGAGCAACGAACGCTACATGGATTTACGCAGAATGGGTCTTGATGTCGGACTAGAAACCGGAGATTTCAAACGCAATGAGGGTGCGAGCATAATTTGCTGTACTCAGGAAATTTACACGATGAAGTACGCGCGCATTCCTGACCAGAAATTAATCGTCGATGAGTTTCATTATATATTCAGCGATTCAGACCGTTCCAGAATGTACATTGACGGAATCAAAAACACTGACGCATACACGCCGATTCTGGTTATGTCCGCAACACTGGGAAATGTCAAAAGTGTCGGGCGTTATTTGGCGAAAACATGTAAGCGCAAATTCGTTATTCATGAAAGCAAAGATCGCGTCACGAAATTGATTTTCTCACCGGATAAGCCGCTGAAACCCGAACAAATTCATGACGCACTCGCATTCGTATTCTCGCAAAAAGGCGCAATGAATCTCGCGGAATTAATCGCTGACACGCGCAAACGTCTGCCCAGAAAATCCGTCACAAGACTTGTCGAACTCGCTGAAATTCTCGATGTCGGTAAAATCCCGTCATGTTTATACAAAGGCGTCGGAATTTATCACGGCGGAATGTTCCCGAAAGAAAAATTGCTGGTCGAATCAGCGTTTCGTGAGAGATTGCTGGACGTTGTTGCCGGGACGAACGCGTTGGCTTTGGGCGTGAATCTTCCGGCACAATATGCGGTTTTCGCGCAGTTAATCCAGTATTATACTTGTCAACCGATTTCGAAAAGCGAATTTCTGCAAATGTCCGGGCGTGCAGGTCGCAAAGGATTATTCGATCCGGGTTACGTTACTTGGCTGAAGGATTCTCCGTTTGAGTACAAATTCATGAATACCGGGAAAATTTTCAAGCAGCTAATGCGCAAAGCTCCGGAGAAATCGCAAATTTTTCTCAGACCGGCGTACGGTAAATTACTGCGTCAACAGGTAAGCCTCAAAGATGAAGCAGATTATATCGCAAAATATTCGTTGCCCGAACTCGAACCGCAAAGCGTCTTGAAAGAGCTAAAATCCGGAATGAGAAAAATCAAGTTCGTTGTCTCAAAAATCGCTTACGGCTCAGAGCGCAAAACTTTCCTGGGAATACTCGCTGATATTTGGTACGACGAAATGGAAATCGAAGAAAATATCGAAATGGCACGATTATTCATGGAAGAAGCAAGCCCAAGCGCAATGATGGCGGCGAAATTAATCCTGCAATACGAGCGAAATTCTCTGCAATCATTACTCAGAATCAAACGTTTCGCTAATCAATTACCAGAAAATATCGGCTTCAGGCAAATGGACGAACTCAACAAGACTATTGACAGCATTGACCCAACGATTTATGGCTTCGAGGAGAAAATCGGTGAAATTGAAACTAGCAGATAGGCTGCAAAATTCGATTCACGGCGCGAACCCTGAGAAATTATTTCAGGCATTCAAGCTCAACATGCCCGAGAAAATTATTAATTTCGCCACGAACACGAATATTATCAAACCTGAAAATTTCCCGGAGATTGACTTGCAAAAATTATCGTCGAGTTATCCTGACCCGGATTGCAACGAATTACGCGAAATTTTTTTTCGATGCAAGGACATCCCTCCCGAAAATATTTTGTTCACGAACGGCGTAAACGAAGCAATATTTTTACTCGCACGTATTTTGGGAAATAACACAGCGATTTTGCAGCCGAATTATCCGGAATACAGACACGCGTTCCCAAATGCACTGGATATTTACAGTATTTACGAATCCGGAGCTTACTCGAACGTGATAATCTCGAACCCGAATAACCCTACCGGAAAATTTCGCGCAAGCCTTTATGATTTCGTTCGCAGAAAATTTCCCAATGTGACGTTCATAATCGACGAGTCATATATAGATTTTCTACCGGAAATTCCACAGGTACGCCGTGCAAAAAATGTTATCCTGCTCAGGTCGTTCACGAAAATTTTCCCGTTAAGCGGCGTAAGAATTGGCTACGTAATCGCTAATCCAGAAATCATCGCTGCTATGAAAAAATTCCAGCCGTATTGGAGCGTGAATGCCGTTGCTCAGGAACTCGCGAAGAAATTTTTACTCGACGAAGATTTTCTCAGACGTACGAAATATTTTTACGCAAAAACTGTTCCGGAATTTCGAAAATCGCTGCAAGAACTCGGCTTAAAAATAAGCAATAGTGATACGCATTTTTTCTTGCTGATACTGCCCAATAATTATGACGATCTTGAGATTATGCAAAGGCTGCTGAAACTGGGCTTAATAGTCCGGCACACACGAAATTTCGAGGGACTTTACGCTGACGAAAAATATTTCAGAATTGCTACGAGATTCCCGGACGAAAATATTCTGTTATGTGACGCATTACGGAAAATTCTGGTATAATGCGCGAAAAAAACACAGGAGCTAATTTCACATGCTAAAAACCAGACACGAAAATAAAATCGACATGCTTCACGGCTCACTGCTCGACAAGATATTATTATTCTCGATACCGTTAGCACTTAGCATGATGTTGCAGCAATTATTCAATTCAGCAGATGTTGCCGTCGTCGGGAGATTTGACAGCCCGCAAGCTATGGCAGCAGTCGGAAGTAACGGCCCGGCAATAAACTTGTTCGTGAATCTTTTCGTGGGATTATCAATCGGAGCAAACGTAATCGTAGCGAATTTTATCGGAACAGGCGAGAAAAACAGGATACATGACGCAGTTCACACAGCAATTTCGATAGCGTTAATCAGCGGAATTTCCCTGTTATTTCTCGGGATCATACTTGCGAGACCTTTGCTGACTGTCATGAACACACCGCATGACATAATGGAACAGGCTGTGCTGTATTTCAGAATATATTTCTTGGGAATGCCGTTTATCATGACGTATAATTACGCGTCGGCAGTTTTGCGCAGTATGGGTGACAGCAAGCGTCCGTTATTATGCTTAACGGTTGGCGGGATCATGAACGTGATTTTGAATCTTATTCTTGTGATTGTGTTCAGGCTTGGAGTTTCTGGTGTAGCTATCGCAACTGTAGTGTCGAATATTATCAGCGCGTCAATGGCGATATATTTTCTCGCGCGTGAAGATGAGCCGTTCACGTTTAGATTTCGGGATTTGCTTCTCAGGAAAGATTACGTGATTCAGATGCTGCGTATCGGACTTCCGGCTGGATTGCAGGGAATGTTATTCTCGATCTCAAACGTTACGATTCAAACTGCAACGAACGGTCTTGGCTCATATGCTTCGGCAGGAAGTGCTGCAGCGTTGAATTTCGATTTCTTCACGTATTATGTAGTCGCGGCATTCACACAGGCTGTCGTAACTTTCACTAGTCAGAATTTCGGCGCGAAAAATTATTCGAGATGCTTGAGTGTGTATAGATTGACGATGTCATCAGGATTATTTTTCACGGGACTTGTGAGCTTGATTTGCTATGTGTTCAGATTTGAGATTATGGGCTTCTTCACGGACAATCCGGAAGTTATGAAATTCGCTGATGTTCGCATGGTCTATGCAGTAGCGTTTTTGTGGCTGTGCAATTTGTACGAGATAAGCGGCGGAGCTTTGCGCGGAATGGGTCACTCAACTTTGCCGGCGGTGATAATTTTGCTGGGCTGCTGCGTGTTGAGAATTATATGGGTTTACACAGTGTTCGCATTTTACGGAACGTTCGAGGCGTTAATACTCGTTTATCCGATCTCATGGAGCGTAACAGGAATCGTGACGTTGTTCGTGTATTATCGAATGCGCGGAAAGATTCTGCATTTAGGCTCATGATTTATAATTCAGATCCGTGATTGGCTTTCCAGTTCTTGATATATTCCAGACGCTTTTTGTAATTCGATTCTGCGCCCTGATTCGTAGGCTTGTAGTATTCACGTCCGAGCAAATTTTCCGGCAGACATTGCATATTCGTAATTCTTGATTCGTAATCGTGAGCGAATTTGTAGCCTTTGCCGTAATCGAGTTCACGCATTAATTTCGTCGGAGCGTTTCGCAAATTCAACGGGACTGGTTCGGATAGATTTTTCATAGCGTCGTTTCGCGCTGACATGTACGCCGCATCGATAGAATTTGATTTCGGTGATATGCTCAGGTGAATCACAGCCTGCGTCAAATGAACTGAACACTCGGGCATTCCAAGAAAATGACACGCCTGATACGCAGCAATCGCCATACTCAGAGCATTCGGTTCAGCCAGACCAACGTCCTCACTCGCGAATCTCACAACACGACGCGCAATATACAACGGATCTTCACCGGACTCAAGCATTCTCGCTAACCAGTAAACCGCAGCATCCGGATCAGAATTTCGCATTGATTTATGCAGCGCAGAGATTAAATTATAATGTTCTTCGCCGTGCTTATCGTAAAGCAGAGATTTTCGCGACGTACATTGTTCGAAAACCTGGGAATTTATCACAACAGAATTTTCGCGAACTTCGCCATTCAGGAACATCATTTCGAGAGTGGACAGAGCTGTTCGAGCGTCTCCGTTTGAGAAATTTGCCAGAGCTTCGAGAATGTCATCTTCACATGTAACCCGATTTTTCTCACGAAGAATTTCCATAGCGCGCTTCAAGAGCTGCAGAATATTTTCGGGTGAAAGCGATTTCAGCACGAAGACTTTGCATCTGGATAACAACGCCGAATTTATTTCGAACGATGGATTTTCGGTCGTAGCTCCGATCAGAATTATGCTGCCCTTCTCGACAAATGGCAAAAACGCGTCCTGTTGAGCTTTATTGAACCTGTGAATTTCATCGACGAATAGAATCGTTCTTGCCCCGAAATTTTTGTTGCCGTCAGCCTGCTTCATGATCTCACGAATTTCTTTTATGCCGCTTGTAACTGCTGAGAAATTTATGAACGCTGCTTTTGTCTCACGCGCGATTATGCTTGCCAAACTCGTCTTGCCTACTCCGGGAGGCCCCCAGAATATCATCGAAGCAATATTATCGTTCTCAATCATTCGCCGCAAAATTTTCCCGTCAGATAACAAATGCTCCTGTCCGACAAATTCGCGCAAATTTCTCGGACGCATTCTCGCAGCCAAAGGTTCGTTCTCAGGTTTCGCAAATAAATATTCACTCATGCGTAAATTCTAGCACAAAAAAAACGGCTTCTTCCCGTTAAAAGTTAAAAGGAATCCGCCGTGTATTCTGCTGCGTATGTTTAGTTCGCTGATTGATTGATCTGAATCGTAGCTGTTTCAGTTCTGTTATTGCCAAGATCACACGTAAATTCGATCGTTGCAGTTCTGATAGCTCCGGTGTTATTCGCATCGACATCGAACAAAACCTGCTTCTGTTCATCATTCGTCCCGCTACCATTAGTCACGGATAAATGCACCCAGCTCGCGCTCGTTGAAAGCGTCCAATTTTCCTCAGAAAGTAATGTGAAATCTCCGTGATTAGCTGCTTTGCTGAAAGAGAACGTACTCTGACTTAACCAGCAATGCGGCGGCATGTCAAGATTCATTGTTTGGGTCTTTGTGAATAACGGATAAGTTCGTTGCTCGCCCCAAACAAAATGAGAGAACAAGTGCTCCTCCTCACCTTTACCAAAACAGAACCCTTCCTGAGTTTTGCAAATTATTTTCATCGGGAGTTTTCTAATGCGTTTGCCATTGAAATCAAACTCAGGTAAATCGCCTCGACTCCAGATCGATTTATTAACTCGCCAGATCCATTCCGAATTGAAATTAAGAGCCTGAGTTGAAGCAGCAGTTGGGGTCAATTCGTAGTATGATTCAATCAACAGAGTCTCCCAATGCCAATCCGTTACAGAAGGTCCAGTTACATCAAGTGTCCATTCAGGCTTTGTATTTCCATTTACTGAGGTCTTGTCGATTATTGAAAAATCCGTAGTCGTCCACGATTGACCTGAGGTGTAGGAAGCTCCTGGAGTGAGACCAAGTGTCAAACCAGTCGTTGTATTTACCCCAATATTGCCACTGATATTCCAGCTTTCAGAGCTTGTGTACGTTTTGCTCTTAGCGACATTGATCGGTTGGTGACGGTCTATTGCAATCTGATCAAGCGTAAGATTTCCGTTGTTAATGTCAACGTAACTTTCGAATCCAAAAGAACCAGTGTAACCCGAAAGATAACATACAGTGTTCGTACTACCTGAACCCCACTTGATCTTATGAGGCATTTTCTTCTGGTAATTCAGCGGAACAGTTGTAGCACGAGCCTGAACGAGATAATAATCATCATGGTACTTGAAAGAATGGCAGTTATACACCGTAAAACTTATAATATTTTTGCGCTTGATATCTACGCCCATTTGTTGCCAAGCTCCCTTAGCATAAGCTGGAGGCGTAAAGTTGCTCTGGTTGATTGAGAAATCTAACGTATGACCTTGAGCATTTGCGATTTTTGTTAAGTCATCATTTGCGGCAGAAATTCGCGATTCAATCGATAATGCCTGAGCGTCCTGTTCTTCAGCCCAATCAGTCAAACCAGCGCACCACTCGTAAAAACTCCTCCAACGGTCAACGCTAAATAACTCGTCGTCCATAACGTTATCGTCATCTTCAGTCGAAGTAATTGGCGGTTCTGTTGATTTTGCCGAAATATCCAGTGAACTGATACACTCGTCACCGCTCCAGACATAAATATACGTGTCATCTGAAGTTATCGTGACTGGGATAGGCTCTGTAACTGTATTTTCACTGTCATCAGAAATCACTGCTGTATTGGGCAACGAAGCCTCATATCTGAACGTGTGAGTTCTGACATCAGTGTCACGTTTGGCGATTGCGAACATTTCGAGATAACCCGACGGATTATTTTCGGTGTTCATGACGTAATCGGGAGCAAGTCCGACTGCTTCAAGCGCACGATTCACGAACGTCTCGTCAGGGCAAAGCAACAAAACTGTTTCTTCATTGTCGAAAGTTTCTTTTATATCGTCCGAGTTGAACAATGCCTGTAACTTATCAAGTGCTTCACTCAAATTCAAATCTTAATCGTTCATGTTCGAGTTATTGGTATGATTGCTTGAACTTCCGCCGCAGCTATTAAGCAAATTACTCCGAAATTCTACAAGTATTTACAAGTATTATAGCATTATTGTAACTCGAATGCTCCCGTGTATAAATTATAATACCTGCCTTTAAGAGCCAGCAATTCCTGATGAGTTCCGCGTTCGATAATTTCGCCGTGTTCGATTACCAGAATCAGATCCGAATTTCTCACCGTTGATAATCTGTGCGCAATAACAAATACCGTACGAGCTTTCATGAGAGCGTCCATGCCTTTTTGAACTAACGCTTCTGTGCGTGTATCTATCGAAGATGTAGCTTCGTCGAGAATCATTACTGCCGGATTCGCAACTGCAGCTCGGGCAATCGCGATTAACTGACGCTGACCCTGACTTAGATTCGAGCCGTTCGATGTCAAAATCGTTTCATAACCATTGGGCAATCTCGTGATAAAATCATCCGCTCCGGCTAACTTGGCTGCGTCGAAACATTCCTGATCCGTAGCCTGCAAATTCCCGTAACGAATATTTTCCAGAACACTGCCCGTGAACAAATTCGTATCCTGCAAAACTATTCCCAAAGATTTTCGCAACGAAGATTTTTTTAGCGATTTGATCTCGATGCCATCGTAGGAAATTTCTCCGGATTGAACGTCGTAGAAGCGCGTGATCAAATTAGCAATCGTAGTTTTACCAGCACCTGTTGAGCCGACTAGAGCAGTTTTTTGTCCGGGCATTGCTTGCAGGCTTATATTTTTCAGGACGCGTTTATCTGGATCATAGCCAAAATTCACGTTCGAAAATTCGATTCGTCCCTGAATTTCTGGGGGCAAAATTTCATTTCCGGAATCTTCCTCGGGGATTTCGTCTATTAACGCGAAAATTCTTCCTGTTCCTGCGAGACCTTTGATAATCGAGTTCAGCTGCATTGATAACTGGTTCACGCTCATTGCGAATTGCTTTGTCATGTTCAAGAACGGGATTACTAGACTTACGCTTATTGGCAGACCCGAAAAACTCAGATTTGGCACCCGAAATAATATCAAAAGTCCGCCGGATAACGCCATAATCACGTAGAGAATATTCCCGATATTATTCAGGATGGGTCCCAGAGTATTTGCGCGAGTGTTAGCTTTTTCGGATTCGACGAATAATTCCTGATTGAGCTGCTCGAATTGTTTTATGCTCTCGTCCTCCCGGCAAAAAACTTTCACGACTTTCTGAGCTGTCATAATCTCTTCAGCGAATCCTTCGAGTATGCCTGTGAATTTCTGCTGCAACCGGAAATTTTTGGAAGAACGGCCGCCGACTTTGCGCGAAACTTTCAGCATGATAAATATTCCGGTCAGCGTTATGAGTGTTAGCCATAGACAGTAATACAACATGATCCCGAGAATTGCGATTAACGTTACGAGTGCCGTCAATAATTGCGGGATTCCCTGCGAGACCATCTGTCTGAGTGAGTCAACGTCGTTCGTAAATCTGCTCATAATATCGCCGTTAGCGTTCGTGTCGAAAAATCTCAGCGGCAAATTCTGCATTTTCTCGAACATTTTATTGCGCAACTTCATCAGGATACCCTGAGTTATCACAGCTCCGAGTTGCCCGACGAAATACGCTCCAGCCAGCGACAGAACATACAACGCCAACAACACGCCAATCAATCCGAGAACTTGCGCACTTATATCTGCCCAAGAAACTTCCGGCGTAGAATTTTCGATTAGAGCAATAATCTTCTGAATGAAAATCGACGGAATAGAATTTACGAACGCGCAGAATAATATCAAGAATATGCTCAAGGGCAATTTCACCGGATAAAAGCTGAATATTTCGCTCACAAGCCTCAAAAGATTCGATCTAGTCTTCATGAATTTGCAATCTCTCCCCCCAAAAATTTTCACTCGTAATTAAATCAATCTATGCTGAATATTTATGCGTCTTGAAAAGTTGCCAGCTAAATCCCAAAGCAATTTTTCATACGGTGGCGGATTTTGAAACGGATTCAACGCGATTGTGTCCAATAATTTTTTTGCTCTACCTGCAAGTCCTGAGTTTTAGCAATTTCTTATCCTTCTCAGCTTGCTTGCTGAACTCGACGAGATTCATTACCATTCCTCATTCGGAGCATATTTCGCACAATCCCGGGAATTTTCTTCTCCGGCTTTGATAATGCTCTCGACCATTCCAGGATCAGGATCTGTATACAATTCCGATCGTCCTCAGAATTTAGCACGGTGTTTTTCCCGAGATCATTAACAATCACGACCGGCACGCTGCTGTCGTTCACATCGGAAATTAATCCGTAAATATTCTTTTGCGCTTCAGATATGTCAATCAACGTCATTTTTCAAAATTGTCCCTCTCCCGAAAATATTTGTATTATAATAGCACTTGAACACAAAAATATTTTTGCGAGGTATTAACGTTGACAATGAATCATTCAGCAGATAGAATCAGCTCACAGCTCACAGCTCACAGCTCACAGCTCACAGGGAGTACTATATCCGTCATAATCCCTATCTATCGAGTAGAAAAATATCTTGTTAAATGTCTCGATAGCGTCACGAATCAAACGTACAAGAATCTCGAAATCATTCTCATCGACGACGGCTCACCGGATAATTGCCCGAAAATTTGCGACGAGTTCGCTGCGAAAGATCCCCGGATTCGCGTAATTCATCAGGAAAATCAGGGCGTGTCCGCAGCGCGTAATCACGGAATCGAAATTGCAACCGGAGAATTTATAGCTTTTATCGATGGCGACGATTATGTTGCCCCGGAATATTTTGAAACTCTGCTCTCGCTCATTATCGAAAATGACGCTGACATGAGCATCTCAAGAATAGAAGACGTTGACGAATCTGGCGAACCAATCCCAAATTCCGGCGAAAATTCTTTCAAGAATGGCACTTTTACAAGTCGGGAAATTTTCGAGAAAAACATGCTTACAAATAGTCCCGTTCAAAAATTATACAAACGCAAACTCTTTTACAAAATCAGATTCCCAGAAGATTTCGTAATCTGTGAGGACGCAATCATCGCTCATCATGTTATCGATCTTTGCGGAAAAATCTCCGTCACCGAGAAAAAATTATACTACTATGTCAGACACTCCGACAGCGCAACGGGTGATCTGTTAAATGCCAGACCAGAAAGTATTAGAAAAATGATCGACTCCACAAGAGCTTATCTCGACCGCTACGAGTTCTTCAAACAGAAAAATATGCCTGCACAAGCCGATGACGCTCTGATTAATTCATACGCTTTTCTTCTATCAACGGTAAAGTACAGACATTACTTCAAGAACAAGAATTACAAACCCGTGAATCGTGCCATGCTTCAAGTTATCCGGAAAACTCTCAAACTCGAAAAATTGCGTTCTTTGAAAATTTTCGCCAAGCTTCTTCAGGAAACATTCTTACGCACGATTCTCAAAAAATAATCACAATCCAAACGGCTCAAGGCTTCGTTTCAAAATCCCGTGCATGTTCGCAATAGCTATTCCGTAATTCACAATCGGAACTCCGGCGCGTGAAGCTCGTTCAAGTCGGGTACGCATCTCTTGCTCGTTCAACATGCAGCCGCCACAATGCACGATTAACGCATATTTTCTCAAGTCGTTCTCGTCCGGAAATTCGCCGCCAGATGTAAACGCAAATTCCGGATCCGCTCCTGAGAATTTACGAATCCATGACGGCATTTTTTCCGTGCCAATATCTCCGCACTGCCTGTGATGCGTGCAGCCCTCAGAAATTAACACACGCTCACCGTCTCGCAAATTCCCAAGCTTCTTCGCACCGTTCACAAGCACTCGCAAATCGCCTTTGTAACGCGCAAATAATATCGAAAACGACGTCAGCAATATTTCATCCGGAACTATCGCAGCAACTTTCTCGAAAACTTGCGAATCCGTAATAACCAGTTTGGGCTTCACACTCAATAACCCGAAAATTTTCGCAAGCTCCGTATCCTGACATACCAAACACGAACATCTCGCGTCAAGAATATCCCGAATCGTCTGCTGTTGCGGCAAAATCAATCGTCCCTTGGGTGCTGCTTTGTCAATCGGCACAACAAGAATCACTAAATCTCCGGCACTCAGCAAATCTCGCACCAGAAATTTCTCCTGACCAGAATTTTTCGCAAGACTAGCCAACCTGTCTTTCAAGAGATTCACGTTTGCTCCGGTCAAAGCACTCACGTAAATATTTCGCGAATCATTATCCGGAATTTTCGCCAACAAATCCGATTTATTGCGGGCGATTACGAATTTCAGATTGCGTTCTTCGAATGAGCGTATCAATTCCAGTTCCGCCTGCGTTAATTCATTCCGCGAATCCGTGACCAAAACTGCTACGTCACACATTCCCAAAACCTGCTTAGCTTTCTTGACGCGCAATTCCCCAAGTTCGCCCTCGTCATCAAGTCCGGGTGTGTCGATTATAACAACGGGTCCGAGCGGCAAAAGTTCCATAGATTTTTTCACCGGATCAGTCGTTGTGCCTTTAACGTCCGAAACAACAGCCAAGTCTTGTCCCGTAACAGAATTTACGAGACTGGATTTCCCCGCATTTCTTAATCCGAAGAACGCAATATTTACTCGCTCACCAGACGGTGTATCATTCAAACTCATGCTACTTGCTCAACATCGAGAATATTACGATTAACGCAACTCCTGCAATCAAGATCGGCAAAGTTTTCTTCAGGAACAATTTTCTTCGAGCGTCCTTCAATAAATCGATCATTTCTTGCCCCTTGTGTTTCTCACGAACGTACCATTTAGCAATATCAAGAGCTGTGCTGCCCTGATTGTCTTTGATATTAATATCCGCGCCGCAGTCTATCAACGCTTTCAGAGCATTAAGCGAATTTTTGCTGGCTGCAATCGTCAACGCTGTGTTAAAACACGGATTCGCTGCGAGATCTATAGCTTCGTTATCCGGATTAGGCGGATCGTTTCGTAAACTTGAATTTGCGCCATGTTTCATCAGGATCCGGACAGCATCAGCAGAATTTTTTGCGGCAGCGTGCATTAACGCGCTCCAGTTGTGCATCGTGTCTTTAACATCAATTTGCGCGCCATGATCCAGCAATAATTTCACAGAATCAGCAGAATTTGCCTCGGCAGCAATCATCAGGGCCGTTCGGTCATAGCCCGCAGTTCTGTTCACGTCCGCGCCCTTCTCGATGAATAATTTCGCAGCTTCAACGTAATTATTCTCGACCGCGTGATCGAGTGCGTTATAAGCCCAATCGTCCTCAGCGTTAATATCCGCTCCCTCGTCCAACAAAGTCTGGATGATTTCAATCGGAGCCTGAATTTTCACCGCTACCATCAGTGCCGTGAATCCGTCTTTGTCCTTCTCATTGATGTTAATATTCGCCTCTGCACGCTTATTCAAAACATCTTCCATTTGACCTTCTGAATAAACTGCGTTCTCTGCAACGTTATCTGCCATTTTGAAAAATATTCCTCCGTTAAAATTCTAAAACCTGAAATCGCGTTTACCTTCGTGTTTCATTGCTTCTATATTATCACGTGCAATTTTCCTGACGTTCTCATTCGGGACATTTTGCAATTCTCGCTCGATCATTTCGTAGCCGATTCGCTTAGTTTCCGGTGACGCATAATCTTCGAGATATTCGGTCAAAGTCATCAGCGCGTTCGGGTGGCAGCAGTTAAGAATTTGCCCGCTCTTGCACAAACTCATGAATCTGTCGCCAGTTCTGCCAGCTCTGTAACACGCCGTACAAAATGACGGAATATGTCCGTTCTTCATCAGCCATTGCACAACCTCGTCAAGCGTTCTTTGATCCGAAACGTCGAATTGTTCCGTGTCATGCGGTCTGATTTCTTCTGTGTAACCTCCGACTGAAGTTCTCGAACCGCCGCTGATTTGTGAAATTCCCACCTGCAACATTTTCGCTCTGACTTTCTCATTCTCGCGCGTAGAAATTATCATTCCGGTATACGGCACGGCAAGTCTGATACACGCAGCGATTTTCGTGAAGACTTCATCCGGAATCGAATTATTGAAATCGTCCGGATTAATATCATCGGCTGGTTTAACTCTTGGGACGCTGATTGTGTGAGGTCCGACACCGTGAACAGCTTCCAAATGTTCCGCGTGCATTAACAAGCCTGCAAATTCGTACTTGTATCCCTCAAGCCCAAACAAAACTCCCAAACCAACGTCATCGATTCCGCCGTCCATTGCGCGATCCATTGCTTCGGTGTGATAGTTATAATCATGTTTAGGTCCAGTCGGGTGCAGTTCGAGATAACTTTTCTTGTTGTACGTTTCCTGAAACAGAATATACGTTCCGATGCCAGCGTCTTTGAGTTTGCGATAATTTTCGACGGTCGTTGCTGCAATATTCACGTTCACGCGACGAATATCGCCGTTCTTGTGATGCACGCTGTAAATCGTCTTGATGCACTCAAGAATATACTCGATCGGATTCATTACAGGATCTTCGCCGGATTCAATCGCGAGACGTTTGTGTCCCATATCCTGAAGCGCGATAACTTCCGCACGAATTTCATCTTGAGTTAATTTCTTTCGCGGAATGGTCTTGTTCTTCGTATGATACGGACAGTACAGACAGCCGTTGATGCAATAATTCGACAAGTACAACGGCGCAAACAGCACGATTCGATTGCCGTAAAACGCGAGTTTGATTTCTTCGGCGACATCGTACATTTTCTGAATCTTATCCGGATCTTCGCACGCTAATAACACGGACGCTTCACGATGAGTTAAGCCCGAACATCTGCAACCGTTACCAAATTTTTTCGGACGCGCCTTCTCCAGCAGCGAGTCTATTAATTCATAATCATTCTTGTGAGCTTCGGCGTAAATCAGCGTATCCAGAATTTCGTTGTGATCAATAAATTCGTCGGCATTAAGTGACGCAGGATTATATGACATAATTTTACCCTCCCTCTTTGGGGTCAGAGATCGCAAGAGTTTGCAAAAATTGATGATTCTTCCCCCTCAGAATTGATATATAATTTTATCGTGATTATAACACTTAATTAAGCTTCCAGTTCGATTTCGCGAAAAATCTTTCCCCTGGCAGTCAAGCCCGATCTGAAAATGTCATCATCGTCATCTTCAATAGCTTTGTTCAGGTAAAACGGGATCAAGTCCATAATATTTTCCTGAGCTTCTTCGACAGTGTGACCTTCCGAAAAACATTCAGAAAGTTCGGGACATAACACAGTGTAACTGCCGTTATCTTGTGGCAAAAACACGAGCGATAGATTATACTTTTGTTTTTCACGCATGACTATTATTTTCCTTCCTTCCAGTTTTTAGCATCTTTACTAGTAAGACCTGCTAATTTCAAAATTTTTGCAGCAGTTCCCTTTGCGAGATCGCGTGAATGAGAATCAGGAATCGGAATGCTAACTTTGCCGTTTGTCATTACTCTGTGACGACCGTGTCTCAAAAGCCGAAAACCATTCTCCTCAAGAAATTTGATTATTTGTTCGGGTGTTAATATAAATCCCAGTGCCAAAACTCCCTTCTATCATTTCACATATTATAATTGCATACAGATTTTATTACGACAAGAGGTGCTTTGGAATATCTTGGAAATCTTAATCGGCACTCGAAACAGTCCTTTGGCAATCGCTCAGGCTGAGATAATCAAACGGGCAATCACTCAGAAATATGATCTTGCGATTCAAATCGTAACGTTCAATACGAAGGGCGACAGAAATTTGCAAGCGTTCGGCAATTTCGAAAACGTTAAGGGATTATTCACACTCGAACTCGAACACGCGCTGTTAAATCACGAAATCGATCTCGCAGTCCACAGCTTGAAAGATATGTCAGCGAATCAGAATCCGGCTCTGGAAATTCTGGCTTACTCAAAACGCGAAGACCCCAGAGACGCGCTAATCCTGAATCACGAACACACAAAAATTCTCACGATTGGCTCGTCATCATTGCGGCGAAAATTGCAGCTCAGGAAAATTTTCCCGGATTCACAACTCGTAAATTTACGCGGAAATATTCACACACGAATCCGAAAATTACACGAGCAGAATTTATCCGGAATCGTCTTGGCTGCATCTGGACTGAAACGCATGAATCTCGAACACATCATCGCAAGATTCTTCACGATTGACGAGATAATGCCGGCTCCGGGTCAGGGAATATTGGCGTGTCAGGGTCGTTGTGGCGAGAATTATTTCTACATGGACGCGGTGAACGATCCAGAATCAGAAGCTTGTGCAATCGCCGAACGCAGTTTCTCAGAATTTCTCGGGGCAGGCTGTAACGTTCCGGTTGGAGCAAACGCTGTGATTTGTGACGGGAAAATATTTCTGAGAGGGCTGTTTATCGACGAAGAATCCGGAATTTTTCATCGCGGAAATATCTCGGGGGAAATTTCACAGGCAGAATCTCTCGGGAAAATCTTGGCTGAACAGGTGATCGAAAAATGCAAAATATAAATGTGTGGCTGGTCGGAGCTGGTGCTGGAGATGTCGGGTTGTTGACGTTGCGTGCTTTGGAAGTTCTAAGAAATTCGGACGTTGTGATTTATGACAGGTTAGTCGGAGATTCAGTCTTGTCGTTAATTCCGGAACATGCGAAGAAAATCAACGTTGGAAAAATCCCGGGCAAAAATATTTTCACTCAGCAGGATATTCAGGACTTGATAATTTCTCACGCGATGCAAAATCTGAACGTCGTAAGGCTCAAGGGCGGCGATCCGTTTTTGTTCGGCAGAGGCGGTGAGGAGGCTCAAGCTTTGGCAAAATCCGGCATAAATTTCGAAATCGTACCGGGAGTTAGTTCGGCGTTGGCAGTTCCGGCATATGCTGGCATTCCGGTAACACATCGAGATTTCTGTTCGGGCGTGAATATCATGACGGCTCATCGACAGGCTAATCCCGAAAATTTCCGTGAGACACTCGTGTATTTGATGGGCGTTTCTGAATCTGCGAATCTCTCGGATAGATTAATCGCGTCCGGTCTCGAAAAAAATACTCCGTGCGCAATTATCTCCAACGGAACAACTTCGCGCGAAAAAATTCTGAGATCTACTCTCGAAAAATTCCCGGATGAAATGCGTGATGCGAAAATAATTCCGCCGGCTGTGATCATAATCGGAGAAGTTGCGAGTTTGAATCTGGATTGGCGAAAGAATTTCCCGTTACGTAATTGCAAAATCGCTCTGACACGCCCGATCGAACGTTCTGAGAATTTGTCACGAATGCTGCGTAATTCCGGTGCGGAAGTTATATTGCTGCCGTGCATAAAAACCGAAATTATTCCGGACTCGCTTACCGGCAAAAATATTTCGGGTTATGATTGGCTGGCTTTCACGAGTGTTACGGGCGTTGAAGCGTTCTTTGAATTGCTGCGTGTGAATAATCGCGACGTTCGGGAAATTGCCTGTGCAAAAATCGCTGCAATCGGTGAGGCTACAGCTCATGCTCTCAGAAATCACGGTCTGAAAGTTGATTTTGTTCCGGAAATTTACGACGGGGAGAATTTGGCGCATGAACTCGTGAACATGTCCGGAGAAATATTATTCTTCAGGGCTGAGAACGCATCACGGGAAATTCAGAAGATATTCGCGTCACGTGAGAAAAATTACACAGAAATTTGCACGTACAGAACAAATTACGTAAAATCAGCCTGTATTCCTGAAAGTTTGGATATTATTATTTTCACGAGTGCTTCAACGGTACGGGGCTTTGCAGGATTGACGCAACGATTTCGAGATGTGCGTGTTGTGTGTATCGGCAAGCAGACCGCCAGAGAAGCAGAGAATTTCGGATTCACAAATATTTCGACTGCAAAACGCGCGACTGAATCAGAAATTTTTGAGACGGTCATGCGTTCGCAGAATAAATCATAATTCTAAGGAGTTGTGTTACATGCGTAAGTTTTTGGCGTTAGTGTTGGCGTTATTATTAACGGGTTCGGTTGCGTTTGCTCAGGAAAAATTCGAGAGCAGAGTTCTTAATGTCGAGCTGCAGACGAATCAAGTTACGTTCTGGGAAAATATTCCGTTTGCTGAGGGAATTGCGATGGGAAGTTTGCGTTATAAACTCGAAATGGATATTTTGCAGCCGGACAGCAAAGAGCCGTTGCCGTTAATCGTGTTCGTGACTGGCGGCGGATTTATCATGGCTCCGAAAAATAACTGGATCCAGCAGCGTATGAAACTCGCAGAAAACGGTTATGTAGTC
The DNA here is from genome assembly GCA_937911045.1 of uncultured Fretibacterium sp. Lineage (GTDB taxonomy): Bacteria > Synergistota > Synergistia > Synergistales > Aminobacteriaceae > JAFUXM01. The sequence goes on along the minus strand of CALEPX010000021.1, from coordinate 129,851 downwards.
GCGAGTATCGAATATCGTACCGCACCGTTGGCAAAATTTCCGCAGCCGTTAGAGGACGTGAAAAGCGCGATTCGCTGGTTAAGAGCACACGCTTCGAAATTCAATATCGATCCTGAACGTGTCGGAGTTTTGGGGAACAGTGCGGGCGGTTATTTGTCGTCATTTGTCGGATTAACGAACGGAATGAAAGAATTTGACAAGGGCGAGTATCTGGAATTTTCGAGTGATGTTTTGTGTGCGGCGGATATTTTCGGAATCTCGGACTTGAGAAATATCGGCATGGATTACGACGAAGAGAATCAGAAGGGTCACGCATCAGCCGGAGCAACTGAAGCATTGTGGGCTTTGGGTACACCGACGTTCGGTGGCAAAGATGGCGGAGTTCTGGCTCATCCGGAAGAATCTGCAAAAGCTAGCCCGATTGAATACGTGAGTGAAAAATCTGCTCCGATGTTGTTAATGCACGGCACGAATGACACGTTAGTTTCGCCGGGACAGACTGATATTTTGTTCCAGGCTTTGCGTGCCAAGGGCGTTGAGACTGAGAGATTCATCGTGAACGGAGCTGCTCACGGTGGAATTTACTGGGTGCAGGAACCGGTCTTGAATGTAATCGTGGAATTTTTCGACAACTATCTCAAGAAATAATTCGCAAAACTTTGAATTGAAGCAGTTCTCCGATTTGGAATTGATTGGGGAACTGCTTTATTTTTATCTAAAAAACAGATTGCAATAATTCCGAAAATTGTCGGAAAAACGCTCCCGTCAAAAATCCCCCCATGCTTCTCACACAGAGGGCTTTGATTCGTGTTATTCGTGTTGTTCGTGAAAAATTCTACACACCGAGCAAGTTCATGACGGATTGAGATAATTGATTCGCCTGAGATAACATTGAGCTGCCCGTGTTATTCAGGATTTGCAGTTTCACGTACTCGATCATTTCCCTCGCCATATCCGTGTCTTTGATGCGGCTTTCTGAGTCAGATAATTGCTGGTGCGTAACGGTTAAGCTATTCGCGTTGTATTCGAGTTCGTTCTGGTAAGCTCCGATTTTGTCACGCTGCATTGAGACTTTGTTAATCGCTGCGTCAAGTAGACTGATTGCTGAAGAAGCACTCTCACGTGTCATTACGCTCAATCCTTCGAGACCAAGTGATTTCGAACTCATGTCACCGATATTAATATAAATATCCTCGCCCTGATTATGTCCGATTTGAAACGCCGTGCTGCGGTCAACTACGTGCAAATTCGTTACGTATGGTGTGTTATCGCTGGAACTCGTAACGTAACTTTTCGTTGCGTCATTCCAAGTTGTCGTGATATTCGCGTTTGCGTCAAATTCTACGTCAAGATTCGGGTGCAGGATTCCGGATAATTTGTTCGTCGTCGAAATTACGTTGTCAGCAATTACTGAACCGGTGTGAGCTTCGTAAATCGACGCCGTGTATTTTGTCTCAGATGCTGATTGAATCGTGTTCAGACCGAGTGCGTTCACAAGATCCTGATTCAGTGATGAAAAACTTAACGTTCCACGCTGTCCGGCGATTGCGCTGCGGATTACCATTGTTGAAGCTTCGGTGTAAGCGCGGATTACTCCGTCATCGTTGTAGACCGGAATTTTCTGGTAAGCTGCTTCGGATGTAAATTCTGTGCCGTCAGCGATTGTGCAGAAATGATTCGAGTCGTTCACGTAAACACCTTGTCCCAAAGTTTCGGAAATTGCGTAATTGATTTTTTCGGCGACTTCGTACATTGTGTCTTGCGCGTATAACGTTACGGTTGCCTGTTTACCGTCGCCCTGAGTGATCGTTATTTGTTGAGGAGTTTCGATCATGAAAACCCCACTCGCATTTTGAAACGCGCGTATTTCTGATAATTTTGCAGCCCTCACGCGAAATTCTGATTCGACATCTTCTGCGCTGACCGTGTGACTGACTGTAGCCGGAGCCGTGACGGTGATTTGCGGAAGTGTTGGAATATCATCGGGAGAATACGTCTGCAAATTTGTGTAATCTACGTTGCAAGTTATTCCGGATACTAGGTTGTCTCCAGCACCGATATTTTGCGCACTTCTGCCGCCTCGTTCCGCGATGATTTCGTTTCGCATACTTTCCTGAATCTGAATATCGACTGAGCATGAATGACACGCACCGCCGATCCCTGCCGGATTAACTCCTGCACTCGAACTGCCGCCGTAAGCCGCAACTTTTCCACCGGAGATTTTGATTTCAGCAGTTGTGTTCGCAAGAGAGCTGCACGAGAAATGTCCCGTGCCGATTCCTGCGCCCTGAGAACCGCCGTGTGCTGTGACATCGCCAGCGTTAATTTCGATTGAAGTAGCCGCTCCAGCATAACCGCCGCCAATTCCAGCAGCCTGCATTCCGCCCTGAGCGTTAATCGTTCCGCCGTTGATTGTGATTTTGCCTGCTAAATTCGAAGCGTAACCACTGCCGATTCCTGCTGCATTATGACCGCCGTTCGCCTGCAAAAAACCCTTGTCCGAACCAGATTCGACCGCACTGTTAATCACGAGTGAACTTGTGTCATCGAGTTCGATCCCAGCGTGAGAACTTCCGCTCGTGAATGAGTTCGCCCCACGCAAATACAAATTCACGTCCGCACCCTTCATATCGAAAGCGCAATCGTCAGAGTTAATATTCACGTTTGTCAGAAACACGTCCGCCTTAACACCGTCCTGAACTTTGATTCGATTCGCAGAAGATTGACCGTTACCGACGATATTGTACGTTCCAGAGCTTGTGATATTTAACACGCCGTCGATAAATTCCCAGCCATCACCGGAAGTCGCTTGAACCGTATCGTTACCCTGGTGTATGAAGATTTCGTGCGTCATTTGCTGGTCGGTGTAAATTGTTTCGGTTACGATTTCTGTGTTTGCGAAAACTTTCCGGACGTCCTCAGCCACAGTTACGTTGAAGATATTGCTCTTTTGAACTTCAGCGCGTCCCGCATCTGCTCTGACTTCGATTCGATAATTGCCCTCGATTGAGCTTTTCTGCCCGAACGTGTCAAGATTTGTTATTGAGCCGTTGACCTGAACTTTTGTCGTAGCATCTTTGGAAGTCCATGTGCAAGAGCTGCTGCCGTCAAGTAATCGCTTGGAATTGAATGTCGTGTTGTGAGTAACGTTGTCGATATTGTCTTTTAACTCGTTGATTTCGAGCTGAATATAGTGCCTGTCCTGAGTTGTGAGTGTGTCGTTAGCCGCCTGAATCGAAAGTTCGCGCATTCGTTGTAACATGGAATTTATCTGGTCAAGTCCGCCCTCAGCAGTCTGCAGCATCGAAACGCCATCCTGAGTATTTCGGATCGCACGTTCAACGCCAGTCATTTGTGATGAGAGCCTCAGGCTAATCGCGAATCCAGCAGCATCATCGCACGCAAACGCCACTCGCAATCCTGTTGATAACGCACGTGCAGTTTTTTCGATTGATTTGTCTGTCGATGTTAATGAGTTGTACGCCGTCATAATCGACGGATTATATCCTATTTTCATGATTTTACGTGTAAGCCTCCTGCTAAAATTTGTACATGTCTGGAATGTTTTTCGGCAGTTTTTTCATGAAACGTGAATTATTTGCGATTATATTTTAGCGTTAAGTATTATAATTAGGGAAAATTTTTTGAAAGTGTAATAACAAGAATAATTTTGGAAAACAAATTTTCAATGGGAAAATATAATAATGTTAGATGAAAGAACAGCGGAAGAAAAATTAAGACAAGAACTTGAAGGTATGTTCCTGAAACCTTCAAAGGGGAGATCGTCTGCGAAAAATCAGGTGCAAAATGACGACACAGAATCATCACCCAAAAATTCGACACGCCGTAAAAGTTCAACGCATTATAACGAGCAGGAACGTCAGAAAATTAACACGTTCTTGGATTTTCAGCGCAGAATCGAGGAAAGCATTTCACCCGCAAATTCACGCGCACAAAACACAACTCGACCAACACGAATCACAGAGGAAATTCCATCACTTGAGGAAGCTTTACGCAACATCGAGACTTCAGTCGCCCGTGAAGAACGCGAGAAACGTAAACGTAAAGCAGAAGCTCAAGCACGCGCAAAAATTCCAGAGCCAAAACCAGAACCAAAAATAATTTCGCAACCAGAAATCACAGAAGCAGTTTCACAACCGGAAGTCTCAGAGCCGAGATCAGAAGTTGCAGAAGCGATTCCAGAGCCGGAAGTTGCAGAATCAATTTCGCAACCAGAAGTCACAGAGCCAGAACCAGAGATTCCAGAGGCAGTTTCGCAGCAGGAAGTTCTCGCTCCAGAACCAATCACAAAACCGGAGATTCCAGAAGCAGTTTCGCAGCAGGAAGTCTCAGAGCCGAGATCAGAAGTTGCAGAAGCGATTCCAGAACCGGAGCTCACAGAAGCAGTTTCGCAACCAGAAGTCACAGAACCGCTTTCAAAGTCAGAGATTCCAGAAGCAGTTTCGCAGTCAGAAGTTCTCGCGCCAGAATCAATTTCGCAGCAGGAAGTTACTGAGCCAGAATCGCTCCCAGAGCCAGAGATTACAGAGGTAGTTTCCGAACCAGAAGCAAATTCCGAGCCGGAGGCAGTTTCGCAGCCTGAAGTTGCAGAATCAATTCCAGAGCCAGAGATTCCAGAGGCAGTTTCGCAACCCGAAGTTACTGAACCAGAATCGATTCCAGAGCCCGAAGTCACAGAACCGCTTTCAAAGCCAGAGCCGGAGATTCCGGAATCAGTTTCACAGCCGGAGATCCCAGAGGCAGTTTCGCAACCTGAAGTTGCAGAATCAATTCCAGAGCCAGAAGTTACAGAAGCAGTCTCTGAGCCAGCATCGTTCACAGAACCAGAGATCCCAGAAACAGTTTCGCAACCTGAAGTCTCAGAGCCGGAATCAGTTTCACAGCCGGAGATCCCAGAAGCAGTTTCTCAGCCGGAAGTTACGGAGCCAGAACCAAAGATTCCAGAAGCAGTTTCGCAACCAGAAGTCTCAGAGCCGAGAGCAGAAATTGCAGAATCGATTCCAGAGCCGGAGATTCCAGAGGCAATTTCGCAACCTGAAGTCTCAGAGCCGGAATCAGTTTCGCAGCCGGAAGTTTCTGAGCCAGAATCGATCCAAGAACCGGAGATCCCAGAGGCAGTTTCACAACCGGAAGTTGCAGAAGTAATCCCACAGTCAGAAATCACAGAACCGGAATCAAACCCAGAACCGGAGATAATTTCACAGCCGGAAATCACGGAATCAGTTTCCGAGCCAGAGGCAGTTTCACAGCCAGAGGTAATTTCGCAGCCGGAAATTCTCGAACCAGAATCACTTTCAGAGCCAGAAGTTACGGAATCGCTGCCGGAACTGAATCTACCGGACGAGGATTTGCCACCCGAGGATTTGCCCGAACTCGAAAATGCCGCCGAAATCTCAGGAGAAATCGAAACTGATGAGGAATTACCAATCGTTGACGCGGAGGAAATCGCAGAATCTGAAAACGAAGCTCTCCCAGAACCTGCCGCCGATTTAGTCGTGAGCATCGACTCGGATATTTCAGAGCCTGAACCAGCCTATGACCCCGAAGCTACTCCAGCAGAACTCAACGTGCCAACAATGCCCGAATCTACGAAAACTGCCGAGGATAAATTGCTCGCGGATATTGCTCAGGCTATGACCGGAAATCCTCTCTCACTCGATTCGCGCATAACTCCGGAACCTTACGCTCTGCCGGAAAATTTGCTGGCTCAAGACGACGAAATCTCAGAACTCGACGATGACGCTGAACTTCCTGACCCGGGTTTCAAGACTGCTGAGGACAAGCTGCTCGAAAATATCGCCGAAGCAATGTCTGAACCACCGTTAGATTTGATAAACGCGCGCGCAGAATCTGAAGCCGAAGTTATCGACGAAATCTCAGAACCAGAAATCGAGTCTGAACCTGAAGCTGAATCTGAAGCTGAATCACAAGAACTCGCTCTCCCGGAAAACGACGATGACAAAACCCCGGATCTGTTGGAAGCGGACGAGGATTTCGATTTTCTCGACGGAACTGAACACGAAGACGCAACCGAATCCGAAATCAAGTCTGAAGCCGAAACTGAATCAGAAGCTGCTCCTGAACCTGAATCCGAAGTCAACGAACTCGAAGCTGTACCCGTAACTCAGGATGAGCCAGAACCAGAACTCGAACTCGAACCAGAACCAGAGGAAAGTTTCAACGAAGATCTCAACGAAAGTCTGATGCAGGATTTCGGAAATAATCCGGGCTCAAATAATGACGCTTTTTTTTTAGACAAAGCTAACCCCGATGACGAGAATGAACCCGAAGAACCAGATACGCCAGATACGTTGGAAACAGCGGAACTCTCGCAGGAAAACAACGAACCTGAATCAGAACCAGACATGCCTGACATGAATGAGAACGAATTGCAAGATTCACAAGATTTAACGGATTTGACAGATTTGACGGACTCAACCGGAGATTCTGAGAATAATATCGCTGCTCAAGAATCACAACAGGAAGAATCACTCACGAATTTTGACGAGAATTTCGATGACGATGATAACGACGATGATTTTTTGAGCGGGGATTTGCTGAGTGCGGCAACTTTTACGTCCGATGATGACGAGGATAATGACCAAACTGAAGCGAGTGCCGTTGAAGTTGAATCAGATTCACAAGATACACAAGATTCACAGATTTATGATGTGAACGGCGTGAATAATTTCGTGGAAACTCCGAATTTTGCGGATTTTGGTCAGGACGGGATTTCTCACGAACATGATAATATTGATGCCGGTCTTGACGAAAATACAAGCGAAAATTCAGAATCAGTTACGAAAAATTTAGATGACGAACACAAGGAGAAAACTATGGCTATACGAGATAAATTAAACGGGCGCAAGAACGAATCAGCTGCACCGGTCAGAAGTTCACGCGGAGGTTTGTTGACCCCGTTGCTGTTGATAATTCTGGCGGTTGTGATGGTGCTGTGTCTGTTGCAGTTGAAAGGAATCATGGACGCATTATCGAGCGTAAATTTCGGAAACGCAAACGCAACTTTCGACCCGATTTTGCCCGAAGCAAACGCATCTTATGATTACGCGATTGACTTTGTTCTTGACCCGGATATTACGTCAACAATGGCGCGGCGCGGTCGTGAAGGTTGGCAGGTTGTCGGCTCAAGACGCACTCAGGACACAACGACTGGTCAATACGGCTACGAGTTCATTTTCATGAGAAAGATTCCGGCTCGTTAAGCTTGTTAAGGACGTTAAGACAATGCAGCTATTCAAGAAATTACGCGAAAAATTATCCAGTGTACGCAAAAAATGGAGCGATGGGATTTCGAGTTTATTCTCGCGCAGTTCGTTTGACGAGAATTTCTGGGACGAACTTGAGGAGAAATTAATTTCCGGTGACACGGGCGTTGACGTTTCGGACGAGATAATCGAATACTTGAAAGCTCAGGCTAAATCCAGAAAGCTCACTTCACCCGAAGATTTACGCGACGTATTCATGAACAGGATCACTAGCGAATTGGATTCAGTTCCGGAGATGGGCAAGGGCTTCGAGATTAACGCAAAACCCAAAGTATTGCTAATGATCGGAGTTAATGGCAGCGGAAAAACTACTTCGGCAGGAAAACTCGCGCTGAAATTCAAATCCGAGGGCAAGAAAGTTATCATGGCAGCAGCAGACACGTTCAGAGCAGCAGCAGTTGAACAGTTGAAACTCTGGGGCGAAAAATCCGGCGTGCGAGTTGTGGCTCAATCTCAGGGCAGCGATCCCGCAGCAGTTTCGTTCGACGCGTTTCAGGCAGCGAAAAGTTCCGGAGCAGATTTGCTGATCGTCGATACGGCCGGCAGATTGCATGATAAGCATAATCTAATGGAAGAGCTAAAGAAAATTCATCGGGTTTTATTGCGTGAAGCTGGTGAGAAAAATCTCGAAGTCGTGCTGGTACTCGATGCTGTTCTGGGACAAAATTCCGTCGCTCAGGCTGAGACGTTCAACGAGATCATTCCTGTAAATTCGATAATCTTGACTAAATACGACAATACGTCCAAAGGCGGCGTGATAATTTCGATTGCGAGAAAATTGCGTGTGCCGATTAGATATATTGGTCTGGGTGAAGGTGCTGAGGATTTGAGTAATTTTGACTCTCAGAATTTTGCGCGTGCGTTGCTTGAGAAAGATTCGCAGGCATGAGCTTAGAGAGCAGTAATGCTGAATACTTGAAAACTCTCTCGGGAGATTCGACGATTATATATTTCCTGAGGGTACTCTATGGTCTGATGGTCGATTACGGCGTGTATTTGCCAAGCGAAAATTACGCGACATTACCAGTGATTATCTCGAAATCTCAGCTCGCATTTTTAATCGAACGCGGATTTGCTGACTCACTCGTTAAGACTTTGCCCGAACTTGCAGCGCGTAAAATGGTGCAGACGTTAAGCATTGAAGATTTCGAATCGCCCGAAGATGTCAGAACGCTATTCATCGAGAGTACCGGTACATTCCTGACGAGTATGGCGCGCGCACTTGATCCGGATGAGCCGCAAATTCCTGAATGGTGGGATGCTCCGGTGCCGTTTGCGATTTGTTCGCGTGGAGTTCTGCGTTTGAATCCGACAGCGATTCAGAAATTCGGGCAGGGGCTTGAAAGACTGAATGCTAAGAATTTGCCATCGAAGCGTGATGAGTTTATCGTTCGCGTTGACGGGCGTGAGAGATCAAGATTATTCGCGTTCAAGAAATTGCGTCCGTCGATTTACTCGCTCGAAGATTGCACGGAAGATTTGACCGAAGCTCAGGACATAACTTGGTGGGCATCGGTCGGTAAAGCATGTGCGCATGAAATTGAAAATCGCGGCGGCAAATGGAAGCGTTCGAAAACTCAGCCGGAAATTCTGCCGGGAAACTCGAATCGCAAAGTCTTAGCTTGTGAATGGAACGGACAATCTCAGGGCTATCTCGTAATTGATGATATTATCGCCGAAACTCCGAAGCCGAATCCGGAAATTATCGCAAATCCCGCGCCGAATAATAATCCTGATTCAGCCGGAGAACACGTGATAAATAATATCGGACCTCAGGCAATGGCTCTGTTAGCAGCCGGTCAAACGCAAAATTATCGCGAGAGTAATTACGGGAATTTCAGCGACAAATACGAAGTGATGATTTAATATTTTTAACTCGCAAAGCCAAATTCACGCAGCAATTCGTCACGCATAATCGCAACGCCTTTCGACGCAACTTCACGGATTACTCTGAATTTCATTCCCGTCGGCACAGAAACTTCTTTTGGATCGATCAGGAATGCCTCGGTTTTTCCGCGCAAATCGTGAACGAGACCAGCTGCCGGATAAACGACTAATGACGAGCCGATCACAGCGAAAATATCCGCATCACGAACCAGTCTTGAAGCTTCACTAATCATCGGAACAGCTTCACCGAACCAGACGATATGCGGGCGCAATAATTCGTTATCTGGTGATTTGTCGCCGTAAGTCATTTTCGAGTAGCCGATGTCATAAATTTTCGAAGCGTTATTCACCGGTCTGACTTTCGTTAATTCACCGTGCAAATGTACGACATGTGTGCTGCCGGCGCGTTCGTGTAAATTATCAACGTTCTGAGTTATGATTCTCACGTCGAAATATTTTTCGAGTTCAGCCAGGATTTTGTGCCCGTCATTTGGTTGAGCTTTCTCAAGTTGAACCCGCAAATCATTGTAGAAATCAATTATCAATTCCGGATTCCTGTACCAGCCTTCGATACTAGCGACGTCCTCGACTTTGTATTGCTCCCAGAGACCGTCCGAATCGCGAAATGTTTTGAAGCCGCTTTCCGCACTGATTCCTGCTCCGGTTAATACGACCAGGCGTTTTTTCTCACTCATGACAAAATTCCTCCGTTCATAATTAATCATAATTAAAGCTTTACGCAAAAATGTGATATGCTTAAACGAAATCATACCAGAAAATTTTTATTCAGGAGAGTTCAAGTTGCATATCAAATCACACTTGTCGCACATACGAGAAGGGTTCGTTTTCCTGAGACGCTTCACAACGCACCCGGGACAAATCGGCAGCGTAACACCCAGTTCGAGATTTTTAACTCGCGCAATGTTGGAACGTGTGGACTGGTCAAGCGCAAATTTCATCGCAGAATTAGGAGCTGGCACGGGAGTTTTCACGCGTGAAATTGTCAAGCTCGCAAAACCTGACGCAAAGATTCTTGTGTTCGAGATCGATCCGGCTCTGCAAAAATTGATCAAACAGGAACATTCCGGTCATAACGGCGTGAAATTATTCAGTGATGCGCAGGAACTTGAGAAAATCATGAAGGGCGAGGCAATCAGCAAATTTGATGTCGTGATTTCGAGTTTGCCGTTCACAGTTTTGCCGCACAAGATGTCCGTGAAAATTCTTGATGGTGTGCGAAAATGTCTGAAGCCGAACGGTCATTTCATCGCGTACCAGTATTCGAGCATAATGAAGCCACGATTGCAGAAGCGTTTCAAGTCCATTAAGACTAAATTCGTGTTATTAAACGTTCCGCCGGCATTTGTGTACGATTGCTCCGGGAAAAAATAGCGCACATGACTTAACATGACTTAACTTAACTTGACTTGTATGATACGAAGAGAGTGACCTCCCGAAAATTCAATCTTCAGGGGATCACTCTCTTCAAGATTTATAACTATGATTCACGCGCAAACAAAATTTCCGAAATTATGGCGGAGACGTAGAGATTCGAACTCTAGTAGCATTGCTGCTAAGACGCTCTCCAAGCGCCCGCCTTCGACCACTCGGCCACGTCTCCATGTTACAACGCTCTGCAATTATAAACGCGAAACGGATTTTTTGCAAATTATTTATTTCTCACGGAAGAACGGTCTCGAAAAATCAGCAGCTCTCGTGAAAATATTCCTGAAACTCTCAGATTGCGACACTCGCGAAAGATTCTCACCCCGAAATAACCGCAATAAATTCTCGTATTTCAGCGCAACAACGTATTTCAAGAGCGAAATTTCCCGCACGTCAAATTTTTTTCGCACGAAGAATCTTTCGAGTTCCGGCGCAAGTCCCCAGAGTGTAAGCCATTGCCACAGGAATCTAAAATTCACAGCCTCAACAGGAATTTCCGGGAATTTCAGCAAGTGCATGTTCCAGTATAATTTCACGAGCAGCGGATCATCTGGTTGATTTTCCGAGAGATATTTCAGAACAAGATTCGCCCATGAAACCGCAGTCACCAGAGCATCGCCGCGTTTTCGAACCTGAAGCATGTCGTCCTGATTCTCAACATCAAGAAGCCTGTATTTTCCCGTGATATTCTTCCCAAACTTGAAAACTCCCCAAGTCAACGGCTCAATATCTCCGCCGAAATGGCTTTGACCGGACTCACTCAAGCGAACAAATGCGAAAGTTATGCCGTAATCCCTGAGAAAAATCTGCAAATATACACTGCGTTCAGCGCGAAAAACTCGCGACAGAATTACTCCGGAAACACCGCTTAATTCCGAGCCAGTCTCAGGCATAACCTAGTCGCCGCATTGCCAGATTATTCTTGCGCCAATTCGGTAGAACTTTCACCCAGAGATCAAGAAACGTTTTATAACCGGTGATTTTCTCAAGTTCAGTTCGTGACAGGCTGCCGATTTTCTTGATCATTTTCCCGCCAGAGCCAATCAAGATCGCTTTCTGACCCTCAGTTTCGGTTATTAACGACGCGCGAATGTAAAGATTTTTGCGATTCTCAAATTCGTCGGGGCTTTTATACTCGTCGATTTCTACAGCTGAACAGTGCGGAACTTCATCACGCAGCAGCATGAGCATTTTCTCGCGGATAATTTCTGCCGCCATGAATCGTTCGGTCGAGTCCATCAGGATTTCCGGATCGTAAAGCAACTCGCCCTCCTGCAGAAAACTCTTCACAAGTGCTAGAAATTCACCAAGATTCTTGTGAAACTTCGCGCTGATATTTATCACACTATCGAACTTGCAAATTCCGGAGAATAATTTCACGGCTTCGTCAGGATTTGCGGAATCAGATTTATTCGCGACAAGAATTTTCGGCAGATTAATCGTGTTGAGTAATTTCGCATTTTTCAAGTCATCGTCTTTGAGTTTGCGTGTCGCGGAATCAATTAGCCAGCAAATCACATCGCATTCATCAAGAGAACTTACGACGCTCTCGTTCAGATACAGATTCAATTTATTGCGCGAGTTGTCAATCTCGAAAAATCCGGGTGTATCCGTGAAAATTATTTGCGAATCCGAGTCATTATATATGCAGCGTATCGAATTACGTGTAGTCTGCGGCTTTGAACTCACGATTGAAGCTTTGAATTTCAAAAGCGCGTTCACCAGTGAAGACTTCCCGACATTAGGTCTGCCGATTACAGCAACAGTTCCGACTTTCATGATTAATTATTCGTGTTCGAGCGTGAATGAGTGCGGCAATAATTCTTTCAACTTAAAAATTTCCGTGCCATTTTTCGAAGCCATGACGACGAGCATATTCGTGTTAAATTCCATTAAGACCTGACGACACGCTCCACACGGCGGACACTCAATCCGGAAATAATCATCGCGATCTTCATGTGAACCGACGACAGCTATTGCCAGCGGATTGCGCATTCCCTTCGAGACCATGATAACAATTCCGGAACGTTCAGCACAAATCGAGACACCGTACGAAGCATTCTCGACGTTGCAAGATAATATTATTTCGTCATTCTCGAACAGCAACGCCGCTCCGACGTGATATTTCGAATACGGAGCATACGCGCGTTTTGCGGCCTCACGAGCCTGAGCCAGTAAATCTTCAGGAGAAACTTTTTCTGAAACCCAACGAATATTTGACGACATGTGTATAAATTCCAAACCTGCCTTAAAAATTTTTCTGAGTGTGTATCTAATCTGCGTTATTTTACACAAAAATCCCGTGCGTGAAAATAATCCGAAAATTCTGAATTGCTACGTGTGATATGATAATCAGCAAAATTTTTCAGGAAGGAGAATATTTACTTCAAATGGCTTATTATTATAACGATCCTTCGCACACATTCTCTGAATATTTGCTTATCCCGAATTATTCGTCCGAACAATGCGTGCCTTCAAACGTATCTCTTAAAACTCCGCTGTGCAAATTTCGCAAGGGAGAGCAGCCTAAACTCTCGATTAATATTCCGTTTGTCTCGGCGATAATGCAATCTGTCTCAGACGACGGCATGGCTGTAGCGTTGGCGCGTGAGGGTGGCTTATCGTTCATATACTGTTCTCAGCCAATCGAACAACAAGTCGAAATGATAGAGCGCGTGAAAAAATACAAGGCAGGATTCGTTGCGAATGATTCTGCGATAAGTCCGGATAAAACTCTTGCTGACGTTCTCGCCCTGAAAGAAATTACGGGACACACGACAGTCGCAGTAACTCAGGACGGCAGCTTAAACGGGAAATTGCTGGGAATAATTACGAGCCGCGATTATCGAATCAGCCGCATGAATCTTGACGAAAAAGTTCGGAATTTCATGACACCGATTGACAAAGTTATTTCGGCAAAAGACGGCTTAACACTGAGTGAAGCAAATGATATTCTGTGGACGCATAAACTGAATCAATTACCGGTTATTGACGACAATGGCAACATGGTAGCGTTCGTGTTCAGGAAAGATTACGACATGCACAAAGAGAATCCGTTAGAAATGCTTGATGCTCAGAAACGCTTCATGACCGGAGCAGGAATTAACACGCGCGATTATGAATCACGAGTTCCGGCGTTGATTAATGCTGGAGTTGACGTGTTATGTATCGATTCGTCCGAGGGCTTCACTGAATGGCAGAGAAAAACTCTAAGCTGGATTCGCAAAAATTACGGCGATGATGTGAAAGTCGGTGCAGGAAACGTTGTTGATTCAGACGGCTTCAATTTCTTGGCTGAAGCAGGCGCGGATTTCATAAAGATCGGAATCGGCGGCGGATCGATCTGCATTACTCGTGAAGCTAAAGGCATTGGGCGCGGACAGGCTACGGCTGTAATCGAAGTTGCAAAAGCTCGCGACGAATATTTCGAAAGAACAGGAATTTACGTGCCGATTTGCTCAGATGGCGGTATCGTAATGGACTATCACATAACACTCGCTCTGGCGATGGGTGCGGACTTTTGCATGTTAGGACGATATTTTGCGAGATTCGACGAGTCACCGACAAATAAAGTCATGGTCAACGGCAATTACGTGAAAGAATATTGGGGTGAAGGTTCAGCGCGCGCGAGAAATTGGCAGCGTTATGACTCGGGCGATTCGATTCAGACCAAGCTATCATTCGAAGAAGGCGTTGACAGTTACGTTCCATATGCTGGAAGTTTGCGCGATAACTTGAACGAAACTCTCAGCAAAATCAAGTCTACACTCTGCAACTGCGGCGCATTGACAATCCCGGAATTACGTGAGAGAGCAAAAATCACGCTTGTGTCACCGATTACTCTAATGGAAGGCGGAGCGCACGACGTAATCACTAAAGAAGCAATCCGACGCACGAAATAATATTATAACCAACCCTCCCGAGCAATTTCGAGAGGGCGATTAATTTCCGTTTTGATTTTACAGGTGCGAGATTATCACGTCACACATTTTCTTGCCGCCGATCAAATTCTCGTGTTCTGAATCCGTGTAAATATCTCCGGTTCTCCAGCCTTCCTTCAGAACTTCATCGACTGCGTTCTCGATTAAATCCGCTTCTTTTGACATATCGAAACTGTATCGCAACATCATAGCTGCTGCCAAAATCGTCCCGATTGGATTCGCCTTGTCCTGTCCAGCAATATCCGGAGCTGAACCGTGAATTGGCTCGTAAAGTCCGCGATTGTTATCACCCAGACTTGCGCTCGGGATCATGCCGATAGATCCGACAATCTGGCTGGCTTCGTCCGACAAAATATCCCCGAAAGTATTTTCCGTAACTATCACGTCAAATTCACTGGGAACTCGAATTAACTGCATCGACGCGTTATCAACATAAAGATGATTCACTTTCACTTCAGGATATTCTTTCGCAACTTCGTTCACAACATCGCGCCACAATCTAGAACTAGTCAAAATATTCGCTTTATCAACAGACGTTAATATTTTTCTGCGCCCCATCGCCATTTTGAAAGCAACGTGTGCAATCCTGCGAATCTCGTGTTCTGTGTACTGCATCAAATCGCTCGCCGCACGCTCACCGTTAATCTCGAATGCTTTGTGTTCGCCGAAATAAATTCCGCCCGTCAATTCACGCACGATTATGAAATCGATTCCCTTCTCGGCAATATCTTTTCTCAACGGACACGCCGAAGCTAACGGCTGGAAAATTCTCGCAGGTCTGATATTCGCGAAGACTTCAAGCCCGGCACGAACTCCCAATAATCCGCGCTCAGGTCTAATCTCCGGCGAAACGTTATCCCACTTAGGACCGCCAACCGCTCCGAGTAACGTAGCTTCAGCATTCTGACAAGTCTTCAAACTCGCAGCTGGTAAAGGCTCTCCGTATTTGTCAATCGCGTTACCACCCATGGCGACTTCCTGAAAATCGAACTTATTCGGCGAAACTTTCTCCAGAACTTTCAACGCAGCTCCGATAACTTCAGGACCGATTCCGTCACCGGGAATTACTGCCACACTTCTCTTGCTCATGTTTATTAATTCTCCTTTCGAATTTATGCGAAATTATGCTTTCTTAGCGCGTAACGACTTCATCAATCCGCCGTCCTCGATCATTTTCTTGATAAACTCCGGGAACGGTTCAGCATGAAAATTCCTGTTCTGAGTCTTGTCTACTATCAAGCCCGTGTCGAAATTAATTTCCAGCTCGTCATTATCCTGAATATTCTCAGCAGCTTCGGGGCATTCAAGAATCGCAAGCCCGATATTTATAGCGTTCCTGTAAAATATTCGCGCAAAACTCTTCGCAATTACGCACTTAATTCCAGACGCTTTAATCGCAACAGGCGCATGTTCACGGCTTGAACCGCAGCCAAAATTCAATCCCGCGACGATAACATCACCGGATTTGACTTTCGCGTGAAAATCCCTGTCAATATCTTCCATGCAATGCGACGCTAATTCTTTCTCGTCCTGACTTGCCAAATATCTCGCAGGGATTATTACGTCCGTATCAACATGATCTCCGTATTTATGAACTCGCATTTTTACATGACCTCCTCAGGGTGTGCAATATGTCCGGCAATCCCAGACGCTGCCGCAACTGCTGGTGACGCTAAATAAACTTCGCTGTCAACGTGTCCCATTCTGCCGACAAAATTCCTGTTCGTAGTCGAAACGCATCTCTCACCGGCAGCCAAGCAACCCATGTGTCCTCCCAAACACGGTCCGCACGTCGGTGTCGAAACTACGCAGCCAGCGTCCAGAAATATTTCCGTGTAGCCGCGCTTTATACATTCACGATATACGCTCTGAGTTGCAGGGATAATTATTCCGCGAACACCGTCAGATAATTTCCGCCCCGATAACTTGAAAATTTCCGCAGCAGCCTGCATGTCCTCGATTTTGCCGTTCGTGCACGAGCCAATAACGATTTGGTCAATGCGAATATTTTTGCTCTCTGGAGATTTTGCTGGTCTGGCGTTCTCTGGTAAATGCGGGAATGCAACTGTGCAGTCAATCTCGTCAAGATTCAGATTTATCACGCGCTCATATTCTGCGTCATCGTCAGGGTAAAATGCTTCGTATTTGCGCTTGAGCCTGCCGTTCAGATATTCTTTCGTAACGTCATCAACCGGAAAGATTCCGTTTTTAGCTCCAGCCTCGATAGCCATGTTCGAAATCGTAAGTCTGTCAGCCATCGTTAATTCTTTCAAGCCGTCACCCGAAAATTCCAGAGATTTATACAACGCTCCGTCAACTCCGGTAATGCCGATTAGCGTCAAGATTACGTCCTTGCCAGAAACATATTTGCGCTTATGTCCGGTTACGTTTACTTTTATAGCAGCCGGAACTTTGAACCAAGTGTAGCCTACAGCCATAGCTGCTCCCATATCAGTCGAGCCAACTCCGGTTGAAAATGCTCCCAAAGCTCCGTACGTACACGTGTGCGAATCTGCTCCGATAACCGCGTCTCCAGGTGCGACAAGTCCCTGTTCAGGCAAAAGCGCGTGTTCGATTCCCATTGTGCCAACGTCGAAGAAATTCTCAAGACCGAATTTTTTCGCGAAAACTCTGCATTGCTTACACTGAGTTGCTGACTTAATATCTTTATTCGGCGTGAAATGATCCATCACGAATACTACGCGTGACTTGTCAAAAATTTTCTCGAAGCCCGCCGCGTTAAACTCGTTAATCGCAACCGGTGTCGTAATATCATTTCCCAAAACCAGATCTAATTTCGCCTGAATCAACTGCCCTGCGTGTACTTCATCCAGATCAGCGTGACCTGCCAAAATTTTCTGAGTCATCGTCATTGCCATTTTCAAAAATTCCCCCTCACAAAATTTCTCAAGATAATGCGCTCATGATATAATTCTCGCAGATATAAATGTGCCACCCCGACAGGGTAGAGTGACACTAGTTATATCGGGTTGCCGAAGTTGGGCCGTTATCCCACCTCGGACTTACAACCCGAACGGTGGAAAACTTAAAGTGATTTGATTAGGCGGATTAACTCCGCGACGGCTCGTACGAAATTAGTAAGTTCTCGTACGAGTTTTGTCATCTCTTTCACTTTATACCACCTCCTTTCCTGTTACGTACTCAGAGGCACCCATAGCACCCCCTCACGCCAGATACGCGTGACCCTGCCTTTAGCGATTATTTTATATCATCGTGTAATATCCTGCAAAATTTATCGCGTTCTATCTTGACTCCTCGAACATCTTGTTGATACCGTTCACGTACGCTTGCAACGAGGCTTCGATTATGTCCGTCGAAATTCCAGTTCCCGTGTAATTCTCACCGGTACTCACGCTCGAAATCTTCACGACAGCTTCACCGATTGAATCTTCCCCGTCAGTTACAGCCCGAACAGAGAAATCTTCAAGCCGCGCGTCAGTCCCAAGCATGTTATTTATCGCCTTGAACGCAGCATCTAATGGTCCAGCACCCATTGCTACACCGTCAAGAACTTCATCATCGCGCTTGATTTTCACGTAAGCAATTTTCGGAGCTTCTTTTGACGAGTTAATTGTGTGGCTGATAACTTGGCACGTACTCGCAGATTCTTCGCGCTCATCACGCACAATCCCAGAATGATACAGCGTCAATGCTTCGAGATCCGAACTTGTGATAGTTTTTTTCTGGTCGGCAAGTTTCTTGAATCTCGTGAAAATGTCCTCAAGCTGTTCGTCGTTAATCTCGTAGCCCATCGTCTCAAGTCTTTCACGTAACGCGTGTTTACCAGAATGCTTGCCCAAAACTAACGCCCTGTGTGGAACGCCGATCTCGTCAGGATTCATAATCTCGTAAGTTTGCGCATTATTAATAACTCCGTGCTGGTGAATGCCGGCTTCGTGTGCAAAAGCGTTCGCTCCAACTATTGGCTTCGTCGGTGAAATCGGAACTCCGATTATGTTGCTTAATAATTTGCTGGACTTGTAAATTTGTCGAGTGTCTATATTCGTGTCTGCGTCATAAAAATCACGGCGCGTTCTGATTGCCATGACGATTTCTTCGAGTGAGGCGTTACCGGCGCGTTCACCGATCCCGTTCACAGTACATTCGACCTGAGTTGCTCCGGCTTTGACACATGCGAGCGAATTTGCGACTCCCATTCCGAGATCATTATGACAGTGAACCGAAACGTCAACATTCGCGATTCCCTCAACATGTTCCATCAAGTACGAGATCAAATCTCCCATTTCCTGCGGTGTTGAATAGCCGACAGTATCCGGAACGTTAATAGTCGTAGCTCCGGCAGCAATCGCGTTCGAAAAACATTTCGCCAAAAATTCCCGATCAGATCTCGAAGCGTCCTCAGCAGAAAATTCTATGTCAGCACATTTCGATTTCGCATAAGCCGTCATATCCGAAATCGTCTGCAAAACCTGTTCACGTGTCATGCGTAATTTGTACTGCATGTGAACGTCACTCGTCGCTAAAAATACGTGAATCCTCGGGTGATTCGCATTCTTCACAGCGTCCCACGCACAATCAATGTCTTTCTTATTAGCGCGTGCCAAACTCGCAACTGTTATTTCCGAAACACTCGACGCAATCGTCTGAACGGACTTGAAATCCATCGGTGACGCAATCGCAAAGCCCGCTTCGATAATATCAACGCCCAATTTCTCAAGCTGTCGCGCAATGATTATCTTCTCGCTCAAATTCATCGAACAACCCGGGGATTGTTCACCGTCACGTAACGTCGTGTCAAAAATCTTTACTCGTTTCATACCTGAAATTTCCTCCTGAAAAATTATTGCTTAAAACGCTTAAAAAAAGAGAGGCTTGATTCTTTCACAAATCAGACCTCCCTTGAAAATTGCTTTCCTGAACACGTACACTGCACTAGACAGCATACACACGGAGATCCGCAGTGCATTCCCTCAAATTTAGAGCTAGTGCAAGTAGTGCGAGTGTAAAAATTACGTCTCTCGTAATATCTAACATATCTAACATATCTATCTACGAATCTCCTTTCTGAAAATTAATTTCTGTGTCAAACTATGAATTATTATTTCGACACGCAATTCTAACAGCAAAATTTTCCCGTGTCAAAAAATTTTACGCAATCGCCTTCTCAATCGCAATCGCCAGCTGATCCGCACAAGATGTTCCGCGATTTCCGCACGGATTGCCCTTCAAAAGTCCTGCAACTTTCGACGCGTCCATGCCCTCGATGATTTTCGGAATCGCAGCCAGATTCCCCGGACAGCCTCCGAAGAATTGCACGTTATGTAACTTACTTTCATCGTCAAGTTCAAACTCGATTTTCTTCGCACAAGTGCCGCTGGTCATGTACTCGATTTTCTTCATGATTCAATTTTCCCCCCTATCAAAATATTCACAGCTTCGTCATAATTTCTGGATTTGCAAATTTTGTCGCGTAAGTCTGCACCCCCTTCGAATCCACGCATCAAACTCAACGAGAATTTCTTAAGTGTAACGAGCGATTTGTGTTCCCCGAGAAAATTCTTCGTCCGTTCAGCAAGACGCAATATATCCGCAATTTTCTCAGCACGGGATTTATTCATGCCGCGAATTTCGCAAAACAGCCACGGATTCGCAATCGCACCACGAGCAATCATCACGCAATCGCAGCCGTACGAAACATATTCGTCAACGTCCTCAATCCCCCACACGTCGCCACTCGCTGAAATTTTTTCCCCGCCGAAATTTCTCACAGCTTCGAGAATTATTTTCTTGTCCGCAATTCCAGAGTATCTTTGCGCCTGAGTCCGTCCGTGAATGCAAATATTACTCGCTCCGGCAGACAAAATTTTCCCAACGAGTTCAAGAGTATCGCGCGAATTTTCAAGTTTGCGAATCTTCACCCAAACCGGAATCCCAAATTCACAAACGCTCTCGACCATTTTAACCGCAATGTCAGGTTTTCTCAACAACGCCGCGCCCGAGCCATTCTTCGTGACTTTCGGCATCGGACACGCCATGTTAATTCCCAGCCCGAATAATTTCTCACGCTGAAAATTTGCGTCCAAAAATCTCAGCAGACTTTTCACACCTAGTTTCAGCACGCCATCATTCGAAGCAAAAACCTGAATTATCAGCGGCGATTCCAATTCCGAAATCCGCAGCATCTCGAATGTTTTGGGATTATTGCGCGCCAATCCTTCGCAGCTTATCATCTCTGTGTGCGTGAAATCCGCTCCGAGTTCCGTGAAAAATTCCCGAACTGTTACGATATTTACGCCTGCCAACGGGGCAAGACAAATTCTAGGCATGATTCACTTTCTCGTAAATCAATCGCAAGCCGTCAAGCATCAGCCAGGGATCCACGTAATCAACGCCGCGTGAAATTTTCGACATCAATTCAGCGTGCCCGCCTGTCATTACAACTTTCGCATTAGTCCCGATTTCTTTCTTGATTAACTCAACGATTCGATCCGTAAGACCTGCGTTCCCGAGCAAAATTCCGGATTGAATCGCCTCGTCAGTATTTTTCCCAATCACGCTCTCAGGAATTTTCAACGCAACTTTCGGCAATTTCGCAGCCTTAGAGAACAAAGCAGAAATTCCGGAAAATAACCCGGGTGCAATCGCTCCTCCGAGATAATCGCCCTCACTCGACACAGCATCAAGCGTAATCGCAGTTCCGTAATCGATAACAACCAATGGCGCGCCGTATTTTTCACGACCCGCATACGCCGCGACAATTCGATCCGCCCCGACTTCTCTGGGATTCTTGTACCTGATTTTCATGTCAATATTCGTGGACGCGTCAACCTGCAAAGCCTCGAAGCCGAAATAATTCCGAATCGCTTCACTGAACGGGAAATCCAACGACGGAACTACACTCGCAAACGCTGCCCCTGTGATTTTCTCCGGCTGCAAATTATTCATGCGCAACAAATTCAGCAAATAAATTCCCAACTCATCGGACGTGTGCAAAATCGACGACAATCTCCAATGAGCCAGCAATTTGTTTGCATCATAAATTCCAACAGCTATAGTCGTGTTACCAATATCAACAGCAAGAAACATCTTGAAAAAAATTCCTCCTAAATCTGACTAATCTGAGCCTGCAACGTAGCCAGTACTCCAACACATCTGCAAATTAAATCCACCGGACGGACCATTCAAATCCAAAACTTCGCCAGCAAAATATAAATTATCGCATAATTTCGAGCGCATTGTTGACGGATCGACTTCCTTCAAATTTACACCGCCTCGCGTGACAATCGCGTTATCATAACCCCAAAGCCCATTAATCGTAAGCTTTATATTCTTCAGAACGTTCGCCAATTTCTCGATTTCATCTTTACTCAGGAATTTCACGGGCTTATCGTGCGGAATGTCCGTCAACTCGATTATCAAACGTATGAGCCGCGCCGGCACAAATGAACGCAGCATACTCGAAAAACGTTTCGTGCCAGTACGATATTTTTCATCCGGATCCTGCTGCATCTCACGGTAAATCCTCGCGATCAAAACTTCACGTGTCAACGCAGGTTTGAGATCAATCACAAATTCAAGCACGTCTGTTGATTCGCCATTCTCGTCAATTTTGCGCCAATCCGGAACCTGTGAACTCAAGTCCATGATTATCGGCCCACTGATTCCGAAATTCGTGAACTCCATCTCGCCAAATTTCGCGGCAACTTCCTCGCCATTCAGAAATACGTGAACTCTGACGCTGTGCAAATCGCAGCCATTCGCAAATTTCACCCAGCGTTCCTGAGTTTTCAGCGGAACAAGTGCAGGATAAGTTGCTACGATTGTGTGACCAGCTTGTTGAGCGAATATGTAGCCGTCGCCGGTTGAGCCGGTTGTTGGATACGACAGACCGCCCGTTGCGATAATATATTTCTCAGCTGTTAGCTCTTCCTGATCCGTAACTATGTAATTTATCCGCGAATCCGAAATTCTCAGCGTGTGTACTTGCGATTGCCTGTAAATTTCGGCATCATATTGCTTCAACAATCTCAGGAACATATCCAGAACTCGCTGACTGCCGCCAATCTCAGGGAAAATTCGTTTGCCGCGTTCAGAAACATAATTCACACCGTTTCTCTCGAAGAAGCTCATCGTATCCTGTGGCGAAAACTTTGAGAATGCCGAGTACAGAAATTTCCCCTTGTCACCGTACTTGCGCACGAACTCGTTAATGCCTTCCAAACCGTTCGTGAAATTGCAGCGACCGCGTCCAGAGAGCATCAATTTCTCACCCAGACGCAAATTCTTCTCGCACAGCAGGACTTTTTTCCCCGATGAAGCAGCCCGATACGCCGCCATCATTCCAGCTGGACCTCCTCCGATTACAATTACATCGAAACTCTTCATAATCCGAAATACAAAATTCCTCCTTTTGACTGAGTAATAGTATCGATAAGAAATCGCACATATTTGTTATATAATAGCTGAAAAATTTTATTTCACATAGCAAGGTGTATACAAAAAAATGAATTTACCCAAAAAAATTCTTCGTGCTCTAATTATCTTCGCTGTGATTATTACTGCCGCAGAAAATTCACAGGCAAGTGTTCGTATGACGCTGGAGCAATTCGTCTCGGAAATCCTGTTGAACAATCACTCATTGAGAGCAAATCTGAAATCCGTTGAGGCTGATTATTATACTGTCTTGGCTGCTGTTGGTGTGCAGCGTCCTACGATTGGAATTACAGGAACGGCTTCGTGGCTCAGTGCTCAGGAAATTACTTCGAAATTCAAAGCTTATGATATAACCGCAGGAAGCGCACAATTCACTTTTGGTCAGCGAATCGATTTATCCGGAACTTTCTCGCTCGACGAAAAGCAAAATATTCTTGCATACGAAATTTCACGCGCGAATTTCGACTCGAACCTGAACACGTTAATCGCAACAGCTGAGGAAACTTGGTGGGGAGCAGTTTTGGCACGAGAGAATCTTAAGCTTCAGAACGAGATTTTGACGCAGCGTTCTGAGAATCACCGCGTTACTGTCGAGAAATACAATCAGGAATTAGTCCCGAGACTTGACGTGGTGCGAAGTGAAGCTCAGGTTGTCGCAGCGGAAAGTTTGGCGAAAAGTGCGGAGACTACGTACAAGAATTTGCTCGCGAATCTTTCGTACTTGGCTGGCGGAATGGATCTCGAACCTGTTGACGAAGAATTGCGTGTGCCGGAATTTGACGTTGAACTCGATTTTGACGAAGCGTTGAAAACCAGACCGGATGTTAGAGCTGCGAATTTGACACTGGAACGTGCGAAAATCATTAAGAAACTCATGTCCAAAGGAATGGCTCCGACTTTGGATTTCGGCTTCAAATGGACGATGTGGTCAGATCCGGGCGCGTCTTCAACACCAAATGACGGTGAAGCTGCGGCAAGTTTGACGCTGAATATTCCGATTTATGACGGCTTGCAAACGCGATACAAGACTATGAACGCTGACAGATTGATTCAGGTCAGTGAGGCGAATTTACTCGCGCTTCAGGAGCAAACCAGACTTGAAATCACCGTCGCGATGAATAACTGGCGAAACGCTGCTGCTACGGAAAAAGATAAACAACGTCAAGTCGAACGCTCCGAAGAAGAATTACGCATCACTGAGTTAATGTACGCTGAAGGAATGGGTGCGCAAATTGATTTGATCAACGCTCAGACTGCGTATCAATCTGTCAAAACTGAGTATCTTGATTCGATTCGCGGAATGTACGTGGCATTAGTCGCTCTGAGAAAATCAATCGGCGATTACTCACCTGATGAAGAAGGCAACTGGAGTGAGGCTGTGTTGCGTTACGGCAAGGGCAATCAGATTTTGGGCGAGGCTGGCTTGAAAACTCTGCGCACGAATCGCACGGAAAATTCCAATCCCAAAGTTGGCGAGGATTACATTGCGTTTGATGACGTTGTTGAGAAATCGAAAGCCAAACACGAATATTCGGACGAGGAAATCAATCAGCGTTTCAACGAGATGATGCGTGAACGTGAAATCCAGGACTAGTTGCGATTCATGAGAAAAATAATCTGGATAATCTGTGCGTTATGCCTGAATTTTGTCGGCTTGAGTGTTAGTGCGAGTGAGGCGTTAATCTCGAAAAATTCTCTGAGCGGAATGTTGCGTGAATCTCAGAGCGGCAATCCCCAGTTAATTTCGGGGAACGTTTTTGCTGCGAAAAAATCCAATTCAGATTCAAATTCAAAGACGGCAAATCGTGATTCGAAATCTGATCCGAGAAAACTTGCGAAAATCTCAGAATTATTCACACGGAAGAATCCTGCGCTATCAAAATCCGAAGCGAATGAATACGCGAAATACGTTCTTGAAGCTGCGAGTAAATTTTCTCAGGATGCGTTCGTTATTGCGGCGATAATTGTTCACGAAAGCACTGTGAATCGCAAGGCAGTATCCAAAGGCGGCGATTACGGATTAATGCAGGTTCGTTGGAAAGTTCACGCTGGCGATATTAAAAAGCGTTTTCCCGAGATAAAATCTGCGCCGGGAATGTTCAACGCTCGAACGAATATCATGTACGGCACGGAAATTTTCGCGCAATGTATGTCGAAAACCGGAACTGTTGAGAAGGCGTTAATGCGATACAGTTCGGGCAGCAAGAAACTCACGACGAAAGTTTTGCAAACGGTCAGGGAATTGAAAGCTAATTAGGCGTGAATATGCTAGAATGAATCGCAATTATCTAAATTCTAAATTCAGGAAGGGTAGCAATAGCATGAAAAAAATATTATTAAGTCTTGTGATTTTGTCGTTCGGTTTCAGTTTGGGAATTTCCGAAGCCAGTCTGGTTTACACAACGGTCAACGGCGATATGGGGCTTGTGAATTATGACGAAATCAGCGGCGATATGACAGTTTATACGCGCGAATACTCAACGCAGAACATCGCAATCGTAGCGTCATATTTACACAACGGAAACTCGAAAACTCTGCTGGTTGAACCGGATGATTTGACACTTGATGAGGGCGGAAGTTGGGACAGATTCTACTTGTTCAACTCTGTAAATTTGACGACTCCCGAAAATGACGACGAGGATTTGCGCTTAACTGGAATTTCCGAAGCAACTTCAATCGTGACGGCAGTGAACGGTGAGCAGACTAGTGTGTTCGTTACGGATAATAACGGCTCAATCGCAGAATATCGTTCGGGAAACAATGAGCCTCGAAATTATTTTTCCTACACAGATTTGACCGGTTATAAAGCATCGTTCTTGAAAGCCATAATTGCCGGCGAGAGATTATTTGTTCTGAATAAGCGTTTCGACGAGAATTATAACGATTACGAAATTCTGAGATTCGACGGATTACTTGAACGTAACCGAAGTTTTGCGAGTTTAGATTTGGGTTCTGACGTGAACGACATTGCTGTTACATCGTCTGGATTAATATTCGCGACGTATGACGACGGAATCCGACAATACAAGAACAGTAAAACTGTCGAAGATATTCTGCTCTTCGAAGATTCACGTAAAGCTACGGCAATTTACGCGACTGGCAAGACTACGTTCTATTTTGTGATCGAGGATTCTGACGCGAACGAATCTACGCTTGCATATTACGACGGAACTACGCCTTACGAGGTATACAAAGCTTCGGGCGTTGGAACGGTCAAATCGCAAATAACATATGATTCGAAAAACAAATTGCTCGGTGCAATAATCGGCGACGGAATCATAATTGTTGATAATTCCGACACAACAACTTTTACCGTGAGTGATTTCATAACTTCAGATAAACTTGGCGGTGTTCCCGTGAGCATTGCGTTTGTCGGCGCATCGACTACCACAAACAAGAGCAGTTCTAGCGGCAGTGGCGGCTGTGATTCTGTCTCGCTGTCATTATTCGGGGCGTTATTACTCGCGTTGCCGTTAATCTCGCGGAAAAAATAATTCGCAAGTCGATAATCATCACAATCATAATTATGAATCTATGAATCAAAAATACGGAGCGCATTAACACGTTCCGCATTTTTTTGCACAAATTTTCGGGTGTTGCCAGTTAATTAATTATTCCTCGTCCATTCCGTCCTGATAGAACTCGCCGAATAACGCCTGAAGTGATGGCATGTCTTCGAGAATCGGACGTGCAACCCAAGTCGTATTCATGTAGTGCTTGAGTGTGATGTTTTCGCTGACGATGTTTCCGCCCCACGTTCCGCAGCCCATTGAGTTCGTCGGAGGCATTCCGTTTGTTGCGCTTCCTGCATTGCCGCGGTTGTTCGGTTGACGGATCATGCAGCGTGAGACAGGTGCGCACATTCCCAAACGATTAATATGATCGTCGTCGAATGAATATAATCCGCAAGAATGTCCCTTACCGCCGGACTTGTCGAAAATTTCGAGCATAATGTCAAGTGCAGTCTGGAACTCGCCGCCATATTTGAAAAGCGTCAACAACGTCGTTAATTTCTCGGTTGAGAAGAAGTGTTCTTTGCCGATACATTTCTTAATATCTTCGGCGTTATTAATCGTGAAGCCTTCTTTTTGACCGTTGTTCGGAACTGCGATGAATTTGCGGTCTGCCGGAATTTCGAAGCCTGCTGCTTTTGCGAGAGCCTGTGCTGAAATCGCTACTGTGTCTGGAAGTCTGTGACCGTTTTCGTCCCACATGACTTTCTTGATCTTCTCAGCTTCTTCGTACGTCGGAATATACGCGCCCTCTTTCACAAGCCCTTCGACAAAATTATCGTAAACTGACTCATGAACGATCAGGTTTCCGTCGCATGAACAGCCTGAACCGAAGTCCGCACATTTCGAAATTCTCGTGTTCATTGCAGCCTCGTAAGCGCGTTCTTTCGTGTTAGCTGTGTTGTCAACGATAACAGTCGAGTTTCCCGCGCCTGAACCGTAAGCCGGAACTCCTGCCGAATAAGCTGCTTTGACCATTGGACGACCGCCGGTTGCGATTACCATGTCAACACGCTTCATTAATTCCTGAGTAAGCGTTATGCTCGGTTCTTCGATAACCTGGATAATATCAGCAGGTGCGCCCTCACGAACAAGTACGTCACGGATAATATTTACGGTCTTGGTTGTGACTTTCTTGGCTCTTGGATGCGGCGAGCAAATCAGAACGTCACGCGCTTTTACGGCGTAGATTGCCTGACCAGCAGGAGTTACGCACGGATTTGTCGTTGGGACTAACGTTGCGATTACACCGACCGGTTTAGCATATTTCACGAGACCTTTGACAGGATCTGATTCGATAATGCCGACGCTCTTCTGGCGCAGACAATCTCGCAGGATCAATTTCAGTTTGTTGCGTTTATTACGTTTTGTGACTTTATCACCAAGTCTTGTCTCGTCAACAGCTTCGTCGCAGATTTTTCCCCAGACTTTCAGCGGGTATAACGCAGCAGCGATTGCTCTGCAAAGGTGATCGACGCGTTCCTGATCATACGTTGCGATAACTTCAGCGGCTTTCTTCGCCTTAACGACCATTTCTTCGATCATTGCGATTTCTTCGGGTGTTACTTCATGATGTGCCATTGTTCAAAAATTCCCCCTCTTGATAATTAGATGTGTGATTATTTCGTGATGTGTGATTTTGCGTGACTTGGCGGTACGTATTTGCCGTTTTCTTTCTTGACGAGCTTGCCTTCTTTGACGAGTTCGCTCGGTGTATAAATATCGTTAATATTCCAGCAGCCAGGTGTCGGAACTGCGATATTTTCCATGATTGCTTCGACTAAGAACGGTTTGCCAGCCTTGTTAGCTGCGATTGCCTTATCCATTGCAGGCTTGAACTCATCAGCAGAATTTACGCGAATTGCATCGACTCCGTAACCCTTCGCAACTTCTGCCCAGTTCGGTGAATAAATTTCGCCGTCCGGAGTATGGAAAGTTGTTCCGAATTTCGTGTGATAATTTGCGTTCTCAAGTCCTGCGATAGTTCCGAATGCGCAGTTGTTCATAACGACCCACGTACAAGCGATTCCCTGTTCGACAGCCGTAGCCATACAAGTCGGGTTCACACCAAAGCCACCGTCACCGATTAACGCTATGCAGATTTTATCCGGAGCAGCGATTTTTCCGCCGAGAACTGCCGAAGCACCGAAGCCCATTGTCGCAAGTCCTGACGAATGATGAACTGTTCCCGGAATTGTGATCTCGAATTGTTGCGCAACGCCGTTCTTGTTCCAGCCTACATCCGTGAAAATCAACGCATCTTCAGGGATTGCAGCCTTAACGTCCTTCAAGATTCTCTGCGGTGTCATCGGGAATCTTGAATCGTTCGAAATTGCGACGTTTGACGCTCTGAAATCTGCTTTTGCTTTTGCGATTTTTTCGCGTAAACCTTCGCGTTTGATTCCGTTCGGGCAAATTTTCTTGACTTCTTCCAAAATCTGAGCGAGCGCTAATTTGAGATCAGCTACTGCACCGATTGCGACCGGATAATTTCTGCCAATTTCTGTCGGATCAATGTCAATTTGCAGGAATTTCGTCACAGATGGGTCAAACGTTACGCCCTGATACCAGCTCGAAGAATCTGCCTCAGCGAATCTTGTGCCGAGTGCGAGAATTACGTCCGCATTGAGCGTGAATTCGTGAGTGCTTTCAAGCCCCCAGAATCCTGTCTGACCGACTAATAACGGGTGAAGATCGCTCACACAGCCCTGACCCATAAGCGTTCGTGAAATCGGAATGTCGAGAAATTCCGCGAGTGCGGCAAGTTCGTTTGATGCCTGAGCAAGCAAAATTCCGCCGCCAGCATGAATAACGGGTTTCTTAGCTTCGACTAATTCTTTCGCGATTGCCTTTGCAGCTTCAGGATCGAGAGCAGGTTTTGATGTGACATGGCAGTCTTTGTAAGTCCTTGCGAATAAATCTTCTTCGATTTCGCGTGACCACATATCCATCGGCATGTCAATTAACACCGGACCAGGTCTTCCGGATTCGGCAAGTCTGAAAGCCTTGTCGAGAATATCGGGTAATGCTTCGGGATCATCAACTCTCCAACAACGTTTGCAGACTGGTTCGAGCAATCTGTACTGTGTTGCGTCACCATGCATATTAACTTCCTGATGCGGGTGTTTGCCGTAATAATAACTTGGAACATCTCCAGCGAACACGACCATCGGGATCGAATCAAACGCAGCATTTGCCACGCCGGTCAATACATTCGTGATTCCCGGTCCAAGGTGACACATTACGACAGACGCTTTGTGAGTAACTCGTGCGTAACCATCAGCGGCGGTTGAAGCGACGGCTTCGTGACGATTGGAAATGTACTTAACTTTTCCGTTTCTGTTGAGAGCGTCGAGCATACCGATTACAGTGTGACCACAAAGTCCGAAAATATATTTAACGCCTCTGCGGTCGAGATAATCTACCATGAGATCAGCAACTAATTTTTTGCTCATAAAATGGAAAAACCTCCTCACAAATAATTTAATTCTCAAAACTTATAAAACTTGTAAAACCTGCGAACCCTGCAAGATTATTACGTTTTAGAAAATATTACAAACCAGTAATAAAGTCAATGAGATTTTCGCGTAAAAAAACATTTGCATTTTTTGCGATGTGATATTATAATTACGCTCGTTGTTTCGAGAGTCGCTAGCTCAGTCGGTAGAGCACCGGACTTTTAATCCGGGTGTCGCGGGTTCAAGTCCCGCGCGACTCACCAATCACACACCAGGTCCCATCGTCCAGAGGCCAAGGACACAGCCCTTTCAAGGCTGCGACGCGGGTTCGAATCCCGCTGGGACCGCCAAATTTTTTGCCAATAACAATAACTCAAACTAGCAATACAAAATAAATTTCTCGGAGCTGATGAAGGCTCTTTTTTTGTGCGCGTTTCTCTTTACTTTTGCGATTTTAGATGATAAACTCAGAAAGTTTTTTAACGGATTTACAATTCAGAAGGAGTGTATTAATTTTCATGGCAACAAGACGTGAGCCAAGATTCAAATTATGTCGTCATTTGGGTGTGAACGTTTATGGTCACCCGAAAGCATTGAAACGAGCTGACACGAAAAAATCCTCAGCTTCAGCAGCAGCCGCAAGAATGGGTCAGAAAGTTTCTCAGTACGGGCTGCAATTAATGGAAAAACAGAAAATCAAAGCATATTACGGAATCTTAGAACGACAGTTCGCGCGCTATTTCGACATCGCTAAGAAAAGCAACGAAATGACGGGTGACGCATTATTAAAAGCTCTTGAGTGCAGACTTGATAATCTCGTTTACAGAATCGGTTTCGCACGTTCAATTCGGCAGGCAAGACAGTTCGTCACACACGGTCATATTCTCGTGAACGGTCAGAAAGTTGACATTCCATCGTACGGCGTGAAAGTCAATGACGTTATCAGCTTGAAAGAGAAATCCAGAACCAATGCGCTGATCGAGACGAATTTCAACGGACCTGTTGCGTTCAACGCGCCGTATCTCGAAAAAAACAAAGAACAATTCAGCGCGAAATTAATCCGTGAACCGTTGCGCGAGGAATTGCCAATCGAAGTCAACGAAATTCTAGCGGTCGAGTTGTACTCGAAATAACATGTGAACTTAAACTCGCTAATTTCCGAATTAGCACTCTTATCAGGAGAGGTGGAGGGACTGGCCCTGTGAAGCCCGGCAACCTGTTTGAATCAGGTGCCAATACCAGCAGCGAATCGCAAATTCAGGATTCGACTGAGTGATGAGAGAGAGAATTTTATCGCAGATTTTGGCACTACACGCTCTCTTGAAAACACGAATTTCATGAGAGCGATTTTTTTATAAATCACAAATCTCAAAAAATCTCAAAAAATCTCAAAAAATCTCAAAAAATCTCAAAGGAGGCACAAAATTGTCAAGTTCTTTTATTTTCTCGTCCGAGTCCGTAACCGCTGGACACCCGGACAAAATCGCTGACCAGATTTCCGATGGCGTTTTGGACGCAATTCTGAAAGACGATCCCATGGGGCGAGTTGCCTGTGAAGTAATGTGTTCGACGGGGCTGGTTGTCGTAGCTGGGGAAATTTCCACTAAGACATACATCGACATTCAGAAAATTGCTCGCGAAACTATCAACGAAATCGGCTACACGCGCGCGAAATATGGCTTTGATGGCGACACTTGTTCCGTTCTGACCGCAATCGACGAACAATCCGGTGACATTGCTCAGGGCGTGAACAACGCAATAGAAGTCCGTGAACAGGATTTAAGCGAAAATGACATAGCGAAAATCGGAGCTGGCGATCAGGGCATGATGTTCGGCTACGCTTGCAACGAAACCAAAGAATTTATGCCGATGCCAATAGCACTTTCTCACGCACTCGCACGTCAACTCGCAAAAGTCCGCAAAGATTCCGTCCTGAAATATTTGCGGCCCGATGGCAAAACTCAGGTCTCGCTGAAATACGAAAATCGCAAAGCCGTACACGCTGACACAATCGTAATCTCAGCTCAGCACAGCCCAGAAATCAGCCTCAAACAAATTCGCGCGGACATAATCGAACACGTAATTAACCCGATTATGCCCGAGAATTTATTCGACAAGAACACACGCATATTCGTGAACCCGACCGGAAGATTCGTCAAAGGCGGTCCCTCTGCTGACACAGGATTAACCGGACGCAAAATCATCGTCGATACTTACGGTGGCTGGGTGCCTCATGGCGGCGGAGCTTTCTCAGGTAAAGACCCAACCAAAGTTGACCGCAGCGGCGCGTACATGACACGTTACGCGGCGAAAAATATCGTTGCTGCAGGACTTGCTGACGAGTGCCAAATTCAGGTTGCGTATGCGATCGGGGTTGCTGAACCCGTCTCGTTAAACGTGAACACATTCGGAACAGGCAAAATCAGCGACGAGAAAATCTCACAAGTTTTGCGCGAAGTTTTCGATTTCAGACCGGCGGCAATAATTCGCGATCTGGACTTGCGAAAACCTCAGTACAAACGCCTCGCAGCTTACGGACACATGGGACGAATCGATCTGCCAGAACTTCCGGCTTGGGAGAAAACAGACAGAATCGACGCGATCAAGAAAGCAGCAGAAATTTAGCCAGCAAAAAAGCTCTCTGACGCAACGCTCAAATCTCGAACTTGCTCGAACTTGAATCAGGGAGCTTAATTTTTCTCACACGTGCGATAATATTTCCGTGTCTTGAAGCTCGTTCTGATCGTGAACGTAAAAATCTTCCATTGGTCTCTCTCCGGAAACATCTGCCATGCCTCGAGCTTTCTTGCGCAAAAATTCCTCTTTTGATTTCGAGAAATAATGATTTATGCGGATCTTCTCGAACGAGACTTTCTTAGTACGAGTATAATTCGAAATTTCTCCGTTCTCATTCAGGTTATAAAATCCTCTGTAATATATCGGGCAGTGAACGCCTCCCCAGCCAAGAACTTTACTTGGTTCACAAATCGTCTTCACAAAATGATTGCGTGAGAAATCTTTTTCAGCACACATGACAAAATTTTCAAGAACTCCACCATCCGGTTTCTTTTCAATACCACTCGAACCAAATATTAGCCAATTCACAGCTATACCGCCAGCGTTCTTGTAACGACTCATGAAATTATCGAGAAATGCGCAAAGATTAACGCCTTTCTCTCGCACAAAAACAAATTCATCAGCATCAAGCACCGCCATATACTTGAACTTATGTTTGTATTCATCAAGAGCCATGTTATAAACGTCAATTTGTCTTTTTTTGCCAGAAATCTTCTTGTAAGTCACAATTCCGGAATCTATATACGGCTGTAAAACTTCCAGAAAATTATCAGTGCTATCGTTATCATAAATTGCAAAATGCGACGCTCCCTGCTTAATGTGAAAGTCCAGCCATTCTTGAATATAATCAGCTTCGTTCTTAGCAATCAATACTATCGCAAGCCCGTCACGATCCTCGCGTGAAATATCGCCGTGAAAGAAATATTTGCAAATACCAGCCGGCAAGACCAACAAGTTCAACAAGTACCGCACGTATATATTACTCGTGTAATCCCTGCAATTATATACAACTGGATACCGATCCGAGGCAGTCTTTACAAGATACAGAAACGCTAACAAGCCCGAGAAAAATCCCGAACTCGTGGCATTTTCCATAATTTTACACAATAATCGCGACTTCAGCGACATTCCCTAACCTCTGAAAGGCTTCACGTCTTTCACAGCGTCATGCAACGAAATTCTAGCGTCATGATTATCAATATCGAGCAATATATATTTATCATTACCCATGCCCAATTCTTTCATGTAGCTCAACTGGCGCAAACCTCGGCGCGATTTCATTCTCTCAACTAATGCGGCACGATCTTTCTCTGACAGCGCGAAGACCAAATCCACCGACGCTTGATCTACCGCCAAAATATCCAGCGACGCTACAATGCCAATATTCGGAGTTACAACCGGTTCTGCTGCAACACCCTCGCAATCACACGAGACCGACATGTTGCGCATGACGTTAATATACGCTACGTTCTTGCCGAAATGATCTATCGTTGCCTTGGTCGATTCAGAAATTCGCTCCATAAATTCCTCGTTCGCAATGTCCCACTGATCAGGCTGCCCCGGTGTTGTGTGAATCATCGCTTTGCCAATTCGTCCGTCCGCACAGCCAATCCCGATATTCTTGTTCGAACCGCCAAATCCGCCCTGAATATGTCCTTTGAAATGCGTCAATGCTAATAGCGAATCATATTTCAGCAAATCTTTCCCAACCGACATTTCTTTGAACCAATTCCCGTTCTTAACCGGCAACATAACCGTGCCAAACTCATCAAGAATATCAACCGGAGAGAACGTCCAACCGTTAATTTTCAGCGTCTCTCTATGAGCTTCAGTCGTGAATCTGTCGCCATCATAATACGAGTTCGTCTCAACAATCGTTCCGTCGGGCAAATCTTTCGCGAGCAAATCTTTCACCCAGGCTCTCGGGATAATATTCGGACCATGCGGCTCGCCAGTGTGCAATTTCACCGCAACTTTCCCATTCAAAACGGATTTCACACGCGAAAAAATTTTCCGCAAACCTTCAGACGAAAGATCTCTCGTGAAATATACAATCGATTCGTCACCGCTTCGTTCCCCGTACTCAACGTAAACATCACCATTAGTTCCAGCTCTCATAATTATTCCTCCCAAATCAAATTCTAATTCTAAAACCCGAAAATATTTTCCGCTCGTGTCATATTATCACGAATTGCAACACCAAACGGACAACGCTTCTCGCACGCAGCGCATTTCACACATTCTCCGGCATGATGCTCAAGAACTTTATAATGCTCTCGGACTGTCTCTGGAATCTGTTTTTGTGACTCAGCAAGATTCAGAAATTTCGTCACACTCGCAATATCAATCTTCATCGGACACGGCTCACAATGACTGCAATACATGCAATGACCAACCCAACTTATTTTCGGAAACGACGACAGTGCCAACGCATAATCTTTTTCACTCTCACTCGCTGATTCATACGCCAACGATTCACGCAACTGCTCGACCGAATGCGCCCCAGCTAAAACACAACTCACTCCCGGACGGCTCAACGCGTAAGAAATACACTGATTCACAGTCAAAGCTGCTCCAGCCGGTGATAATTCCGCGTTCAACAAGTCTCCTCCGCCAAAACATTTCATAACCGTAATGCCAACGCCCAATCGCTGACACGTCTCGTATAATTTTTCACGTTCGGGATCCATGTTCGTCAAATGATTCTCGTAATTAGCTTCGTTCCATAATTCCTCAACATCTTCACTCGCGGGCTGCAAATCATAGCACGGATTCACACTGAACATTAAAACCTCAATCGCGCCACTCTCAACAGCTTTCAACGCAACTTCCGGATTATGACTGCTCAATCCGATAAATCTAATCTTGCCGGAAGCCTTCAATTCTCGCGCGTAATCCAGAATCCCGTTATTAACAATTTCGCGCCAATCACTCAACGCGTCGCAATAATGAATCATGCCTATATCAATATAATCAACCTGCAGCAACTTCAGCATCTCAGAAAATCCGGCTTTGACTTCTGGCAAATTTCTCGTGCGTTCATATTGACCGTTCTTCCAAATCGAACACAAATGCGACTGTATCACAAATTTCTCACGGCGATTCTTCAACGCTTCACCAACAGCTGCTCTGACTTTCGGATTCGACGTGTACAAATCAAAATAATTTATCCCGTGTTTCTCAGCGAAATCAAATAATTTCCTCGTCATTGCGAAATTCTCCTCCGAAAATCCCTCGCAGCCCATAGCAATTTCGCTGACTTTAACGCCAGTCTTTCCCAAGTCCCGATATTTCATAAAATTTTCCCCTCTCAAAAATATCATCACAAACGCAAGTAACGCTCCGAACGCAATTTCCAAATCAGCGATATTAAATCTCAACGCGAAATCAATCCCGAAAATTCTCAGCGGCAGCCAATCATACACCGCACCGAAAATTATCCGCTCGAATAAATTCGCAAACGCACCTCCGCACATTACCGCAAAAAAAATGCGAGTCCGAAACTCAAATATTTCCGAAATCGCAATGTAACAAATCATCGCAAACACTACTATAGCCAAAATTAACGCAATTTCCGGATAATCCGCAAATATCCCGAACGCTACTCCGGAATTTCTCGAAAACTCCAGCGTGTCACTCAGCAAAAATTTCACAGCCAATTCAGGCAGTGCCGCGAAAATTATTATCCCGATTATTGCCCGAAACAAAATTTCCTGATTCCCTCAGCAACTCCGCTCTCATTACAATTCTTGACCGTAACGTAATCAGCAACACGCTTCAATTCATCGCACGCGTTATTCATCACAACACCGATTCCGGCAGCCTCGATCATGTCAATATCATTCAAGCCATCACCGAACGATAGCGCATTCCTCACGTCAATTCCCAGAATCTCGCATAATTTCTTCAATCCGTAACCTTTGCCCGAATTAATATCATTTATTTCGAGATTATTCGCAACTGATGACGCAATCGCATTCTTCGGGAAAACTATCGGCATCGAACGCAGCAATTCACGACGCAATTCTCTGTCCTTAATGAACGCCTGAACTTTCTGAACACCTGCAGCATTCAAAACCAGTTCAGCAAAATTCCCTTCATCAACCGGAGTCCGGAAATTCTCAAGCATTCCTCGCTGAATATTATCCAACGCAAATTCCGCAATCCGGTCATAATTCTTCCGCGGCATGTAGCACACGCCATTCACAACGCAATCATAAATCACAGGCAAATCGTCAAACACTCGCATCATATTCATCGCACGTTCAACCGGAATCTCAGATTTTGCCAGCGAAATATTTCTCTTCACGTCAAGAATTTCCGCACCGTTCACAACTATCGCGTAATTCACAAATTCAAGATCTCGCACGCATTCCGGAACAGCTTCCCAAAATCTACCGGTCGCAGGAACAATCTCAATCCCTAAATCATGCGCGTCACTCAACGCACGAAAATTCTCATCCGTCAGAACTTTCTGCTTCGTCAATAACGTATCGTCTAAGTCAAACGTAATCAGCTTTATCATGATTTATTTCAGCCTGTTTTCGTTCCCGTGAATCAATCTCACAACGTTAGACCTGTGTCTGAAAACTCCCAACGCAGCCAACGCCAACGCAACTAACGTGAATGACAACGGGGCTTTCAGAATCCAGAAAAACAACGGCATCGCAACCATCGAGAGCATCGACGCAAGTGAGACATATCTGCTTGTCTTCATGATCGCGTACCAGATCGCACCGCACAGCAACACAATCGCAAATGACTCCGGAGTCCAGATAAAAAATAACGTTCCGTACGTCGTAGCTACACCTTTGCCGCCTTTGAAGCCAAGCCAAACCGGATAATTATGACCGATTACAGCCGCAAATCCGGACAACGCTATCAAAATTTCCTGCTGATCCGGCAAAAAAGACTTCCCCAAATGCGCCGCAATTAACAACGCAAACGCACCTTTCAACATGTCGAACACAGCCGTGAATCTCGCCCAGCCCTGACCCATCGCACGTCCAACATTCGTCGCGCCAGTTGCACCCGAACCGACCGAGCGTATATCAAGTTTATCGCGCTTACCGTTCGAATCCCTGTGAAAAAGTTTCGTCACAAGATAACCCGTCGGAATCGAGCCAATAAAATACGACACTATCACCCAAACTATAATAATTCGCATAACTTCCGCCTCCAAAATATTTTCGCAATTATTCGCAATTATTCGCAATTAATCAATGCCCGTAATTCTATCCGAGCCACGCTTAATCTTCAACGCAACAAGATCCTTCTCTTTTAAGTCCTCCCACTTGAAATTCAGCACGAGCAAAAATAACGCGGAAAACGGATCTACTCGCCAATTCTTCCGCTCATTCTTGAACGATTCGTGAATCACTCGCAACTGCCGTGAACCCTTGCTGCCTTCTTTCATGTCATCGAGGAACTTGTTCACTTCTGAGAGCGTATCAATGCCTGAAGCGCGCAAAATCGCACACAAATACCCGAAACTCTCGCGCAAATAATCAGCACTCGGCGTAAATTCCGGGAATCCTGCCTCAATCGCAGCGGCGTTCCATTCTCCCAACAAATTCGCGTTATCACGAAACATCGCGTACAATTCCTCGTCCGTGAAAATCTTCTCAGCATTAAGAATTTGCGTCTCCTGAGAATTTTTTCTGGCAGAATTTGCTTTCGGCGGAATCAACAACGCTTCTTCGCTAATTTCACGTTTCAGCGTCAAAAATCCCTGATCGGCTTTCTCAAGTAACGCTGCTAATAAGACCAATTCACGTGTCAATTTCTTCTCCGAAATGCTGCCGACTGTCTGATTAACTCGCGGCGAAATAGTTGCCCAAGCTTCCTGCAGCATCGTGCGCAATTCAAGCCTGAAATTCAGATTCTTGTACTTCGCCCACTCACGCAAATTTCCACGCGACGAAGACAACGCAAGTATATACACAACCGCAGGATAACCAAATCTGTACGGATCTTCAAGACCGCTCGACGGAATCGAACGCTCAGAATCAATCTCGAACTCAGATTTCACAACTTCCTCGATTCGCAGAACATCTTCAGGAAAACGCAGCAAAACTCGAATCGTGACCAGATCAACTTCAGCAAGATCATTTTCTTCGAGACTTGAAAGCAAACGCAGCAATTCTGCCGGAGGTTTCGCCCAACCCTCAATCGCGTAAAACTCAACTCCCTCCAACTCGACTAGATCTTGCATCAAATTACGTATCCTCGAAGCGTACTCTTCATACAGCGACAACTTCTCGACATATCTTATGCCAATTTCATCAATGCGGTGCTTTTCCATGTGAAAATTTTATAATGCTTTCATAATTTTGCAAATATCACGTAAATAATTTTCAGGAATCTCAGCAGGCTGTGACGGCTCAACGAATTTGTCATAAATGCACGGAATATTCGACTGCTCGGCGAAAAAACTCACTTTCGGATCATACGGCATCATCGCAACTTTCACCCCGAAAATACGCGATAACACTCCGAAATGCAATCTCATTCCGAAACACATCTGCGCGTCTTTCCATAGATTCTCGGCAGCACGAAAATCCCGCAGCAAAACTATTTTCGAAATTCGCAATCTCGCTCCGTAATTCATCAACACCTTCACGTCCTCGTCCGACATCGCTACACCGATAATTTTGCTCCTGAAATTCCTAAGTTTCCCGAGCCTCTCAAATTCTGACGCTAGTATCTCGACAAATTTCTCGGTTTTGGAATGCGCGCGCAAATTCAGCAGAATGTTTTTCTTGGCAAGAATATCTTTTACGGATTCATGATTTTCGCTTCTAAGAATTAATGCCAAATCCGCACCGAAAAGCAAATTTTTCACACCGAATTTCTGCGCAGTCTCGAACGAGTACGAATCCCGAACGTGAAATATTCTGCAAATTCTCAGCGCGTCACGTGTCAAAAATCTCGAAATCCCGGAACGCAAAACTCCCAACGATTGACCAATCCCAAACGGCACACATCCGCAAAATTTCGCAAATCTCACCAGTCCCCAGTACCAAACACACGACCTGACACTCGTCGAATCCTGAAACAATCCGCCGCCGCCAAGCATCAAATATTCACTCTCTCGCAAAGTCCGGGATACTTCACGAAAACTCCAACGCGAAATCGAAGCAACACGAAATTTCTCACCGGTTTGAATCGGATCGTTCGACAAGACTACTACTTTGCCAAGATCAATTCCGGAATTTTCGAGAATCTTCAGGCACGCATCAAGCAATAATTCATCGCCGAAATTTTCAAAGCCGTAATAGCCAGCAAGCGCAATCTTGTACTTTCGCATTTTCTTACGAGAACAACGGCCGCAAAATTCGCAAAACCGGAATCAACACGAAGCGAATCATCACAACCAGAATCAATCCGAACAGCAAGCCCGTCCATAATCCGTTAAATTCGCGCAAAAGTATTAACAGCAGCGGCGTGTGAAAATGACAGAAAGAATTTATCACCGACGAGAAGCCAATCACAACACCAACTCGCAAAATTTCCCGGTAACGCGCAAGATAATTCCGGCTCACGAGAAAATTCAGCAGCAATAATGACGGGTAGCCAATGAAAGTCTCACGAGTTCTGGGTCTGGCAATCAGCAAATTCTCCAACGTGTCACGCATACGCGATTCAAAACTCGATATTATCGCAACATTTCCGCTCCTGAAAATCATCAAGCCAACCGCAACTGCCAACATTCCGCACAAAATCAATTCTCCCCAGAATGGCGGACGTGACAGAAATTCCAGAATCGATTCCGGATGAATGCGTCGTTTGAAATCGTGCAGAATCACCAGAACAGGCGGAATTATCAACGTAGCTTTCACTCCGGAGAACGCGCGCAATCTCAACATGTATTCCGGCAAACTGTAGAACGCTGCAACTGCGAGACCGCCAACTAATACAAACGCAAATCCCTGAATCAGGCTTCGATTCTGGTTATAATCCATCGCTAATAACGACGCTTCTACAGCAATCATCGGAGCTAACAACGCACACGCAATTCTCGCAACAAACGCAACTTTCGCGCACAAAACCGTCATGACTAACGCAGCAATCACGAAAATGATTCTGGTTCGGGAATTTTCGGCAAGCCCCATTCTCGTGAAATATCGCCAAACCGCAAAAATCAACATAACCGAAACTGCAAACGACACGACAATATTTCCCAAAAATCCTCGGAACTCATGCGGAGAATTTGCCCTGAATAACGGCTCCGGAAACTTTACGCTGAAATTATGATCTCCCAAGGCGCGCGCAAGTAAATTCATCTCGCTCGAAAAATCCCTGAATGAGAAATTCGTCGTATTCTGTGGCGCAGTTCGCAGCAATAATAATCTGACTGAGCGTTCTACGGCTGCACGAATCAATCTGTCACGCAACGCAACCCGGGTAATATTTCGTGACATCATCTCCTCATTCGTGACACTGTGTAGCGGCATCAACATCGGCGAGACCAGTTCGTTAAGATTCTTCTCACCCATTTGACGCGAAAATTCCACGACGGCTAACGGGATCTCAAACTCTTTCGCAACATTCGCGAGCGCGCTTACATCTGGATAACCTGAGACGACTTCTCCGGCTGGTGTGAAAACTGCAACGTGATATTTCTCGTGAACAAGTTTCAGCATTTCCGCAGCGTTATTCGGCAAAGTTCCCGGAGATGGCGCAGGTCTGTAGTAAATTGGCAATCCGGATTTCTTCGCAGCTTCGAGACCGTCAATATCCGGAATTATCCCGACAGTTTTTAGCATACTGACCGAGAGCGGCAAAAATATCGGTGAATTATCATGATTCTTGATCGAAAATCTCGCACGCAGCCAACGGTTCAGCAAATCTTTGTGCGGAGAATTTGGCAGAATCGAGATCACAGTTCCTTCAGTTCCGCGTTCAGGATCGCGTGTAATCGTAAACTCAGCCCAGCCGATACCGTGACTGATATTATCGCCTGTCAACTCCGAGACCATCAAGCCAGTCAAACCGTTTTGCTTGAGCATTTCGATTGCTTCGAGGACATCAAGCCCGGAATTTTTCGCCAACGCTGAGATTTCACGATAATCTGCCAGAATTGCAACGTCGGTGTTAATCATTTCAAGCCGCACTCTCGGTATCAATCCTAAAATCGCGCACACAAACACGATACATAATACAATCGCAGCAAAAAATTTTCTTGTCATGTAAGAATTTCCCCTTAACATTTACTAATTTCCTCAAGCTTGATTATAGCGTCACTGAGTTTTTCATCGCGCATACGTTCTAACATGTCGATAATGTCGATAATTTCTTCACGTTCAGTCATCGTGAACTCCTCTCAAAAATATTATTCTTAAACTAGAATTGTAGCACGCTGAGATTTTCGCGCCTGAAATCCTGTTCGGGT
Source organism: uncultured Fretibacterium sp. (assembly GCA_937911045.1). Lineage (GTDB taxonomy): Bacteria > Synergistota > Synergistia > Synergistales > Aminobacteriaceae > JAFUXM01. The sequence goes on along the minus strand of CALEPX010000021.1, from coordinate 87,914 downwards.
AATAACAACTCGTAAAGCTCCGAAACCCTTCTTTCGAGAATTGCAGCTTGAGAATTATTCCTGAGTTTTGACGGTGTTGTTATGATTGGTATCTGTGAGTTTTTCGCGAAGTTTTTCAGGAGCAATCGACCGTTGTGATTGAATGCCAAAATCCGCGCGTAATTTATTCCGGAATTTTTCACACTCGCAGCAAGTTCCCGTTCGAGATTCAGCATAATATATATTAACCTGCGATTCACGTGAGCTTTCGTATATCTTGACGACACGCAGCTAGACACAAATTCCAGCAAATTCCCAGATGATTTCCAGTGCTTGAGAAACAGATTTTCGATCCCTTCATCAATCGCGTAAACTTTCCGCAAATCTTCAGGACTTGTTCTCAGGAAAATATTTCGCAGCAGATCCCAGATTGAAGTGTGGTAATTTTCGCAGAGTCTGTGATTAACGCCTGCCCTCGTGATAATTTCCCGGGAATAATTCGGCAAGTTTCGGAAATTCGCTCCGAGATTTTCACGGATTTCTGAACTCTTGAGATTGGGAACTCGTTTGAACGGCACGATTTCGATATCGCAATTACACTTTCGCAGATTCATAACGTACGATACAGCCAGAAGATTATTCGGTTTTGATATAAATTCGCCAGCACCGTCGAATAAATTTTCCAGAGCCAGCGAATTTGCTTTTGGAAACGAGAATCCTTCACGCAATTTTTCACGCAGAAATTTCCTGTAGGCTTCGGGTTCGTGAAGCAACGTCTCGACGATTGGCGCAAAATCATAACCCGGGTCTTCCATTCCGAACGAAATTTTTCCGGCGAGATTAGTTTTCCGCAAAATCTCCACAGCTCCGAACGCAAAATCCTGAGCAGCAGCACACGCATACATAAACGGCAATTCGATTACGAGATCGGCTCCGGCTTTGATTGCCATTTCCGCACGGTAGAATTTGTCAACGATTGCAGGCTCACCGCGTTGAACGAAATTTGACGATAATATAACGATCACGCTATGATTTGCGCGTAAATTTTTCAGGAGAAATTCGTGTCCGTAATGTAACGGGTTAAATTCTGCGATGATTGCGAAAATATTTTCGGGATTTGGTATGATCATGTTGTGATTCTATCATGTAATTCATGTAATTCAGGAGTTGATTGCGAATGTGGTTTGCAAAGAAAGTTACGGTTTTTAAGAAGAAGGATCGCGAGACTTGGCTGAAAATTCGCGACATATTGAGAAATTCCGGCTTCAAAGGCGTGCGTGCGAGTTCTTACTTGGCTGACAGTTTGAGTGCGTGCGGTTGCGGTGCAAAACTCGACCCCAGAAATTTCGGCGTAAACGGCAAAATTGACAGACACGTATATTTCGTAGACGTGAAATCCGAGGACGCAGATCGTGCCAGAAAAATTCTTGCTGACAACGCTATCGAAGCAATCGTCGAAACTGATCCAGTCGGGAAATTCGGGAGAATGTGAAAATGTTTAACGATTCGGACGATTCGCCGGAATTAGTCGTGATAATTCAGTGTGATGATGTCGTGAAGAGATGCTCGGGATTCTTCTGCATGAATGATTTTTACGAGCGCACAGGAAAATTCGCAGGTTATCCGGAAAATACTCGTTACATGACGATGACTTGCGGAGGTTGTTGTGGAAATTTGCTGACAGCGAAAATCGAGAATCTTGGACGCAGACTTGAACGCGCGAAATTGCAGAAATCAGATGTTGTGATTCATTTTGCGTCGTGTGTTTGCTCGGATAATTCGCACCGTCAACCGTGTCCGTTCATGGGTAGAATGCGAAATTTGCTGGAGCGTAAGGGCTTCGGGAAAATAATTCTCGGATCACATGTGTCGCAGAAAGCAGAGGCAAAACGTAAGTCCGGAATTTATAAAAACTGGGAATAGTGTATAATAATCGCGTTTTTTCGAGTAAACGTATTTAGGAGGAATATTTTTTCAATGCGCGTATTACTATCGGTTATTCATATCATCGTTGCAATCGTGATCACGGCTATCGTGTTGCTGCAACAGAGAAAACAAGGCGGATTTGCAGGAATTTTCGGCGGCGGCACTCAGGCTGACTCAGGACAATGGCAGAGATTTTCGCAATTAACGAAGATCACAATAATTTTGGCAGCGGTTTTCATGCTCACATCGTTTTTCCTCGTACTTATGAGCTAATTATTACGGCTAATCATTACGAAATCGAGAGGAGTAAATCACATGTTGAAATCACTTCAGGAAGCAACGAGCCTCAAAGTGAAATCTGAGCGTTTTTTGAGCGCAACACATGACGAGATCAAATCCGGCGCAACTACTGATATATATTTCATAAACACTCGCGATGTATTATCGTCAGTGAATATGCTTGACACGAAAGTTACGGCAGAAATTTTCTCGCGTTCAACAGGTATTTTCGCTGGCTGCGGAGAAGTTTTCGAGCTTTTGAAGGACGCAAATGTTGAAATCGAATCGTTAAAAGAAGGCGACACGTTCACACCAAAAGAAGTCGTCATGCGTATCAAAGGTTCGTACGGAGAATTTGGAATTTACGAGACAGTTTTGCTGGGAATGCTATCGAGTTCTTGTGCGTGGGCTACGGCTGCTCGTGAATGCGTCGATGCTGCGAAGGGTAAACCGGTGTTGTGTTTCGGAGCGCGTCATTTACACCCGGCTGTTGCTCCGGTCATGGAATCGACTGCTTTGAGAGTCGGCGGCTGTGCTGGAGCGAGTTGCGTTCTGGGAGCGAAATTGTGCGGTGCTGAGCCATTGGGGACAGTTCCACACGCTGCGATATTAATCATGGCTGACACGGTGAAATTGGCTGAAGCTTATGATGCAGTTTTGCCGGCGAATATTGGCAGAACGTTTTTGGTCGATACGTTTCATGACGAATGCGAGGAAGCTCTGAGACTTGCGCGTGCTTTGGGTGATAGGCTCGGAGCTGTTAGACTTGACACACCCAGTGAGCGCGGCGGAGTTACGGCGGACTTGGTTAGGGAAATGCGTTTCAGACTTGATCACGAGGGATTTAAGCATGTGAAAATCGTCGTCTCGGGAGGACTGAATCCGGATCGAATTGCGTTACTTGCTGATGCCGGAGCAGATGTTTTCGGCGTTGGAAGTTATATTGCACACGCTACACCGATGGATATGACGATGGACTTGAAAGAAGTTGACGGCAAACCTGTTGCAAAGCGCGGAAGATTGCCCGGGATACTTGAAAATTCGCGATTAGTGCGTGTAAAATAGTGTGTTAATAATCAAGATATTTATTTCAGACCAGACTGCCCCCGTCTGTTACGAGATATATATATAATTTTTAGGAGGAAGTTTTTTTATGACTGGCAGCAGTTCATACATGGCGAAAACTGGTCATGTTGACAGAAAATGGTACGTTATTGACGCTGCGGATCGTCCGATTGGTCGAATTGCGGCAATAGCGGCGCGAGTGTTGACGGGCAAGAACAAACCTGAGTACACTCCACACGTAGATACAGGAGATTATTTGGTAATCATCAATGCTGAGAAAGCAAAGTTGACGGGCAAGAAAAGCTCGCAATCGTTCTGGCACTATCACTCCGGACACCCGGGCGGTTACAAGGCGTTCCCGTGGGGCAAGTTGATGCAGACAAAACCCGAGGAATTATTCAAGCATGTAATTCGTGGAATGTTGCCGCGAAATCGTCTGAGATATGCTTCGAAATTGAAAGTCTACTCAGGCAGCAATCATCCGCACGAAGCACAGAATCCGCAAGTTCTTGATTTTTAGGAAGGAGCAATAGTGAATCATGTCAGAAGATAAATACATTTGGGGAACAGGCAGGCGTAAAAACGCGTTGGCTCGCGTTAGAATTTGTCCGGGCACAGGCGAAATCAAGATTAATGACCGCACAGTCGAAGATTATTTCCCGAGATTGGTTTGGCGTTCACAGGTTGAGCAATCGTTGAAAGTTGCCGGCGTTGAAGGACGTGTTGATGTGTTCGTGAACGCGTCTGGCGGCGGATTAACTGGTCAGGCCGGAGCTGTCAGAATGGGAATTGCGCGTGCGTTGATCAAAATGAATCCTGAATTGCGCCCTGCATTGAAAAAAGAAGGATTATTAACCAGAGACCCAAGAATGGTCGAGCGCAAAAAGTTCGGTCAGAAAGGTGCTCGTGGAAAGAGACAGTACTCGAAGCGTTAATTTTTGGAATCGAGGCGTATTGTTATCATGGAAGCAGTATTGGATCAGGAAATTGAAATTATCGATTGGGCGAGAAGTCCAGCGGATACAGTCGTGTGTCCTGAGAAAGAAATTTTGTTGCGCGACGTTGTGCAGCTGATACTCGACGGGCTTGAAACTCCAGACGAAATCATGACCGAGTTGAACTTGACCAGCGAAGATTCCGGTGTCGAAAATTTACAGCCGATTTTGGACGTGTTTGTGCCGGTTATCAACGCTTGGAAATCAGGTTCGTGCGGCATGGGCTGTGCAGGTTGTTCAGGCAGCTGCGGCGGCTAAGCTAAGATTTGCGGAAATTTTCGGGCGGGAGAAATCTCGTCCGTTTTTTAATTCACGTTTTTAATTTGAGCGTAATTCGTCTCTGATTCGCATTAATATCTTCCCGAGATGATTTTCGCCCTGACCAGTTCGAGTATCAATTCCCCAGAAAATATCTCCCCAAGTATTTCCCTCGATTATAATTTTCTCACCAGTTGCTACGAGTTTCGCAGCCAGTTCAGAATGCTGAGTGAATTTTGCGCGAATAATTTCTGTCATTAATCCGACTTTCACGCTCTCCCAATCAGGACGAAGATTCACGCTTCTGCCCAACGATTTGCTTTTCGCGGGTCTGCAATCGGTGAATAATAATTTCTCTTCGTGTGTCATGCACTTTTGAGCCTGAAACGCTGCCTCGTTGCTGCCGTAAGTCAAGCCTTCGAACGTGATTTCGGATTCGTAAAAATTGCTCAGGAAATCATACTCATCGCGGAATTTGTCAATCGTATTCCAGGGAATCTTGCCGTTCTTGTTCATAATCTCCCAGACTTCCGGCGTAACAAGATCTTTTGCGGTCTCGTCATTATTGCGCAATTTGTCGCGGAAAATACTAGAACTGATATTCGCAATTTCATCCGGAACTGGAAAAACGCTGAAGTCGTGCCAGATTTCCGAAAGATGCGGATTAGCTGCCCTTATTTCTTCGAGATTATCTTCGCCGCGTTTCGCAACGAGTATTCTGAATTTAGCGAGAAAATCGTTGATTCTATGCCATCTGGGTAACACGCCCAATTTGTCGCTGCCAGTCACGAAATAAATCTCGCACTCGGGATAAATTTCCTGCAGATCTTCCAACATTTCTAAATCGCGCCCGAATCTCTGCTTTGAGATCTGAATTTTGCTTACGTTGAATCTCGAATCTTTCACGCAAAAACTATCGAGCATTTCCAGACGAAGCGATTCGCTCAAAGTTTCGTTTTGACAGCGCAATTTCTTGAGTTTCTTTCGAACGTAACTGTCACATGCCGGCACGAAAATTCCCGTCGAAGCATTGATCGAATTAACGGCTTCCTGCATTAATCTGAAGTGCGCGAGCGTCGGCGGATTGAAACTCCCACCCATTACAACAAGTTTGCTTTTCATATCAAGTTCCAGAAGTGTACGAGATCTTTGAGTGTCAGCGATCTAATTGCCAGAGAGATTACTGCGATTAAAATCGAACACCCGATGAAAACTTTCTCGCCGTTGCTGAGTTCGCCAAAATTCGGAGACATCTTGAAGACATGCGCGCCAATATCACGTTTCCAAGGACGCAAAAACGGAACTGTTCCACACCACGCATCCTCCAGAATATGCAGAACGCAGCCCATAAACCAGAAGCCAGCACAAGCCCACACGTCACGATGAGCCTCTCGCCCGTCGATTAACGCGGAAAGCCTCGGAACAATCCAGCCCGCGCGGTTGAAACACGTCAAAGCCAATACCAGCCAAGGAACGAACCAATGTGTGTAGCGTCTGTGATAACGATTGCGCTTTTTGCCGAAGATTAAATACTCGGACGAATCCGGAAATGTGCTGCCCAGCAAACTGAACATCGCAGCAACTGGTGAAGCCGTAGCTCCCGCAACGAACGCAAATGTCGAAAGTCTATGTCCCTTACCTGTCAAGTTAATTCCCCCTGAGTTTGAGTAGTTTGATTATCATGAGTACGAGAGCGTTTATTAACACGATGCACGCTCCGGTCGAAATATTGAACACAAACGAGCAAAGTAATCCCGTCACGAAACATACAAACGAAATTATCGCGGAATTTATCACGAGCTTGAAAAATCCGTGCGAAATATTTCTCGCCGAAACTGCTGGCAGGATTATTATACTCGAAATTAAAAGCGTCCCCATGATTCGCATTCCCGATACAACAACTAACGCCGTCATGATTGATATTACGAAATTATATATTCCGGTTTTGATCCCAAGAGATTTTGCGTATTCTTCGTTGTAGGAAATCAGGAACAGGCGATTGTAAAAAATTGTGAACGTGATTATTACGGTCAAAGATAATATTACGGCCAGGATTACGTCGAGATCGTTCAGCGCAAGAACACTCCCGAACAACCATGTGTACGCGCTTGAATTTGTTCCGGTCATTGACGTTACGAGTACACCCAGAGCCAACGCCGATGATGACGCAATCGCAATCGCAGTATCTCCAGCAACTTTGTATTTCTGACTCACGAATAATATCGCAAATGACGCGAGAATTATTGCCGGTGTCGAAATTATCACTGGTGAAAGCCCCAACGCCGCGGAAATTGACAACGCAGCAAAGCCAATTTCGGACAATCCGTGACCAATCAGCGAATAATGCTTCAGAACGAGTATAACGCCCAAAACTGCCGCGCAAATCGAGATTAAGCAACCAGCCAAAATCGCGCGAATTACAAATGGATACGTGAATAATTCAAGAAATTCTGCCATGTGATATATTAATAATTCTTGCAGGTTTTATCTCGTCAAGATCGGATTCGGCGTGAGTGACGATTATGATAGACGTTCCGTTATCGCGAATTTTCCGCAGAACTTCGTAAAGAAATTCGTGTGATTCAGTATCAAGTCCTGCACAGGGTTCATCGAGCAATAATAATTCCGGTTCACCGCACAATGCCCGAGCCAAAAATACCCGCTTGAGTTGACCGCCCGAAAGAGTTTTTAGCTCACGATTTGCAAGATTCGAAATTCGCAGCGTTTGCATGGATTTCATAGCAGCTTTTTTGTCAGAGCGTGTGTAGAATAATTTTCGCGGCCGCTGAGTTCCGGTGAGAATTATCTCTTTGACTTTCGCCGGAAAATCCAGATCTGAGTTCTCGTGTTGCGGAACGTAGGAAATCTTCGGTGTGCAAAAAATTTCGCCCGAACTGCGATTAATCAATCCTGCGATAGTCTTCATGAGAGTAGTTTTGCCAGTTCCGTTCTGACCGGTTACGAAAATTACTTCGCCGGAATTTACGGTCAAATTCACGTCCTCAAGAATTTTCACATTGCCGTATTTCACGCATATATTTTTCAAGATTAAGCGTTCTGTCATGAATTAATTCTCAAGAAATTTCTGGATTGTGTTGACGTTGTTCTCGAATATTTGCGCGAATGTTATATTCTGGTCAAATTCCTGTTGCGTAATATTGTGCATAGAATCGAGAGTTAGTATTTCTGCGCCGGTCTGCTCGGAGATTGAGTGTGAAATTGCCGTTACGCCGAATTTGTCGCAGAGAAAATATTTGCAGCGATTGTCGTTTATGAACTTGATTACGCGCGCAACCTGTCGAATTGATGGTTCGTTCTCGGATTCGTAGGCTGTTATGTACTTGAATCCGTAGCGTCTGAGTAAATACGCGAATGAGAAATGACCGCCGAATACGAGAGTTTTGGAATCAAATCTGGCTTTGAGGGCGAATAATTTCCGGTCGAGTTCGTGTAATTTTGCGATACAGGAATTTGCGTTACGTGTGAAAAATTCGGAATCGTCCGGATAGAATTTGCGTAATTTTTCGAGAATGTTGCGAATCATGAGTTCTGATTTTTCGAGGTCTAACCAGATATGAGGGTCAGAATTTTCCAGCGCGATATTTTCGCATAGATTGATAATTTTCACGCGCGGATTCAGTGACGAGACAATCTTCGCTGCCCAAGGTTCCATTAAATCGCCGGTGTAAATAAATATGTCGGACTCGTTTAGATTCATTATGTCGCGCGCAGACGGTTCGAAATCGTGTGGCTCAACTCCCGGACGCAATAATAATTTCACGTCGGCTCTGTCTGAGAGTATATTCTTCGCGAAATCGTATCCCGGAAACAGGCTGCAAATTACGCGCAATTTTCCCTGAGCAAATGATTGGCTTGTGAGAGATAACGCAAATGCGAATGCGAGTAAAAATAATTTTCTGGTCATAGGGTTATATATAATCCTTCAAAAAAATGGAGCGGACAACGGGATTCGAACCCGCGACCCTCAGCTTGGGAAGCTGATGCTCTGCCAACTGAGCTACGTCCGCACGTATAGATTGTAATATGAAAGACTGATTTTCGCAAGTTATTTTTGTTTTTCGCGTAATTCTTGTAGTATAATTAGCCGCGTAATTTTTTACGAATTTCATTAACATAAACATACGGAGGAATTTTTTAGATGGCTAAATATTGTCAGTTTTGCGGAAGAGGTCCGGTATCAGGGAACGCAGTCAGTCATTCTAATCGTCACACACGCAGACGTTGGTTGATAAATTTGCAGAATGTACACGTAGATCTCGGTGACGGCGTAACGGCTCGAATGAAGATTTGCACAAAATGCCTGAAGTCGGGCTTCGTCAAGAGGGCAGTTAATGCTAATTAAGCGATTCGAAAATAATTTGCCGGAGAACAGCTCTGTAGTATTCTTGCTATCATGTGAGGATTGCGAGAAAAATTCGGAGCTGTGTTTCTGTGATGAAGTACGTGAGATAATTTCGCGAAAAGATTTCACGGGTAAAAAAGGCAGTCTCGTAAAAATTCCGGTTTTCGCTAAGAATAATATTCGCAATATATATCTCGTTGGACTGGGCAAGAGATGCGATGTGAAATTAAATCTCGTGCGCGATAGTTTGGCGTGGGTTTTCAGAACTGCCGGACGCGACCAGAATTTTGCGCTTCAAGTTATGCTCGGGGATTTGCATTTCGATGATTTGCCCGTTGCATTGTCTGAAGCTGCTGAGTTATGCGCGTATGAGTTCGACAGGTACAAGAGCAAGAATGCCGATCACAAAGATTTCGCGTTGAAAGAGATTTACGTTGACAGAGATTTTTCTGAGCCGGAAATTTCGAAGGGCAGAATTTTTGCACAAGCTCAGATTTTCTCGCGTAAAATTGCGAATGAACCGGGCTGCGTGATTAATCCGGAAAGTCTCTCGCTCAAAGCTGCGGAACTTGCGAAAGAATGCGGACTTGAATGTGAAATCTGGGATTCTGACAGGCTGCGTGCTGAGAAAATGGGCGCGTTGCTGGCAGTCGGCTCAGGTTCACAGACTCCCCCGAGATTGATTCACCTGAGCTACAAACCTGCGAATCCTGTTAAGAAAATCGCGTTCGTCGGCAAGGGAATTACGTTTGACAGCGGCGGGCTTGATATTAAACCCGAGAATTACATGACTACGATGAAAGGTGACAAGACCGGAGCTTGTAACGTTCTTGGGATCATGAAGGGCGTTCGCGAACTCGGCTTGAATATCGAAGTTCACGGATTCTTGGCCGCTGCTGAGAACATGCCGTCAGGATCTGCGTTCAGACCCGATGATATTGTCACGGCGCGAAATGGCAAGACAATCGAGATTAATAACACGGACGCGGAGGGGCGATTAGTTCTGTCAGATGCTCTGTGTGTTGCGAGTGAATTGAAACCGGACGTAATAATCGACATGGCTACGTTGACGGGAGCATGTGCTGTAGCGTTGGGAAATTGGCGCGCGGGATTATTTGCGAACGATGACGAATTAGCGCGTGAATTTCTTGCAGCGTCTGAGCGTTCGGGAGAATCGTTCTGGAGAATGCCTCACGAGGACGAACACATTGCTGAGAGTTTGAAATCCCCGTTTGCGGATTTGACGAATTGCGGCAAGCGTTACGGAGGAGCAATTTTCGCGGCGATATTCCTGTCGAATTTTGTTGGCGAGAAAATTTCCTGGGCGCATTTGGACATTGCCGGCACAGATTTCTACGAGAAAGAATTTGGGATTTACTCGAAGGGTGCGAGTGCGTTCGGTGTGAGAACGTGTCTGGAGTATTTGTCGAGAATATAGCAAGAATATAGCATGTTAAATTTACGAAAAGTTGCGATAATTGGCTGCGGATTTGTCGGCAGTGCGAGTGCGTTTGCGTTAATGCAGGGCGGATTATTTTCCGAAATGGTCTTGATTGACGTGAATCGCGATCGTGCTGAGGGTGAAGCTCTTGATATTGCTCACGGAATGCCGCTTGCCTATCCGATGAAAATTTACGCCGGAGATTATGACGATGCTTGTGACGCCGCATTACTCGTGATAACCGCCGGAGCTAACCAGAAACCCGGTGAAACTCGTCTTGATCTTGTGAAAAAGAACGTCGGGATTTTCAAAGGCATAATGTCCGAGATTTCGGAACGCAGCTGTCAGGGGATTATGCTGGTCGTAGCGAATCCGGTTGATATTTTGACATTGACGGCGATAAAACACAGCGGTTTGCCAGTTAATCGAGTAATTGGCTCTGGTACGGTTCTTGACACGGCGAGATTGCGCTATTTACTCGGCGAACATTTGCAGGTTGACACCCGGAGCATTCACGCGTTCATAATCGGAGAACATGGCGACAGTGAATTTGCTGCGTGGAGCAGTGCGAATATTTCTGGAGTGCCGTTGCATGATTTTTGCGAAATGCGCGGGCATTATGATCATTCTGAGGCGATGAATCAGATTGAAGAGAGCGTGCGTAACAGTGCGTACGAGATTATCAAGCGTAAACAGGCGACTTATTACGGCATTGCGATGGCTGTGAAGAGAATTTCTTCGGCGATAATTCGTGATGAAAAAACTATTTTGCCGATTTCGAGCTTGATTAATAATACGTATGGGATCGAGAACGTTGCTTTGAGTTTGCCGGCGATAATTGGCAAGGACGGTGTTGAGAATATAATTCCGCTGCGATTGAGTGCCGAGGAACACAGGAAATTACGCGAATCGTCTGACGTGTTGAAAAACATTGCGAAAGATGTATTATAATAACTCACAAATTGCGAAACACGAAAGGAATGATAAATAATTATGTCAGAGAAAAAATTATGTCCGTTATGCCACAAGGAGCTTAAATTGCGAGAGTCGGCTTATCCTATGGGCAGTGCGTTTTTGAAAGCGGATCGAGTTCATGTTGATATTTACGTTTGCCCAGAGTGTCACAGAGTTGACTTGTACGAGGCGAAGAGCGATATGGTAACTTGCCCGAAGTGCGGTTCGCTGCACAGTGCGAAAGAAGCCTGCGCGATTTGTGCTTTGAACGGCGGACTTGACGAAGCGAATCGGTAAGTCGTTAAGAAAAGAATATAATATTCTAATTGCGAATAAAACGAGATCCCTTGGAGTTGCGAAAATTCCGAGGGATTTTTTCGTGATGCGTGATGCGTGATTAATTATCGATTGCTTTGATAATTTTACAGGGATTCCCAGCCGCGAAAGAATTATCCGGAATGTCACGAGTTACGACGCTTCCAGCACCGATTACACAGCCATTGCCGATTGTTACGCCGCCTATGACAGTTACGTTTGCAGCGAGCCAGCAATTATCGCCGATTGTAATTGGTTTCGCGTATTCGAGGACGATTGGTCTGTCAAAGCCTTCGACGTATTTCGCGTTACGTTCCTGATATTTTATCGGGTGAACGGGCGTTAAAAGCGAGACACCTGTTCCGATTTGAACGTTGTCGCCGATTTTCACGGGGCAGCAGTCCAGAATTGTCAGGTTAAAATTCGCGTAGAAATTTTTCCCGATGTGAATATTAATCCCGTAATCGAAATAAATCGGACCTTGGAAATATATTTCGTTTGGGTCATAATTCGTGATTAATTTGCCGAGAATTTCGTTGCGTTTGTCTTCGTCTGTATCGAACGTTTGATTATATTCGACGCATAATCTGTGAGCGCGTGTTCTGAGCGTGTATAATTCCTCGTCGCCGGGAAAATATAACTCGCCGCGAATCATTTTTTCGTATTCTGTCATGTCAGTCATGATTATCACTCCTAAATTCTTGATATAAAAATGCCCCCTTCGTATCAAGCATCAAAAGGGAGCATTGCATTGCATAATTCGTAATTTCTAAGCTGAAACTATTTCTTTGATCTTCATTAATCTGCTCAAAGTTGAACGTTCTTGTTCGTCGAGTTTCATGCTTATGTAACGTATCGTCTCGACTAAATTCGGGATCATGACGTATTCGAGAGCATTAACTCTGCGTCGTGTGCGTTCAATTTCGCCGGCCATGAGTCTAATAGCTTTTTCCTCGGCAGCGAGCTTGAGCAAGTTCAGGATCAATTTGCTGAATCTTTCGAGAGCCGCATCGAGCAATAACGGAACATTTACGAAGCCATAATTCACCGGATTGCCCTGCTGTTCGACGTTGTATTCCGGAACCATGACGCTCATGACATTATGCCAATCGACAGTCAGCGTGGATTTCGCGCCCGGGAACATTAACGCCTGCTCAAGAATTTCCGGAGTAGTCTGTGCCCTTGATAGCACGAACGTCCCGTAACATTCAGCTAATTCTTTCTCAACTTGTTCGCGCAAATCTTTTCCTGAACGAGCCTTCTCCAGAAATGCTTTAATCAGTGCGTCCTGTTTGTCTTTCAGCAATTTATGCCCGCGTTTCGCAACTGACAAACGCTGCTTTAATTTCGAAAGCTCCATTCGGTTGGGGTTGACGTTCATTCTTGCCATCGTCAAATTCCCCCTTTATTCAGTCTTGGATTTTGCTTCAAGTAACGGTTTCAAATACTTGTCAATATAAGCGTCTCTGATTCTCTTGAGTTCTTTGACAGGAATCATCGTAAGCAAGTTCCAGCCCAATTCTAGCGTCTCTTTGATCGTCCTGTTCTCGTACTCACCCTGGCGAACGTATTTATCCTCAAATTCAGTCGAGAATTTCGCGAAAGCTTTGTCCTCGTCTGAAAGCGCGCCCTCACCAAGAATTACGGCGAGTTCTTTTGCTTCTTTACCGCGGGCATACGCTGCGAACAACTGGTTCATCAAGTCGGCGTGATCTTCGCGTGTCTTGTCTTTACCGATACCCTTATCCTTCAAACGTGAAAGCGACGGCATGACATCGACTGGCGGATAAATTCCCTGTCTGTGCAAGCTTCGGCTGAGAATAATCTGTCCTTCAGTTATATATCCGGTCAAGTCCGGAATCGGGTGTGTCTTGTCATCTTCAGGCATCGTCAAAATCGGAATTTGCGTAATCGATCCTGATTTGCCTTTCAAACGTCCGGCGCGTTCATACATCGTAGCAAGGTCAGTGTACAAATATCCAGGATAACCGCGTCTGCCGGGGACTTCTTTACGTGCAGCGGAAATTTCACGCAGAGCCTCGCAATAGTTCGTCAAGTCCGTCAAGATTACAACGACGTGCATATTGCATTCGAACGCGAGATATTCAGCAGCAGTCAAGGCAATTCTCGGCGTAGAAATTCTTTCGATTGCGGGGTCATCAGCCAAGTTAATATACAAGACCGTCCTCTGCAATGCGCCCGTGCGTCTGAAATCTTCCATAAAGAACGACGCTTCTTCAAACGTTATGCCCATCGCTGCGAAGACAACCGCGAAATCCTCGTGACCGCTTATAACCGTAGCTTGACGCGCAATCTGTGCTGCCATTCTGTTATGAGGCAAACCTGACGCTGAGAAAATCGGCAGCTTCTGACCTCTGACCATCGGGTTCAGTCCGTCAATCGTCGAAATTCCGGTCTGGATAAATTCTGACGGGTAATCTCTTGAGAACGGATTCATCGGCATGCCGTTAATATCAAGATTCTGCTCGGCAATTAAAGGCGCGCCACCGTCGATAGGCTCACCGCGTCCGTTGAAAACTCGTCCCAACATGTTACGCGCAACCGGCAGCGTCAAAACTTTTCCGACAAATCTAACTTTCGTGTCCTCTCCGTCAATCCCCGAAGTTCCCTCGAAAACCTGAACTAACGCTCTATCCGTCTCAATCTCAAGAACACGACCACGTCTTTTCTCACCGTTTGCGAGTGAAATTTCGACCAGCTCATCATAACGAACGTCCTGAGTTTTCTCGACCATCATCAACGGACCAGACAGACTTGAAATCGTTCTATATTCTCTAGGCAGCATTAGTCTCACCTCCGACAGGAACTATTCCGTTAATCTGCTCTTTAATAACTTCATCGAGAGAATCAATTTGATTAATATCTTTCTCTTCCAAGTAGCGCATTCTCGCAATCTGTTCACGAACCGGTAAATTAAACAGCTTGTTCATAGGCGCGCCTTTTCTGAGAGCGTCCAAGCCCTGATGATGAAAATCTATAATCGTCCTCAGCATCTTGAACTGCTTTTCCATTGAAGCGTACGTGTCAATCTCATGGAACGCGTTCTGGTGCAGGAAGTCCTCGCGCAAAGATTTCGCCGTTTCCATGACCATGCGTTCATCGCGTGAAAGTGCGTCGATTCCGACAAGTCTGACGATCTCGTTCAGCTGCGATTCCTGTTCGAGTAAGCTCATTGCCTCGATTCTCAAGCCGCTCCACTGGTCATCAAATTTCTCGTTCCAGTAAGCGTCAAGTCTTTCTGTGTAAAGCGAATAGCTCGACAGCCAGTTAATCGCCGGGAAGTGTCTCTGATATGCCAAATTCGCGTCAAGTCCCCAGAAAACTTTCGTAACTCTGAGTGTGTTTTGCGTAACGGGTTCTGACAAGTCACCGCCGGGAGGTGAAACTGCTCCGATTACAGTGATCGATCCTTCACGCTGATCTTTGCCGTTCACGATACAACGCCCAGCTCTCTCATAGAACGACGCCAGACGAGTTCCCAGATACGCCGGATAACCTTCTTCACCGGGCATTTCCTCCAAACGACCGGACATTTCACGCAGAGCCTCAGCCCAACGGCTTGTCGAGTCCGCCATCAATGCGACCGAATAGCCCATGTCACGATAATATTCCGCCAGAGTAATCGCCGTATAAACGCTAGCTTCACGAGCTGCAACCGGCATATTCGACGTATTCGCGATCAAAGTCGTTCGTTTCATCAAAGGCTGACCGGACTGCGGGTCTTCAAGTTCCGGAAATTCCAGCAAAACGTCCGTCATCTCATTTCCGCGCTCACCGCAACCGACGTAAACAACGATCTGAGCCTGCGCCCATTTCGCGAACTGGTGCTGAATAACGGTCTTTCCTGAACCGAAAGGTCCGGGAACACATGCAGTTCCACCCAACGCAACCGGGAAGAATGCGTCAACAACACGCTGTCCTGTCGTCATCGGAACATTCGGAGCAAGTCTGCTGGCAACCGGTCTCGGTCTTCTGACTGGCCAACGCTGAAGCATCTTGATCTCGTATTTCCTGCCATTATCGTCCAAAACTGCGATTACTTCTTCAATCGTGTGTTCGCCGGATTCGATTTTGGCAACTTTGCCTTTTAATCCGAACGGAACCATGATTCTATGCTCGACTACAACAGTCTCCTGAACAGTCCCGAGAATATCGCCAGCTATGACTTCATCGCCGACTTTGACTTTCGGATTAAAAGCCCATTTCTTGTTTCTATCCAACGCCGGAACACTGATGCCACGCGAAATAAAATGGCTGTTTGCTGCTTTCTCGATCAATTCCAACGGTCTCTGAATGCCGTCATAAAACTGCTCGATAATTCCCGGCCCAAGTTCAACGCTCAAAGGCTCTCCTGTCGAGACAACGGGTTCACCGGGCATAAGTCCCGAAGTCTCCTCGTATACCTGAATCGAAGCTTTATCCCCCTTCACTTCAAGTATTTCGCCGACAAGTCCGAGTTCGCCGATATGCACAACGTCCTGCATACTCGCGCCTTCCATGCCGCCAGCGACAACCAGAGAGCCTGAAATTCTTTCTATAACTCCTTTAACTTCCTTTTTGTCAGGCATTTAATTTAATCTCCTCCGAGTAATATTATTTATCTTTCGGCAAAAATATCCATACCAACGGCCTTCTCTACACTCCGCCTAATCGAAGCTAGCCCCGCTCCAGTCGCACCCAACGGTGACGGCACCGGCAACACACTGGTATTATATTTATCATTAATCCCTTCAACTGCGTCCGAGAAATCCACAAATAAATCTTCTTGAATAAATATCACCGCGTAATCTTCACCGGCTAATTGCTCAAGAATCTTCTCGAAATCGCCGCGATTCTCGGAATTTAATATCACGCTGTGAATCCCGACTGCCTGAAACGGCAAGACCATTTCATAACTGCCTATTGCTGCAATGGGTTTCGTATTTTTTTCTGACATCGAATATTAACCTCCGTTACATCACGCGATCACAGCACGACGAGCAAATTCGCGGTCAAGTCCGGACGATACGCAAACAAGCGACACACGCACATTCCTAGCCTCAGCTTCTTTGCCAAGAATATAAAGCAGCACGTTCGCAGGATCTTCAATCGAATATTTCGCAGATTCCAGAACTTCGAGCAAATATCTGTCAATCGCCGCTGAAACGTCCGAGAATGCAACTTTCAAATCCTGCTGTTCAGTCAAGGCACTCAGAACTTTCGAAATATCCGTGTGCGACAAAATCCGTGACCAAGTCTCCTGTGGCTCATTCATGAGTTTCGCAAAATCATCAGGTCTCAAAAATCCGCCCTCGTGAAAGAACGGCAGCGCATGATTCGAATCATATTTCAGTCTCGCAAGTCTGATCGCTGCTTTCAGATTCTCCGCGTCAATCTTCAGTTTGACCCATTTCGTAACAAGAGCAACGTTCAGTTTTTCAGCAAGAGCCAACATCGCTTTGAACATCTGATGATCCAGCAGCAACTCCACAGCCTGCGCATTCTTAGTCTGATCCCACAACGCTACACACTGCGGAATTACGTCCGTCAAGCCATAAGGCAAGAATCCGTATTCTTCAGTTTCGACAGCTTCCGTTAATTCATTCGTGTCAATGCTTGCTAATTTTGAGAGCAAATCATAGCGTCTTCCGTTCAAATCTCCGGCTCTGACTTTAAATAATCCCTTCAGCAACACCTTCACGTTATGAAAATCATACGGAATCCTGAAAAGCGTCAACAATTCCTGATCCGGCACAAATTGCGCCAACTCATGGAACGTGGCGAGCATCTCAGAATCAATCGCCTTGTCAAAATTCGAATCCTGATTCAAATACTGCGAATACGACGTCTCACCGAGCATTTTCAGAGCGTCATCGATACTTGCGCTGTCCATCAGGCGTGTGAAAAATGCCGAATCCAGAATATGATTCTCCATTCCTCGCAGCCGTGCAACGGTGTAAACATAACTCACAGCTTACACCCCCCTCACTCGAACAGCCTTTTAACGACCCCTGTCTCAATTTCAGAGCGTGCGTCGGAGAGCAACATCTCCCAAGAACAATTCGTGTCGATCCTGTCGTTTCTTAAAACAAAACCGCCAGCAATATCAAGTTTCTCAGTTGAAAGCGTTATCGAAGTGTTATGCGCAGAATTATATTTTTCGAGCCAGTTCTGATCCAGGCATTTCTCGTTCTTGCCGGTGAACATGACTTCTTTGCCAGTTGCGACCGCCTCGTTGAGCAATCTCTCAGCAAATCCAGCGTATTTCTCAGCCGGTAATTCCGTTAATTGCTTCAAAGCCGCCTCAAATGCCTCTGAGACCAATTTCTGACGAGTTCCCAAATCCACGCGCTTTGCGTCAAGTTCAGCCACGATTTCGCGACGTTTGAGAACTTCCGGCTCTTCCTTGGCAAGTCTTGCAGCGTAAGAATCCTGAATGCTCTTGATCTCAGCATTGACTTTCTGACTGACTGCACGGACTTTTGCGTCGTTTTCCTCTTCGATTGCCTTAATCTGCGCCTGAGAATCCGATTTGATTTTAGCTTTTATATCGGCAAGTGCCATTAAGATCACCCACCCGAATTAACCCACTTGGATTCCCATGAGCATCAAAATACTCGTAAGAAGTGCAAGGACTGCGTAAGTTTCGACCATTGCCGGCAAAATAATCGCTTTACCCATTGCTTCGGGCTTTTTCGAGATCATCTGGATTGAAGCCGCTGAAGTTCTGCCCTGCCAAATCGCCGAATACCAGCCTACCAACGCTATCGGCAAGCAAGCCGCGAAAATCTGCAAACCCTGATTCCAGTTAAGCGCAACTGCTCCTGCACCGCCCAAAAGTCCAAGCTTGTTCAACACGAAAAACGCGATCAACAAGCCGTAAATTCCCTGAGTTCCAGGTAATGCCTGCAAAATCAAGCATGAACCGAATTTGTTAGGATCTTCAGTCATAACACCAGCAGCCGATCCGCCGGCAACACCGATTCCGATTGCAGAACCAATTCCTGAAAGTGCAGCAGCCAACGCCGCTCCAAAAAGTGCCAAAGAAAGTCCAAGATATTCCATAATAAAAACACACAACCTTTCGTAAAATATATTTCTTTTCTAAGATTTGTCTAAGATTTGACGGTGACAAATTCCTGTGAAAGTGTCAATGGAGCAAATGACTCTCCGCCGCCGTTGTAAAATTTCCCGAAGAACTCAACGTACTGAAGTCTCAACGGGTGTACGAACGAACCCAAAATATTAATCAAAATGCTGAATATATGACCGCCGATTATTACAACTATGCCAATCAGCCAGCCAATATACGGAATGTCAGCAGCAAGTCCGCCCAAAAGATTTATTACCATTCCGATAACAGCCGATCCAAAGCCTAACGCCAACAATCTGCTATAACTCAGAATGTCTCCCAAATACGACGTCGATCCGTATAACGCCAAAAATCCGGAAATAATCTTGCTGAAAATTCCGGCTTTGCCTTTGCCCGCGTAAATAAATATTATCACCGCTCCGAGAATCGCCATCGCCTGACCGATTTGCACGAAATGTGACGGCAGCATTCCGCCAAGTCCTACACCATAGAAGCATAATCCCACGATGAACAGGAACCACGAAATATCCGAGCCCAAAGCGTCAATAAATTCTCCGTGCCTGATCTTGTCATACGCTGCGATTAATAATCCAAACATCAAATGCACGACGCCTAATAACAGCGAAATTCCCAAAACCTGCATCGGATTCGTCATCGGGTCAACCAACATCAGCGAATTTTTGAACGGAACGAGAATCGGCACAAAACTGTCGATAAAATTCCCGAAGAAACTTCCAGAAATTATTCCGTAAATCAGCGTCGAAACCGAACAATACGCAAATAACGTGATGAAATCCTTAATTCCTGCCGGGATTCGCTTGTACTTCCTGAAAACGTACCAGATCGTTCCAGCCAAAACTATCGCGTAACCAGCATCGCCCAAACACATTCCAAAAAATATAAAAAAGAACGGTGCTAATAACGGCGTAGGATCAATCCCTCGATACGTCGGCGGCGAGTACAATTCCGTCAAAATATTAAACGGTCTAGCAAAATTGCCATTCTTAAGCAACGTCGGCGGTTCTTCATCGGGTTCAGGATCGGCAAATACCAGCTCAACGTCAGAGCTTATCGAATCAATCTTGGACTTCAGCTTCTCACACTCAGTCTCAGGAATCCAGAATTTCGTGAAAACAGTCGTCTCTGTGTTCTCACTCTTCGCGATTTCCTGCCAGCGTCTGTTCATGCTCGTCCAATAATCCGAGAGTTTCTGAACCGTCGGCATGTTCTCCTGCGCAAGTGCTTTCATATCAGCAAGTGCAGCAGCCTCAGCAGCTTCAAGTTCAGCGATTTTCGCAACAGCAATTTCCTTTTCTTCTGCGACCGTAGCCTGGAAATGTGACGGAATCTCAACACTCGAAAATCCATTCTTAACGCAAACGTCTAATATTTCGCGCTCAAGTTTCCGTGAATAAATCAACGCAGCGTAAATTTCCTGAGGATTCGCCTTCTCGTCAATTTCTGCAACAGTCAAGTCAACATCACTCGCAAATTTCGAGAAATCTCCCAACGCAGCCTTAAGCTTATTCACACTCTCAACTTTCACCGTTCCGATTACAGCTTTGAGCGTTTTAGTCCCCTCAGTTATGACCGAGAGCTGATACTGGAAGAATCCCAAATTCTCAAGCAATGCAAGATCTGCCCGTGCCTGTGATAATTCAAGCCTCGTCTGAGCAGTTCTTTGTTCAACAGCGCGAGTTTTCTCGCAAATAACTTTCAAATCCGTCTGATCCGATAATTTCGACAAATCTTCCATCGAAACTTCCGGACGTTCACCGAGCATTCTGTCAAGTGACGGCACCGGATCAACAAAATGCGGCGTCAAACTTCGCATCAAGTATCTAATATCCGATAATTTCTCCTCACTCTTCGAAAGCAAAGCAAAAATCTCCGAACCCGATTCGCGTGTTTTAGACTCAGATTCAGATTCCGTGCTTATAATCTGACAAGCTTGTGACTCTTGAAGTGCTGCGGCTATCTGAGCATGGACGGATTTGTGATAATACAGCTCAGATTTCTTGAGTCTAGCCACGCCCATATTTCTTCATCACCTCTTCAGTAATCCATGAGGCTGCACCGTGAATCTTTGACTTGTGACTGTCATAGAATCCTTTGGCATCAGCTTCACGCTTGGACAGAATATTTTTGGCTTTCGTCTCGGCTGCTTCTTCAGCACGCTTAATCTTGTCTCGGAACTGTCGGGCTGCGGCTTGTCTGGCTTCCTTGAGAGAATTTTCAGCGTCGGCACTTGCTCTGTTAAGCTTCTTCACTGCATTCTCTTTCGCTGACTGAACCGCGGCGGCAGCTTGAGATTCGGCGGTCTTAATCTCCGCAATCGTCTGATTTTCTGCCATAAAAAATTTTCACCTCCTGTAATAAAACGGGATTACCCCTGAAATTTCAAAAACAGCGTCAATTATATATACAAAAAAAATTTTGTTCAAGCGCATATTACACCAAAAATTTCGGATTTATACGCGATTAATCTCACGAATCTTTCTTTCACGCATAAACAATTCAACGCACTTTCGAACATAATCAGGATTCGATTCGTCAAATTTGCTGCGAAATATCAAGTAAAGCGAATCATTTTTTTTCGCACGATCCGCTTTCAAAGCAAATTCGCACAACTTTTCCAGATCATCGCTCGTGTACGCAGCAGCAAACGAACGTTCAACATAATGCGCCGCGTAAAACCATTCGCCACAATCCACAACACTCAGAAACGTATTTCTCTCGATAAAATCCATCAATGCTCGTTTATCAAACATAGCTCACAATCCCATCACCGCAAAAAATATAATCCCCAAAATCGCGCTTAATAACAAAACTTTCGGGATCGACATTCTCAGATACAAAAGCAAAATCAGATCTATAACTCCAATCGCAAGCGTCGGAACGTCAACATAATTTTCACGCGCCATCTCGACGATTACTCCGGCAACCATTCCTACACACGCAGGTCTTACACCTGTCATTATTTGCACGAGATACTTGTTATTCTTCGCGTGTTCGAAAAATACCGCGGCTGCAAACGCAAACGTCAACGCCGGCGATAACGCTCCCAAATTCGCGACAATCGCTCCCAAAATTCCGGCCGCACGCATTCCCGCGAACGTCGCGCAATTCAATCCCAGCGGTCCCGGTGTCATCTCAGCAATCGCTACTATATCCGCAACTTCTGAAGCCGTCATGAATCCGTGTGAGATCATCTCGCTCGAAATCAACGGAATCATCGACAAGCCACCGAAACTTGTAAATCCGATTTTCACGAAACTCCAGAATAATTCAAGCAGCGTTATTAACTCACTCATGATTCGCTCTCTTCTCGTAATATTCGCAAATCACAAGTCCCAGAATCGCTCCGAAAATTACAAGCCAAACACAGCTAATTCCGGCGAAAAAATACAATCCGAACATCAACAACGCTACCAGATAACACGGCGGAAACTTGAACGCACTTCGCAGCATCGCCATCAACGCGCTCAAAATCACAGGAGCAACCGCTGCTCTAACTCCTTTCATCGCAGAAGCTACCCAAACGTTATCATGAAACATCGAGTAAAACATCGTGATTAATATCAACACAATCATCGGCGCAGTTATCATTCCGAACGCGCACGCAACTCCTCCGAAAAATCCGCGCATTCTATATCCGAATAACATCGCAATATTTCCGATCATCGTCCCGGGCAAACTTCTTCCTATGCTCGTAATATCCAGCAATTCTTCGTCCGTCAAAATCCGCTCCTGTTTCACGTACAGTTCGTTCATCTGCGCGACAATGCTCCAGCCTCCGCCAAACGTAAAGCAGCCAAATCTCAGAAATTCGCAATATAATTTCTTCAGCAAAATCTTTCACTCCCAGTAAAATCAAACCGGAATCAACGTGCAAATCAACGGTATCGTAATCATGCAAGCAACGTCCGAGATAAATAACGCTTCAGCTGCTAAATCCGCGTTCGAATTATACGTTTCAGCAACTATCACAGCTGTACTCGCAACGGGCATAGACATAACCAGAATTATTACCGCCGTAATCATCGGATTGCTCCACGGCACAAAAATCCGGAATAATCCGCACAATATTAACGGGTAAATTATCAGGCGCATCGCTGAACATGTCCAAGCGTCCCTGTTCTTCAAAATATCCTGCGTGTGTGTCTTCGCCAGTGACATTCCGATCAAAAGCATCGACAACGGCGTAGTAATATTCGAAACGTAATTTATCGACGTTGCAGCAAGTTCGGGCAATTCGATTCTTCCGAAATAAAATATCAGACTTAAAACAATCGCGAAATTTATCGTGCTGAAAATTACGGACTTCATATCCAATTCTCCAGACGTACTCGCTGAATCCTTAGCAATCTCAATCGCGCCCAACGAATACGCCGTGATGTTAAACGTCATATTCAGCATTACAGCAAGCGCAAGACCTTCTCGCCCCAACAATGCCAACGTAATCGGGAACGCGACAAATCCCGCATTGCTATACGTACACGCAAATGCCCAAATCCCACGCGAATTTTTTGCAACTCCGAAAATTTTCGCGACGAATTTCGAAACATACAACATGCACGTGTAAATCACAAGTCCGCTCGCAATCATCGTCAAAGCATCGTAAATAAACGCCGGATTATATTCCTTCTGAACCAGCGATATAAAAATCGTACATGGCAACGTAATCTTCATTAATAATGCCGAGAAATGCACCGTAGCTCTCGCGTCAACCATGCCAGTCTTCACAGCAGCATAGCCAAACGCTATCAACACGAATAATCCCGTCAAAGTTTTGATAACCATAAAAAAATCGAGATCCAAAAAATTCCCCTCCTGTTCTTTCGGAAATATTATCACGATTCAATAATTCTGCGATTCAAAATTCTGCAAATTCTGTTATTCTTAATATAACAATAATAATTAAACGGAGGAAAAATTATGGCACTTAAAAATCTGCACGGAAAAGCTACTCTCACTGATGAAGAACTCAACGCTCTGAAAGCATCTGCAAAACAAGCTCGAATCAATTCTTTAACAATGGTTCAGGCTGCAAATTCCGGTCACCCGGGCGGCGCATTCTCAAGCATGGAAATGTTCCTGAGCGTTTACGGATTCGCAAATTTAACGCCGGCTAATGCAAGTGAACTCGATCGTGATTACGTAATAATTTCTCACGGTCACACTTCAGCAGGAGTTTACGCAGCTTTAATCGAATACGGATTCATTCCTGCCGAGGACGCGTTACCAAACTTCAGACGATTCGGCAGCACAATTCAGGGACACATTGTTCGAGAAGTTCCCGGAATCGATTGGGACACGGGCAACTTAGGTCAGGGACTTTCAGCTGGTGTCGGATTTGCACTGGCTCAGCGCGCTAGAAATCATGACGGCAAAGTTTTCGTCTTGATGGGTGACGGCGGTCAAACCAAAGGACAACTTGCAGAAGCCAGACGAATCGCAGTCAGCCAGAAACTCAACAACGTAATCGCCCTCATCGACTGGAACAAGATTCAGCTCAGCGGCACTGTCGAAGAAATCATGCAATGCAACATCCGAGAAATCTGGGAAGCTGATGGCTGGGAAGTTGTGGAATGCGATGGACATTCATTCCCCGAATTATTCAAGGCTCTCGCAAACGCTGGTAAAAACGGCAAACCTACTGTACTCATGTGCAATACTATCATGGGCAAAGACGGCGGCGAAATGGAAGGGCTGCCAACTTATCACGGAAAAGCTCCTGGCGAACCGATTTATTCAACCGTCATTAAATCTCTCGGCGGCGATCCTGAAATCCTGAACAAAGCTCTCGACGCGCGAAAAAATACTCCTGCTCCGAAACCTTATCGCGAAATTACCCCATTCGAAGCTGATATCGAAACCGGAACTCCGATCGTATACACGAACGAGAAAAAATCCGACAACCGCGGCGCATTCGGAAAAGCTGTCGCTGACGTGGGCAAACTCAATTACAAAGTCCCGGGCAAAACTCCGATTCTTGTATTCGATTGCGATTTGTCACCGTCCGTTATGACCGGCGAGTTCAAGAAAGTCTGTCCCGATGAATTTATCCAGTGCGGCATTCAGGAACATGCTGTTGCTACAATTTCGGGAGCTGCGGCGGCTGCTGGAACTGTCTCAGTCTGGGCAGAATTTGGCGTTTTCGGAATCGACGAAGCTTACAACCAGCAAAGACTTAACGACATCAACAAAGCTGGCAACAAACTCGTATTAACTCACGTTGGTCTTGACGTTGGCGAAGACGGCGAAACTCACCAGTGCATAGATTACGTCGGACAGGCGCGTAACATGTTCGGCTGGAAATTACTCGTGCCGGCAGATCCTAACCAGACTGACAAAGCTACCCGTTACATGCTCAAAACTCCGGGCTGTGTGTGCTTGGCTGTTGGTCGCAGCAAAGTTGATTCGATTCCGGAATTTGCGTCACCTGATTACAAATTCGAGTACGGCAAAGCTGTGAAATTACGTGACGGAAAAGACGGCGCAATCTTCGCACTCGGCTACCTGACACAAATCGCGCTGAAATCCGCAGAAGAACTCGCAAAACAGGGCGTGAATGTCTCGGTCTATTGCGTATCATCACCGCTTGAAATCGACGAGGCTGCTTTGAAAGAAGCATGTGCAACCGGATATATTCTGACCGTCGAAGATCATCACATCAACACGGGCATGGGCGCAATCCTTGGTCTTGAAATCGCACGCCGCAATCTTGGCGCAAAAATCAAGAATCTCGGCGTTGAAAAATACGGCTTATCAGGTGTTTCCAGCGAATTACGCAAAGCTTTCGGACTTGATCCGGAAGGCATCGCGAAATCATTCATCGAGTTCAAGAAATAATTTTCACACGAACAAACACCTACGAATTAACGCAGCTCTCACAACGAGGGCTGTTTTTCTTACGCGAAAATTTCTCTCAAGCTAACGTCATAAGGCGCGCGAAAAATTCCCAAGTCCGTAACAATTCCTGAGATTAATTCGTGATTCGTAACGTCAAATGCCGGATTATAAACTTTCACATCGTTCGGGGCCATGCGTTTCTCGTACCAAAGTTCCGTAATTTCGCTCGATGGTCTATGTTCGATTACGATCTCGTCACCGGAATTTATGCTCATGTCAATCGTGGATTTCGGCGCAAAAACGTAAAACGGAATCCCGTAATATTTCGCAAGAATCGCAAGCCCTGAAGTTCCGATTTTATTGCACGTGTCGCCATTCGCGGCAATTCGATCCGCTCCGACAAATACCGCGTCAATCCAACCGTTTTTCATAACCTGTGATGCCATGTTGTCGCAAATCAGCGTCGTGTCAACACCGTCAGCAATCAACTCAAACGCCGTCAATCTCGAACCCTGCAATAACGGTCTGGTCTCGTCGCAATACAATCTAAAATTCATTCCGCGCTCACGTCCCAGATGAATCGCAGCAAGTGCCGTGCCATATTTCGCCGTCGCTAATTCCCCAGCGTTACAATGCGTCAAAATCCCGCCGCCATTCTTGATCAAGCTCAGTCCGAACTCACCGATTTTTCTGCACATGTCCGCATCTTCGGATTTGATTCGATCAGCTTCAATTCGCAGCAAATTCTTGATTTCCGAAACGCTAAGATTCTCATTACGAATCACAACTTGTTCGAGACGATTCAACGCCCATGACAAATTCACAGCCGTCGGTCGTGACGAGTTCAGATATTCTTTCGCAGCGTGTACGTGTTCGAAAAATTCCGCGTAATCTTCGGATTCGCATTCCCTCGCAGCCAAGTACAATCCATACGCAGCAGCAATCCCAATCGCAGGCGCGCCTCGAACTTGTAAATTCTTGATCGCCCGATAAATCTCAGACTGTTGAGTTAATCGCAAAAATTCGATCTCATTCGGCAATTTCGTCTGGTCAAGAATCACTAGCGAATTATTCTCAAGATACACAGCTTCATGTTGCATGATTAATCACACTTTCGTAATTTTTCGCAAATATTAGCACATCACACGATTCCATGCTATAATCACTCGCAAAACGCACGAACACGGCAATTCATAATTTGAGAACGCATTCTCAAAGCCACGATTCGGCGAAGAAAGGACAGAATTTTTTAACATGTACGCAGTTTTTGAAACAGGCGGTAAACAGTATCGCGCAAACGTCGGTGATAAATTCAGAATCGAAAAAATCAACGGCGAAATCAGCACAGAAGTTATGTTCGACAAAGTATTACTCGTCGGCGGAGATGTTGAGGGCGGAACGAAATTCGGCTCTCCGTATGTTCAGGGCGCAAGAGTCACAGCTGAAATTCTCGATCAGGCTCGCGATGACAAAGTTCTCGTTTTCAAGTACAAGAGCAAAAAGGGTTATCGCAAAATGCGCGGTCACAGACAATATTACACAGAAATCGTAATTCGCGACGTTAGCTATTAAGCGTGACAAACATAACTTTCACGTTTCAAAACAAAATTCTAACCGGAATACGGGCGCAGGGTCATTCGGGTTATGCTGAGAAGGGTTCGGATATAATTTGCGCGGCAGTTTCGACACTTATGCAGGCGTTGCTTCTGGGAATCATGAACGTTGCAAAAATCCCAAGCGTTACGGCAATAATCGAAGATGAGAAGCCTTTAATCAGTGTGTCATGGCCGGCAAGATATTCGAACAAACTGCAAATTCTCACTCGCACAATCGAAAAATCTTTACGGCAAATCGCCAGTGAAAATTCCGGTTATCTAAAAATTTCGGAGGAAAATATCTAATCATGAAATTCACGTTTGACATTCAGTTTTTCGCGCACAAAAAAGGTCAGGGAAGTTCGACTAACGGCAGAGACAGCAAACCGAAATATCGCGGCATAAAAGTTTTCGCCGGTCAGACGGTCACCGCAGGCAGCATTCTCGTTCGTCAGTGCGGCACTCGCGTTCATCCGGGCAAACATGTCGGGTTAGGACGTGACTTCACGTTATTCGCACTCGTTCCGGGAAAAGTCAATTACGCGACAAAAGCAGGACGTAAATTCGTTTCTGTTGAGCCAGTCGCTGAGTAATATTCACAACTTCAAAAACAGGAATCTCTCTCCCCTCATCACGTGTTGAAAATCATGAATGACGAGGGGGATTTTTTTATGCAGATAATTACATGAAATTCGTAGACGTAGCAAAAATTTTCGTGAAAGCAGGTCGCGGCGGTAATGGTGCGTTGAGCTTCCGTCGTGAGAAATTCGTTCCCAAAGGCGGTCCTGATGGTGCTGATGGCGGCAAGGGCGGAGACGTTATAATCGAATCTGTCGGAGGAATCGTCACTCTCGCAGATTTCGAATACAATCGCAGGTTTCAGGCTGGCAACGCTGGTCACGGTTCTGGCGCAATGAGAACGGGCGCAAATGGTCAAGACTTGAAAATTTTCGTGCCGTGCGGAACTTTGATCGCGGATTCAGACGGCGAATTACTCGCTGACATGCTCTTTCCCGGACAGCAATATCTCGCGGCAAAAGGCGGTCGAGGCGGTCGGGGCAATGCGCATTTCGCAAGTTCAGAACGGCGCGCTCCAAGATTCTCGGAAAAAGGCGATCCTGGCGAAGAACGCGAATTGATTCTCGAACTGAAACTTATCGCTGATGTTGGTCTCGTGGGACTTCCTAACGCGGGAAAATCCAGCATTCTCTCAGCAATCAGTGGCGCAAAACCCAAAATCGCAGGCTATCCGTTCACAACTCTCACACCGAATCTCGGAGTTCTCGCAATCGATGACGATCAAGTTGTAATTGCAGATTTACCCGGATTAATCGAAGGCGCGCATGATGGCAAAGGTCTTGGACTGGAATTTTTACGGCACGCTGAACGCACAAGAATCTTGATTCACGTTTTAGACCTGTCCGAAGAAAATATTCTTGAGAATTTCCACGCGGTTCAGAAAGAGTTCATGTCATATAATCCGGATTTTTCAGAGCGTCCGTGTCTGGTGATTGGCAACAAAATCGATTTACCGGATTCGCAAAATAATATCAAGCGGCTGAAATCCGAAATGCGCAAATTAAAACTCGATTGCATGTTTGTCAGCGCAATGACCGGCGAAAATATTCCCGAACTAATCAAGAAAATCGCTAAACTCGCACGCGAAAATCCAAAAATCACGCCCGAATCTTTCGACATAGACGCTTCAATCGAACCGGCTTTTATCGAATTGCCACGCAAAGCTTCCAAGAAACGAGTTCCAGTACAAATCATTCGCACTTCGGACGGCAAATTCAAAGTCGAACACGCAAATTTCGAGAAATCCGTGTCACGAATCAATTTCGAACAGGAGGACGCTTTACTGAAATTCGCGGCACTCTTGAAAAAGCTCAACGTTGAAGAAGCTCTCGAAGATGCAGGCGCGCGTGAAGGTGACAAAATCTTAATCGGCGATATTGAGTTCGATTTTGAACCCGAACAAATTATGTGACATGGCGAATATCAAAACCGGAATCATGGGCGGAACTTTCGACCCGATTCATTACGGACACTTGCTCGCAGCTGAAGAAAGCCGGCGAATTTTGGGCATTAACAAAATAGTCTTCGTCCCGACTGGAGATCCTCCGCACAAATCGCAAATCACTAAATCCGAAGACCGTTACGCAATGACGTTACTCGCAACTGCTGGAGTTCTGGAATATTCTGTCTCAAGAACTGAAATTGATCGTAAAAATTACACTCACACTGTAGACACTCTGCGCGAATTTATAGCCTCAGGTGTTAAACCCGAAGATCTGTTTTTCATCACAGGACTTGACGCAATGCTATCGATAACATCATGGTACGATTTCGAAATTATCCCGACACTTTGCACACTCGTAACTGCAACACGCCCGGGATATTCTCTTGACGGTATCGACAAGCTCCCAAAAATTATTCGCAGCAATCTTCGCGTGATAAAAATTCCGGAATTTGCCGTCTCCAGCACAGAAATTCGTCGCAGGGTTCGTGAAAACGAGGGAATCAGATTTCTCGTGCCGCATTTAGTGCAAATTTACATCGAGTCCCAAGGTCTGTACAAAATATAATATAATTATCTATCGAGATAATTATCTATCAAGAGGTGAAATACAAAACATGCGATTTTTGAAAATCCTAGGAATGATAATCATGATAGCATCGTCGGCTCTGGGTGGCGCAACTGTGAAAGTTATGGAAGTCATGAACGATCCGAATCCGTTGCCAACTCCGAGAACTGCGCGAGTTACACAATCCGAGAATAATTCACAACGCACGCAGTCAAACACAACTCCGGTCGGCGAAACTGAATTGGCGGTTGGAATCGAAAAGCAAAAATCTTCGCAACAAATCGAATCTGCAAAAGGTACAGTGAATGTTTTAATCGTCGGACTTGATAACGTTGACGGAGCTTCACGGACTGACGCAATCGCACTGGCAATTTTCGACGCTGACAACATGGGTTTGAAAATTGCTTCGATCCCGAGAGATTCGCGCGTGTATATTCCCGGACGAAGCTGGGACAAGATCAATCATGCTTACGTTTACGGCGGAATAAATCTGCTGCGTGAGACGCTCGTGAATTTGACCGGTATGCCGATAGATTACTTCGTGAAGATTAATTACAAAAGTTTCCCGAGAATTATCGATATGCTTGGCGGAATTGATATTAACGTCGAAAAGAAATTATATTACACGGACTATTCCGGCAAGTTATTTATTAATATCCCCAAAGGTCGTCAGCACATGGACGGCAAAACGGCTCTGGGCTACGTGAGATTCAGACACGATCCGCTCGGTGATATTGGGCGAGTTCAACGTCAGCAGAAATTCATAAATCTCGTTATGCAGAAACTCAAAAGCCCGTCAATAATCCCAAGAGTTCCCGCACTTGTGACCGAAGTTCTCGACGCAGTTGACACGGATCTTGCGCCACTTGAAGCTCTGAAACTTTTGCAATTCGCGAACAAGTTGGACTCAAACCGAATACAAATGTTCATGGCTCCGGGGAAATCCGGGTATAACAAGAACATAAGCTACTGGATTCTGGATAACGTCGCTTTCTCAATGCAATTAGCCGCGAAATTTCCGGATCAAAATTCCGGCTCAGATTCAAATTCAGATTTAGATTCAAGTTTAGCCAGCAATCCTACACTCGTGAATTACTCCGACGAACCTGAAACATCGGACACGGAAACTCAACTCAGCTCAGCATTCACGAACGACAGATTAGCTGAATTACGCGAACAGATCTTGAGCATACGCATATTAAACGGTGACGGTGAAAAAGGCTTGGGCAAACGTGCGGCTACGATTTTCCAGAGACTTGGCATCGAAGTCCCCTACACTGGCAACGCTCGACACTATGATTACAGAGCGACAAATATTCTCTATCCGCCGAGCGACGACGAATCCACAAAACAGAGCGCAATGGCTTTGGCTGAATTATGCGGCATCAAAAACGAAAAGCTAATCCAGGTTGACAAACGCGCAACTTCACTCACGCTTATAATCGGTCACGACAAAGAAGAAATATTTTCCAGATTAGAGCCTCTGAACTCATGAACACGTACACAAACAAAAATTTCACACGAACGCGCGTACGTTACGGTGAGACCGACAAAATGGGAATCGCTTATTACGGACGATATTTGGACTGGTTCGAAATGGGCAGGACTGAATTTTGCAGAGCGAGTGGCAAGAGTTTCACGGAATGGGAATCTGCCGGAATTATGCTGCCGGTTGTCGAAGCACATTGCCGCTATAAATCATCGCTGCTATATGACGACGAAATCGAAGTTGAAACCTGCATAAGCGATTTATCAAAAGTCAGCGTAGTTTTCACGTGCAAAATCAAGAATCTCAGAACAGGGAAACTCGCTGCGGAAGGCTACACAAAACACGCTTTCACATCAACGGACGGGAAATTATTGCGTGACGGTAACGAACTCGAAAGTTGGCTTGAGAAAATTCTCAGTCAGGAATCATGAGCATGAAACGTTGCGGAAAATTCCTGATTGCGATTGCGATTCTGGCTCTGAGTTTTTGTGAAGTGTGCGAGGCTTCACAATCTCAGAAAATATCTCAGAAAATTTTTTACCGGAACTTGTCGAAACGCCTCTCGAAAAATCGCGCCGATTACCAGAATTTGACTGATGCGGAATTTGCGAATTTTCGTGAAGTAACGACAACTGGAATCACAGCCGGAAAATTATTTCGCTCGTCATCACCTGTGAAAGCTTGGGGAAATCGGGAACGAATCGCCGACGAACTCGCAAAAAAATCCGGAATCAAAACGTTCGTCAATACGGCTGATACTGATACAACAATTCTATCGCACGAGAATTTCTCGCAAACTTACTACAGCACGCGGAAATTCATCGGGCTTGACACGGGCTTGAAATTTCAGTCCAGTAAATTTCGTCAGGCAATCGCACGGGGGATCAAATTCATGGCTGCGAACGAACCTCCGTACCTGATTCACTGCGACTTGGGAAAAGATAGAGCCGGGATTTTCTGCGCAATCGTCGAGTGTCTTTGTGGAGCGTCCGAACTCGAAATCGAAGCCGATTACATGCTCTCGTTCAGGAATTATTTCGGGATTAAGCCTGGAACTGACGAATACGAACTCGTAGCAAACAGCGAAATCCGTAGATTTTTGCCGCTAATATTCGCTGAGAAAAACACAAATTCCCAAACCGCAAAAAAATTCCTGCTCCGAATCGGCGTTTCAGAACAGGAAATCGCAATTCTGATTCAGAAATTAAAACACTAGCTCATTTCCTCGATGTGATAAATATAATCCAGCGAACGTAACGCCAGCACTATGTCATGATGATGCTTGTACTTTTCGTAATCACGCTCGCGAATCGTCATTGAGACAGAATAAACGCTCAATCCCGAGTTCAAGTACGCCGGATTCGATTCAATATCGTCAATCTTCAGACCAAGTTTGCGAATCGTCGTGACAAAATCCTGCAGATTCGAGCTGTTCTTGAGTTCCAGATGCACTTCGAAATGATTCGAGCGATTCTTCAGGATTTTCTCAACACGCGGCAGCATAGATATGCAGAAAATTAACGCAAACGCCGAAATCAACGTCAACGTGTAACAGCCTGCTCCAGCTTCAAGCCCGATTACACTGCACGCCCATAATCCGGCAGATGTCGTCAAGCCTTTAATCTGAGATTTTGACGAGAACAGAATCGAATTTCCCGAAATCATCGCAGCAGAAACTATCGCAGCAGCAGAAATTATCGGAACTGTCGAACCAAATCCCAAATCCGCCATCGCTGACAACGCAGACGCAAGCGTGATTATGATAAACGTTCGCAAACCAGCCGAATGCCTCTTCGACGAGCGTTCACAACCGACTATCGACGCAATCACAATCGCAAACAAAATTCTCAGAATTACCGAGTACACATTCAGATACGTTGACCATGAACCCAGCAATTTCGCTATAGGATCATATGCAAATAACATTTCTAAAAACTCCCTCGCAAAAATATTTATGCCAAAACAGTAATTTTATCACGAAATTTGTTATAATCCGAAAATTATGAATATTAAAACCAAAATCCAAGCTATTCTCAAAAATCTTCCTCAACGTCCCGGAGTTTATCTCATGCGCGATTGTGACGGGAAAATTATTTATATCGGAAAAGCGAAAAAACTCAAACGCCGCGTATCGTCATATTTCAAACACTCGAAATTCTGGTCGCCACGATTAGCCAAACTCGTCGAATTAATCGATGACATTTCAATAATACGCACGGAATCCGAAGCTGAAGCGTTAATAGTCGAGGCAAAATTAATCAAGCGTTACTCACCGTTCTTCAACGTCGAACTCAAGATGAGCGAAAAATATCCGTACATCAAGATCACTAACGAAGACTTCCCCAGATTAGAAATTACCCGACACAAAAGCAATGACGGCGCGTTATATCTCGGGCCATTCGTCAACGCCGGCAGCATGAAAAATCTTTTGCGATTATCCGAACGATATTTCCCGCTACGAATATGCAAATCCAAAATCAATCCCGACAAATCCAAACGCCCCTGCATAGAATACAATCTCGGTCATTCAATGGGCGCGTGTGCTGGACTGTGTTCAAAATCAGAATATCGTGAACGTGTCAGTGACTTGATCTTGCTATTCGAGGGCAAATCCGCCGAACTCGTCGAACGTCTGCGAACCAGAATGGAAACTTGCGCGAAAAATCTTGAGTTCGAAAAAGCTGCCAGATTCCGCGACACGATTAAAGCCATATGGAAATTAACTCGCTACAAAATATCGTCCGTTTTGCAGGAAGATCTCGACAACGCAACCTGGCAAATTCTCACGCGATTACAGGAATTGTTGCAGCTAAAAATTCTTCCGTGGCGAATCGATGCTTTCGACATTTCACACACGTACGGTCATGAAACTTACGGCTGCTGCGTGGTGTTCGAACAGGGCAAGCCTAACAAGAATCTATACAGGCGATTCAAGATCAAAAATTTACCAGACGGCGAAATCAACGATTACGAATCAATTTACGAGACAGTCAAGCGCAGATATTCACACGTCATGAAAAATTCCGAACCGGCTGCACAACTCGCGCTGATAGACGGCGGAACTGGTCAGCTCGAATATGCTCAGAAAGCGATTCACGAGTTGAATTTCGAAATCCCAATGATAGCTCTTGCCGAACGCGAAGAAATAATATTTTTCCCGAACAATCCTGAGCCAATGATTCTAGATTTTGACGATCCGGCTCTGCAAATTCTGCAACGATTACGCGACGAAGTTCACAGATTCGCAATCACAACTCACAGACACGCTCGCGAATCACGAATGCGTCACTCGAAATTACACGAAATACCGGGCATAGGCAAATTACGCGCAACTGAATTACTCGTGAAATTCGGCTCACTA
This sequence comes from uncultured Fretibacterium sp., assembly GCA_937911045.1. Classification (GTDB taxonomy): domain Bacteria; phylum Synergistota; class Synergistia; order Synergistales; family Aminobacteriaceae; genus JAFUXM01. The sequence continues at coordinate 53,358 of CALEPX010000021.1, read as the reverse complement.
GAAAAAATCGCGACACTCTCACCCGAAGAACTTGCAAAAGCTCCCGGAATCGGAATAATTACGGCGAACAAAATTCTGGATTTTCTGAATCATAACGCGTGATAGAATCTTGCAAAATATTTTTAGGCGGTGTTTTCTTGAATAAAAATAAGTTTTTGAACAGGAATTTATACGTGAATATTGCGACGGTTTTCGGACTTGGCTTTCATTCGAGTATGCCGGGGACTTTGGGGTCATTCGTTGCGATGCTGGTGTGTTTCGTGATTGATATTCCGTTATGGGCGATTATTGGCGTGAGTTTGCTCGGTGTTTGGTCAACGGCTCTGACTGAGAAATTGCTTGATGGTTCTGAGCCTTGTCCGGTTAGGGCGAATTGTTCCGTGAAAAATCTCAGGTGCGTGAAAGATCCAAGATGCACAGTAATCGATGAAGTTGCCGGAATGTGGTGTACGGTATATTTGCTGCCGAAAAATTTTCTCGTCGGAGGCTTCTTTCTGTTCAGGTTGCTGGATATTCTGAAGCCGTTTCCGATAAATCGCATGGAAAAATTTCACGGTGGCTGGGGAATTATGCTTGATGACATTGTCGGCGGAATTATTGGCAACGTAATCTTGCAGGCGATTAACGCGTATTTTTTCCGAGCAGGCTGGCTGTTCGAATTAATCCAGAAATTCTAGGAGCGTGAATCATGACTGACACACTATTACTTGCTGAAGAAATCCTTCACGAAGCAAGAGCAATCTCTAAGAAAATTTCCTGCGCTGAATCATGTACTGGGGGACTTGTTGCGGCGGCTTTGACTGAAATTCCGGGGAGTTCGGACGTGTTTAACGGCAGTGCTGTTGTGTACGCGAACTCTGCGAAAGAAAATATTCTCGGGGTAAGTCGCGCGATTCTCGAAAAATTCGGTGCTGTTAGTGAAGAATGTGCGCTTGCGATGTGTGAAGGCTCGCTCAGGATTTATGACACAGATTTTGCAGTTTCGATTACTGGAATTGCCGGCCCGGACGGAGGCAGCGATTTGAAGCCGGTCGGAACAGTCTGGTTCGGTTTTGCATCTCGTGGGAAATTTGCGAGTTACGCTGTGAAAAAATTATTCTCGGGTAATCGCCGCGAGATTCGTGAAAGTTCCGTTGAGTTTGCGTTATCAGAATTGCTTCGTGCCATAAAATCGTGAAAAAATCAAGACTATATATTTTCGCAACACTCCTCTAAAATATTGCGCGTGAAAAAATATTTTCGAAACGAAACAGGAGATGATTAATTAATGGCGAAAGCTGTCAAGAAAAATACTCAAACTCGCGAGGCAATTCTTGAGGCTGCAATCGATGAAATTCGCAGCAAATTTGGCGACGGTGCGATTATGCGTCTGGGCGACAGTGCGAACAAGAACGTTGACGTAATTTCGAGCGGAATTTTGCCTTTGGACGTTGCGTTAGGAATCGGCGGCTATCCCAAGGGCAGAATCGTTGAGATTTTCGGGCCTGAAGGTTCGGGAAAAACTACGATTGCGTTATGTGCGATTGCTGAAGCTCAGAAAGCCGGAGGAATTGCAGCGTTCATTGACGCGGAACACGCTCTTGACCCGAGACTAGCGAAAATTTTGGGTGTCGATATTCAGTCGCTATATTTGTCGCAGCCGGATAGCGGTGAACAGGCGTTATATGTCTTGGATGCGTTAGTTCGAAGCGGTGCGGTTGATATTGTCGTTGTGGACTCGGTCGCAGCTCTGACACCTCAAGCAGAAATCGACGGGCGAATCGGTGAAAGCCAGCTTGGTTTGCAGGCGCGATTAATGTCGTACGCGTTGAGACGTTTGGCATCGATAATTGCGAAAACAAATTGCATTGTGATATTCATTAACCAGTTGCGTGCGTTAATTTCGACTGGATACGCTCCTGCAGGTCCATCAGAAACTACAACGGGCGGACGTGCGTTGAAATTCTACTCGTCAATCAGGCTCGAAGTCAGGCGCGGAAAAAAACTCGACAAAGGCGAAGTCACAATCGGTCACGAATTATACTTGAAAGTCGTGAAGAACAAATTAGCTCCTCCGTTCAGAACTGCTCACACAAGTCTGATTTACGGTCAGGGCATTCCGATGGGATTCGCTGTTGTGGACATGGCTATTGATTACAACGTGATTAACAAGAAAGGCTCATGGCTGGCGTACAAGGGTGAAACTCTCGGTCAAGGCAAAGAATCTGTCGCGAAATTCTTGTCAGAAAATAAGACGCTTCAGGACGAGATTATCAAGAATATCATGGCTGAAGTTAGCAAGAGTACGGGCTTCATTCCGGATTCTGACTCGGACTCGGATTCAGGTTCGGATTTAGATTCAGATTTGGACGATGACAACGCGAACGAGAATCTGCCGCCCAATGAGAATGTTGACGCAGAGCTTGACGAGGATATTCTCGAAATCTCAGATGATGAACGTTAATAATTATGATTTTTTCGCGCGTTTTGTGATAAAATCTTGTTGAATTTTCGCCCTGACGTTGGTTCGGGGCAATTTTGTGTTTATGAAGGAGCCTGAAAAATGCGAACAGAACTGGTAGGGCAGGAAAAAAATATCGTGACTTTGAAACTGGAATTTGATCCGGATGAATTTGCAAAAGCTCTCAAGAAGACGCTCGGAGAATTAGCTAAGCAGGTGAATATCCCAGGATTCAGAAAAGGTCATGCACCGCGTAATGTGCTTGAAATGCGATTCGGTCGTGAAGCACTATATAACGAAACTCTCGAAAAATTGGTACCGGAAAATCTGCGTCAGATCATTGATGATTATGATCTTGAGCCTCTGGAAACTCCGGAATTGCGCGTCTCAGAAGAAATCAAAGAAGATCAGGTCGTGAAATGCGAATTAATTTTCGAAGTCAGACCAGAAATCGAATTACCCGAAATCGAAAATCTCGAAATCGAAAAAGTTATCACAAGTGTTTCGGATTCAGACGTTGACAAATTAATAAATCGAATCCTGATCCAAAATTCACAGGTTCAACCCGTCGAAAGAGCGATTCAGGACGGCGATCTGGTTGACGTTGAGTTGACGATTCGGGTTTTGAATGACGACGGCTCAGATGCTGAGGACGAAAAACAAATCCGCAAAGCCCCCACGAAAGAGAAAATCAGCTTATCTGACGATACAGTCCGCGCTCAAGTTCGTGCAGCGTTGATCGGTCACGGCAAAAATGACACGGTCGAAGCAGTCTTTGACGTCGAAGAAGGTCACCCGGATACGGAACTCGCCGGCAAAAAACTGAAATATATCATGAAAATCGAAAATGTCTCTGAGTACGTGAAACCTGAATTAAACGCGGATTTCTACAAGAAGCTTTTCAACGATGACACAATCACAACTGACGAAGCTTTCAGAACGAGACTTCACAATGATATATTCGACGAACTCAGCGAACAACACGAGAACGATATTCGCAACCGTGCAATCGCGATGGTCTCTGAACAGGCAAAACTCGAAATCCCAGAGAAATTGATTTTGCGGCAGATTCAGGCAATGCGTCGTGATGATCAGGAATGGGCTAAGCAATCAAACGTTGACCTGAACACAGCTTACGGTCTCAACACAAAAGAAGGTCGTGAAGGTTACGCGAAATTGCTGCGAACTCGTGCGGAAAGTTCGGTCAGAGATGTTCTCGTAATGGACGAAGTTGCGAAAAAATATGATGTCCAGGTTGAATCCGAAGATTTAACTGAAGAGTTCAAGAAGCGCGCAAAACGTTTCAGAATGACTGAACCCGAAATCGCGAATTTCTATTACAAGAACAAAGAGCAGTTGAATCGCCTGATGGACGAGTTGCGTTACGAAAAAGTTGCGGACACTCTCGTCAAGAACATGAAGATCAAAGAAGTCAGCGAACTCTCAGTCCCAGATCACGATCACGAGCATAATCACGAGGAAAACTAGCAAATGTCCTATTATATTCCATACGTAATCGAACAAACTGGTCGCGGCGAAAGATCATATGACATTTACAGCCGATTGCTCAAAGACCGGATAATTTTTCTCGGTTCGGAAATTGTCGATGATGTCGCAAATTCAATCGTTGCCCAGTTATTATTTCTCGAAAGCGAAGACCCGGAGAAAGATATTAATCTCTATATTAACAGCCCGGGTGGAAGTGTTTCTGCCGGACTTGCGATTTACGACACAATGCAGTATATCAAGAGTCCCGTTTCGACAATTTGCGTCGGACTTGCTGCGAGTATGGGAGCTGTGTTGCTTGCGGGCGGTGCGAAGGATAAACGTTTTGCGCTGCCAAATTCCGAAATCATGATTCATCAGCCGCTAGGGGGCGCACGTGGTCAGGCCAGCGACATCGAAATTCACGCGAAGAATATTCTGAGAACACGCGAATTGCTCAACAAGATCCTCGCGTCACACACCGGTCAGGATATTGCGAAAATTGCGCAAGACACAGACCGTGACAATTTCATGACAGCCGACGAAGCTCTGAAATACGGCTTGATTGACAAGATAATAGAATCGAGATAGAGATGCCCGGCAAAAAGAAAAATAATAATAAACTCGATTGCTGTTCATTCTGCGGCAAATCACGCGATGAAGTCAACGAATTATTCGACGGTCCCGGCGGTTCAGTTCACATTTGCGATCAGTGCGTCGCGGTTTGTAATATCATGCTTGCGGGGAAAGATTTGCCACCGTACATTCCTGATTTGCACATGCCGATGGACTCTCCGGATTTCGGCGACGATGAATTGTTTCTGCAATCCCTGAATGATTCTCACAAAACACGCATGAAAAATTCGGATTCGATGCAAGCTCTCACGACGATTAAACCCAAAGAACTAACGGATTATCTCGACCAGTACGTAATCGGACAGTCTCGTGCGAAGAAAGTTGTCTCGGTTGCCGTGTATAATCATTATCAGCGCGTGAAAAATAATCTCGAGCAAAAAAATCATGATGTCGAACTTCAGAAAAGCAACGTGTTATTACTCGGTCCGACAGGTTCAGGAAAAACTCTAATCGCACAAACTCTCGCGAAGAAATTAAACGTGCCTTTTGCGATTGCAGACGCGACTACTTTGACCGAAGCTGGCTACGTTGGCGAAGATGTCGAGAATATTCTGGTGAGATTGCTTCAGGCAGCAGATTTTGATCTCAAGGCAGCAGAACGCGGAATAATTTATATTGACGAAATGGACAAGATCGCGCGAAAATCCGAATCAGTTTCCATAACTCGCGATGTTTCCGGCGAAGGTGTTCAGCAGGCATTACTGAAAATTCTCGAAGGCACGATCTCAAACATTCCTCCTAAAGGCGGACGCAAACACCCTCATCAGGAATTTATCCAGATTAACACCGAGAATATATTATTCATTTGCGGCGGAGCTTTTGACGGACTAGAACCAATCGTTGCGCGTCGTGAGTTGAACAAGTCAATCGGTTTTGGCGGCGAATTAACTGATCAGGAACGTAAACGCGAAATTCTCAGCAAAGTTCAGCCCGAAGATCTCGTTACGTTCGGATTGATTCCGGAATTAGTCGGACGTATCCCAATGCTTGTAGCTCTCGAAGAACTTGACAAAGCTGCGTTCATACGAATTTTGCAGGAACCTAAGAACGCCCTCGTCAAACAATATAGCACGATCTTAGAAATGGAAGGTGTCGGACTGGAATTTACGGCTGATGCACTCGACAGAATCGCCGAACTCGCCATCAAAAAGAAAACTGGTGCCAGAGGCTTGCGTGCAATAATGGAAAGCTTAATGCTCGATGTATTATACGATTTGCCATCAATGCCAGAATCCGAAAAATCCGGCAGAAAATTGCGAATCACATCTGAATTTGCTGACGGGAAAGTTGATTTTCGCGACTTACTCGTTGACGCATAAAGCACATAAAAAGCACATAACAAGTAAAAAAAGAATCTCCCGAACGAATCGCAACTTGATTCACAACGGGAGATTTTTTCATGTTTTCTCATGCCCGGGATTTTGCCTAACAGAATTTTTCGAGAATATTCGACAGTTCAAGCGAGAAATTTTCCACAACGTCAGCTTCTCTCGCCTCGATTAAGATTCGCAGCAGCGGTTCAGTCCCGGAAGTCCGCACAAAGATTCTGCCGTCTAAATTCGCGATCTTGGATTTGTAATCTTCGACAATTTCGTCAACTTTTGACATGTCTACAAGTTCGCGAGGTTTCCGCAATCTCAGGTTCGTCAATTTCTGAGGATAACGCCCGAATCTGTCTACCAGCGTGTCAGAATTTTCGTTCAGGTCATTTATCGCGTTAAGAAACAACATCGCCGTGCATAATCCGTCGCCCGTACTCGTGAATGGCATTGCGATTATGTGCCCGGATTGTTCGCCGCCCAACGCAGAATTTTTCTCACGCATCGCCTCAAGAACGTATCTGTCACCAACCGGACAACGCAGCGTCTCGATATTTTCGCGCGCCAAATGCGATTCAAGAGCCATATTGCTCATAACCGTCACAACAACTGAGTCCGATCCGGAAATTTTCTGCAGCTTCAGCCAGCGTCCCAACACCCAGAGAATTATATCGCCGTCAATAATTCTGCCTTTCGAATCGCTAATCAAAACCCGATCCGCGTCACCGTCGAACGCAAATCCCAAATCGAACCTGTTATTCTTGACAAAGCCCGTGAGATTTTCCATGTGCATAACACCGGCACCGGCGTTAATATCAAGTCCGTTGAAATTCGCCGACAAAACATGACCGGAAATTCCAGAATTAATAAGCACCGACGGCACAATCACGCTCGCAGCTCCGAACGCACAATCGAACGCGATATTTTTGCTGGCAAGTTTCGCACTTAATCCGGATTCTGCAAGTTTCGCAATATGTTCAGCGTATTTTTCCGACAAATCCGGCGCAGGAATAATATTTCCAGTTTGAATAGTTTGCATAATCGATTCATGATCTGGCTTCATGTCCTCGGGATTTTCCAGAATATGCTCGATCTCAAGCTCTTCAGAATCCGACAATTTGCAGCCGTCCGCGCCAAGAAATTTTATGCCGTTATATTCAGCAGGATTATGCGACGCACTGATTACAGCCCCAGCATCAGCCCCGAGATTTTTTATCGCCCAACTTACGCCCGGCGTCGGAATGATTCCGGTTAAGCAAACTTCCGCACCTTCAGACGAAATCCCAGCACTCAACGCACACTCAAGCATTTTGCCGCTCAAGCGCGTATCTCGACCAATCACGATTTTTTTGCCGCGATTGAATCTCATAAACGCACGACCAAGTTTCAACGCAAATTCCGCGGTCATGTTGCCAGAATTTGCCAAATCACGCACACCGTCGGTTCCGAAATATTTTCGTGTATTTCCCAATTTTCCTAACACCTTCACGTCTTGAAATATAAATATAAATCTCTATATCAAGATTATCACACATAATTATTTCGTCTGGTAAAATTGCAAATAACAAGCTAGGCTCGGATAACAAAAAATCCCTCTGTCCGAGATCATGACGCAATCTCAAAATTCAGAGGGAAATTTTTGCGAGTGAATATATATTACTTTCTGCGATATTTCGTCAAGTCAATCGCAACTGCTACGGCTATGATTACGCCCTTGATAACCTGCTGCCACATCGGCGAAACGTTTATGAATTGCAAACCGTACTGAATAATCGTAAAGATTAACACGCCCATAACGATTCCGCCAACTTTTCCAATTCCTCCGTTAAGCGAAACTCCTCCGACAACACACGCCGCAATCGCATCAAGTTCATAACCGTTTCCGTAATTATTCGTAGCTCCAGCTGTTCTTGCTGCTTCGAGAACTCCCGCTACTCCGTACAAGCATGACGCAAGAATAAATATTCCCATTATATTCCTGAAAACATTAATTCCTGCGACAACTGCTGCTTCACGATTTCCTCCAATCGCGTAAACGTTCTTGCCGAAAACTGTCTTGTTCAACACGAACCAGATTATCACGCAAATCACGAGCGCAATCGGGATCAAAATCGAAATTCCCGGGAAGCCTTTCCAGATTCCTGATAATAATCGCATTTGACCTAACGCTGAGAAATCCGGTCTAATTCCTCCGATAGGCTGCGAATTATTCGGGGGCATGTCGAAATAAAGCGAACACGTTCCGTAAATTATGACCTGAACTGCCAGCGTCGCAATAAACGGGTGCATGTCATATTTCGCGACAAGAAATCCATTCAATGCTCCGAAAATCATACACGCTGCTATAGCCGCCAAAATCGGAATCCAAACTTCAACCTGCGGCAAATCCGGGAAAAATCTGTTCGCGTACGTAGCCGTCTGCATCATCGAAGCCGAAATAACAGCTGCAAGTCCGACCATACGACCAGCCGAAAGATCCGTTCCCGCTATCAAAAGCGTGAAACAAATTCCCAACGCCATGATTAATTTCGTCGAAGATTGCGTCAAAATATCAAGCGCAACTCTCACCTGCATGAATCTTGGCTGCAAAATACAAATCACGACAACTAATACCAACATCGCCAGCAAAATCGCATTATTCGTCAAAAATTCCCCGAAAGTTTTCCCGGAGAATACGACTTCCCCAGCAGTTTTTTTGCTCGACGAAATCAAGCCTTTTGCCGCAACACATGCTCCGATTAAAATCAAAAATATCGGCAGGTCAAATATCTTGCGTATCCCAGAGAAATATAATATTACCCCGAGAATCAATAACGCGATCCCTGCAATGCTGAAAAATTTATCGTACTTTGCGCGTGAAATAACTTTTGCCATTTTGAAATTTCTGCTCCTTTCCAAATTTTACGATTTTACGCAGCCGGCTTTTTATGAGCTGCAAATTGTGTCGCAAGTTCCATTATTTTTTCCTGAGTGTACTCGCCCTTGTTCAAAAATCCTGTGACGCGCCCTTCACACATGACCATGATTCGATCCGACATTCCCATCAATTCAGGCATCTCCGACGAGATCATAATTATCGATTTCCCCTGCTTAATCTGCCCGAGCATGATATTATAAATCTCGTATTTCGCTCCGACATCAATGCCCCTCGTTGGCTCATCAAGAATCAATATATCCGAGTTCGTCAAAAGCCATCGCGCAATCAAAACTTTCTGCTGATTTCCGCCGGATAAATCCTGAATCAGCGTCTCAAGTGACGGAGTTTTTACATTCAGTTCTTTGCACGCAGCGTCCGCATCAACACGCCGCTTTGAGTCATTCAAAATTCCCATGTGTGCGTACTTGTGCTGATTCGCTATAACAGTATTTTCCAGAATCGGCAATATCCCGAAAATTCCAGTTGCGCGCCTTTCTTCCGTTAATAATGCCAAACCGTGAGATTTAGCGTCTCTGGGTGACAAAGCTCTGTATCTATTGCTATCTTTCTGAATTTCGCCGGATTCTATGCCTCGCAGACCGAATAACGCTTCGACAAATTCAGTCCTCTGCGCCCCGACAAGTCCGCCTATCCCGAGAATTTCTCCCTTGTGTAACTCGAACGAAACATCTTGGAACGAGTTCTTCAACGGCGAAGACAAATGCGAAACTTTCAGGACAACTTCATCTTGAGGCTTGCCTGTTCTCTCCGGGAATTGATTCGTCATCTCGCGTCCGACCATCTGCCTGATAATTTCCTCAGTCGTGAGATTCTTCGCGTCCCAAGTTCCGACGTATTGACCATCTCTCATAATCGAAACTTCATCGGCGATCTGCAAAATTTCCTTCATCTTGTGCGAGATATAAATCATCGCGACTCCCTGTGAACGCAGGCGGTTTATAATCTTGAACAGGTGTTCGACTTCACGATCCGATAGCGACGACGTTGGCTCATCCATGATTATAATCTTCGCGCCCATATCAACAGCACGAGCAATTTCCATCATTTGCAAAATCGCAGCTGACTGCTCACCTGCCAAAGCTAACGGATCAACATCGAGTTCCAAATCCTGAAATAACGCCTTAGTCTTGTCATACATAGCCTTGTGATCGACAAAGCCAAATTTCCCGGGGAATCTTCCCAAGTAAACATTTTCCATAACTGATCTGAATCTTATCGGGTGCAATTCCTGATGAATCATCGCGATTCCGTGATCCATTGCGTCACGTGCCGAACGAATCACTACAGGCTTTCCGTTAAGAATTATCTCTCCGGCATCGGGCTTGTAAATTCCAAACAGACATTTCATAAGCGTAGATTTCCCTGCGCCATTCTCTCCCATAAGCGCGTGAACAGTTCCGGGTCTGACATTCAACTGCACATTGTCAAGAGCTTTCACGCCCGGAAAAGTCTTCGTGATATTCTTCATTTCGAGAATATATTCGCCCAAAATTCTCACTTACCTTTCCTAATAATTTCTCTCAGATCTCGTAACTTTCCTGTACGGAATCCAAACGTATTTCCCATCCATAACGTCATAGCCAATCGTGTCTTTATTAACCGGTTTGCCTGACGCAGCAGCCATAGCTATTTTCACCGCAGCGATACCCTGATTATCCGCGTCATTCAGAACCGTGCCGATTATCTCGCCATTAATCAGAGCCTCAAGTGCAGCAGCATTCGCATCAACTCCGACAATCGGAATGAACTGCTCAGGATCCCCAGAATTATAATCAACAAGCTTCAACGCCTCGACAGCTCCGAGAGCCATTTCGTCATTATTCGAGATTACAGCTTCGATATTTTCCGGGCCGATTGACATAACAAATCCGTTCATGATATTCATAGCCTGCAATTTATCCCAGTTCGCGATCGCACTCGCAAGTTCAACTGGTTCGAAACCCATCGCGTGAATCGCTTCAACCGAATATTTCGAGCGCAAAATCATATCCTGATGACCGTTCTCGCCCTTGAGCATTATAAACTGGATTTTGCCATCGTGATTTTTATCCGCGTCCGGATTCGCTTGGAAATATTCAGCCATGATTTGCCCGGATTGAATGCCGGATTCTTCTGCTCTTGCTCCGACGTACCAAGCCTTATCATACGAATCCAACATTTCGCGGGTTGGCTCACGATTTATGAACACTACCGGAATATTTGCTGCTTTAGCTTTCTCGATTATTGCCATTGACTCCATGCGATTAACCGGATTTATAATCAATGCGTCAACTTTTTCTGCGATAAAATCATCGACCTGCTTATTCTGGATAACCTGATCATTTTGCGAATCTGCAATCTCAATTTCCGTGACACTTTCATCAGAATTTTTCAGAGCCTCAATCGTCATAGCCGTCCTGAATCTAAGCATGAACGCGTCATTAAACCTGTAAATGCACGAGCCGATCTTCATGTCCTTCGAGAACGCAGCGTTTGCGAAAATCCCAATCATCAGCAAGACCAGACACACGAACTTACACGAAAATTTTCTCTCCACCGAAAATCACCTCTCTAAATTCTCTTCTTAATCTGCGCAAAAACAAAACCCCGGCGAAAATTACCGGGGCAGAAATTCATAATTACAACACTATTTCATCAATTCCTGATAATTCTCAGTCGTAACTTTCCTGTACGGGATCCAGATATATTTCCCGTCCGTAATCGAGTAACCGACTGTCTCGTTATTAACTTCTTTGCCATCTGCCGCGAGAACTGCAACTTTCACAGCTGCGATACCCTGATTATCCGCGTCATTCAATACTGTCCCGAGCATTGAGCCGTCCTTCATTGCCTCGAGTGCCGGAGCTGTAGCGTCAACGCCAACAACCGGAATATATTTCGCGGGATCGCCGGTGTTATAGCCTTCAGCCTTCAACGCCTCGATTGCGCCGAGTGCCATGTCGTCATTATTCGCCAAAACCGCTTCGATTTTATCAACGCCGACTGCTGAGATAAATCCTTTCATCTTATCCGTAGCTTGAACTTTGTCCCAGTTTGCCGTATCGCTGCCGAGTTCCTCGATTTCAAAGCCTGCCTCTTTCAAAGCTTTGACCGAATATTCAGTTCTCAATACTGCGTCCTGATGTCCCTGTTCGCCACGAAGCATAATATACTGGATCTTGCCGTCATGATTCTTATCAGCTTCCGGATGTGTCTTGAAATAATCGGCGATTAATTCACCTGACTGTGTGCCGGATTCCTCAGCTTTTGCGCCAACATACCAGATCTTGTCATAAGCGTTCATGACTTCAGCGTAAGGCTCACGATTCACAAACACTATCGGCAAATCATCAGCTTTTGCTTTTTCCATCAATGGCTGAGCTGCTGTTCTGTCAACAGGATTCACGATCAAAGCATTCGCGCCTTTTGAAATATACGCATCAACCTGATCATTCTGCATTGGCTGACGATTCTGAGAATCCACGATTTCAAGTTCGCCGCCCTGTCTGTCCATCTCAGCTCGCATCGCATTTCTGACACCAGTCATGAACGTGTCGTCAAACTTGTAAATGCACGCTCCAACCAACGCGTCCGTATCCGCAAACGCAACCGCTGCACCAATAACCGCTAATACTGCCATCGAAACTAAAATTGCCTTTTTCACTTTTGAAAACCTCCTGAAAATAATATTTCCAACACGAGTATTATATCCGAATTTTATTTCCTGAACTTCAGTAAATTACGTAACCTTCACAAAATATTTCCAGCAAAATTTTCCCGTCAAAAAATCCCCGCCGATTTTTCACGACGAGGATTGAATGAATCTTCAGCAATATTTCCCAGAAATTATTCTTCGGGCTTAACTAACTGGACTTCCGGTTCTGACGGCAGCTTAAACAACGGAATGAATCTATCAAGCCCCGTTAGCGTCAAAATCAACATCGACAACACAGCAATCCACGCCAGATAATTATGCATGATAATATCAACAGTGCCCACGTTATTCTCAGCCAACGGATAAACCGCGTAGACAATTCCCATGAAAAACGCCAGATACACGTGCCACGGAATCAACTGCGAGCCGAATACTCCCATAGCGTCCGCAAACGTCGCATTTCTGAGAGCGAGTTTATACATAGCTTTCTCATCGCCTTTGACACTCGAATCCGTCATGGTCTTAATAATCGGGCTTATCGTTACGATCTGGGCCATCTCGTCCGCAAGTGCTGCGTTGCCTATCAAGCATAACAAGCCATTCGCGAACATCAAATGCCTGACTTTCTTCGCAAATTTCAGAACGAATCTCGCAATCGAATCAAACGCGTGCATTTGACGCATCACGCCGCCGAACGCTCCAATCCAGAGCATCATTACGATAACCCAGCTGCCAGCTTCAGCGAAACTATCCTGTACCATCGTTAAAAACTTCGACAAATCCGTAACAGTTCCAGCAAAATATCCGAACACAAGCGAACCAAAAATTCCGACGCTCAGACATATTAACGTATTCGTTCCCATCGCTGCGAGTACAAGCACTAAAATTAACGGCACAACCATGTAATACGGCACACCGGCTCGAACCTGATTCAAAAGCGTGATTGCCGCGGGTCGTTTCTCGTTCAGTGCTGCCCAAACGCTCTCAGGAATCTGCGCAATAGCCTCGTTAGCATTTCCAACCGTGTCGGGCAAACCCATGCTAACCGCCGCGAAATAAAACGCAACTGCTCCGAGAATCAAACATAAGCCTGACCAAACACCCTGATGTCTAACTCGATCAACTATAGCAACTCCCTGAAGGCTCGAACTCACAACAGTCGTATCCGATATTAATCCGATATTATCACCAAAACATGATCCGCCGGCAATCGCTGCAACCGTCAACACAACACTTCCGCCTACGATATGATTCAGCCACAAGAAAATCGGTGCGCACGCCGCAAAAGTTCCCCACGATGTACCCGTTGCAATCGACAAAATCGCCGTAACTAACAACGCCGTCATAGCTAAAAGTTTCGCTGTCAATCCCAACGATAACGCCATGTTAATTATCGACGCAGCTACACCCGTTTCCATAAAGCATTTCGCAACTGCATAAGCCAACTGCAAAATCAAAAACACGACCAGAATATGCTTTAGATTTTCGATCGCAGCGTCCATCAAAACACTGAACTTGATTCGACTCGTTATCATGCCGATCAAAATCGCGTAAACTAACGCAAGCGGTGCAGCAATCAAAATATCAAGACCAAAACCAACCATTAAAACGCCCAGTACCAAAACCGGACTTAACTTTAATAACGCAACCATAAAAAATTTCACTCCTGTTTTGAGAGATAAATTTCACGAATATTTTAGCAAATAATTCTCAGATTTTTCGCAAAATAAACAACGTAATTTCTGCCGGGTCTAAAATTCTCACAGGAAAACCGTTCCAAAGCGACGTTCCCTTACTCACGTATAATTTCATCTCGCCAACATCGTACCAGCCTTTCACGAATCCTGAATTAAACATCGCGACAATCTGAGCTAATCCGGGCATCATTCCGCCGTGAGTGTGTCCTGAAATCTGCAAATCAACTCCTGCGCGTGAATTTTCCAAGGCATTTTCCGGTCTGTGATCCATCAAGATTACACAAGAATCTTCCGGAATATTTTCGAGTGTGTGATTTATATCCGGTGCGGCAAATCCAAAAGCTATTCCCTGTTTATCCGGAACTCCCGCAATCACCAAATTCGCATCAGCCGAACTCAGAATCTCAACCTGATTATCAAGAAATTTCACCCCGAAACTTTGCAATTCTCTCAGCCATTCGCTGCAACCTGAATAATATTCGTGATTACCAGTCGTTCCCAAAACTCCGAATTTTGCGCGCAAATTTTCCAACGGCTGCAAATCCTGTCTTCGCTGCGAAACTAATCCGTCTACGAAATCCCCCGGAATTAACACAATATCAGGCTGCAAATCATTCGTTTTCGTTACGATTGCTTCGATCAAATCACGGCGATTCAGCGAACTTGCGTGTAAATCTACCAACATTGCGAACTTGAAACCGTCAAATTCTTCGGGCAAATTCTTCAGCGCGATTTCATGAGTTTCGACATCAGGCACTCGAACAGCTTCATACGTTCCATAACACGTCAGCAAAACCGCCAGCACGCACACAATCAACGACGCAGCATTAACCGGAAATTTCCAGCCAAGAATCTTCCAGACAAGCAGCAGCAAATCTTTCGCAATCAGCAGGAACAACGCTACGATCAAGAAATTATACAGAACTGATCCGACCAAGACTGCTTCACGAGGCAAATCCGGCGCAAAAAACATTCCTCCGCCGAACTTCTGAAACAGGTAATTCTTCATCGACGCTACAAGCAAAACCAGCGCGAAAATCAC
The DNA here is from genome assembly GCA_937911045.1 of uncultured Fretibacterium sp. Classification (GTDB taxonomy): domain Bacteria; phylum Synergistota; class Synergistia; order Synergistales; family Aminobacteriaceae; genus JAFUXM01. The sequence goes on along the minus strand of CALEPX010000021.1, from coordinate 38,167 downwards.
CTTCCAAAATCCAGAAATTCTCAGCGGCAAAACCAAACTCAAAATCTCGTACGCAAATATCACAAACGAAATTACAAACATAAATATCATGACTTAACATCTCCCTTCAAAATATTTTCGATTCGGATTCTTCTCGGATTCTTCTCGGATTCTTCGGAAACCAGCCTTTCTCGACACGCCGGGTCTGCTCTTTCAATTCCCGAATGCACCACAATAAAACGAAACTCAATATTCCCAGAATCCCGGACAAAACGCAATTCTCAATCAAAAGCGACAACACCCCCGCAATCAATCCTAAAGCCAGAAATACAACCCAGATTTTCTCCGAGAAATAATACTCGCACTTGATAACAATCGGGTGAAAAATTCCTGTTACAAAAAACGCTGCAAATCCAATTATTACCCCGTACCAGTTCAAGAAATCCCCTCCTTCTTATGCTTATGACTTGAATTTCCGCGGCAATAATATTACGCAATGTCCAAAAATTCCGAACATGATCATCATGCAAAAGTAATCGAGCAAGAAATATATCACAGGCACATCGAAATCGAAAAATACAAACTCGTTTTGCAGCGTCATGTACTCCCAGAGATTATTTCTCATAAACGCAATCGCTCCGTAAATAACAAATCCCAAACTCAACGCAATCGCCAAAATTTTCGGGACGCGAATTTTTACTTTGCCGCGAATCATTCCCGAGAAAATATGCCAGTTCAAACCAGCGTGAAAACTCATCAAAACGAATCCCCAATACGCTGCCAACATATGAGCAACTCTCGCGAACGACATCAGACCGTCATTCTCTACAAGCTCAACAGTCTTGGACATCAACACGCCGCTAATCAGCAGGAATATCACGTCAATTATCAGCGCAACATTCACAAATGACAAAACTGCCCGAGTAAAATTATACTTGCCCTTGAAAATTCCCTTGAGCCACCAGCGATTCAGCCACGTGTGATACATGAACAAGATTATTAACAGCATTCCGATCGCTTCATGAAAAATCGGCGCGAAATCATACGAATCGAATCCGAAAAAATCCGCGATACTTGTGCCGATTAATTCATACGACATCGACATCAGCAGCAATATCGTCATCAAAATATCTATCAACGGTCTCAACATTTCACTCACAACTCCACAAATTCCCCGCAAAAAAAATCCCTGACTGATCAACGCGACCAAATCAGGAAATTTCTCTCATTTCTCTCAATCAATAATTCCGGAGTTAATAGCCCAGTTTTGCCAGCCAAGAATTTACGGATTTCTCAGCTTCAGCTCTGGAATTTTGCGCAACTGATCCGCGAACTACAAGTCCTCGCAAAATTTCTGCTCCCGGTGCTGCACGTCTGAGTTTTGAATCCGTGTTTGATAAACCGCTGCCCTCATGTGTGCAGAACAAAGCGATTTTCTTGCCCGTGAAATCATGCGCTTCCAGGAACGTGTAACAAGCCATCGGCAAATCTCCCCACCAAATCGGGTATCCGAAAAATATCGTGTCATACTCGTCGATATTCTTATCTTCAGCGATTGCAGGGCGTGCGTGAGCATTCTGTTCTTTCTTGGCAATATCAATCGCCGTGTCATAATCTTTCGGATACGGCTTCACTGTGCGGATCTCGAACAAATCCGAGCCTGTTTTCTCCGCAATCATTTTCGCAAGTACCATCGTGTTGCCTTCTTGGACATAACCGACGTTGTAATTCTCATCGGCTCGCGAGAAAATTATCACGAGAGATTTAGCGTCGGCTGCTCCAGCAACTCCGAGCAATACCGCAACAAACGCGATTCCTAACAAAAATTTGTGTATCATAACAAAACTCCCTCATAAAAAATTCGCGCGAATATTAGCACTCTCAAATCAATTCGTCAATCTCAAGCGTTACCAGCCTGAATGATTTTGCGCACAAAAAATCCTCCCGCGTTTCCATCAGGAGGAAATTTGTTTTATGCTCTGATCGCTTCAAGTCGTCCCGGGTATGCTGCAATCGCGTTCTTCAAAATATCCAACGCCTTTTCCAAATCCTCTTTCTTGAGAACATACGCCATTCTGACTTCATTCAAGCCCTTATTCGCTGCTGCGTAAAATCCGCTGCCCGGAGCTGCCATAGTCGTCTCGCCGTTAATATCAAAATTCTGCAACATCCAGATTATGAACTTCTCAGAATCATCAACCGGCAATCTCACCATCGTGTAAAACGCGCCTTCAGGTTCGTGACAAACTACGCCGTCAATCGCTCTCAGTCCCTTGTACAAGACATCGCGACGAATCTTGTATTCCTTGTTGACTTCATCGAGATATGATTTCGGTGTTGAGTAAAGCCCGACAGAAGCAGCCTGTTCAATCGCAGAGACGCTCAATCTTCCCTGACACAATTTCATGACCTGCGCGAGAAATTCTTTATTCTTGATCGCAATGCAGCCGATTCTCGCACCGCACGCACTGTAACGCTTCGAGACCGAATCAATCATGATAACGCGATCCATCGTCTCAGGAATCGACGCAAAACTCATGAACGCTTTCGAGCCTTGACCGTACGTAAATTCGCGATAAACTTCATCGGCGATAATATACAAATCATGTTTCTTGGCAATTCCTGTCAACATTGCGATTTCATCCGGACGGTAAAGGACTCCGGTTGGATTACACGGATGCGATACCCAGATTGCGCGCGTTTTCGGTGTGATTAATTTCTCGATTTCAGCTGCTGGCGGCAAATGGAATCCGTCTTCTGCTTTAGTCGGAATCGGGATCAAATTCGCAAGTGCAAGTCTGGCAAATGTATTATAATTCGCGTAGAACGGTTCTGGCACGAGAATCTCATCGCCCGGGTCGCACAGAATCATCACAGCAAATGACAACGCCTCACTGCCTCCACACGTAACGTAAATATCACTCGGATCATAATCAACGCCAATCCCCTGATAATAATTGCTCATCGCCTCACGCAACTGTGGGATTCCCTGAGAGACTGCATAAGCTACGGTATTCGGTCTGAAATTCTTTATCGCCTCGAAATATTGATCCGGAGTTTTAATATCCGGCTGCCCGATATTCAGGTGATAGACTTTCTTACCTTTAGCTTTTGCCTCGTCCGCATACGGAATCAAACGTCGTATTGGTGAGATCTTCAACGCTTGTATTCTATCTGAGAGATGCAATTCCGAATAACCTCCTTATTTTGCTTTACCCTGATTCGCAACTGCTGCCTGAGCTTTTGCGATTGCTTCTGCGTCACCGAGATACCTGTGAGAGATCGGCTTCATGTTCTCGTCGAGTTCGTAAACCAGCGGCACACCCGTCGGAATATTGAGTTCGAGAATTTCCTTCTCAGAAATATTATCAAGATATTTCACCAACGCTCTCAAACTGTTTCCATGAGCAGCGATGATTACTTTTTTGCCGGACTTGATACACGGGACGATTTCCTCCTGCCAGAACGGCACAACTCTCGCAACAGTATCCTTCAAGCACTCCGTAAACGGTAAATCTGCCTCGGGTAAATTCGCGTATTTTTTCTCATTACCTGGGAATCTTTCGTCGGATTTTTCGAGTTTCGGCGGCTGAATATCATAACTTCGTCGCCAAATCTTCACCTGCTCGTCACCGTACTTTGCTGCTGTGTCTGCTTTGTTCAAACCCTGCAACGCTCCGTAATGACGCTCGTTCAATTTCCAGGAGTGCTGAATCGGAATCCACATCAAATCCATTTCTTCAAGCACAAGCCACAGCGTTTTAATCGCACGTTTCAGAACCGACGTGAATGCGTAATCAAACGTAAACCCCTCAGCCTTGAGTAACTTTCCAGCCGAGCTAGCCTCAGCAATTCCCTTCTCCGAAAGCGGAACATCAGTCCAGCCAGTAAATCTGTTCTCTTTGTTCCAAGCACTTTCACCGTGACGTATCAAAACTATCTCGTACATTCTAAAATTCCTCCGTTCAAAAATTTCGTTTCAAAAATTGTCTTAACATTCTATCACAATCAAATTATTTCGCTCCAAATTGCATTTCCAACACGCATTCCCTTTGCACTCAACGCAAGATTTTCACGTGTCCTGACGAACAAATCATCGGGCATTTGCTTCAGGATTCGTTCTATATTAGCAAGATTTTCGCTGCCAAATTCCGAAATAAATTCCCGTTTTGAAATTCCGGACTTCGTTCGTAATAATAATATCGCTGACTCTCTGGCTCTGTCGTTAATATCAAGTTTTTCGGATTCGATTTCGGCGTTTTCATGTGAGAATTTGTAGCGCGTGCCGTTAATATAGCCCGAAGCCGAACGTCCCAGCGCAATCACGTTCTCCTGTTTCCAATATGACAAGTTGTGAACGCATTCGTGATTTTCCCGCGCGAAATTCGAGATCTCGTACTGCTGGAAATTTTTCCGCGGCAAAACATACTGCGCATACCTGTAGAAATAATATCCGTTCACATTGAAATCAACATTCCCGAACGAATCATACATGATGCTATCTGGTTCGAGAGTGAGCTGATACGTTGAGACATGATCTGCTCCGGAATTTATCACGCCACTCAGCGATTTATTCCACGAACGAATATTTTGCTCAGGAATTGCGAATATCAAGTCCGCGTTGAGATCAAATCCGTAATTTTTCACAAGTTCCATAGCGTGTAGAGCTTGCTTTGAATCATGCAATCTCCCGAGAATTTCCAGCTCGTTATCATTCAGGCTCTGAACACCAAGACTGATTCGTGTCACGTGATTATCTCTCAGGAATGACAGCAAATTTTCATTCAGAGAATTTGGATTCGCTTCAACAGTTGCTTCTCGGCAATTCTCCAGCAAAAAATTCTCTCGCAAAATCCCGAACAGCTTTTCCCAAACTGAAATTCCCAATACGCTCGGAGTTCCGCCGCCGAAATAAAGCGTTCTGATTCGAATCTTGCCGTGATAATTCCCGAGAAATTTTTCACGCACGATTTCCAGATTAGATTCGATCTCATGCAGCCAAGAATTTACGCGCGCATCATTCACGACAACGCTATAAAAACTGCAATAGCCGCACTTTCTCTCACAGAAAGGCACGTGAACATACAACCCGAAATCACTTTGGCTTGTCATCTACCTGCATGAATGCCAGGAACGCTTCCTGAGGGATTGAGACTTTGCCGATCTGTTTCATGCGTTTTTTGCCTTCCTTCTGTTTTTCGAGTAATTTGCGTTTGCGTGTAATATCTCCGCCGTAACATTTCGCCAGAACATCTTTTCTCAGAGCTTTCACATTCACACGAACGATTACTCTTTTGCCAATCGAAGCCTGAATCGGAATCTCGAACAACTGGCTCGGGATTAGCTCCTTCAATTTCGTAACAGTTGCGTGTCCGCGATTATAAGCCTGATCTTTGTGACATATGAACGAGAACGCATCAGCAGCTTCACCGTTTACGAGAATATCAACCCGAACAAGTTCCGACGGTTTCAGCCCGATAAATTCGTAATCCAGTGACGCATAACCGCGAGTTTGTGACTTGAGCTTGTCGTGAAAATCGATTATAAATTCCGAGAGCGGCATCTCGTAAATCAATCGCACACGTTCAGGCGTAATATAATCCATTGACTTATACGTTCCGCGTTTATCCTGAACAAGCTGCATAACTCGACCGGTAAATTCTGACGGCAGAAACACGCTTAACTTGATATACGGTTCGCGAATTTCTTTTATATCGCCTAAATCCGGAAAATCCGCGGGTCTATGAGCCTCGATAATTTCGTCCGAGTTCGTCACGACTTCATACACAACATTGGGAGCAGTTGCCACGAGTTCGACATCATATTCTTCACGCAATCTTTCGCGCACTACTTCCATATGCAGCATTCCCAGAAATCCGCAGCGAAATCCGAATCCCAAAGCTTCAGAAGTTTCGGGTTCATAAGTCACGGCGGAATCATTCAGGCATAATTTTTCGAGAGCGTCTCTGAGTTGCGGGTAATTGTCGCGTTCAACCGGATAGAATCCGCAGAAAACTACACTCTTGACTTTGCGATAACCCTCTAGCGGTTCTGACGCAGGATTCATAGCATCTGTTACAGTATCGCCGACCTGAGCTTCAGCAAGTGTTTTGATACTCGCGGTGATATAACCGACTTCACCAGCACTGAGACTTTCAACCGGAGTGAATCCTGGTTTGAACACACCGACTTCGTTGACCGGATAAGTAGTTTTCGTTTGCATGAAGAAAATATTCTGCCCAGCTTTGACAGTCCCGTTAATGACACGAATATAGCAAATAACGCCGCGATAATTATCATATACCGAGTCGAATATCAGAGCTTGTAACGGAGCATTTATATCTCCCGATGGAGCAGGAATTTGAGCAACGATTCTTTCGAGAATGTCATCGACACCGCGCCCATCTTTTGCACTCGCGAGAATTGCATCTGACGCATCAAGCCCGACGACTTCCTGAATTTCCTGTTTCGCATTATCCGGTCTAGCTGACGGCAAATCAATTTTATTAATCACCGGCAGAATTTCCAGACCTTGCTCGATTGCCTGATAAGCGTTTGCTACGGTTTGAGCCTCGACACCCTGAGACGCATCGACGACCAGCAACGCACCTTCACACGCAGCGAGTGAACGTGAGACTTCGTACGCGAAATCGACATGCCCCGGCGTATCAATGAGATTCAAAACGTAATCCCTGCCATCTTGAGATTTATAATCCATTCTGACTGGCACGAGCTTGATCGTAATTCCGCGTTCACGTTCGAGTGAGAGTGAATCGAGAATTTGGTTTTTCATGTCACGTTGCTTAATCGTTCCGGTACGTTCGAGTAATCTATCAGCGAGCGTAGATTTTCCGTGGTCGATATGAGCGATTATGCAAAAATTCCTGATATTATTATTCCCTGACAAAAAATTTACACCTCCAAGATTTGTGAATATAATATATTTTTGAGTGGACATTTTCAAATTTGACGTGAAGGGAGTTTTTGACATGAGAAAAATATTATTTGCGATTGCGTTATTGATGACGATGAGTGTGAGTGCGTTTGGTGCTACTAGTGATGATGTGTATTTGAGGCGGGATGTTTTTGACGCGAAGATGGACGCGTTCATGGCAACGATCCGTTTAGAAAATCAGAACTTGTTCATCCAGATCAGGAAGGAACTTGACGAACGTTTTGCAAAAGTTGATGAGCGTTTTGCAAAAGTCGACGAACGTTTCGCAAAAATGGATGAGCGTTTCGCAAAAGTTGACGAACGTATGGACAAATTGGAAAAACGCATGGATCGTCTGGAAATCCAAGTCGATGCGCTAAATGAACGTACTGAGGACACGAGAACTTACGTCACATTAGTATTGACATTACTCGGTGTTCTTGTTGCATTGCTTGCTGCAATAGTCGCGTTTCCATTCGTTCAGAAATTTTTCCAGTGGAATGAATCGCGGAAAGTGCAGCAGAATGAACCGTTATTCACACGTGATGAAATCGCGGTTTTGAAACGTTTGATTGCAACACAACTTGCGGAGAAAATTTGATTGTGAGGGGAGTTTTTGACATGAGAAAAATAGTATTAATAATCGCGTTATTATTTGTGATGAGTGTGAGTGCGTTTGGAGCAACGAGTGATGATGTGTATTTACGGCAAGATGTTTTTGACGCTAAGATGGACGCGCAATATAACAAGTTAAACGGGGCAATCCAAGCACTGTCAGAAAAAGTTGACGGAAATTTTGCAACGTTATCGGCACAAATCACCGGATTAGATTCCAAAATGGAAGCCAAAATCGCCGGGTTAGATTCCAAACTGGAAACGCAAATAGCAAGATTAGAGTCCAAAATCGCTGAATTAGAAGCCAAAATTGATGCTAAAATCGCCGAATTAGCGTCAAAATTGAATGCGCAAATAGCAAGATTAGATTCCAGAATCGATAGCTTAGAAGCCAAAATCGACAGTTTAGAATCCAAACTGAATGCGCAAATAGCAAGATTGGATTCCAGAATCGACGGCTTAGAATCTAAAATGGATACGTCGCGCAATATCTTGTACTTGGTCGTGGTCATGCTCGGATTCCTGATCGTGACACCGTACGCACAAAAAATTCTTGAGGCACGCAAATTAAAATTAAACGCGATTACTATCGAGGACGTGAAAAATTTAATCGACGAGAACAATCGCAAAATTTTCGAGATGATTAACTCACAAAAAAATTTCAGCGCAATGGGAAAATAATTTCGCATCTTGACGAATCATAATTTCACCTGTAAAATATCTCCGTTTGAATCAAATCGAATTGAATTTTTCATCGGGGCGACATAGCCAAGTGGTAAGGCAGAGGACTGCAAATCCTTTATCCCCAGTTCGAGTCTGGGTGTCGCCTCCAGAGTTTTTGTCACAAAAGCCCGGATGGCGGAATAGGCAGACGCGCTAGATTCAGGTTCTAGTGGCCGCAAGGTCGTGGAGGTTCAAGTCCTCTTTCGGGCACCAAATTTGTTATGATTTTTTATCATAATCATAATGGGAGGTCGAGAATTTGCCAACCCTAATACCAATTACTAAGAACAGAAATCGTCATGCTTTCGGTAAAAATTCCAGCACCGTAGAAATGCCAGACATGATCGAAGTGCAAAAGCAATCATATCATTGGTTCTATCAAGACGATGTCCCCCCAGAATTGAGAAAATCGCAAGGACTTCAAGAGCTGCTCCAGGAAACTTTCCCGATTAAGAGTTTCGATGAGAAATACGCCCTTGAGTTCATTAGCTATTCTCTCGATGAGCCGGAAATTTCAGAGGAAACAGCTCGACAGAAAGACCTCACTTGGTCAAGACCTATACGCGCAACCCTCGCTCTGACTTACTGCGGCGATAATAACAGCAGCGATATCGACAACAATGGCGGCGAACACACAAAAATCGACCCTAAAATATTCTTGGGTGACTTCCCTGTCATGACAGATCGCGGAACTTTTATCATCAATGGGACTGAACGTGTCGTAATAAATCAGCTGGCTCGAAGCGCAGGAATATATTTCACACGAACTTCAGACGGCTGCGAGGCTAAATTGATCCCGGACAGAGGCGCGTGGCTCGATTTCCAGATGTCCTCAAAGGAAATCATTAGCGTTAATATCGACAATCGCAAAAAATTACCCGTGACTCTGCTTCTAAAAGCCCTCGGCGTAAGAGATAATCACGAAATAATAGATATATTCAGCACCGGAAGCGAAATAATCGGATTAAACGACGACTTCAAAGATAGAATATGCAAAAGTGACGTGTTCGATGACAACGGAGAATTGCTCCTGGTACGCGGCACGCTTCTGTCCGAAGACATGAAAACTGAATTGCTCAAGAAAGCTCCCAAAGCTCAAATCGAAGTATATACACTCGATCCAAGTTTGGCAGCAACGTTCGATAGAGATAACGCTCGAAATCCCGAAGAAGCTTTCATCGAGATATTCAAGAGACTTAGACCTAATGAACCAGCACGCGCTCAGAACGCAGAAGAATATTTCAAGAGCCTCTTAGCAGATCCAAAACGCTACAGCCTCGGCAGAACTGGCAGATATAAACTCAATCGCCGCCTTAATCTCTCAGCGTCCGAAGACGAAAGACTTCTCACTCTTGATGACATAATCGCAATTATCAAAGAGATGATCAGCCTGAGAAATTCCAACAGGAAAAGCGATGATATAGACCACTTGGGCAACAGACGCGTTCGTTCAGTTGGCGAATTATTGCAGAATCAGGTTCGAATCGGTCTGACACGCATGGAGAGAATAGTTCGCGAACGAATGAACACTAGCACAAATCTCGGCAAAGCTACAGCCCGCGAATTAATAAACGTTCGACCAATTCTGGCATGTCTAAGAGAATTTTTCGGATCGGGTCAGCTGTCGCAATTCATGGATCAGACTAACCCGTTAGCCGAAGTCACTCACAGACGCAGACTCTCAGCACTCGGTCCGGGCGGACTTTCACGTGAACGCGCAGGGTTCGAAGCACGCGACGTACACTACACACATTACGGCAGAGTTTGCCCAATCGAGACACCTGAAGGTCCAAATATCGGTCTGGTCTCATCACTGACGACTTATGCAAGCTTGAACTCTCACGGCTTCCTGGTCACTCCCAGACGCAAAGTCGAAAACGGCAAATTAACTGACGAAGTTGTGCTCTTATCAGCTGATGACGAAGATAAATATAACGTCGCTATGGCAAATACACGAATCGAAGACGATGGCGTTACTCTCGCAGGTGAATTTTGCCCAACACGTCACGCCGATGAAATTAATACTATACCGGTCGAAGACGTTGATTACATAGACGTTTCGCCGCGACAAATCGTATCGCCCTCAACAGCTTTGATTCCGTTTCTCGAACATGACGACGCAAACAGAGCCTTGATGGGGTCAAACATGCAGCGTCAGGCAGTACCGTTAATTCGCCCCGAAGCTCCAGTCGTTGGAACAGGCATCGAACACAGAATCGCTAAAGATTCCGGCTCTTGCATATTAACCGAAGAAGACGGAATCGTTAGTTATGTCGACTCGAAAACAATCAGGATTAGCACCGAGAAAATCTACGAGTTAGAACGCAATCATTCAGGAGTTCCGGTGAGATACAGGTCAATCGTCATTCCGGGCGTGCGCGTTCGAAATGGTGATATTATCGCGGAAAGCGTGGATTCAGACTTGGGGCTCAAGATTATATCTCAAGATAACGGAGTCGTTATGCTAGTCGATGCTCAACACACTATCAAGATACGCTGCGAACACGAATATCACTTGATCAAATTCAGACGATCGAATCAGTCGACACTAATTCACCAGAGACCGCTGGTCAGAAAAGGCGAACACGTCAAGAAAGGCGACATAATCGCTGACGGTCAAGCAATCGATAACGGCGAACTTGCTCTCGGACAAAACGTTCTTGTAGCATTCGTTCCGTGGGAAGGCTATAATTTCGAGGACGCAATATTGCTCAGCGAAAATCTCGTGAAAGATGACAAGTTCTCGTCGATTCACATCGAGGAATACGAAATCGACGCTCGCGAAACAAAACTCGGTGCTGAAGAAATTACTCGCGATATTCCAAACGTAGGCGAAGATATGCTCAGAAATCTTGACGACAACGGCATAATCAGAATCGGTGCTGAAGTCAACGCAGGCGATATTCTCGTCGGGAAAGTCACTCCCAAAGGTGAAAGCGATCAGTCCCCTGAAGAGAAATTATTACGCGCAATATTCGGCGAGAAAGCTCGTGAAGTTCGCGATAACTCGTTGAAATTGCCGCACGGTTCTTGGGGAAAAGTCGTCGCGGTGAAGCAAATGTCGCGTGATGACAGTTCTCCGGAAGCTCTCGGTTCAGGCGTAACTCGTTCGGTCAAAGTCTACGTCGCTCAGAAACGCAAAATCACAGTCGGCGATAAAATGGCAGGTCGTCACGGAAACAAAGGTGTCGTCAGCCGAATTTTGCCGGTCGAGGATATGCCGTATCTACCTGATGGCACACCGGTCGATATAGTTCTGAATCCGCTCGGAGTTCCCAGCCGAATGAATCTCGGTCAGGTTCTCGAAACTATCATGGGATTCGCTGCGGTTAATAACGGCTGGCACGTCGCAACACCAGTTTTCGAGGGCGCAAAAGAGGACGAAATCTTTGACGAAATGAAGAAAATCGCCGCTAAGAAATACCCGGATATAACCGAAGACGGCATGATTACGCTGCGTGACGGCAGAACTGGTCGCCCTATGGACAAGAAAGTCACAATCGGCTGCATGTACATGCTGAAGTTAATACACTTGGTAGACGATAAGATTCACGCTCGCTCAACCGGTCCGTATAGCTTGATAACTCAGCAACCTTTGGGCGGAAAAGCTCAATTCGGCGGGCAGCGTTTCGGTGAAATGGAAGTCTGGGCTCTCGAAGGTTACGGAGCTGCTAACGTTCTGCAGGAAATCTTGACGGTCAAATCCGATGACATTCGCGGACGTGACAAAACTTATGAACGAATCGTAAAGGGACAGAATCTGGCAAGACCCGGTGTTCCTGAGAGTTTCAGAGTCTTGGTGAAAGAGCTTCAGGGTTTGGGACTTGATGTCGAAGTCGAATACTCAGATGGCACTCGCGGAGATATTCCACTTGAAGAGGACGAGAAAACATTCACGTCGTACTCACCGGTTCGCAAAAATGAGAGCGGAGAATATGATATTAAGAGCAGAATTAAACGTAAGCGTCTCCCACGCCACAAACCTGAACAGACAGAGCCGGATTTGTTCGGACAGCAGCCTTTGTCAGAAGCAGTAGATTTGTTGCCGACAGAAACATCACAGCCAGTCGTCGAGGACTTGTTATTCACGAGTACTCCGGATTCTGGCAAAACAGATTCGCTCCAACCTAAGCAGCCTAAGCAGCCAAGAAGACCAGATTCACGAACTCAGAATCAGGATTCGAGATCTCAATTCAAACCCAAACAGAGACGCCCGTTCGTCAAGAAACAGCCGTCAGTTTTTGATAACGATGACGCAATCCAGCTGTTGCCGGTTAAGTCTGGCAGTTCTGATTCGCAATCGCAATCACAAGCTCAGAATCAGGATTCGAGAACTCAGTTCAAACCCAAACAGAGACGCCCGTTCGTAAAGAGACAGCCGTCAGTTTTTGATAACGAGGACGCGATTCAGCTATTGCCGGTTAAGCCGAAATCACAGGAAGCTCCGGTAAATTCTGAGCAGCCCGAACCAGAACCAGAATCCCAAACTAAACTAGCAGCCAAAAAAACTAAATCCAGCGAGTCAAGCGAATCACACGAAGAATCAAATGTTAATGAGTAAAAAAGAGGTTGATGCCTAAATGCCAAGAAAAGAAATTGTCGGAGTGAGAATCAAACTCGCAACTCCAAAACGCATAGAAGAAATTTCTTACGGGGAGGTGCAGAAACCTGAGACGATAAATTACAGAACGCTGCGTCCTGAAACTGATGGCTTGTTCTGCGAGAAAATCTTCGGTCCAACTCGCAGCTACGAATGCAAATGCGGAAAATATAAACGCTCCGGACCAAAATTCAAAGGCGTTATCTGCGAACATTGCGGCGTTGAAGTCACGGATAATCGTGTCAGACGCGAACGCATGGGACATATCAAACTCGCTGTGCCGGTCGTTCACATCTGGTATTTGCGCGGCATTCCCAGCAGATTGAGCTTGCTCTTGGGGACTGGTGCGAAAGATCTCGAAAAAGTTATATATTTCGCTCCGTTCAGACGCGGTGAAAGTGCTTGGAAAGTTACGGCTGTCGGGCACAAAACTGATCCGCGCATTGTGAAAGTCGGCGATGTTATTTCGGATTCAGACCTGAAGATTCACGAGCATTATGATCCGGATATGTTCAAGGCTGAGCGTGCGTATTTAATCGAGTTCGTGGACGTTCCGCAGATAAAAGTCGGGGAATTGCTCTCCGCAAATCAACTCGCAAAACTGAAAACTGAATACGGCAATGAAGTCGTCAAGGCTGAACCGGCTTATGTGCTGTCTCAGGCGTTCGAAAATTCCAAGCTCGAAGTCGGCGCAATCATTCCAGTCTCGGAAATGAATCAGGACGACGGTATTTTCACTCGCGCAAAAATCGGTGCAAATGACGCTTTCATCGTAATATCTGCTCCGAAAATGCCGTTTGCGAAGGGCGACATAGTTTCCGAAAGTGAACTCTCAGTCCTTAAGCAGCGATATTCAGGAAAGTTCCGCGAAGTTGCTCATGTGAAAGTTATCGACGAACCGTGTCATCTTGTTATTTCCCCGGGAGATTCTCCGTTTGAACAGGGAGATGTTATTCTCGAACGTCAGCAGGAATTGTGCAAAGCGTATGATTGCAAATTCGAAGCCGGAATCGGTGCGGACGGAATACAAACGCTGATTAACAAGTTGGATCTGGATTTGCTCTCGTCATCGTTGCGCGAGGAAATCGCCGGGACTACCGGTCAGAAAAAACGCAAATTAGTCAAGAGATTGCAAGTCGTCGAGGATTTCAGAAAGAGTGATTCGCTCGCTTCAAGCATGATTCTGAACGTGCTGCCAGTGATTCCGCCGGATTTGAGACCGTTAGTGCAGCTTGACGGTGGAAGATTCGCTACGAGTGACCTGAATGATCTTTACAGGCGCGTTATCAATCGCAATAATCGCCTAAAGAAATTGCAGCAGCTCAACGCTCCGGAGATTATCATTCGCAACGAAAAACGAATGCTTCAGGAATGCGTCGATGCTCTGATCGATAACGGTCGTGTCGGGAAAGCTGTCCTCGGTGCAGGAAATCGTCCGCTGAAAAGTCTCACGGATTTGTTGCGCGGGAAGAAAGGCAGGTTCAGGCAGAATCTTCTGGGGAAACGTGTCGATTATTCAGGACGCAGCGTTATCGTAATCGGACCTGAGCTGAAGATTTACCAGTGCGGCTTGCCTAAACAGATGGCTCTGGAATTGTTCAAGCCGTTTGTTATTCGCAGACTTGTGGATTCCGGATTAGCTCCGAATGTGAAAAGCGCGCGCCGTCAAATTGAACGCGGTCGTGAGGAAATCTGGGAGATTCTCGAAAATATCATAAAAGATCATCCGGTCATGCTGAATCGTGCGCCGACTTTACACAGGCTCGGCATTCAGGCGTTCGAACCCGTCCTTATGGAAGGCAAAGCAATCAGACTTCACCCGATGGTTTGTACGGCATTCAACGCGGATTTCGACGGTGACCAGATGGCTGTACACGTTCCGTTATCGATTGAAGCTCAGGCTGAAGCAAGATTACTCATGCTCTCGGCGAATAATCTGCTCTCACCTGCCAGTGGCAGACCAGTTGTAACTCCGACGCAGGATATAGTTCTCGGTGTGTATTACTTGACGGATATGAGGACAGGATTGCTCGGTGACGGAAAAGTTTTCGCGAATTGTGACGATATTCTCGACGCGCTGTCTCACGGAGTTGTTCACGTAAATTCGAGAGTTTGGCTCAAAGACGACGGCTCACTCGGCAAAACCAAAGGTCGCAGATTATATATCAAGAACGGCGAACAAGTGATCGTGAACTCACCGGACGAAATCGAATCCGACGGGGAATATCACTCGGTTTTTATCGAGACTACACCCGGACGAATCGTGTTCAATCAGCGTATCCCGAAGAAATTGCGTTTCGTGAACGAACAGCTTGACAAGAAGCGAATCGGCAGCCTGTTAGATTCTGCATATGACGAAATCGACAGACCCGGCGTTGTGAAAATGCTTGATGATATTAAATCGCTCGGCTATCACTGGGCAGCCCGCAGCGGAATTTCGTTCGGAGTTCAGGCAGTGCGCATTCCAGATGAGAAAGCCGAAATTACGAAAATTACTCAGGCTCAGGACGACGTTGCGAAAGAAAATTACGAGATGGGCTTGTTGACGCATGACGAATATCTGGATCAAAAAGGCAAATTATGGGGACAAGCTACGAAAGATATTGCTGATAGCATCAAGGCTCACATGGATCCCGAAAATCCGGTTCGAATGATGGTCGAAAGCGGCGCACGAGGCTCACTCGGTCAAATGGGACAGATGGCAGGTATTCGCGGCTTGATGAGTGACCCGACTGGTAAAACGATTGATTACCCGATTACGGCGAATTTCCGTGAGGGCATGAACATGCTCGAATATTTTATCTCAACGCACGGCGCAAGAAAAGGTCTCGCGGATACAGCACTCAGAACTGCAAAGAGCGGTTATTTGACACGAAGGCTTGTTGACGTATCGCAGGATTTGATAATCACGGAACACGATTGCGGAACGGATAAGGGAATCTGCATCAAGCCCCTCACAAGTGAAGGCAAAGTCATGATCGGAGTCGCTGAACGTATCGCCGGCAGAACTGCCCTGAATGATATTATTTCGAATGGCGAAGTCTTGATCAAATCCGGGGAAATCATAACTGAGAAAATCGCTAAGAAAATCGAGAACGCCGGAATAGATGAAGTCTGGGTGCGCAGTCCTCTGTCATGCGCGTTGAAGCACGGAGTTTGTCAGAAATGCTACGGGCATGACCTGTCATCGCGAAAACTCGTGCCAATCGGTGAAGCTGTCGGAGTTGTCGCGGCTCAATCAATCGGTGAACCCGGAACGCAATTAACAATGAGAACGTTTCATACCGGAGGCGTTCGTCAGGCTGAGGATATTACGCAGGGTCTGCCGCGAATCGAGCAGTTGTTCGAGGCGCGCCGTCCCAGAAAAGTTTGCATTCTCGCAGGTCTTGACGGATTCATCGAGGATATTACACCTGAAGGCAAACGCAAAGTCATAATCTCAAGCTCCGACGGCAGAGAGAAAATCACACATGCTATACCGTCTAATCAGGACTTAAAAGAAGGGATCGAAATCGGCATGTACGTGAACAAACTCACACCGTTGACCGAGGGCAGCATTGATCCGCAGCAATTACTCGAAGTTTCTGGCATAGATGCTGTGCAGAAAATGCTGGTCGATGAGATTCAATACGTTTATCATTCTCAGGGTGTCAGCATAAATAATAAGCATATCGAAGTAATTCTGCGAAAAGTTGCGCCGTTGAATCGCGTTCGCGTTATCGAAGAGGGCGATACATCGTTCGTAGCCGGAGATATAATTTTTAGCGATGACGCTGATAAAGTGATTCAGGAAATTAATAATGAGAATCAAAACAGGCTTAATACGGCTCAGAAGAATTTCGGCGGAGATGTTCTGATTTCGGTCGATGCTCACGCTGATCCGGAATTGCAGGGGCTTGAAGGTCACACGCTCGATGAGGAAGCATTGCTGAAAATTCTCACGCCGGGAATGTCGCTCACAAATATGATGCTCAGCCATGAAGATCGCGTTATCGAAGTAATCGTCGGCAAAGCAGCGTTTCAAAAGCAAATCACAGGCTTACAAACTTTCGATGATTTCAGGCTCGGAACATGGCGGCTCAAGAGTGGCACGGTTTTGGGGCGTAATGAACTGAAGCGTTTGACAGTTGCGAATCCGAACGGCCCGGTAGTGATCCGAGTTGAAGATCGTGAAGCACTGAATCGTCTGGTGAATGTGAAATGGCTTTCTGAAGATTTGTATATCGAAGACAGGTTAATCGCACGAAAAGATATGCTGATTGATCAGGAAATAAGTCAGGAAGTTGCTAATAGCGGCATTCGTGAAGTGAAAGTCTGGCACTCGGTTGACAAGATAAATATTGCGGATTCAATCGAGACGGCTTTAATTGAGCGCGCGCTCTGGGGCAAAGAACTTGCTGACGGAACTTATATTGATAATCAGGTAATCGCGGATTTTTCGAATGGTGTGAACGAAAGCATTGAATTATACGATGGCGAAATGATTCTCCGGAGCGAAATTCTCGAAAAGATACTGTCGAATAAGATCAAGAATAAAGTCCTGCTCTCCGCGAAAAATTCTGACGGTGAAGAGCTTTTGCCTCTGTCGAATTTTGACGAACTTGTCGCGAAGAAACCGGTCGAAATTTCTCTCAGGGCAGCGAACGCTAAATCCGATACTTGCAGAATAATCCGTGACGTGTCGTTTGTTCAGAGATTGCGTGAACTTCCGGTTTGTAAGCCGTTTATTCACGGAATCACGAAAGCTGCATTGGCTACGGATAGTTTCCTGAGTGCGGCATCATTCCAACAGACTGCGCAAATTCTCGCCGGAGCTGCTGTGAAAGGACAATCGGATCCGTTGAGCGGCTTGAAAGAGAACGTCATAATCGGACACTTGATTCCTGCGGGAACTGGCGCAACACCGTTCAGATCGATCTCGTACAAAGAGAACAAAGAACTCAAACGTATCAAAATGTATGAACGCCGAGAACGCACAACAAGAACTGAAGATCTATTCGTGAGTTAGGCTGATTTCACGCAAAAAAATTTCCCCTGAGCGAAGCATGACAGCTTGAATCGTTCAGGGGATTTTTGATGCGCAATTTCAGTGCAGATATTTTTCCGCTAATTCAATGAGTTCGTAATATTGTGATGAAAAATTCTCGTTGAGCTTCACGGATTTGCCGTCACTGGAATCATTCGCGATTTTCACGTCGAACATTACGGCTTTCACAGCTCCGGCTAATGCGCGCGTACTTGCGATGAATTTGTGTTCTTGGCTGCTAAATTCTCTCGGGGAAAATTTCCTGCCAGAGAAATATCCGTCTCGTATTCGCAACATGCTGTTAAAGTTTGCTGCCGTTGGTGCGAAAAGTCTGTTGAGTTCGTATAACAAGTTATCCAGCATATTTGCACGTTCACGAATTGCGTCGCATAAATCCCGTTGAGTTAGCATTTTGGCTTCGGCTAATTCGGCTTGAGCGTACATTGCGTTAGCTTTTTCGAGATTTTCATCGGCTCTCATGTCCGCAAAAGCTCCCGTGAAAAGTGCGACAGGTCCGAGTAATGCTCCGATCGGTGTTGCTGCAAATACTCCGGTTAGAGTCGTTGCTGCTGTTACAAAACTTCCGGTCAATAACGCTCCCCCAGCAGTTGTTAGAGCTCCGAGTGAACCAGTTGCTGCGAGACTGACCAGAGTTACGGTGATTGCTCCACCAGTTGCGGCTTGGAAAGAGTCTTGGTAAATATTCGTCATCTTTTGAATCTTTAGTATTTCGTCAGGCTTAATATCGAATTTCTCGTCCGGTGAAATTTCAAATTCTGTAATTCTGAGTCGTTTGTAGGCGTCCAGAAATTCACGCATGGAACTTTCGAGAATATTTTTCTTGGTCGCGCCGAATTTTGCAAGTGATGATTCCATGTCAGAGTGAGCGCGTTCTAAAGCTCCCTTCGCATTTGTGAATTTCAATTTTGCACCATCAGCGCGTCGTTCAGCTTTCTCGTTAGTTTCCTTGGCTGATTCGTGAGCGCCGATTCCCAAAAGTCCAGCTAATCCAACTGCTCCCCAAACTAATAATGGTAATGGCATAATAATTTCCTCCTGTTAAGTTTAGAATCTATCGACTACACCGTTATCCCAAGCATCGACAAACTCATCGACCGTCTCGAAATAAACGTTGCCGCCCAATTTTCGCGTGATCTTGTTAGCGTTCTGAATGAAACTGTCAGCGTTGTTATTTTGCAGCGCGAGATTCATTCCGGATAACGCCTCGTCAAAACATTCCCGACATTCCCTGAAATAATTCGCGAGATAATACTCAAGTTCTGCCCTGAAATTTCTTTCCTGTTCGGTTGCGAGTTCACATTCACGGATTATTCGCAAACGTTCCTGATGTTCGAGATCTTTGCGTTTAAGCTGTTGCATGAAATTCTGGATCAAATCGCTAGTCAAAGCCGACGCAACTAATCCGCCAATCGCAGCTCCTATAATCGGAATCGGGATCAGTGATTGTCCAGCAACCATTCCGTAACTCATCGACGCAAAATTCAAGCCTCTATCTCCCAGACGATTTCGAGAGACTTTGCGCTACAACCGTAAGTCCTCCGCTCATAACGTAGCCTGTTGCTGCAGCCGTTCCGCCATCTTTCACCGTGTCCATAATTGCGTCCGAAAAATCTTTCTCACCTTTGAAGACTGCGAGTATATTATTCACAGCCGACATTGTCAGAGCCGTAGTCCCTGCGTATTGCGCTCCCTGAATGCCTGCGTCGTGTCCGGTTGAAGCTATATTCTTGATTTTTGTGCCGACTCCAACTTCAACTTTTGCTCCAGCGTCAGATTTTGAGCCTTTCGATGTCGTGTATTTCTCCTAAAATGGTAAAGCAAAGTGTTTTATATCACTGGAGTTTGTCGCATAAGTGGAGAGTCCGTTTACCGCTTTGCGTGGATTGAAATAAAGAAATAAGAATTGCGATTCAGTTATTATGCGCAAAAAAATTGCCCCCGTGATTGGGAGCATTGAAAACGTTTTTGAAGATAATTTCAATGTGGAATATAATATTTTAACTCAAAAAGTCTAATAATGTAGGCTGAATTAACCGTGAAATTACTGCTAAATTCGCCTGATACATGTAATCTGCGACCATTAACTGCGAAATTGCGTCCGCGGGATCAATCTTGACTTTCGAATCGTAATCTTCCGCCATGATAGCGTTCTCGGTGATTAATTTGTCGGTGTTGGCTTCGTATCTGTCACGCATAGCTCCGGCACTCGACATTACTCCGAGCAAATTGTTGATGAAGTTGTCCAATCTTGGCAGCATTTTCTCTTCCAGATCCGAACGGTTTCCGGATTTAATCGCTGCTGTTATATCGTTCAATGTTCCGAAAGCGTTTTGCCGCATAGTGTTCGCACCGCTTCGAATCGTTGCGTTCTGACAATGAATGCTCGAACTGTACATGACAACTTTGCCGTCATCGTCAAATTCAAGTCCGCGTGTTGAAGCGTCTGCCTCAAGATTATAGCCGCCCCGATAATACGTAGCGTTCAAACGTTCTGAGCCGAGAAATTTATCCGTCACGGAAGCTTCGCCATTTTCGTCTTTGTTCAAGAAATCCATTTTGATCGCGTAACCCCTCGGTGACCAAATCACAAGCTGTTTATCATCGTTAATTTCTGCTCGAACGTCGTAATCCTGGAATCTTGCGTTGATAAATTCTGCGAGATCATCGGCTTTGATCTCTTCATCGTCCGTAACGTCACGCATCGCCGTCAAATCTATATCGTGCGAGTAACCTGCGACTGTGATTCTCAGAACGTTCGCGCCATTTGCGTTCGTAGCCGTGCCATCGTTCCAGTCAAATTGCAATATTCCATTGTCACCGTCAACCCGCGTCTGAATACCCGTGCTGATCCCAAGATAATCCTGCGCAATATTGCCCTTCGAATCCGTAATGCTCACCGCTGAACCGTCAACCGAAGAGATCGATATAATCGGATAATCGCCCGTGTTTCGAACGTCGTCCTGTCCCATGTGCGTGTCGTAATAATTCACGTACAGCCAATCGCCAGCCTGAACTCGTAATCTGTCCATAACATCTTTGACAGTATCTTCGGGGCTAACGTCAATCTCGACTGAGTGCGCAAGATTCGAGAATTTGATCGTACCGCCATCTGCCGGGAAATAATTTGCATATGCTTCGCCGAATGTTGCGTTATCAAGCATTTTGTACTCAGTCTGTGCGAGATTCGATGTAACTCCGCCGTGAATACCCAACTGTGCAGCCAAGCCGCCGGAATAATCGCCCCACTCAGGATCAGAAAACGGCATGTCCACAACCGTGAAAGATTCTCCGGACAGGAAATATAACGCTGCTGAATCGTCGATTTCTTTGCCGGATTTGTTCACGTGAACAGTTGCTCCCATGACTTCACGCCCTTCGATTTTGTTCACCTGATTCGCGATTTCCTTCATGAACTTGTTTCGATCAACGAAGCCCGTTGCATTATTCATAACCGCGGATTTCGATACGGTTATATCATAATACATTCCGCAATTCATCTGGACGCGCAAATTCACGCCGATATTATCATCAACGCACGGAGCTGAGGGGAAATTCACGCAGCGCATTCCAGTTCCGGGAATCGTGTTGCCGTCATCATCAGTTGTGTATGCGTCAGTTCGTACAGCCGTCGAAAGTCCCAGAACATCCGCGTAATTCTGATCGTTCATGTCGATGAATAGCACCTGCTCACCATTGTAGCCGCGAATTACTAATCTCTGAGTTTGTTCTTCGTGATTGTTTGTCGTAACAACTCCGGATTCAGTCTCGTCAGCGTTAATGTCGGATTCGTCCGCATTGAATACGTCAACGGTAACTTCGAGCCAACCTGCGCCGGCATTCTTGAGCCTGTCCGCCAAATCTGTCAGTGAATATTCGCCCGGGTTGAGTTTTATGTCAGCAGTTTTTCCACCGCTCATCACGCGCCAGTGTAATTGCGTATCGCTTGTAACTGTGAGTTTCTCGTCAATCGAAAATTCCCGGCTCTTCATTGCAGTTTCCATTCCCAAATAATCAAACACGTCCATGTGGCTGTGATCAACGGCGCGCGTCTCCTGTTTGGAAATTATCATGCCCGAGATTATCTCGCCTTCTTTATTTTTCTCAAGAGTGCCATCATCTTCGAAATTGAACAAATCCAACGCACCGCCCGTGCCTGTAATCGTGAGTTTCGGGTAATGCAGAGATTCAGCAGCTGCATCGACTGATAATCTGTCCTCAGGTTGATCGCCTATTCTCTGAGCCGTAATTATCATCTGGTTGTTATTCGACGAAATTCGCGAGTAAATCCCGTTAATCGAGTTTATTTTCCCTGCAATGCTGGATAAAGTGTCGTTCTCGTTGATGTAGATTTTCACGGCTGGGTCTGTTCCGGATTGAACTGAGATTGTGCTTTTGGAACTTGTGATAGTAGTCGTGCCGTTGAGCGTAACTCCGCCGCTGTCAGTTCCGAAAATCTCTTTCATTGTGTCGTCACTGCCCGAGACAGAAATTTCCCCGCGTGAGGATTGCAGCACAAGTCTTCCCGAAATTCCCACGGATAATGACGCTACAGGCATTGCACCGGCTTCAGCATTTGACGGAACTGCTTCGTTGATAGCTTTCGTGAGTTCAGTCACTGAGTTCATTCCGGTTAAATCGATTTCGTAATCGTTGCCCTCAAGCGTAATCGTTATTTTCCCGGAATTGTCACCGCCTCGCCAGTTCAGCAAGTTCGCGTTACCCATGAGACCGTTCACAGCGTCCTTGTCGTTTGACTGCGACCAGTCTGGCAAAATCCCATCAATATTCACGCTCGAAATCGATTGCGCCATCGGTAAATAATCCGTGTCTGACCAGCCTGTGATTCCGATTTTCTCAGTTGTGTTGCTCTTGAGAATTAATTGCTGTTGATTCGTATTCGTGTCCTTCTCGACGTAAGCCGTTACTAACATACTCGCGCCCTGTTCGGATAATGAGCGATTCACAAGTGACGCGAGATCATCAAGACTGATTCCGGTTACTTCGCCTGGGTCTCTGAATCTGTTATAGTCCGTAACGTTGCTGTCGTCGGAACTGGTTTTCGTGGCAACTTCGTCGATCCAATCTTCGGGAATAAAAACTGAGAGTGTGCGATTGCCGACTGTAATCTGAACTTTTTCTTCGCGCCCTGTCCAGAGCCAATCCAGCGGAACGTTATGAGAGCATATAAAATAGCTGTCCTCGTCCGTCGGGATAATTTCGCTTCCCGCAAAAGTCACATCTCCGAGCAATCCGTCAGCCAAAGTGTACTTGATCCGTTCGTCATTGCCGTTATACACGACTGAGCCATCAGATGTAAGAGTGAACGGCGGTGTTGAAGTATCCGTGCCTCCGAAAATATATTGTCCTGCGACACGTGAATTAAGCGAGTCAACGATAACCTGTTTTTTAGCGTCGATGCTCGCTACTATGTCATTGAGTTGCGTTTCGTCCAAAGCTCCGTCACCGGCTTGAATTACAAGTGTGCGAATATCTTTTACCGCGTCAAGAACGTTATCCAGCGCACTGTCAGCGTAACGCAGCATTGTTATCGCGTTCTGGTTATTCTGCTGATATTGTTCGTTCGAGTTCAGAGCCGATTCGATTTTCAGAGCCTGTGCAATCGCCGTAGGATTATCTGAGAGTTTCGTGTATTTATTGCCGGACGCAATCTGAGTTTGCAAATCCTGAATATTTCTCAGGCTACTTTGCAGCGAGTTCAGAAGTGATCCGTACATCGTGGCAGTAGTTAATCTTTGCATGTTCAACAGTCCTTTGTAAGAATTTCCTGATTCTAGTTTTCGCTTTTATTATCGTCCGACTAAACCGAAACCGTTAATAATCGTGTTCAACATTTCGTCCATCGCCGTGATATATCGCGACATAGCACCGAATGCCCGATTCAAGATTATCATGTCCATGAGTTCTTCGTCGATATTAACGCCCGAAACTGCCTGACGTTCAGCGTCGATTTGTTCAACAACCGTAGTTTGCGTGGAATTCATGAGACTTGCGCTCGCAGCTTCAGAACCGATTTGTGAGAGCAGCGAATCGTAAATTTCGCCTATTGTCATTGTGCCGTCAAGAGAAGTTTTCGCCCAACTCAGATTCATCATGCGATATGCGTTTGTGCCATCGCCAGCACCGCCGGATTTTCCGGAACTTGCGATACCGTTCTCGTCCTTCAGACCCATTGCAGCTCCGATTAATGCGTTGTCCATTGTGATTGCGTCAGTTACGTTGAGATTCTTGGCTGCACCTGCTTTGAAGCCGGAATTGCTGAAGAATTGTGTGCCGGTTGTGTCGATTCTGCTCGCGATTCCGTAGCCCGAGTAATTATATGCGTTGACGTTGTTAATCAGGTTATAAGCCATCGTGTCGAGCTGGGATTTTATTTCGGGAATTATCGAGTCGCGTGATTCTTCGAGTGCCTTGATTGAGCCGCTTCTGACGTGATGTTTGACGGTTATATTCGCTATTCCTGAAGATTTCAGATTCAGCCACATGCCTCCGTCGCCGATTTCTGAGAGTGTTGACGCTGAATAATCCGTGCCGCCTGTTGCAGGGATTCGTTTCGCCTGATTGAACATGTTTTCGGATGATAGATAACGCACGCCGTTCAACGTGAATGACGCATCCTGAGCAATTCCAGTCGCAGGAATAGCAGAAACTTCACGGTAAATTGTCGCGCCGGTATCCGGGTCAGTACCGATTGATTCGTTCGCGGTAAGTCCCAAACGCCGCAACACCTGCATATTGCCATCTTCCGCGCCCATAAGCGTAATTCTCTGAGCTTCACCGGCAACGTCCGCAGCAATCGTTAAATAATATGACTGATCATCAGCCTGTTCAATCGAAGCGTGTACCCATTGTTCAGGAGCGGTTAATCCCAATTCTTCCTGATATTTCTCGTTAATCTTGTTTCGGATCGTTGTGAGTGAATCGCTTGAGTCTACGTCTATCGTAATTACCGGATTATCGTTCACGATCCCCATTTTCTCAGCCAAGTTTCCCTGAATGTCAGAAATTGAGATCAAGTTGCTGGTTTTGGAATCGATATAGAACTGAACTTTCGTGCCATTAGCCGGGCCTGCTGTTGTTGATATGCCGTTGAGTGCAAGACTGTTTGAGCCGTGATTCGCTGCGTATTTAATCGTGTCGTTTATGAAGTTCGAAACGTCCTCAACTGTGAGAGTTCCGTTATCTGCTATAACAGGAGTATCCCCGAAATCGCTTGATAATACCCATTGCCCCAGTGAATCATTCCATGTTGCAGAAATATCGACCTGAGAATCCGCGACACCGATTCTGAACGTATGTTTGTCACCAGCTTCACCATCGCCGAGAATTACGCCCGATGCAAGACCTCCAGCACGTTCACGGAAAATATTCGACGTAACGCGCGTACCCTGAGTTCCAACCTGAATCCTGAATGAGCCGGAGATATTCAGAGCGTCGTCCTCACTCATAACACGGTTTCTCATGTTTACGTCGGTTAATTCGGTCTGAACGGTTGATAACGCGCCGAGCATTCCGCTGTAATCCGTAAATTCTAGCGGCACTTCGTCATCAACGTAGAATTTCAGTGATTGCGTTTCGCTGTCGTACGAGATTTGCAAATGTGAGAACGCAGAATCTGAATCTCTCGCACTCTTCACAAATTCTTCGAGATTCGCAGCCGTCAAATCTTCGCCTGAATATGTTTTCGTGATTCCCAAATCTACGCCGTCTTTCTCAGCGCGCAATTTCCAGCCGTTAGCCGTGTCGTCCCAGTCGATTTTGATATTCATGATTACGGGTTTGCCAGCGTCTGGCGTTCCAGCACTTTCCGGATCGATTAGAGTTCTGATGCTGATTTTTCGCGGAACAGATTTGTCGGAGTCCTCGTTGAGAATTTTCCCGTCCTTAAAACTTGCCGTCTGAACTGAGCGTGTCTCCAAACAATGTGCGTCACCGCCACCGATTGTCCATGAAACACCGTTCGCGATTCTATCGACCGTTAATTGATACGTACCCTCTGTACCAGTTGCCAAAACATCAGCTACTGAGCAATTATCGATTATGTCAAATTCGTTCTGAGCAACCTGCACATCGTAATAGACTTTGTTGTCCCATTGGAAGGCGTGTGCTTTGACTTCACGAACGTTACTGCCCTGAACTAATGTTCGCCCGTTGAGCGTCAGGAAAAATTCGCCCTGTTGACCGTTGACTTCCATTGGTTCTGAGTATGTGATGTCCATCATTTTCGAGAGCTTGTCTACCAGAACATCGCGCTGATCCCGCAAATCGTTCGCATTCTGGTTGAGTGATTCGGCGTGATAAATTTCTTTGTTGAGTGCTGCAATATCGTAAAGAATCGTGTTCGCGTCCGCAACATACTGTTGAACTTGCAAATTCACGGAGTCATTATACGTGTCCATGCCGGTTATAAAAAGCGAAAGTGAATCGCCGAGTGCGTGAGCTGATTCGACAAGGCTGCGACGTGCTGAAGCGTCCTCTGGTTGTTGCTGTAACGCCTGCATATTGCTGTAGAAAGTGTTTAATGCTGTTCTTATGCCGGAACTTGATGGTTCTGAAATGTAATTCTGAATCGCTGTGTATAAATCGTTGACTTTTTCCCAATAGCCAAGACTTGTCTGAGTATTTCTGTACTGGAAATCGAGAAATTCGTCGCGAATCCTGATAATCTCATCGGCTTTCATGCCCTGACCGAGTTGACCGACGTTTTGAATATCCATGGGCTGAACTGTTGCGAAGTTCACGCGTTGTCTCGAATAGCCTTCTGTGCCCATGTTCGCTATGTTGTGTCCGACGGTCTGCATACCCAATCTGAAAGCGTTGAGAGCCTGTCTGCCCATTTCAATGCCTGAGAATGTACTCATGATTATTACCCCCTGAAATCTAAGGAATTATTAACACCAGATTGCGCCCGCCCGCCTGATAATCTCTGCCATTCAGATAAGAGCATGGAAGTGTAACGCTCGTTCTGGTCGATCATGCCGTTTAATATCAGCATCTCGGATTTAAGAATAAAAATGGACTGCGTTAATCTATCGGCAGCCCCGTTGAAATTTGCTTTGTCGTAATCGTTCATGAATTTTTCGAGAGACGAAGCTTTTGGCTCACAAGAATATTTTGCCGCCAATTTTTTCGCCAGGTCATCCCGGATTGATTCTTTTGTTTGTGCGTCGAAGAAAATGTCGCGAATTTCGTCCATCAAGTTTTTCACAAGTTCCTCGTCTCTGTCGCGCATAGCCTGACGCTGTTCACGGATCGCATCGATTAAGTCATACAAGCAATCTGCTTCGTCGAGTACTGACTCCGTGAGAGATTCAAATTCTGAACGCATGATTTACACGTTATCGAGCATTCCTGCAATTATCAGGGAGCTTGCAAGTTTGTCCAACGGTGGGACATAATCTCCGCTCTCGATCTGGGTTTTAAGATTTGCTACTAAGTCTTCTCTGACATCAGGAATGTTTTTTAATTCAGCGTTGTATTTCGACAAATGTACTGCAAACGAACTGAAGTCCGCTTCATCGGATTTATTCGCATTGTTATCATAATAGACGTTTTTTCTGGATTTCTTGCCGTTTAGTGCATCGAGATTATACTGTCCGCCGATCTTGCTAATCATTTTTCTCACGCTCCCTTTTGATAAATTTGATAAATTTGATAAATTTGTGTTCTTGTATTCGTAATATTCACTAGGAATTTCGGATTTGAGAATCGAGTTCTTTAATTTTGCGAATGAATTTTGCGCGAAAAAATTGCTATAATACATAACATGATGTTGGGAAATTCAATTTTAAGAAAAATACGACGTTTCCGACGACCTGAGGCAAACCTGAAACCGGATACGACACACTACGGAATGAAATATATTCTGCCGGAAAATCTGAACGATAGCGAATTGCTCGGATTGTTGGCAGGCATTCCTTCTGATGTTTACAAATTGCCGGAGAATCAGGGAGTTGTTCTGGATTTCCAGACGCGAAAATGTTCGAGTGAATTGATAGTTCAAATGCTGCGTGAGATCGTCTGGGAGAAGAATATTCGAGTGATTGCGTGGCTATGTCAGAACGAAGAGAGCAGAAAATTATTGCGCAGTGCCGGACTTTCTACGCAGGAACCCGAACCCGAAGAGAAAAAATCGCTGAAGCAAGTGAATCAGATTCCTGAGCAGAAAAATATTATCTTGAAGGAGAAGAAATACCCGGGCTGGAAAATTATTTTCAATTCGCTCAGATCTGGTCAACGAATCGAAACTGAAGGCGATGTTCTGGTCTGGGGGCACTTGAATGCAGGCGCAGAAATTGTCGCAGGTGGCAGCATAATCGTTGCGGGGAAATTGCACGGAATCGTTCACGCTGGAGGCTACGGACGCAAAGATATTTTCGTTTGGTCCGGGTGTTTCGAAACGCCTCAGATTAGACTTGCGAATAAATTATGTTACGCAGATCCGGACTCTACGACGTGTTGGAGCAAATGCGCGCTGATTACACTCGAAGATGGAACGCCGGTAATTCGTGAGAATAAATTTTTCAAGAATCTGAGCTTGAGTTAGAACTTGAATTAGAAATATATATTTTGAAGGAGGAGCTTTTTTTGAGCGATCTGAATACGGAAATAAAGTCATCAAATTCATCATCGGGGTCACCTGCGCGTGTAATCGTGACGACCTCGGGCAAAGGCGGCGTTGGCAAAACTACATCGACGGCAAATATTGCGGCGGCTCTGGCGAAATTCGGCAAAAAAGTTGTTGCTGTTGACGCTGATGTCGGTCTGAGAAATCTCGATGTAATCATGGGACTTGAGAATCGCGTTGTGTATAATTTCATTGACGTAATCGAGGGTACTTGCAAATTGAGTCAAGCACTCGTGAAGGACAAGCGCGTCCCCGGGTTATATCTCTTGCCGGCAGCACAAACCCGCACGAAAGACGCTGTTAATCCCGAACAAATGGTCGATTTGTGCAACCAGTTAAAACCGGATTTCGATTTTATATTCCTGGATTGCCCGGCAGGAATCGAAGGCGGATTCAGAAATGCAGCAGCAGGAGCAGATGAAGCTCTCGTCGTGACTACACCGGAAATCCCGGCAGTTCGTGACGCGGATAGAATTATCGGAATGCTTGAATCAATGGGCAAGAGTCCGATTAGATTGATTATTAACAGGCTGAGACCAAACATGGTTCAAGATGGCGACATGCTCGCAAAAGATGACATTCTCGATGTGCTGTCGATTGACTTGATCGGAGTTGTTCCCGAGGACGAAAATGTAATACGCGCGACAAATAACGGTGAGCCAATGACAATGACTCTTGATTCACCAGCAGCACAAGCTTACCTGAACATAGCCGAGAGATTGCTTGGTCATGACGTGCCGCTAATGGACTTGGAATCCTACGCATCAAGAGGACTAATTAGCAAGATCAAGAAATTCTTCTCGCGCAAACGCCACTAGAAATGAATGAATCAATCTAGCATAAAAGAGCAGAACAGAACGGAAAGAACGGGAGGTAAGATAATACATGGATTTTTTGAAGAGGATTTTTGGTTCTGGCAACGAAAGTTCAGGTCAGAAAGCGAAGGACAGATTGAAAATAGTGTTAATACATGACAGAACGGATATTTCACCGCAATTATTGCAAAGCCTTAGAATGGAAATAGTTCAGGTTTTGACGAAATACATGGACATTGACCAGGAAAAAATCGAGATTGATCTTGATCACGATGAGCAGGCCGTCGCACTCGTCGCGAATATTCCGGTTATAAGCATTAAGCGTGGCAGCATTGAGTTCAAGAATTAATTATTCATGAAGTTTCTTTGGGAAGAATTTAAGAAGGACGCTGTCTCAATGGACAAGATTCTGTTGAGCAGTGTTCTTTTTTTGTCGCTATGGGGCGTGATTTGCGTTTACAGTGCAGGAGCAGGATTTCTTGGACGTGGCTTTAATCTTGCGTTGAAACAAATCGGCTGGGTTGCTGTGAGTTTTGCCGCGATGTTCTGCGTGATTTTAATCGGTCACAGGAAATTGCTCGAAGGCGCGTACCCGTTGTTTATCCTGACGATTTTGCTATTAATCTTGACGGACTTGCTTGCTCCGAGAGTGAAGGGTGCTCAGAGCTGGTTGGGATTTGGCGGCGTGAGATTTCAGCCGAGTGAATTTGCGAAAATCTCGTTGATATTAACCATGTCGAAATTTCTGACGCGAAATCCTCCGTCGGATTTGAAAACGTTTCTGGCAAGTTTGGGATTAATCATGATTCCGGTGATTCTGGTTCTGATTCAGCCCGATGCAGGCAGCGCACTCGTGTATCTTGTAATATCTTTTGGCATGTTGATTGCGTCCGGAACTCCGCTGAAATATTTGCTTAGTCTCGCAGGTTTGGGAGCATTGACGATTCCGTTTCTGGTATTCTTCGTGCTGAAAGATTACCAGAGAATGCGAATACTTGTGTTTCTTGACCCTATGCGCGATCCGCTGGGAGCTGGCTATAACGTGATTCAATCGAGAATTGCTGTCGGTTCTGGCGGATTTGCCGGCAAAGGCTTCATGATGGGAACTCAGAGCAAATTGCGATTCCTGCCCGAGCCTCACACCGATTTCATATTCAGCGTAATTTCCGAGGAGTTCGGATTTATCGGCAATATGATTTTAATCGCGCTGTTCTTAATCGTGCTGTTCAGGATAATCGCGACTGGCATGAACAGCAAAGATTCTCGCTGCAAGATTTTGATCGCCGGAGTTGTGACATGGCTTTGGTTTCAGATTTTCGAGAGTATCGGCATGAGCATCGGAATGACACCGGTTACTGGATTGCCGCTGCCGTTCCTGAGTTACGGAGGGAGTTCGTTGTTATCAAGTTTTGTCGCGTTAGGTTTGGTTGCGAGTGTTTACGTTGAGGAAGTGAGAGCGCATCGTGTGTACTGACATGTGTACTGAGAGAAATTTTTACGAGTTCGATAGCCCTGAATGGAAATTATTATCACAAGTTTCGAGACCGTCGCGTTATTCCGGCAGTGAGTGGCGCGAATATTCGTGTGAAAATGACTGGGAAAGTGCAAGCTTGAGAATTTGCCTGACGTTTCCGGACGTTTATGAAATCGGCATGAGCTATTACGGCTTCCAGATTATAAACTCGTTTGTGAAATCGCTCGGGAAAAATTATCTGGTTGACAGGGCGTATTCAGTCTGGGGAGATATGGCTGCGAAAATGCGCGAGAATGATTTGCAGATTTACTCGGTTGAACGCAAGAAATTTCTGAGTGAGTTTGACGTTATCGCGTTCACATTGCCGCACGAGGCTGCGTACACGAATATACTCACGATTTTACAACTCGCCGGACTTGAAATCCGCACTGAGAATCGCAGAAAACATGACCCGTTAATAATCGCTGGCGGTTATGGAGCGTATGTGCCCGAACCCGTGAGCAAATTTATAGACCTGTTCTGTGTCGGAGATTCTGAAGCTGTGTTGCCTGAATTGCTCGAAGTCCTGAGTGAGGCGAAAGATCTGGAATTATCCGAACGTCTGGAACTCTGCAAAAATATTCCGGGCGTTTATATCCCGAGTATTCACAAGAATTGCAGGATTCATCGGCAAGTTTCCGAGAAATTTTTCATGCCGTCAAGTATGATCGTTCCGAGTGTAAGCGTTGTTCATGACAGAGCGGCGATAGAATTATTCCGGGGCTGCGGACGTGGCTGCAGATTTTGTCAGGCAGGCATGGTGAATAGACCGGTGCGCGAATCAGACGTGAATAAGGCTGGCGAATCTATCATGAAAATTCTGCGCAGTACTGGTTGGGACGAAGTTGGCTTGTTATCTCTTGCGTCGTGCGATTATTCCGGAATCGAGAGCCTGATCGATAATTTGTCGGGCGAATTGTCGAAACGTAAAGCTAGATTAAGTTTGCCGAGTTTGAGAATGGACGGCTTTTCGGTCGGCTTGGCTGAGAGATTATCGGGCGTAAACTCGCGTCGTGGCGGAATAACTTTTGCTCCGGAAGCTGGCACGCAACGAATGCGCGATGTAATCAACAAGGGCTTGACGGACGAGATGATCATGAATTGTCTGGGCGAAATTTTCTCCCGAGGCTGGGAACGTGTGAAGCTATATTTCATGATGGGATTGCCAACGGAAACTCAGGAAGATTTGAGAGCGATTTCCGAACTTGCAAGACGCACTCTCAGACTTGGACGCTCAATGGGACGCAAACGCGTTACGGTTAGTGTCAGTGTCTCAGGCTTCGTTCCCAAAGCACACACGCCGTTTCAATGGGAACGACAGAACTCAATCGAGGAATTACGCGACAAAGGCAGGTTCATCAAGTCCGAGAATCACGAGCATAATATCACGATTGCGTATCACGAACCCGAGCAGACTTTTCTCGAAGGCGTATTGTCACGCGGAGATGTTAGAACCTGTGACGTAATCGAACACGCTTGGCGAAACGGTGCTGAATTTGACAACTGGACAGAATGTTTTGACCTGAATCGCTGGCTGAATGCTTTTGAAAGTTTGGGAATTGACCCGAATGATTACACGCGCGAAAGATCTGAATCCGAAATTTTGCCGTGGGATTTCATAGATGTAGGGATTACGAAAGAATTTTTGCTGCGAGAACGCCACAAAGCTTATGATTGCAAGTTGACGATTGATTGCAAAAACGGCTGTGGTGCTTGCGGTCTGAATTGCGTAAAATCGTAAATTAAGTAGAAAGGAGCTTGACAAGTAAGAAAATGTCACAATCGATAATGGAATCAGGAATCAGGAATCAGGAATCAGGAATCAGGAATCAGGAATCAGGAATCAGCGATTCACGTCGCACTCGCGATTTATGACGCATCCGGAAAATATTCTCAACACGCCGGAGTTACGATAACGTCGATATTCGAGAACACGCAAAGCCCCGTTGTGATTCACTTGCTTCACGACGACACACTCACTCAGGAAAACCGCGAGAAATTTTTGCGCACAGTTCAGAAATATTCGCAGGAAATCGAGTTCGTGAATATCGAGAAATACAAATCTCAACTCACAGACGAACTCCGGAAATTTGCCGAAAGATGGACGATTGGGACGCTGTTCAGGCTATTTATTCCGGAAGTTTTGGATCTTGACAAAGTTATTTATCTCGACAGCGACATTCTCGTGAACTTGGACATCAAGAATTTCTGGGACATTGACTTCGAGGAGAAAAGTCTGGTCGGGATTCGAGAAATTCCGGGTTCAAGCTTCATCGACAAACTCAACGCTATGAGAAAAAAGCTAATCGACTGTGATGATGATACTTACATAAATTCCGGTGTCTTGATGATGAACTTGAGGAAAATACGCGAACGTGGCTCTCTGTTCGAACTCGTTGTTGATTGGATGCTGAAGAATCGGGAATTATTGCTCGCACCGGATCAGGATGCCCTAAATTCACTCTTTCACGGAGACATAAAATTCGCTGACAGAAAATTCAACGTGTTCAATACTGACGAGTTTTTTCAAGAGTGCATGATTCACGCTCTACTCACAAAACCGTGGGCGCACTTGACCGGAAAACAATCAGATCGCATTTACTGGAAAATGTACACACGAAATGCTTGGGGCGAAGATTCTGATCGTGACGAGCTAATCGACAAATTCAGCGACATAATTTTTGCGGCAAGGCACTCAAACGAACGACGTTCTAAACGCATTCTCGAAGCCTTGGAACGCAGACTCAAGTGGCTGTTTATAATCGCGAAATATTCTCTCAAAGCTAAAGCAAAATCCAGAGCGTGAAATTTTTCGGAAATTTTCTGCTACAATATTTTGAATTAATTAATAACTTTTGAGGGAGTGTTTGTTTTTATGGCACGCATGTATTACGAAAAAGATTGCGACTTGGCAAAATTAACCGGCAAGAAAATTGCGATTATCGGCTACGGTTCTCAGGGTCACGCACACGCGCTGAATTTGAGAGACTCGGGCTGTGATGTAATCGTCGGATTATACAAAGGCGGGAAATCCTGGCCAGTTGCTGAGAAAGACGGCTTCACAGTCATGACAGTCAGTGAATGCACGAAAGCTGCGGACATAATCATGATTTTGATCAATGACG
Source organism: uncultured Fretibacterium sp. (assembly GCA_937911045.1). GTDB lineage: Bacteria > Synergistota > Synergistia > Synergistales > Aminobacteriaceae > JAFUXM01. The sequence continues at coordinate 4,171 of CALEPX010000021.1, read as the reverse complement.
AGAAACAGGCTGATTTGTACAAGAACGAGATCGCACCGTTCTTAACCGAGGGAAAAACTATCGCGTTCGCACACGGATTCAATATTCGTTACAAGCAAATCGTCGCTCCGGCTGGCGTTGATGTTTTCATGGCTGCTCCGAAAGGTCCGGGTCACACTGTTCGAAGCCAGTACGTTGCGGGGAAAGGCGTTCCGTGTTTGGTAGCTGTTGAGCAGGACGCGTCAGGAAAATGTCTTGATACCGCGCTCGCATATATCGCTGGAATCGGCGGCGCAAGAGCCGGTGTGCTTCAGACTACAATGCAGCAGGAAACTGAGACGGATTTATTCGGAGAACAGACTGTTCTTTGCGGCGGAGTTGTTGACTTGATGCAGTGCGGTTTTGAAGTTCTGGTTGAGGCTGGCTATGATCCGGAGAACGCATATTTCGAGTGCATTCACGAAATGAAATTGATAATCGATCTCGTGAATCGTGGCGGAATTGCTGCGATGAATTACTCGATTTCTGACACGGCGGAGTTCGGCGAATATTTGTCCGGACCGAGAGTTTTGCCGCATGATAAAGTCAAGGCGAATATGCGAAAAGTTCTGAGTGACATTCAGGACGGGACTTTTGCTGGACGTTGGATCGCTGAGAACAAGAATGGACGCACGTTCTTTAACTCAAAGCGCGATGCACTCGCCAAACACCCGATGGAAGTTATCGGTAAGCAATTACGCGAACAAATGTTATGGCGCGACGGCGGCGGTGAAAATCTTGACGAAGTTTCAAAATAGCAATCTACGCAGCAATAATATCAAATCCGGAGTTGAGCGTGCTCCTAATTTGAGTTTGCTTTACGCTCTGGGATTCACTCGCGAAGAGATCGAACGCCCGATTATCGGTGTAGTAAATTCTTTCAGCGAAATCGTACCGGGACACATGCACTTGGACAAAATTACGGAAGCTGTCAAAGCCGGGATTCGTGCTGCTGGCGGAACTCCGATTGAATTTCCAGCGATAGCTGTGTGTGATGGGATCGCGATGGGGCATACGGGCATGAAATATTCGCTGGTGTCGCGTGACTTGATAGCTGACTCGACCGAAGCAATGGCGATGGCTCATCAGTTTGACGGTCTGGTTATGATTCCGAATTGTGACAAGAACGTTCCCGGATTATTAATGGCTGCTGCACGTGTGAATATTCCTGCGATTTTCTGCGCTGGCGGACCGATGTTGGCTGGGCATTTGAAAGACGGTCGCAGAACTTGCCTTAGTCACATGTTCGAAGCTGTCGGAGCTTATCACGCCGGAAAACTCGACGAAGCTGGCGTAAATGACTATACGGAAAACGCTTGTCCATCATGCGGCTCATGCTCAGGAATGTACACGGCTAACTCGATGAATTGTCTGACCGAAGCTATAGGCATGGCTCTGAAGGGTAACGGGACTATTCCTGCGCCGTACTCAGCACGAATCAGGCTCGCGAAATTAACCGGCATGAAAATCATGGAACTCGTCGAGAAAAATATTCGTCCACGCGATATTTTGACGGAAAAGGCGTTCAAGAATGCTGAAGCTGTTGACATGGCACTTGGCTGTTCGACGAACACGATGCTGCATATTCCTGCGATTGCTAACGAAGCTGGCGTGAAAATTAATCTGGCTGATGCGAACGAGATTAGCTCACGAACTCCGAATTTGTGTCATTTAGCACCTGCTGGCGATACTTTCATGGAAGATCTGGATCGTGCTGGCGGAGTTTACGCGGTCATGAAAGAACTTGCGAAGAAGAATTTGATCGACACAAGCCTGATAACCGCGACAGGAAAAACCGTAGGCGAGAATATTGCTGAGTCCGAAAATCTTGATCCGGAAATAATCAGACCGATTGAGAATCCGTATTTGAAAAACGGCGGCATTGCGGTTTTGAAAGGCAATCTTGCTCCGGACGGCTGTGTTGTGAAACGTTCGGCTGTTGACGCGTCAATGATGAAACACGAAGGTCGTGCGCGAGTATTTGATTCCGAAGATGATGCGATTGCTGCGATTTACGCTCAGAAAATTAACCCGGGTGATGTAGTCGTGATTCGCTACGAGGGTCCTAAAGGCGGTCCGGGAATGCGCGAAATGTTGAACCCGACTTCGGCGATTTGCGGCATGGGACTTGATAAGAGTGTCGCGTTGATAACTGACGGCAGATTCTCAGGTGCTACACGCGGCGCGAGCATTGGACATGTTTCACCGGAGGCGGCTTCAGGCGGAAATATTGCGTTAGTTCACGAGGGCGATTTGATCAGCATTGACATTGACGCTTGCAAAATCGAGCTGAAAGTTTCGGACGAAGAATTATCGAAACGCAAATCTGTCTGGAAAGCTCCCGAACCGAAAATCAAGACCGGATATTTGGCACGTTACGCAAGATTTGTAAGTTCGGCGGACAAAGGCGCAATTCTCGAATAATTATCAGGCGAAAATTCTGCGCGAAAAAAAAGCTTCTGGATTGGGAATTATTAATCTCTCTCCGGAAGTTTTTTGATTCATTCTGGTTCGTACCCGTAGAATTTCACGAAATCGCTGAACTTGTCAAAACCTTTGCGTTTTGCGAATTGATATATCCAGTTTTCACGCGAAACTGCAGCCGGGATTTTGCCGTTTCTGTTTTTGCGTTTCTCGAACAAGTCTATGATTTTCGTGTCCGTTATCATTTGAGAAGTCCAGCGTTTGAGCTTCAATCCGAATATAAATTCCGAATAGGCTTCGATTGTCATTTCACGTTTTGCTGCAAGATTCGCGAAGCCCTGATAATCGTCCGGGCAGAAAAATTTCTCTTTCATGATCGAGATAATATTTCCGGTTGCGTTTGCTGTCATAATTTCGTCAACGTCCGGAATATCTGGCTCTGGCTCTGAGTCTATAATTTCCGGTTCAGGTTTATCGAGCAATAATTGCCGCAGCTCTTCGGGCATGTCAACGCTCAGCCAACAATTCACTTTCCCATCGGACATGACCAGTAACGCCTGATTTTCGGGATTATCGCCTTTGAGAATCATGTATTTCTTTTCATGAGAAATTTCCTGTGAATGATTCTCTTTGTGCATTTTCGCGAAGACCTGTTCGTCATCTTCATCGAGAATTTTCCCGCGCCAACGTCCTCTGTTAATGACTTTCTTGAGCTTGATAGACAGCGATGCCACAGACGTACCGAGCAATTCAGCAAGTCTGACACGCTTAAGTCCGTACAGCGTTTCGAGTTTCTTGATTAGATTTATATCCGGAGCTTCATCGTCGAAAAAATTTTCCGCGAGCATTTTGAATTTCTTAAGCCTCCTGTTAAGTTCTAGTTCAGCGATTGCGCCGAGTTTTTTCAGTGCCGGAATATTCTCAGGGTGTGACGTGTTGAGCAATTCTCGGATCGTAACGCCCGTGCTTTGAAACGATTTTGCTATTTTCTCGTTGTCCATCAAATCCGAAATTGGACGCTGCAAAATATCATCCGGGATTTCAGGTTTGCGAGTTTCACGTAATTCGTGCAAGAGATTTTTTGCCGGAGCAGCTGCACTACCAAAGACGCTGCGAATTTTCGACAGCATGAACGCCCTATCTTCAGGATTCTGGAAGCCCTCGTCTTGTTCAAATTTATCTTCCAAGTTAATCAATCTTTAATCAATCGCCTATCAACGACAAAATATCTGACAGATCGACCATGTCGCCAGTTTCCTGTACACGAGTCTTAATTGCGAGAGTTTCTTCTGCGATACGTTCTTTCGTTGTGACAGCTGTTTTCGTTTGCTCCAGTCGGTTCAAAGCTGTTTTCGAATAGCCGTTTTCCTGCAAAATCATCGCCGCCGCATTTATGAATCCGCCCAAGAACGCATCGAATTTCATCTCACGAACTTTTTCATCGGAATAACGCTCATCACTCTTGAACTTGTCGAGGAATTTACCTGTGAATTTCTCAGTTTCCCAAGCGAGAAAATCTTTGCCGATTCGCTCCAATTCATCAAGCATTTTGTCGAAATCATTTTTGTTCTCATCGACGAATCTTTTGTGGGAAGTTAAATCGTATTTGCCCTCGAAGCCTTTAGAATTTTGCTTAGTTTGTTGCTCAGTTTTCGATTCTGTTACTGGTGCTTCAACCTGCGAAGTTATCTCAGGCGATTCAAGTTTTGCCTCAGGCGCAGATGCTTCG
>CALEPX010000020.1 GCA_937911045.1 uncultured Fretibacterium sp. | reverse complement strand
TAACAGCAGCGTCAATTTCGAGTACGTGTTCAGTGCCGGGAATTGCTACAGGTCTTCTTCTGCCTGAAGCGTCAGGTTCACCGAGTTCGTAAGTTAAAAGTTCAACGCCTGTTAATCTGCCCTTATCATCACCGATAAATCTTGTCGGGTTTTCAAGGAAATGGAAGTCAACGCCCTCTTCAAAAGCGTGTGCAACTTCTTCGATTCTTGCGGGCATTTCGGCACGTGTTCTTCTGTAAACGCAGTAAACTTTTTCGGCACCGAGCCTTAAAGCAGTTCTTGCACCGTCCATAGCGACGTTACCGCCTCCGAATACTGCAACACGTTTTGCGTCATATAACGGTGTGTCAGCGTGATCACGATCATAGGCTTTCATTAAGTTTGAACGTGTGAGATATTCGTTAGCGCTGAAAACTCCGATTAAATTTTCGCCTTCAATGTGCATGAACTTAGGAAGACCTGCGCCTGTTCCGATAAATGCTGCGTCATAACCGCCCTCGTCTAATAACTGTTCAAGTGTTGCAGTACGTCCGACAAGGAAACTTGTTTTGAACTCAACGCCCATTTTTTTGAGGTTCTCAACTTCTTTAGCAACGATTTCTTTCGGAAGCCTGAATTCAGGAATACCGTAAACCATAACGCCGCCCGTTTTTTGGAACGCTTCAAAAACTGTAACGCTGTGTCCTGCTCTACGAATATCGGCAGCAACTGTTAAACCTGCAGGGCCTGAACCGATAACAGCAACTTTCTTTCCTGTTTCAGGTGCAGGAGTAGGAACTGTGATTTGATTATTAGCTCTCTCCCAGTCAGCTACAAAACGCTCAAGCCTTCCGATAGCAACAGCCTTTTCAGGAGACTTTAACATTTTTCCGACGGTGCAGAAACTCTGACACTGTTTTTCCTGAGGACATACACGACCGCAAATCGCAGGAAGTAAATTCGTCTGTTTGATCGTGTCAACAGCTCCCTTGAAATCGCCTTTCTGAATATGAGCAATAAATTCGGGAATAGGAACTGAAACAGGGCAGCCCTTTCTACAAGGAGCACCGCCGCATTGAATGCAGCGTTCAGCCTCAACACGCGCCTGAGTTTCAGTGTAACCTAAAGCAACTTCGCCCATCTCATGAGCGCGCTGAATCGGATCACGTGAGGGCATTTCCTGAGGTGGTATCGCTGTACGATCTTTCGGAGTTAATTTCGTGCCTGCAGTTTTCTTAGCTTCGAGTTCAGACCAGATTTTCGCTGCCTCGTTCTGTAATTCCTGAGTAGTCTTGTGTTCTGACATGTTAAGCACTCACCTTTCCGGCGTCAAGACCGATTCTGCATTTGTGATCGGCTTCACGCTCTTTGTCTTTGAATGCGCCCATACGTTTCATCATGTTATCGAAATCGACTTTATAACCGTCAAATTCCGGACCATCAACGCAGACGAATTTTGTCTCGCCACCGACGCTAACACGGCAGCAACCGCACATTCCCGTGCCATCAATCATGATCGTGTTAAGTGACGTAGTAATCGGATAGCCGAACGGTCTGACAGTATCGACGCAGAATTTCATCATGATAGCCGGGCCGATTGACACGACTTCCGCAACTTTCTCACGCTCGCAAATTTCTTTCAGCGGCTCAGTGACGAGAGCTTTGCGTCCGTAAGTTCCGTCATCAGTGACGACGATTAACTCATCAGAAGCGGCTTTCATTTCGTCCTCGAAGATTACGAGATTCTTTGAACGCGCGCCGATAATCGTGAATACTTTGTTGCCGATGTTGTGATGCGCCTGAACGATTGGGTGCAACGGAGCAACACCGATTCCGCCGCCAACACACACGACTGGACCGTCCATTTTCTCGATGTGCGTAGGGCTTCCTAATGGTCCAACGAGAACTGGAATTTCATCACCGACGTTGAAGCTTGAGAATTTTCGAGTTGTCGCGCCGACAGTCTGGTAAACCAACGCGATCCAGCCTTCGTCAGCATTTGCGTCTGCGATTGTCAGCGGAACACGTTCGCCATAATTATCATCAATCTGGAAAATAATGAACTGTCCGGCTTTGCGATTACGCGCGATTTCCGGAGCTGTGACCTTGAAATAATAGACACCCTGATCCCTTTCCTGGTCATAGGAAAGCTGCCTTTTCTCTAGTATTTTGTGCAATTTAATACCCCCTCATGATATTCGTGAAAGTTTTTCTTTATTCGAATTCGTTTTCTAGTAACGTTCAAATAATAAGCCAAATTCTGTTTTTTCTCAAGACGATTTCATAATATTTTGCGATTTTCGAGCCAACTTTCGAGTATTAACACCGCTGCCAGTTTGTCGATTTTGTCACGGCGTTTTTTTCGGGAGACATCGGCTTCGAGCAAAACTCTCTGGGCAATTACAGTCGTGAATCTCTCGTCCCAAGTTTCGAAATTCAGATCCGGAAATTGCGTTTTCAAATCCGAAATTATTCGCAGGATATTTTCGCACGCCTCACTTTTTTTCCCGTCAGTTCGATTCGGCAATCCGACGAGAATCAAACTTGGCTGATATTTCTCGACACAAGCTATGAACTCGTCCAAAAAATTCTCAGCACTCCAGACCCCAAGACCCTGCGCAATTATTCTTGACGGATCAGAAATTGCCGCACCGATTCTCACTGAGCCAATGTCAAGCGCAAGAACACGCCCTGAATTAATATTTTGCATTTGCATGAAATCCCCCATTTATGCGTTATAATGCTTTAGAAATTCTCAAATTCGAAAAGGAGTTTTACATGAATAATAATCTTCAGGAATTAGATTCGCAATACATAGCAAATACTTATGACCGTTACAAAGTCGCGTTAGTTTCAGGTAATGGCTCGCTCTTGAAAGATTCTGACGGCAAAGAATATATCGACATGGGCAGCGGGATCGGCGTGAATCTTTTCGGGGCAAATGATTCTGAATGGAAATCCGCGGTAATCGCACAACTCGGGAAAATTCAGCATACGTCGAATCTATATTACAACGAACCGTGCGTGAAACTTGCGAAAATGTTAAGCGAAAAATCCGGGCTAGCAAAAACGTTCTTCTCAAATTCCGGAGCTGAAGCCAACGAATGTATGTTCAAAGTCGCGAGAAAATTTGCAGCAGAAACTCGCGGATCAGAATATTTCACGATCGTAACGCTCAAGAACAGTTTTCACGGACGAACTCTAACGGCACTCGCAGCAACCGGTCAAGATCATTATCACGAGTTATACCAGCCATTGACGCCGGGATTTGCTCACGTTGAAGCAGGAAATATTTCTGAACTCGAAGAACTCGAAGCCAAAACAAAAATCGCAGCCGTAATAATCGAGTGTATTCAGGGTGAAGGCGGAGTGATTGCGCTTGATAAAAAATACGTCAATGATCTTAAAAATTTCGTGCGTGAGAAAAATATTTTGCTCGGCGTTGATGAAGTTCAGACCGGCAATGGGCGTACAGGAAAATTATTCGCGTACATGAACTACGATTTGCAGCCGGATATTATTTCGACAGCGAAAGGTTTGGGCGGAGGACTTCCAATCGGAGCAACGTTACTCAGCGAGAAAGTTCAGGATGTTTTCGGACACGGTGATAACGGCTCGACTTTTGGCGGAAATCCTGTTGTATGTGCCGGAGCGTGCAGCATACTCGAAAGAATCGACGAGAAATTACTGGCGCAAGTCCGCGAGAACGGGAAAATTTTGCGCAAATTTTTCTCGGAACACAGCAATATCGAACAAGTTACCGGAATGGGACTTATGATCGGTCTGAAACCATCAAAACCTGCGCGCGAAGTTGTGGACGAATGTATCAAGAACGGAGTTTTAGCTCTGACAGCCAAGGACAGAATCAGACTTTTGCCGCCGATTAACACACCGTTGTACTTGCTGGAAAAAGCTGCGGAAATAATTTCAAAAGCGTGCTAAATATGATAAAGCCTCCCGTGATATTGCGTCTGGGAGGTTTTATGCTTCTGAATTTATTTAGAACTAGAACTGGAAATACACGAACGGATTCTCACCGGTGAACGCAAGTCCCAGAATTATCCCGACGAACACGAAAAATGTTGTTAAGCCTGTGATTGTGTCGAGATTCATGATCGGGCAAAATCCTGTTACGACGCTCGAATTTTCACGGCGAGATTTCACGATTGCAGCAAGTTCCGAAATTACCAGAATTACAATCGCGAAGAATGACCAGAAAAACGGCTGCGAGATTCCGTCCTGAAGCGTGAATATTCCGGTGATGACTTGCCAAGCTTTGCCGAAACTTTCTGCCCTGAAAAATATCCATGTGAACGATATAAATCCAAACGTAACGAAAATTCCGGGTTCAGATTTTTTCCGCGAGAAAATTTTCTCAAGACACAACGCCAGCCCGTTCAATCCGCCCCAGAATACAAACGTCCAGTTCGCACCGTGCCATAATCCCCCAAGCAACATCGTAATCATAATATTCACAAGCTGCCGAAATTTGCCAAGCCTGTTGCCGCCAATCGGAATGTACAAGTAATCGCGCAGCCAGCCAGACAGCGAAATATGCCAGCGTCTCCAAAATTCCGTGACACTTCGCGAAATATACGGCAAGTTGAAATTCCTCACGAAATCATAGCCCAAACATTTTGCGCAGCCCGTCGCTATATCCGAGTAACCCGAGAAATCGAAATATATCTGCAGCGAATACGACACGACCGCTAAAATTATCGTCGCCCAATGAAACGCAACCGGAACTCTGAAAACGTCGTCAACAAAAACCGAAATATGATCCGCAAGCACAATCTTCTTGAAAAATCCCATCGCTATAATCTGCACGCCAATCGTGAAATTCTGAAGTGTAATTTTGCGCCCGGACTCGTTTAATTGCGGCAGAAAATCCGAAGCTCTCACAATCGGACCGGCGACTAACTGCGGGAAAAAACTTATGTATAACGCTAGCTTCACGAAATCTCTTTCAACAGGAATTTTCCCGCGATGAACGTCTATAACATAACTCAACGCCTGAAACGTATAGAACGAAATCCCAACCGGCAGGATTATTTGCAGGCTCAGAAATTCACGACCGGTCAGCGACGCGAGCGAATCCAGAAAGAAATTGCAGTACTTGAAAATCCCCAGCACGATTAACGGGATCGCAACGCCAATAATATACGCAAATTTCCTTCGAGAGTTCATAGCCGTCACATACGACATCAACGTCACGAATAACAGCAGGAAGCAAAATCTCCAATCCCACCATCCGTAGAAAAAATAACTTGCAATCAACAGGAAAATATATTTCACGCGCTCGTTCGAGAAAATTTGAATTGCCAACGTCCCGAAAAATACTGCGAGAAAGAACAATACGAAGACCGGTGATGTGAATATCATGATTGCGCCTCGATTCTCTGCATCAACTTGTATATCTCTTCAGCGAACATTCTGTGACCGTATTTGTTCAAGTGACCGCTTGCAACCGATGTATTAATGAATCCGTAGGGCAGCGTGTAATCTTTTGCGTACTCACTCAGGAAACGCTCGCTCATGTCGAGAAAGTAAATTCCGTTTTGCGCGCATAACTCCGAGAATTGTCGCGATACTTCCGGATCAGATTCTATCTTCAAACTTCCGTCGAGATTTAGCGAAACTGGCGGGTGATAAGCAATTATCAATTTTGCGCCGGACTTAGATTGTGAAAGCGTGTCGCTCATTTGTGCGAGAACTTTTGCGAGTAATTCGGGATTATTTTGACTGAACGAAGCTGGAAGTTCTGTTTTCCTGAGAAAATTGTTCTTTAGCGTGTCATGAACCTTACCCCAAACGAAACGCAGATACGGATTCTCTCGCAGGAATAAACGCAACGCACTTCTTTGACCAAAATTTTTATCAACATTCGGAACGTTATGTTCGAGTACACTCGTAAGTACTTCATCGGATAAACGTATATTCGCAATTCCCATAACAACGTATCTGGAAGGCGAATATTTTTTCACAGCTGCTTCGAAATGGCTGGCACAGGTCTGCAAAGAATGACCGGATACACCAACGTTATAAACTGTCTGATGCGAAAGATTACTCAATAGATTCGCGGTATTTTCCTCTGGCATAACCTGGAACGCCTCCATATGTGAAGGTCCCATCAACAGAACATCAAGAGACATTCCCCTCGTAAAATCAAACGTGTTATTGTAACCTTCGTTATTCATTTTCCCGATTGAAAACCCCTCGTAAAAGTAAGAGTAAACATAATTCGGCGTGTAACGATAATCCGTAACTCTATCTGGATCTATTATGTTTAACGGCAAGCCACGATAGAACATTCCAAACGGTGTGAGAATTATTAGCGCGAGAATGCCAGAGACGAGAATTTTAAGACACAAAGCCCCGATGACCGATGACCGATGACCGATGACCGATGACCGATGACCGATGACCGATGACCATTATACTCAAAAGGCTTCAAAATAATCAATACTCCTTTGTACCGATTTTCACGTAATATATATAACTTAATCCCCCGAATTATGAAACATCACGCAACATATCAACGGGGGATTCGAAAATTTCTGAGTTATTTCGCTTCGACTGGAACGACCGTCTTAATATCTTTCAAGTGTCGCCATCTGCCAGCGTAATCAAGCCCGTAGCCAACTACAAATTCATCCGGAACTTGGAAGCCGCAATAATCCAGTTTCACTTCGGTCTCACGTCGCGAATATTTGTCCAGCAACACGCAAACTTTCAGCGAGGACGGGTGTCTGCCCTCCAAAAGTTTCAGCAGGTGTGAGAGCGTCAATCCTGAATCAACAATATCTTCGACTACGATAACGTTTTTGCCTTCGATGCTGTTCTTCAAATCGTGATAAATTCTAACAACTCCGCTGCTCTTTGTATCATTGCCATACGACGCTACGGACATGAAATCGATCTTCACGTTCATATCTTCGGGCAATTCACGCACCAAATCCGTCAGAAAAACCGCCGCTCCAGTCAAAATTCCTACGATAACAAGCTCGTCGTTCATGCCGTTATCCTTCACAATTTCCGCAGCAATTTCCCTGACCCGTGACGCAATTTTCTCACGCGAAATCATTATCTTGTCAAGTTTATATTCCATGTTTAACAAAATCTCCGTTCTGAATTATTTCGCATTATTATCGCACGAAGCCAGAATTTTTACAGCCTCATTTGCCGCACGAATGCTCAAATCCACGCCTGAATATCTGAACTCGTTCCTGTTACGATCAGCTACAACCGTGAAAATCGCTCCTGCTCTCAACCCGTAAATCCCAGCCAGCGTCAGAATCGTAGCAGCTTCCATCTCGAAATTCAGAACACCGGCAGCTTGTAAATCGCGAATCTTGTTCTCGAATTTGCTCTGTGAATAATTCCTGAAACCGGGTCTGGCTTGTCCGCAATGAAACGATGCCGTTGTGCAACTGATTCCGACATGATATTTCACGCCCAATTTTTCGCACGCAGCTATCAACGCGGAAATTATTTCGTGATTCGCAATCGCCGGATACGACAAGTCAACGTAATCTTCACTCGTAGAATCCTGGCGCATAGCTCCCGAACAGATTATCAAATCTCCGCACGTTATATTTTCCTGAATCGCTCCACACGAACCAATGCGAATAAACGTATCAGCCCCGAGATTCGCAAGTTCTTCGACAGCAATCGCAGCACTCGCACCGCCAATTCCAGTTGAACACGCGCTAATTTCTACACCGCAAAATTTCCCCGAGAAAGTTCTGAACTCACGATTATTCGCGATAAATCTCGCCTCCTGCCATTCATTAGCGATCTCATTCACTCGCTCAGGATCTCCGGGCAATAACACATATCTGTTAATATCAGCGTCTTTGCAGCGAATGTGATACTGCAGATTATTTTCCATCGAAGGCTTCTCAGAATTTGATTGCCAATTCGCCATGAAATCACCCCTTAAATTTTTCTCCTGATTATGCACGACAGAGACATGATCACGAACGAAACAATTATTCCGCAAGTCGTAGCGTTAAGATTCGCAATCTGGATTTTTCCGAACGTCATGAAAAGTGTGACAGCAATTCCGCACAAAGCCGAACAAATCGCTCCCAAATTCGACGCGCGCTTCGTGAACAATCCGAATATCAACGGCGCGGCAAGCGACACGCTCATGAGTGAATAGAAAATCGTCAACGCTGAAATTATGCTCTCAAGTTGCAACGCCAGAATCACGCCGATAATTCCGGAAATTACGCTGACAATTCGTGACGCAAACAGCAATTTTTGATCCGAAATCCCGGGATTAATAAATCTCTTGTAAATATCATTCGTTAAAGCTCCGGCTAACATGTACAAGACCGTATCAGCCGTACTGACTTCCGCCGCAAAAATCGCCGCCAATGCAGCAGACGCTATAAACATCGGCATCATATTTTTCATAGCAATCGGCAACGCGAGATCTTTGTTCGACAATTCCGGGAAACACGCGTACGCACACATTCCAATCACAACCGGAATCGCCGCGAAAATTAATTGCACAAGTCCATTCAGAGACGTTCCGATTTTAATCGCACGTTCATCACGAGCCGCAAAAACTTTCCCGATTAGACCGGGCGATATGAAAAACGACGGCACAAGCATCACGATATAGCCGATTATCGCAGTCGAACCCATTCCGAAAATCTCGAAATATTCCGGATTACTCACGCGCGAAATTATGCCGTCAAATCCTCCTGTGAAATTCCACACGAACGGCAGCGCAATCACAAATCCCGCCAAAATCACAGCAACTTCGATAATATTCACAACTGAGCTTGATAATAATCCGCCTGCTGCGAAATAAATCGTCGTGACGAATGCTCCTGCGATTACACCGAAATTTTTCGGGACACCGGCTGCGACTTCCAAAATCCACGCGATACCGAGTAATTGCCCCGAGAATAACGCCAACGTTCCCACCGACATCATGAGCGATAATATTCCCGAGAAAATTTTGCTGTATCTGTCATCAAGATAATCGCTGAGTGTGTAAAAATTTTTCTCACGAGCAATTCTCCAGATTTTCGGACCGACCAGAAACGCAAGAATCATCGAACCGATTCCAGCACTGCCAATCCACCACCATGCCGACACTCCATATTGCCAAGCCAACGCCGTAACGCCAACTGTCGAACCTGCTCCCAAATTTGCAGCAATCAACGTCGTGAATAACATTCCCGAGTTCAGATTTCTTCCCGCGACAAAAAAATCTGACGCACTCTTCACTCGACGACCAATCAACGCTCCGACAATCACCAACAATAAAGCATACGCAACGATAAATACCAACAAAACGCTCACAACCTTTCGAACTTTCGAACTTTCGAACTGAAAATTTCCAGAATCAAAAACCCTGTCTCAGAATCTCGTGACTTAAACATTCAATTCTAAAACAGGGAGTAATTTCTTCCGTAATCTTAAATCCTATGAAATTGGCTGGGGAACAGGGATTCGAACCCCGATTACCTGATCCAGAGTCAGACGTGCTGCCGTTGCACCATTCCCCAACTTCTAAACAGTTACTATGTGCTAAATTTGCACAACGTGTGAGATTTTATCAGGTTCAGGAAATTTGTCAAGCGAAAATTACGCCAGATTTGCTCCGAACGTTTTGCACTCAGCGATTGCGTCATCATCGGGTTCAAGATGCGCCTTAACACTCGCTACGAAATTTGCGCCGCCATCTTTCACGCGATCTTCCCAAGTTCTGAGCCACTCGCCATCGCCCCAGTCATACGAGCCAAACAATGCGACCTTTTTGCCGCCAAGTCCGGGTAACGCTTCACTGAAGAACGGTTCCATCTCGCCTTCTTCGATAACTTCAGCACCCATCGCAGGTGAACCGAACACTACGACATCATAGCCAGCCAATTCTGCAACTGACGCTTCCGAAACATTTTTGCAAACGACTTCCGCACCCTTTGATTTCGCGCCTTCTGCGATTGCTCCGGCCATTTTTTCTGTGTTGCCGCCGCCTGTCCAATAAACGATTATGACTTTCATGATAAATCCGCTCCTGTTACAAAAATATGTTTGATGTTCACAACTTATAATAATTTCGCGCATTTGTCAAGCAAAAATTCTCGCAAAAATTCACAAGATTGCTATAATTATTTCGAATTTATAATCACGAACGGAGGAATTATTAACATGAAAATTGCACTTGGCTGTGACCATGCCGGATATGATATTAAGCAACCGGTACTCGACTTCCTGAACGAACGCAAAATCGATTTCGTGGACTTCGGAGCTTACGAGATTGATCGCGATGACGATTACGTTGATGTAGGAATCAAAGTCGCTCAGGCGATTGCAAACGAGGAATTTGACGGTGGGATTTTATTATGCGGCACTGGTTTCGGGATCGGAATTACTGCGAACAAAGTTCCCGGGATTCGCGCTGTTCCGTGTGATAGTCCTGACGCTGCGAAAATGGCAAAGGCTCATAACAACGCTAACGTAATCACACTTGGCGGCAGAGTTTTGAAAGCCGAACAGGTTGCGCCGATTCTTGCTACTTGGTTCGACACTGAATTTGAGGGCGACAGACATTTGCGACGAATAAACAAAATCGCAATGTACGAGAAATCCACGCTGAACGTCCAAATGGAACACGGCGGCCGTACGGTAATATTCAATCATCCGTTAGTTCAGCACAAAGTCGGGATCATTCGCAATATTAACACAAGCGTAAAAGAATTTCGCGAACTCGTGCAGGAAATCGCCGGTCTAATGGTCTACGAAATCACGCGCACGCTGCCATTAACCGAAATCGAAATCCAGACGCCAATCGAGAAAACAAAAGTCCAAACTCTCGAAGGCAAAAAATTAGCGATCGTTCCGGTTTTGCGCGCAGGTCTTGGAATGGTTGACGGAATCCTGAGTCTTATCCCGAATGCGAAAGTCGGTCATATCGGACTTTACCGTGACCCCGAAACTCTCAAGCCAGTCGAATATTATTGCAAGTTACCGCCGGATATTCAAGAGCGGGATATTTTCGTGTTAGACCCAATGCTCGCAACAGGCGGCTCAGCTTCGGCAGCAATTTCGCTGATCAAAAAACGCGGCGGACGGAAAATTTCACTCGTTTGCTTAATCGGCGCACCGGACGGAATCAAGAAAGTTCACGACGATCATCCCGAAGTCGATATTTTCATCGCAGCTCTTGACTCACACTTGAACTCGCACGGATATATCGTTCCGGGACTCGGAGATGCGGGCGACAGGATCTTCGGAACCAGGTAATTCCCTCAGACAGTGACGGGGGGACGCGGTTACACTTAAAAGAGGTATCCCGATGGGCGGAAAAAGAACAGATTATATTTCCTGGGACGAATACTTTATGGCGGTCGCCATGCTGGCGGGGATGAGATCCAAGGATCCTAACACCCAGGTCGGCGCGTGCATCGTCAGCAGTGATCACAAGATCCTTTCCATAGGATATAACGGCTTCCCAATGGGATGTTCGGACGACGAGTATCCCTGGGCAAGGGAGGACGAGGATCCTCTGCGGACCAAGTATCCTTACGTCGCTCACGGAGAGCTGAACGCGATCCTCAATGCGGGCGGCAAATCGCTCGACGGCGCGCGGCTGTATGTCGACCTTTTCCCCTGCAACGAATGCGCCAAGGCGATCATCCAATCCGGCATCTCCGAGATCGTATACCTCTATGATAAGTATGCCGATTCTCCCGAGACCATA
>CALEPX010000019.1 GCA_937911045.1 uncultured Fretibacterium sp. | reverse complement strand
CACCGAGATCTACACTCTTTCCCTACACGACGCTCTTCCGATCTATTGCTTTTTGAAGGGGTATACCCGTTCCGTGTGTTGAAAATATCCTTTAAAGGAAGATATTCCACACCATTCGGGCACAACTCCGCAATCAAATCACTGAGTCTGCTCATGATTCATAGTCCTCGCTGTTGATGCTTTCAAGATAATTTTTCAATTCTGAAATGCTCTCCCGTGATGTCTTCCATGTCATCTCATAATCGAGAGCACCGTAATGATGCGCAAAAAAATCCCTCATTCTCGCAATTTCGCGCCACTGGACAGAATTACGGCTGGCTTTGAAATCATCCGAAAGATTTTTAACAAGCTCGCCAATCTGAAGAAGCGGCATAGAGATTGAGTTCCGGTAAATGAAGCCCTTTCCTTTGTCAAAGAAAAGTTCCCTGTCATTCATAAAATTCGTATGAGTGAGTTTAATCTCATTACAATATTTAATGATTTTTCTGACAATTTGCGCGTCGCGTTTATTTATTTTCATATAGCAAAATCCCGTCTTTCTCAGCCGAAGCTATCAGCTCGTCATCATCAGAAGTGTCTGTTATGACATCAACATGAGTTCCCAAAAGTTCTTCAAGGTCTTCAACAAACGCTGAATATTTTATGAGTGTGTCAATCTCTCCCCTGCTTATCAGGAAATCATAATCGCTCTGTGGGCGTCCTTCTCCTCTTGCGCGTGAGCCAAACAGTTTAATTTTTTTTACGCCATGTTTTATTGCAATAGGAGCAACGTTAGTTATTAAATCTTGAAACCTGTTCATGCGTATCGCTCTCTTTCAAATTCAGTCTGTTGACGACTTGCGACATTATGACACATCTCGAAGAACACATCTCGAAGAAATCTGTTTTGTTCATTTGTCCTGATCTCCTTCGATCTCGGCAATGATTTTGTCAATCTCATCACGCAGCACCTGCTCACCGGCAACAAGCTCCCTGATTTCAGCATTCAGCTTCTTGATGTCGATTTTCTCGCGAGTGTCCTCCTGCTCAACGTACGTACTCACCGACAAATTGTAATTCTGCTCTCTAACCTCGTCATAATCCACCAGTCTGCAAAAATAGTCCACACTTTCGCGCTTTGTGAATGCATCAACGATCGCGTCAATATGTTCGGGCAGGAGCTTGTTATTATTCGTCACTTTCACGCACTGATTGCTAGCGTCTATGAACAGAATCCTGTTATCAACTTTGCTACGTTTCATGACCATCACACACGTCGCGATCGAAGTCCCGAAAAACAAATTACTCGGCAGCTGAATAATGCAATCGATGAAGTTGTTATCAACTAAGTACTTTCTGATTTTCTGTTCAGCACCTCCACGGTACATGATCCCAGGGAAGCAAACTATCGCAGCCGTGCCGTTCGGTGCAAGCCAGCTCAATGCGTGCATTATGAACGCCAAGTCGGCTTTGGATTTGGGGGCGAGAACTCCAGCTGGAGAAAATCTCGGATCATTGATCAGTAACGGATTCTCATCTCCAGCCCATTTAATTGAGTATGGCGGATTGGAAACGATCAGCTCAAACGGCTCATCATCCCAATGCTGCGGATTGGTCAGCGTGTCCTCGCAGGCAACGTCGAATTTGTTAAAGTCGATGTCGTGAAGAAACATGTTAATACGGCAAAGATTGTAAGTCGTGATGTTAATCTCCTGACCAAAGAAACCAATCTGAACTGCGTTTCTGCCCAGAACTTTCTCGACCTTTAGCAGCAGCGATCCTGAACCGCAAGCAGGATCGTAAACCTTATTGATGCTCGTTTTGCCAACCGTGCCAAGGCGAGTCAGCAGAACAGAAACATCCGCTGGTGTGAAAAATTCACCGCCAGACTTGCCTGCGTTGGAGGCGTACATTGTCATCAAGTACTCATAAGCATCACCAAAGGCATCAATCTCATGATCCTTGACTGACCCAAGATTCATTGAAGCAATGCCGTCAAGCAGTTTGACCAGACGCTCATTTCTTTTGGCTACGGTGCTGCCAAGCTTATTACTGTTCACGTCAAAATCGCCGAACAATCCTGCAAAACTGCGCTCAGACATGCTACCTTTTGCTGATTCTTCAATGTGTCGGAAAACCGTCTCAAGCTTTTCATTCAAGAGCATATCTGCACCGTTCGGGAATTTCCAGCTCTCACCATGATCAGCTTTTGCCCTGACGTTGCAAAAAAGTTCGCTCGGTAAAATGAAGAAGCCCCTCTCCTCGACAAGCCCTTCGCGTGCCTCCTCTGCTTCCTCATCGGACATCTTGGCATAATCAAAGCCATTGTTTCCGGCAGCTTCCTCGCCAGCGTTAATGTAAGTCGTCAAGTTCTCAGAAATGTACCGGTAAAACATCATCCCCAGCACATAATTCTTAAAGTCCCAGCCATCAACCGCGCCACGCAGATCATCAGCTATTGCCCAAATAGCACGGTGTAATTCTTCACGTTCATTGCGCTCATTGCGCTCATTGCGATTCATCATAGTAAATCTTCCAGTAAAATCAAGAACGGTGCTTCCGTTTCAGAAGCCCAATACTTTTGTTCGTCATCGTATTCGACCACACACTCGGGCATAGTCAGTCCGAATCTCCCTTTCCTCATTTGAAAAATCGGCGAGCGCGCACTGATGCAAAAATGCCAGTTCAGTTCGTCAACCTTCACAGGATAAAAACCGCAAAGCAACATCAATTCTTTGAACTGATTATTGGTCATGTAAATATTCGTCCGTTCTTGGAGTACGTGCTTCATGGCGTAACTGCTTGAATCCAAAAATGGTGTTTTACGAGGGAATATATTTGCCTCAACCCATTTGACTGCCTTCTCCCGCACTTCAGTACTCAAAACATATAAATGACGATCTTCCCTATCTGAGTGAATCCTTATCCCCTCACCAAAATTTGCCGTGACCCAGCTATAACGACCGGGTTTATTGATGCGCTTCAAAAATAAGTCGTAATATTTGCTCATAACTTCCTCTAACTTCCTCCTCCCACAAATATTTTAGCATTCTGAAATAGCTTCTATCTTATGATTTTTGAAAACGTTTAAAAAAAATTGCGTAGTTAGTTAGTAAGTAATTTTAACAAGAATTTGTAAAAACCGGAAATGTCCCCCTCAAAAAGCATTTCCACCGGTCAAATTCTGTTCTGAAAGGCATCTTTAGCCGCAAAAATGGCGCGCTCCAGTCGTCAAAACGGTGTCCTCAATCGTAAAGAAGGCGTCCTCAATCGCAAGAACGTCGTCCTCAGTGGCAAAAAATTGGGAAAATTTTGCGTCCTCACCTAAAAAAAGGCAGCATTAATTACACCTGATGCACTGCACCAGATTTACCGGTTCCCCGTTATTGGAGTTTCCTTCAGCGAGGAATTATTCCGCTTTGAGGAATTATTCTGCTTTCAGGAAAACTGGTTTTTCCTCTAACTCGTAGTAGAAACCTTTGCCGTGATGCTGATGCAATCTTGCTCCGCTGCCCAGTCCCTTGAGCGTGTTTACGAATGCCTGATAAAAGTGTCGTGCTGATGGAACGTCCTCGTTATTTTCGGCTGCATATTGTTTGAATATCGCGTAAAGCTCAGTTCGCTTGATGTCACGTCCATTATCATTTTCATCGAAAAGTACATTTTTGCTCTCATCGAGGAAGTCAATAATGGGATTGTTAAAGCGCATAAAATCCGCCATGAGTTTTTCTTGAGAAGCCGTCATGGTGAAGCCGTCATTTCTGAGGATGCGGAATAAGCCCTCCAGAGCCCAGTTAAAGACGCCGGCCAATTCTTCAGGATTACTTGTGATGCTACGAATTAAGCTTGGATCAATCTTTCTGTCATGCTTTCCCTTGGGATTATCGACGAAGTTGACAGGGAAATCGATGAAAAGACAGCGCCGTTCCAAACCCTTCGATTTATCCCTAAATTTCGGGAACGTGTTGCAGTTGACGATCACCTTTGCCCGTGAAATGAATGTGATCGGATTCTTGCCCTTATAACTGTCCTCGATTGGCTCGCCCGATGTGAGTGTCTTGAAACGTGCTTCGATTCCGCCGACCTCACTGTCAGTTTCACTCGAAATGTTGACCCATGAATTTTTCAGAAGCATGAGTCTGAAATCCTTGCTCATTTTGTCCAGAGGCGTTGACGAAACGAGCGTGGTTCCCAAAGCATCCATGCCGCCAAGCATAGCTCGTAGAACTTCGGTGACAACACTTTTGCCGTTTCCGCCGCAGCCCAGACTGAACAGAGCCTTATGATAACGGCAGTCATTCAGCAGGGAGTAGCCAAAAAATTCCTGTAGGGTTGTGATGCTATCCTCATTCCCGTTGAAAATTGTGTGGAGCGCCGGTAAGAAGATTGTACTCTTTGCCTCCGGATCATAGTTATAACCGGTTTGCACAGTGACGTAATCCTCTGGCGCGTGTTCCCTGAAGCGTGTGGAACACTTGTCGTAAAAGAAGACCAGCGTCCCGTTCTTAAAACTCAGGCACGGCATTTTGTCGAGGCTCGTAATAAAGCGGCGAATATTCGTTCCCTTCGCGAGAGCCTTGACTAATTTCGTAACGGCAGAAAGTTTTCTTGAGGTATATCTCTTCCCAAGAACTCTGGTCACGTAATTCTCAAGTTCAGTGGGTTCGAGTTGTTCCCAGATCCCGCTGGATTGGTACTTGTAAGTGCCCAAGCGGTCGTCGTAAAGGATGTTAAATCTGTCGATGACTTCCTGAGCGAGTTCGTTTTCTGCCGGACCTTCCACAGCTTCTTTTTGTACTGCCTTGAGCCAATCCTTCGGGAAGTAATCCTTGACGGAGTTTATAATCTTAGTGAGTTCACTTTTCTCAACGTAGCGCGCAACCGATGAGAGGAAAGTTTTGAAATTGTCCATAACTTTTTCCTGCTCGTTTGGCGTCATCTCCTCGAATTTTTTGCCGAGAGTGAAGCGGTGAGCAAGCCAAGTAAATCCCGGACGAGTTGATTTGAGCAGACCTTCGAGCCCACCGCCAATCTGGAAATGTTCAGCGATATCTTTTCCTAAGAAAACGGAGCACTCAAAATTGATTCCGTTTTGCACTAATTTTTGAGCAGCATTGAAAGTGAAATTCTCTCCTGCCTCGTCGTTGTCATAAGCGAGGATAACTTTCTTGAAATCCTTAGCAATGCTGATAACTTGGTTCCAATTTGAACCGAAATCGCCGCCGAACGCCGAGAGGACACACGCGCCAGCCTGATCAAGTAACATGGCGTCAAAAGCGCCTTCAGTGATGAACAGAGTGGAATTATTTTCGTCGGGGTTATTGCGATTGATTGTGTGCAAGCCCCAAGGAATATTGCGCAAAAATGAGTTATCCTTTAACAACGCTTTCTTGTACTTTGGGCTGTGTTCGTTCTCATTA
>CALEPX010000018.1 GCA_937911045.1 uncultured Fretibacterium sp. | reverse complement strand
CGACGGGGCGCACCGCAATGGTACTGCAGACATCGTAGTAGCCGTAGCCGCCGTAGATGAAGTCGCGCTCATAGCCGTTTTGTTTGAAAGCGTCGCCAAGTGAGGAAAGATTATCATTATCCTTACCACAGATGACTTTTGCCTGCCCCAATACTTCGGCAACTTTGGATAACACGCTTATGGCATTCCTGTAGTTATCGCCGTTTAGAGTGAGATACACATAATCATTAGCTCTACTTCCGGATGCAACGTACATACCAATAAGGATACCGTGTGCATAGCCTAGATCCGATTTAGGACACAGTAGCGAATCATTAAACTTCAAGTAGTCACTGATTGCCAGCTGATCGGTTCTTACCTTGCCTCGCATAGTCGCATGCAGATAGTCGCCTGATACGATAAGTTCCTTATGATTTGCTGTTGTGACCTTATACATAGATTTCCGAGGCTCTCGAACAAGTCTGCCCGTAGCCCAGACCCCGTTATGATAAACCAAAACATTCTGCTTTCCTTGAATACCTTGATTATCGTGATTATCTTGCTTATCCTGCTTACCTTGATTATCTTGATTACCTTGGGCGTAAAGTTCCCTGAACGACATCAGGTGTATGCCGTCTTCGTCCTTCGTCAAGATCAGCTGCTCTCCGCCAAAACCGCCATTTGTTACCTTAGCTTCTGCCAGCAGATCCATGCACCCCTTGCCAAGGTGCTTCACACATTGTTCGTCAATACGATTATAAGCATGCCACTGTTCTTCCTCAGTTAAATCAATCACGTACACCTCATTGTTATCTGGGGACTTGCTGCCAGCAAGAAATACATCAATCCAAGGAGCAATTCGGGTAGCTGTGCCATCGCATAAGCACATATAAAAGCGATACCGACCATCCCTATCATAGTTTGTATCAAGGGATGGCAATAATGGTTTATACCCGAGTTTCATTCGCTCCCTATCTACGATATTAGTAAGTACAAAATTACTGCATAGCTCCAAAACAACGACATTGCCCAATTCCGGCATTACACTAGCACGCCTGGAACCGGCAAAATCCACTATGACACATTCATCGATAAATTCTAAAGACTTCTCTGTATATGACTTCTCTGTATATGACTTCACTGTAACCTCCTCCAAATATTCATAACTTTATTTGCCATGCTCTGATTGCCACCACTGTAGCGCACCAACGCAGCATAGACATTTTTCTTTTGTGCGTAATACCGTGCAAAAATCTCAGTCCCGATGAAGATATTAGTCTGCGGCTCAAGGAGCTGCTCCTTACTTACACCGAAGTCCTTATGATGCACACTCCATCTCACCTGCATCAGACCGTAATCTCCGCCTCTGGATATGACACGAGGACGCGCACTGGATTCCACCACGATGATGGACTTAATCAAAGAGGCAGGGATGTTAAATTTCTTCCCTGCCTCAACGATTGCCTTCTCCATCTGCTGCTCCTGTTCGACCGTCAACTTCGGATTATACTGTCTGAGGACACCAGCATTCCCTTGCCTCGCCCACATAATGAACAACAAAATGATGAGAGCGGCTATGATCTTTGCAAAAGTTGTCTCAAACTTCATGGCTTCCCTTTCAGCGAGTTGATCTTCCAGTCAAGGTAAAAGCGCGCCTTCTTCAAATCCTCAATCTCCTTTGCAGGATCCTTCTTCCCTGCGCGAGAGATATACTTGCACACCTGCCCAAGCAGGAAATCCAGCTTCTTCGCCATGATGTAATCCAATGTCTCGATTCCGCCATCACAGTACCAAGAGGGATGCTGTACCGCGTCATGCTCCTCAGG
The DNA here is from genome assembly GCA_937911045.1 of uncultured Fretibacterium sp. GTDB lineage: Bacteria > Synergistota > Synergistia > Synergistales > Aminobacteriaceae > JAFUXM01. The sequence continues at coordinate 5,835 of CALEPX010000018.1, read as the reverse complement.
TGACTTCGTAGAAAGAGTGCATCGAGTATTCCTACTATCGGTAGCAATCGAGCTATCAGCAACCGAACTATCGGTAGCAACACACGTACAAGGAATCTTATCAAGATTCGGAAGCCCCCGACCAAAAAAATTATGCACTTTGCACACCGCTTCCCTCAATCCTAAATTCCAACCCATGGCAAGCTTTCCACTCGGGTTAGATACTGCCAGTCCCACAAGCTCGCCAACTAAGTCATCAAAAAATCCATCTTCAAATTTCTCTTCAGTCATTACTTCATTCCTTCCCTATATATAATTGTAGAGCATTCAAAAGCATTCATCAGCTCCTGCTTCGAATTTCACGAGCTTTTGCCGCAATCCAATCTCTGATAGCATCAAAAGTAGTGAACAGTAAAACCCCAGGCACAAATGCCAACCACCAAGTACATAGTACGAACACTAATAAGTCGATCATTTCTTCATCCTTTCTAACAGCATAGCTGCCCTCCTTTTTAAGCCATCAATCTCAAATGGCTCACAATACGCTAGGTGTCTCAGTAAACTGAGCATCTCTCGCTGTTCCTTCTCGTTATTTCCTCTTTGATTCCCGTTATTCTCTCTCTGAATCATCCTTTCTTTCGCCTCCACCTTTTCCACCTCGCTATAGCTGCACAGCTACGTGAGCAGTACTTCCTCAAATTCCCGTACTCCCTCGTCGCGATAAAATCCTTACCGCACTCAGGACATGTACACAGTCTGCTCGTGTCTTTCCAGTTCGCCTTATTCGGATGCCGGTGATCCCAGTACAAACGGCACTGGTCAGAGCAGAACCGCCTCCTGCGCCCTCGGGGATTCGGCCGGAAAAGGCTCACGCAATTCGGGCAGATGTCAACGTAATCATCTGCGCTGAACACACTATCCTTTCTCAAGCAAACACGTCCTTTCTCAAGCAAACACATCCCTTGCGATTGAACTCTCCCACTTCATCTGACGAATCGGAATCCCGCCGTGCTGCTTACCTGTATCCAGCATTACGGCAAACGGCTCCCCCAGTTCTGTGGGTTCCCACTTACCGGCGACCTTATGCTGATAGCCCAACTCCTCAAGCCGCCTGTTCACTGCTTTGGCAGATAGTCCATACTCCTTGCCGAGCTGAGTCGGTGTCAGAAGCTGATGCTTCGTCGGAGCTTCGAGTTGCAGACCGATAGTTCCTAGAACGCTCTCTCCTGTATGCTTCCGATAAAACTCATCAAGAGCTAAAGCCAGTTGATTGGCTTTAATTCCTGCTGCCTCAAGAATAAGTTTCGCGGATTGCAGTGTTTCCATCGGAACATTCTCTTCTCGGCGTAGTGAATACGCGCCGGTGCGCCTGATGCTCGGCAAGACTTCTGAGGTAATCCACCTCTTAAAACGTTTCGCTGTCAAAAGTTTGCTGGAAAGGATCAGGCTGTACAGACCGGATTCATTGATTATGGTCAACTCCTGCATTCCTCCAAGGGTGTCGCATTTCGCTACCCCCTTATCCTCATCGTCTACATGCTTTGATAGCGCATCCCGGGTGTTGCTGTAACCCAGAATGTCTGCCACATCCTTGCCGACGAACCATGGCTCGCCAGCTTGCTCGATAACACGAACTTCATACTGTCCGTCAAAGTTAAAAACTTGTAATTCGTTTGTCATAACAAATTCCTCCTATATTTTTTTGTTTCCATGGCGATAATCTCGCTCTTGGTTGTACTTCATTTTTTTGGCGATTATCTCGTCCATATCAATATCTTCGTGGCATGACCAGTCGAGGATACGGATAATACAATCTGCCATTTCCGTCGCAATGCCTTCAGGTTTGCCGTCTTTCTCGTAATAAAACGGTTTTCTGTTGCGGTATTCCTCAAGAGCTTCTGAGAGTTCTGAGTGGCACAGAGCGATGATCTCTCCGAAACTTCTTTCCTTGTCCCACCAGCCGTGTGTGACGGCTGTGTTGTAAATTGCTTGCGCTAAATCATTTAGCATTTGTTTGCCTCCTTATTTTTAGTCTTTTTCTCGGATTGTGAATAGTAAACTCTGGAGTGTGAGATTGAGTTCATGATAATCGGCTTTCCCCAGATGTTCGAACAAGTAGCCTACCGTATACAAAACGGCAATTCGCAGGATTTCTTTGCGTCTGTCAGAGTCTGATTGCACAATCTCGTTCCAACTCTCGTCGGATAACCCTGCAACGTCTTGACACAAAGTTTGCGCTCCTAGAATCAGTCCCTCAATCACTTTATCCATGAACGAGTAGTCAACTCGCAAATATTCTCGCGCCGCATCAAGCCCTATAATATTCATAACTTTCTCCGAATAAACTTCAAGCTGCCTTGTTTTAGCATTTGTTTGCTTCTTTATTTTCAGCTTGAAATTCTCTGAATTTTTTTGTGTATTCATAGCTTTCTCCGAATAAACTCCAAGCTGCCTTGTACATGTTAGGTTCGTATTGTTTGACAATTTCAAGTTCTTCGAGGATTTTTCGACCAAAAGGACAGCCTACGCAGCCTGTTCTTTTGAGGCCCCAGATTTCATAGCAATCTGAATTTCTGATATTAAATTCTTTTTTGTAAATTTCTTTGTCTTGATTTAATAGCCAGAATATTGGTCGGAATGTTGCTAATCCTTCTCGTATTGTGAAGCAATTATTCCCAAAGTTTCTAACACCTCCTTCAGCTTTTCTTACGCCTATAATTGATAAGTCGTAGTTGTGTTCGCGCATATAACGATTGGCTGTAAGTTTTTTTGCGTAATGGCAGCATTTTGCGCTGATTTTGAAAGTTGGAGGATTGTTTTGGATGTATTCTTTCAGGAATGGACTGTTGTTAATTTTGAAAGAGTTTTTCTTGTATTCGTTATTCCACCACCTTCTGTAAGATATTGGCATTTTCGAATCGTCGTGCCAGTTAAATTCTCGTCGTTGGAATGATTCAAGTATTTCACTGGTGAGTTTTGACATGAATGGCAGTCCATGTTCATGAACACATTGTGGAATTGTTTTTACTGGCTTAACTCGTTCGATTTCGATTTTGTATTTGTTTTCGAGGTATTCCAGGTGTTTTTTTGTGGCTGAGTATTCAAGTCCAGTGTTAAACCATATGTATTTGACTTTTTTATCCTCGTCTAGTTTGTGAACCATGTCTAATATGATGTCACTGTCTGAACCGCCTGAAATAGAACATACTGGATGCCGGAAACGTCCTAGTACGTCCCAAGTCTTTGCTATCGCGTTTGATATGTTGAAGTTGTTTGTTTGTTCTAAAAATTCGTAAACGTTTATTGTTATTGCATTCCTTTCTTTAGTTGAACCACTTAATAATTGGATCACCGCAGTATCCTTTTTCCCATATGAACCACGCGAACGCTATTGCCGATCCTCCCCCTGCTATCATTTTTTCGAAATCGCCGTTTTTAGCACAGAGAAGTTTTGAAGAACTCACATATACAATTTTTGGTGGGTTGTCTTCGAAGAATTCTCTTCGTTTTTTTCCTTCTAAGAATAATAGTCTCAGGAGCATGACGACTTTGTGGTGAGGTTTCACGACTTTAATTGCTTGTTTTACAAAATCCAAAGCGTATTTATATGGTGGATTTGTGATAATATCGCCGTCAAAACTGTTTTCTTCGCGTTCACATAGGAAATCTATTGGTTCTGGATTCCCGTAGCCTCTGTAAATAAGGTCAGTAGATATGACAGAGTATCCAGCTTTTTCTATGACTTTTGATAAATGCCCTTCTCCGCAAGCACATTCCCATATTGTTGGACTGAAAGTTTCTTCTTTGAGTAGTAGTTCAATAGCTTTCGGGTCTGTAGCGTAATAGTCATGTTGTTGGCGTTCTTCTGCGGTGTGGTTTGATGCGCCGATTGTTGTGAAAATATTATTATTCATTTTCTCTAACATGTTTCAAATCCTTTCTTGGAAAGTAATCCCTGCGACGGTGTTTTCAGGGGATGTGTAACTAAACTCTAACTAAGGGAGTTTCACCTTCCTTTGTTTTGAATTTTTTTGTTGTCGCAGGGTAATCTATGAAAAATCCCGTGCTAAGCGTGTAGTTTGAACGAATATATTTTTTAGGAGGTTTTTCTTTATGTGTTTTTATCGCGTAATTTGGATTTAGTTTTTGTCATAAACATATTAACACGGGAGTTTTTCGCTAAGCTAGTTTGTGGATTGCTTCGTTATTTCGTGATTAAGGTATGCAGACGCTTTCTGTAAATCTTTTAGTCTGCTTTCATTATCTTTGCGTCCTGCGCGGCATACGTATTTAATCACGTTCCCTAGCGCAAAATTCAGGTCAAAATCGTCAATTAAGTCTAGTGGTTGCAATCCTGTCTTACCTTTGTAGTAATCTGGTGTTTCATCTGACATAAACGCAATCCTCCAGCAGATATTTCAGCTCGTCGTGAACAACTTCGAATAACTTCACGCCAAGCTTTCTGAACTCCATCAAGGCTGCTGGGCGAGTTCTGAGTTCTAGAATGTGCCGTAACTCACGGATATTCACTGTTAAAATCAGTCTTGTTGGGAAAAATTCCGGAATGAAGTATTTGAGTTCATCGTTCGTTGTTTCGGGGAGTGTATTGATGAAATCAAAGAATTGTTTGCACGCAATGCTTTGGTAATACGGTAATTCTTTTGCTAAATTTGTTATAAACTCTTCAGAGTTCAAGAGTTTTTTCAGTGTGTGTCTCGTACTCTCAACACTGAGTGAGATGTGTCTGTGACGAGCTAATTCCTGCAGGAGTGCGCGTGTTATTCCTTGCACTCGATAAGTGAGCGTGATGTGTTCAAGGACGCTCTCGTGTCCTAATTTAATTATGCGTCTGAGTGTTTTTTCAGGTTCATAGTCTGGTTTGTCAGCGTTGCCGTGACAAGTCAACGCAGCCTCGCACGCATTGTGTTCCATTGCTTTGAGTGTTTCATGACTGGTTAATAATTCAATTTTCATTCGTTATTCTCCTGTTTTGATTTAACATTCTCGCTCCGCAATTTGGACAGTAACGCAGAGTGCTATATATTGACCATGGATAGTCAAAATCGAATGTTTCGTGACAAATTGAGCATTCCCATTGATATTCTTCTTCATCTTTCGTTTCCCATGTTGCTATCATTTCTTGTCTCCTGTTCCATATTCTGACAGCTTCAATAAATGATGTGACGCTTGGTTGAGTTGTATGGCAATTTTGGCACTCAGCACGGTACACGTGGTACAGCCAACTATCTAGTCTGATTGAATCGTAACTGAGAATATCTGCTTCTCCTCCGCAGAATGGGCATGGTTTTAATTTTTCAGTCATATTTGCATCCCCTCTGGATACTTTGTTGTTAAGGGGCGGTAATTGGCATCAGCTTTTTCCCCGCACTTCGGACATTCCATGTTAGGGATTACATTTTGATGAAAATTTGCGTCGTCATATCCGTCGCCCTTATATGTGTACCCACAATGTTCGCATTCATAAATTGCGTGAAAATCTCTTCTGTATTGAGCTAAGATTTCTTTAATTCTCATTTTTAACTCTCCTGTTCCAAGCTTCGATAGCTTTGTCACAAAAATCTTCCAGATCGTTAATAACGTTGTCTCTTATACTTTCAGGTAATGCTTCTATTGCTTCGTATAGTTTTGAGGTAAGTTGTTCCGTGGTCATTTCTGTTTTCGCTTCGTTTTGCATGGTTATTTTCTCCTTGGTGATTAAAGAAAAAGTCTGCGGTAGAAGGATCATTTGTGTCGGAGGTTTCCCTCACTTTCATAGTATTTTGTTTTCTACCGCAAACAGTTCAGGATAGGTTTTTATTAATGAAAAAGTTTTTGTAACAACGCCCTACCCAACCT
>CALEPX010000017.1 GCA_937911045.1 uncultured Fretibacterium sp. | reverse complement strand
ACAATATATAGTGCTATATTTTGTTATGTAGTGTTACTTTCAATCAGAACTTAGGATTAGTTGGCATTCTTCAAAAAGAATTAGGATACGAATGGTCTTATTGTGTTCGTGATTAATCTGACAAAGTCATTGCTGGTGATTCTGATAACATGAATCAATTAGAGCCGTATAAAAGTGGTGGTTGGAGAGTATTTTTGCAAGAGCCTGGTCGCGGTATTGTATACGAAGAGTATTATCTTGATGCAGAGCGTGAAGCTTGTATTAAGTTTCTAAAGATGACTGATGATGAATATTATCTTGGGAAATATATTAGTGAATTTGAAGCGTAAATTTATGTTATAAGTGAAAATTAACACTTCCAGCGATCGAGAAATTTTTCGTGTAATAGCGTATGTCGCTCACTTTGCGGAAGCGTGGATTGAAATTTTTGCGTCATGAACGTTTAGAATATGAACTTATGAATCGTTACGGGAAAAATGCAAGAAGGGCACACGAATTGACAGATTTGAAGTATAATTAGATAAATATTATGAAAGGACAAAAAAGAAAAAGTAATCGTTGACGTACGAAAAAGTCACATAAAGTCACATATCGTTATTATCCTGAAGGCGGCAAAGATTTTGGTATTGTATCGTTGATGCGTAAAACCGGTGAACATATACATGACAAACCATGTCCAAATAATAGACTTTCCATGTATGTGGGGCAAGCTTGGCATCGTATGAATCAGTACCAGAAAGAAGGCAAATTTCCTGAGAAAGCTTTGGTCATGTGGTATTGAATTCTCCCTCCTTTCGCGGGAGCATGGATTGAAATAAGAAAATCAAGAAAACAGGTACTAGACTATTGTGTATTGATGGTGTAGAATTTATAAATGAAATAAAAAGTGTTGCAAGAATAGGGAGGATAAGAAATCATGATAACGTTTGAAGAAGCATTGAAAATAGCGGAAGAAAATAAATATGGTGACAAATTAGCTTTTATTGAGGAGTTTTCTGATAGATATGTCTTTGATTACGTGTCAGCCGAGGGTTATGGGTACATAGTAAGTGGTCCCTTAAGCGTCATGAAAGAAACTGGTGAGACAGGTAGATTTTTTCCACCGCATTATGATGACGATTATAAAAAATCTGGTATAGTTATCTTTGGCGAAAAAGATGACGATGAGGAATAATTCACTGTCAGTACTCAATCAAAATGTTTGAGAAATTTAACGTCGCTCTCGTCACGGAAGTGTGGATTGAAATAGCTGACTCATGACTTATTGCTTTTGAGTCATGAACGATTAGAACGTGAATTTATGAAGCGTTATGGAATAAAAAATTATGAAGTGGCTCATGAATTGGCTAATCGTAAACACGATTACGGTAAGGCTTTAAGAGAGTGGCTAAATAGGAAGAAGAAATAATGGAATGGATATATCTTAATGAATTAACAGATGAGAAAGTCAGTTATCGCTATTATCCGGAAGGTGGCAAATAATATGGGATTGTCGCGTTAATGCGTAAGACTGGAGAACTTATCCACGAGAAAGAGTGTCCTGACACTTTGTCTAATTATCATTGCAATGCGTGGAGACATTTAGAAAAATATCAAAGAGATGATAATTTCCCTGAAAAAGATTTAATAGCATGGTGCTAAGAAGTCGCTCTCTCCACAGGAGCGTGGATTGAAATCTTTCCGCATTAAAAAGAGCAGGTCTTTCAACCTACTCTTACAACGGCGGGACGGATTTCAACCGTCGCTATTGTACTTACGGCACTTTACTAACTCGCCGTCTAAGCAAGCGCTTCTTCAAGAATAGTAAGAAATTTCTTTCAAACAAAACCATCGATCGTTTCTCGGTCGAACCGAAGCCGTAAGCCCTGATGTTCTCACTCGATAAACTACTCACCGTTGTTATTGGTAATTCTCCCATAACTTTTGCACTTTGTCAAGAGTAGCTCTTGTCGCTTTCTTCGCAGGAGTGTGAATTAAAAACTTGCTGCTCCTCCAGAATACCTTGCTTTAACTCACGTATCTGCTGGCGTAAACGGTCAAGATGCGTAACTCTTTTCTTTTCCTTGCCGACCTTAGTTCTAGTTTGTACACCGGATTTCTTTTTTTGATAGCAAGCAAAAGACTCACGAGGAATTAACCAAAAATGACCAAATATGCTTATTAAGTAGAATTTGTCGAAAATGAAATGGATGGGGACGAAACTGTTTACGAACGTGCGTGGAAAGGAAACGGGTATTTTTAAATCCGCAATTATGAGAATGATGAATGATCTGAAAACGCTACACTGACGAATTTATGCAAAATTAAAGGCGAAAAAGTTAATGTACATGATGAACCGAAAAATGGAAATAGTTTGTTTCAGAGCAATCGTTCCCAAAATGACAAGCTGATAGTGCGTAAAAATGATGAGGACGGCTGGCATTCTATCGTATTCAAACTTACAGATAATGATGCAGGTATTATTGACAGGCAGGCATACATCAGTGGAGATTTTCTCGAAAAAGAAACAGATATTTTTTCAGAATCTGAGAAGGAAAAACTAGCTTCGATATTTATGAACAGCAAAGTAGCTAAAATTAAAGAACCTGCTGAATGTAAAGGCTCTTATCGAGTATGTTCGGGAAAGAATGTATTATCAAAACTATCCGCTTGAAAAGTTTTTGCTAAGGGACATTGGAGCGAAGAACGAGTTCCTGCAGTAGAAGAATATTAGGGAATTGGCATTTGGTAAGGCAGAAGGACATGGATTACTGTAAAAATTGGTAGAGCTAAGAAATAATAGGTAATAATATACGAGAAGGGTCTTTAGTAGTTACAAAGAATCGTGGAGCTTTAGCTTGATAGAAAACTCAGATGGTCGTTAAAGTTCTGAATTTGCTTCTGTTTGCAGGGGATTATTGTGATGAACATACCTTTGTAGTGTGAAATATGTTGCGTAGAATCAAGAGCGTTTACCGAGAAAAAGCCTCTGTGTTAGTCTAGTATTTCGTTCCGTGATTTTGTCATTCTTTACGGCAATGTAAACAGCTTTTTTCTCACCAATCAGAATCAAGCCCTCTTTGGCTCTGGTTACTCCCGTGTAAAGCAGATTCCGCTGCAGCATCATGTAATGGCTCATCATCAACGGCATGATTACATACGGAAATTCGCTCCCTTGAGATTTGTGTATCGTCGTCGCATATGCCAGAACAAGCTCGTCAAGGTCTGTAATGTCATATTTCACAAGCCTGTCGTCAAAATTCACGACCAATTCGTTGTCCTCAAGATTCACTGCCGCAATAAAGCCAATATCCCCGTTGAAAATCCCTTTGTCGTAATTATTCCTGATCTGCATAACACGGTCATTTATGCGATAATCAGTGCCAGCCCTCTTCAAACTCGCTCCTTCCGGATTCAACGCAGCCTGTAAACGCAAATTCAAATTCGCCGAACCTGTCTCTCCGCGCCTCATCGGAGTTAAAATCTGAATCTCGCTAGCTTTTATCCCTCGTCTAGGCAAAACATCAACGCACAAATTTATGATTCTGTCCGCAGCTCTTGCACTGTTTTCGGCTGAAGTTGCGCCGCCTTCTTCGGGGAAAAACAGAAAATCTGAAGCACGATCCGTCAAAAATGGCATCTCTCCATGATTGATCTTGTGCGCATTCGTGATTATCCTGCTCTTTTGCGCCTGCCTGAAAATCTTGCTGAGCTTAACAAACGGAATCGCTCCTGAAGCCAAAATATCAGCTAAGACTTTCCCTGCACCAACGCTGGGTAACTGGTCAACATCGCCTACTAAGATCACAGTCATACTATCCGGAACAGCCCTGAGTAAAGCATTCATCAGGATAATATCGATCATTGAGCATTCGTCAACGATTAATACGTCGCCATGAAGCGGGTTATCCTCGTTACGCTGGAAGCCCTCTTGCGGCCGCATTTCGAGTAATCTGTGAATAGTCTTCGCTTCCATTTTGCAGACTTCGGACATTCGTTTCGCAGCACGTCCCGTCGGAGCAGCCAAGAGAATTTTTGCGCCGGCATTACGATACGCCTGAATTATCCCGAGTGTTGTCGTAGTCTTGCCTGTTCCTGGACCTCCGGTTAAAACCATGACTTTGTTTTTGAGAGCAGCTTTGATCGCTTCAAGTTGTGCCTCGTCATAGTGAATTGTGTCCGGCTCAGGCGCGTCAAATTCGTGGCGAATCCTGATTAATGACGACGAACCCATAAGCTCAAGCAATCGTTTCGCAGTCCCGATTTCTGAGTAATAATACACGGGCAAATATATCGCATCGCTTCTCCCGGAGGACTCTTCACGTATGATTTCCTTGGCTGCGAGCATTTTCTGCAACGGCGTTTCCAAAAGTGATTCCTCAACTTCCAGCAGCTCACATGCCGCTTGAACAAGTTCGTCTTTGTACGCGAAACAGTTTCCGGACTCCGAGAATTTATTCAGCGTGTATAGAATGCCGCTTCTGAGCCGTTCGATTCTTTCATGACCAAAGCCGAGTTTCTTCGCAATCTGATCCGCCGTCTTGAAGCCAACACCCCAAATTTCATCAGCAAGCCTGTACGGATTTTCAGTTACGCTCTGAATTGAACGAGAACCGTATTGCTTGTAGATTTTCGTAGCAAGTGATGTGCTTACCTCGTGTGATTGCAAGAATATCATTATGTTCCTGACTTCTCTTTGTTCGAGCCAGCTCTGTTTGATTTGCTCAAGGCGTTTTTTCCCGATGCCAGGGACTTCGCATAATCTGTCCGGATCATTGTCGAGAATCTTAATAGTATTTTCGCCGAATACGTCAACAATTCGCTCCGCATAAATCGGTCCGATACCTTTGATTAAGCCGCTGCCAAGATATTTCTTGATCCCAGTTACCGTCGCAGGCAGAACTTCCTCGCAAGTTTGAAAGACGAATTCTTGACCGTACTTGGGATTTATTCTCCATTCGCCGCAAAGCTCGAACATGGCACCAACGCGAACTTCAGGCATTGCTCCAACCGCCGTGACAATATCCGGGAACCCATTCGCCACGACTTTCACAACCGAGAAGCCGTTAGTCTCGTTATGATAAGTTATTCGCTCAATTATACAGTTAAGTTTTTCCATGTTATACAATTATGCAATCGCTCCGTAACAAACAAAATTTTCATATTTCACACCATATTTCACACCAGAACTCAAAAGTTCTACTACGAATAATAATTTAACTAGGAATTGCCCCAATCGCATAAGAGTATTTTTACGGAATTTTTGGCGATTACCCGTGAGAAACTTGCCGCGAAACTTGCATTGACACTTTTCGTTCACGAGTTGTATAATGCGAGAAATTCGGGAGTATGTGATTTTACAGGAGGATGCGAATTGGAAGGGAAATTGTCAGAAAAACAGGTTGCGATATTAATCGACGGGGATAACGTTTCGCACAAATATATCGAGAACATAATTCGTGAAGCTGAGCAGGAAGGTAATATCAAAATACGCCGCCTCTACGGATCAGTTTCGAATCTCTCGACCAAAGCTTGGTACAGTGACATGCCGCTGTGGGGAATTACGCCGATGCTCCAGATCGATTACATAGCCGGTAAAGGCAAAAGCGTCGCAGATCAGGCACTCACAATAGATGCAATGGAAATGATTTACACAACGCATGTTGATGTCGTGTTCCTGATAAGCAGTGATAGCGATTTCACAAATCTCGTTTACAAATTACGCGAACATGAGATTAAAGTCATCGGCATGGGCGAGACTAAAACAAAAATGGCTCTGGTACGCGCTTGTGACGAATTTCGCTTACTGGACGTGATTTACGGGCGCAACGAATCACTTGAAAAGGAAAACGCAAATGAAAACGAGGACCCAGTCGATATTCCGTCGATTGATACAGTGATTCAGATAATTTGCGATTACGCCGTCGATGAATGGAAGAATCTCTCAGTCGTGGGGAATTACTTGCGTCAACAGATTCCGGGCTTCGATTCCAGAAATTACGGCTATGAGAAACTCAAATTGTTGGTCGAACGCTACAAAAACATAATCGATGTCAAAGACGAACACCCAAGACCCGGACTTCCCACGGTATGCTACGTCAAGTTGAAAAAAGCAATCCCAACCGTTAGCAGCAAGAGCAGCAAGAAAAAAACTCGAAACGCACAAAAATATGTTGTACACTGACTTGACTAAGAAAGCAATGCGGATCTCGTACAGGCAACATAACGGACAGATTGACAAATCAGGTCTGCCGTACGTATTTCACCCGTATCATTTAGCGGAACAAATGGGCACGGACGAGTACGCAATTTGTGTCGCTCTGTTGCATGACGTAGTTGAAGACACGGATATGACGCTGGAGGATTTGCAGGCTCAGGGTTTTCCGAACGAAATTATCTCGGCTGTGAAATGTCTCACGCATGAAGAACACGTGCCGTATTTGGGAGAATATATCGAAAATATCAAGGCGAATCCGCTGGCAAAGAAAGTCAAACTGGCAGACTTGCGTCACAACTCGGATTTGACACGCCTGCCTCCCGCGGAAAATCAACACGAGCTGCGTTCACGTGAAAAACGCTTGCAGAAATACGCCGCGGCGATTGCGTTCTTGGAATCAAATTGAGAACCCGACGAATGTGAGGCGAATTATATATAATCATAATGGAACAGAAACTCGAATATTACGCATTCATAAGTTACAGCCACAAAGATCACAGGCTCGCTAAGAAGCTTCAGGCACGATTGCAGCGTTATCATTTGCCGTCGAAATTGCAGCAATCAAACCCGGGTTTGCCAAAGAATCTCAGACCCATTTTCATCGACGAATCGAATTTGATCGGCAGCGTTTTGCAGGACGCAATCCAGAATAATCTGAGCAGGTCGAAATTCCTGATCCTGATTTGTTCCCCAAACAGCGCGAAATCCGATTACGTGAACGACGAGGTCAAATACTTCATCGAGAATGGCAAGGGTAACAGAATTATTCCGCTCATAATCGACGGCACGCCACATGCTGATAATCCGGAACTTGAGTGCTTTCCACCAGCGATTCTTGCACTGCCAAAAGAACTCGAACCGCTCGGAATTGATTTGCGCAAATTTGGCATTCGTGGAGCATTTTTGCGAGTTATTGCTACGTTGCTAGGACTTGATCTTGAGAATTTCGTCTCGTATGAAGATCAGCTCCGGAGAAAACGAATCGCTATTTTCACGCCAATCGCTGTAGTTTTAGCATTCATCGCAGGATTACTTGTCTGGCAGAATATCCCTCACACGCATTACTACCAAGCTTACGTCTATCGCTGGGAAAAACCTGTCGGATTATTCGAAGTCGAGTCAGAAGCAGACCGCTCAAAAATGGAATACACGTACAAGTTCACGCTCCTGAGAGGCAACGTCCAGAAGATCGAACGCGTAAATTCTGCCGGAGTTCTCGTTGAACCAAGCATCGTAACGCCGCTGATTGAGCCGCCGATGATAAGATTCCTGAGCGATAATTCTGTTGAGTACTTTGACCTGTACAGACACAAACTTTACAGGAAGCGTTATCTGAGCCAGAGAGTTGCGGATTTTTACTGTGCTGGCAGCGAGATTTTATACGCATTGCCGATGAACACAGCCGGAGATTATGATTCGAATCGCTATAATCCCGAATACAGCTCAAGTCATAGCTCCGGAAATATCATTCGTGTGACGCTCGAATTTGACGCAAACGGCTACGTTGTGAAAAAACTCTTTCGAAGTGACGGTGTCGGCGGAAATGACAAGCTCGGAAATCCGACGCGTGATTCGAAAGGCAGATGGGGCTTGGGCTACACGCTCGATGAATTGGGACGTGTCATTGCGATTCACAATCTTGATGCGAACGGTAAAATTGCGCCGGTTCAGGGAGTTTGTTCTGAAACTTTCGATTACGGGGAATTTCCGCGACCTGTGAAATCCTCGCACGTTGATGCGAACGGGGAACTTGTTACGAACGAGAATGGCTATGCGTTTGAAGTTGTCAGCTACGATGAATATTGCAACGCCGTCAAGTTGGCAGTTTTTGACACCGATGGAAAACCCGCACTCGATAAGCGCAACAAAATTCACGAAATCGTCCAGACTTATGACACGAACGGATTCCTCACATCATTGAGCTGCTACGACACGAATCACGAACCATGCCTGGATACGCTCGCTTATTTCCGCATTGAACTCACGAATGATTCAAACGGCAGAATCGTAAAATATTCTTTCTATGACGTGAACAACGAGAAGAGCATTTGTTCAGGCGGTTACTCAGAAATTTCCCGGGAACTCAACGGTAACGGACAGGTTTTACTCGAAACTTATCATGATATTAACGGCAAGCCGATTTCAGATCGTGATAATAACGTGTACGCTGCAAGATATAGCTACAATAACGGCTTCGTCAACAAAATCGAATTTCTCGACCAAAACGCCAAACTCATGCTCGGCAAAAACGGTTACGCCTCGTACTCAATCGCATATGACCCAGCCGAGAACAAAGTCATGGGCTTCACGTACATGAACACGAACGGCGAGAAAATCCTGAACTCAAACGGTTTCGCTGAAGAACGCTACACTTACGTCAACGGCAATCGCGACACAATCGCGTATTACGACACGAACGCTGAGCCAATCCCGGATAAATCAGGAGTAGCAAAATACGCCTACGAGTACGATTACGGGAATCTGATTTCGGCGCAATGTCTTGGAACTGATGGCAAAGCAGTCTTTAATTCCGAGGCATATTCCAGATTTGAGAACGATTACGACGATAACGGTCTGAAGACTTGTACGCGATATTACGGCACCGACGGCAAACGCGTAAATTGTGCGAAAGGCTATTCGGCTGTGAAATACGATTATGATTCGTTGGGAAATCTTGTGAGCGAGAGCTATTATGACCCGGACGACAAGCCAGCAATTCTGTTCCGGGAAAATTACTGCTCCGGGAAACGCTTTAAGTATGATAACAACGGCAATCTAATCCACACGCAATATCTCAGACCGGAAAATTCCCAGTATCAGGACATGTTGGACAGGCTGGTCAGTGACGAATACTGCGAATATGATCTTCACGGGCGCGAAACTCGACGCTACAGATTGAACTCTCTCGGGGAAGAAGTTCTCTACACCGACAACGAATCCGATGAAAATGTCAGACGCGAACTTGAATACGACATTCACGGCAGAAGAGTCAAGACGCTCTTTTACACACGGGGCGAAAAGCAGCCAAGCACGATTCAGGAATACGAATTTGACACGTTCGGCAGGGAAATCACCGCGCACGGGCTAAGACACAGGGGCAATCACACGGATATTCTGACGGTGAAAAGCGAGTACGACCAATTCGGCAACAAAATCAGGATTTCTTACTTAGACGCAGACGGGAAACTCACGCTCTTCGGACAAATCGACCACGCAATGATGCGCGCAAAATACGACGTGTTCGGCAATCAAATCGAGAACTGGTATTACGGCAAGAACGCTGAGCCAATCCGCACGGAAAACCGAACTTTCCACACGCTCAGAACTTATGATTCGAAAGGCAAGCGGCTGAGTTTGCGATATTACGACAGCGAGGATTACAGCAAACCTGGCACTGTCAACGGGGTTCACAGGCTCGTGTACGAGTATGACGCTTTGGGACGTGAAATTATTCTCCGGGCTTACGACACTGACGATAATTTGCTTCAAAGCAACGTGACTAGTTACGACGTGTTCGGGCGTAAGCTCTCAGAGGCAAGTTATGATTCAGAAGGTAAAGCTCTCACCCGAAATAAAGTTTTCAAGACTAAGTACGCTTATGACACGCACGGGAATTTGACGGACACCTGGTATTTTGACGCGAACGATAACCCATGCAGGCGCGTTGAGAATTTCTTTTCCCAGAGCGAACATCACCGGAGAAATTCTTACGACTTGATGGGAAATTTGCTGCGTGTCGAGTTATTTAACACCGAGGATAATCCGGATTCGCTGCAGTTCTATTACAAGCTTGAGAACGTGTACAATTCCCGCGGACTAGTCTCAGAGCGAATCTACTATGATCGCGACAATGTTGTAGTGAGGCGCGTTCACGCTGAGTACGATTCTGAGGGCAGAAAACTCTCGGAGAAATGGGACGACTTATTCGGCGAAAAACTCGCAACTGAAGCAAAAGCCAAAGCCGGAGACCCAAACGCCCAACTCGCACTCGGGGTCATTTACGAAAACGGCAAAGGTGTCAAGCAAAATTACGCCGAAGCTGTGTACTGGTACCGGAAATCCGCAGAGCAGGGAAATATAATCGCGCAAGATAATCTTGGGGTGATGTATGAAAACGGCAGAGGTGTCGGTCAGGATTATGTCGAAGCTCTCAAATGGTATCGCAAAGCTGCAGAACAGGGACGCGCAAATGCCCAGTGCAATCTCGGATTGATGTATGAAAACGGCAGAGGTGTCGAACAGGATTATGTCGAATCTGTGAAGTGGTATCGCAAAGCCGCTGAACAAGGACACGCACGAGCGCAGAATAATCTTGGGGTGAAGTACGAAAACGGCAGAGGCGTCGGTCAGGATTATGTCGAGGCCGTGAAATGGTACAGAAAAGCCGCTGAACAGGGAAACGCATACGCTCAATGCAATATCGGATATATGTATGAAAACAGCAGAGGCGTTGAACGGAATTATGTCGAATCTGTGAAGTGGTATCGCAAAGCCGCTGAACAAGGACACGCACG
>CALEPX010000016.1 GCA_937911045.1 uncultured Fretibacterium sp. | reverse complement strand
TCCAGTGATATAAAACACTTTGAGAAATAAAATTACCGGAAAAAATAACGAGCGTTCGGTAAAATTATTTTTTATACTTATATCAGACTTTGTCTTTGATTTCAAGCCATTTTAATTATAAAATTTTAATTATAAAATAGAACAAAGCTTTACCGTTTTAGGATAAATACTATAATTTGTGTGAGAATAATATTTTGAAAATCGAAAGGGGAAATCATGTCTGAAAAACTCGTTGTGAAATTTTCCGAAACGCTGGACGGACTGGAAAGTGAAGGCAAGTTCTCGTCTCTGGTCAAATTGGGAAGAGATGCGCTTGAATGTCTCGATGCTGATAATAACTCGTGCATGATATATCTCGAACGAATGGCGCGCGTCATGGTGAGATTGATATACAGACGCTATAACTTGTTCGTGGATTCCGCGAATATCACGCAAAAAAATCTGCAAAACTTGAATGACCTCGGGATTATAAACCAGAAAACCCTCACGAGATTCAAAACGCTGCTCGTTACCCATGACGATGATAACGCAAAGAGAGCGATTCAAATCATGATCCCGTTGTGTAATCAGTTGCGCAAGATATATAATAGCGACTTTGATTTCGTTGGCGAGAAATTTCCTGCTGAGATCGTCGCGCACCTGAAAGAAGCCGAGAGCAAAATGTATTCTGACAGCGTTTCGTTTTTTGTAAATCTTGAGAATGCGTGCGAAGGTGCGGTGAATTTCATCGTCGCGCACAAGAAAATCAGACTTCCAGCTTCGAATGATATTCGCGAAAAATACGTGAATAGCCTGAAAGCATTGTTGCGAGAGAAAGTCATACGTGAACAGGGCTATTCGGTTTTGTGCGATGTCAAAGAGGCGAGAAATAATTTTGCACATATAGGAACAGGTGATTTTATGCTCGAAGACAAGGGAAAGGCAAATCTGATGCAACGTGTTAAATCGTTGTTCAAGTTTTTCACCGGATTATTGACGGTCAGTTCGGATAAAAAGAATCAGAATAAGGGCGCGCATGTCAGCAGTCAGATTCAGGTTCATGATTCGAAAACACAAATTTTGCGCTTAAAAACTTCTGGTATTTTGGAAGGCGACAAGATAGAATCAGAATCAGCTCCTGAAATTGAAGATTCACTCGAAATTTACGAGACCGGAGATTTGCAGGAAATTCAGGAGAAAATTAATTCCGGCGCAGATGTAAACGAACGCAGCTCTCTGGGCAACACGCCACTGATGCACGCAGCGAAACGTAATGCCCCGTACGTTGTGAAATTTTTGCTCGAATCCGGTGCTGATGTGAATGCGAAGAACAAGAAAGCTTGGACGGCGTTGTTATTTGCGGCAGCGTATAATACCGGCGATGTTGTGGAATTGCTGCTCGAATCCGGTGCCAACGTGAACGCGAAGAATAAAAAAGACAAAACGGCGATAATTTGCGCGCTTGAGTCTTCATCGGCAGAAAATATTCATGATGTCGTGAGAATTTTGGTCGAACACGGTGCGGATGAACACGCGGTCGCTAGTAATGGCAGGCTGGCTGCGGATTTTCTCGGGAAGGTTCGTGATTTGAAATTTGAGGCTATAAGTGATGAAGATTTCGTCGAGTTATGCAAGTCCGCAAGCATGAGGCAAATTTACGACGCTATCAGACACGGCGCGAATATCAACGCTAGAACAAAAGATAATTCCAGCGCATTAATGTTCGCCGCGAGATTTAATCATCCGGGAATTGTCGAGTACTTGATTGCTAACGGTGCTGACGTGAATCTCGAAAATGATAACGGAAACGTTGCTATGGATTTTGCGAGAACGAATGAGAATATGCGGGATTCGATCGCGTTGAAAAATCTTGCGTACAAAACCGAACGGGAATTTCTGAGGATTTGCAAGTCCGGAACTCTTGGACAAATTCAGGATTTCGTCGAACATGACGCGAACGTGAATGCTCGTGCGAAAGACAAGTCCAGTGCATTGATGTTTGCCGCGAGATTTAGCACTCCTGACGTTATAGATTATTTGCTCTCGAACGCTGCGGACGCTAATCTGGAGAATGCGAAGGGAAATATTGCTCTGGATTTTGCGCGCGTGAACAAGAATTTGCAGAATTCGCCGGCGTTAAAAAATCTTGCGTATAAAACCGAACGGGAATTTTTGAAAATTTGCAAGTCAGGGACTCTTAAACAGATCAGTGAATTTATCGAGAATGGCGCGAATGTTAATGCCCGTGCGAAAGATAAATCCAGTGCGTTAATGTTCGCTGCGAGATTTAACAGCCCGGACGCGATAAAATACCTGCTCTCGAACGGTGCCGATGTAAATCTCAAGAATACAAAGGGAAATATTGCTCTTGATTTTGCGAAAGTCAATCCGAAAATAAATGCGTTAGATCTGCAAATTTTGTTCAAGAATTGATTATTGATTATTAATTGGTTATTAATTGATTATAACGGGAGAAAGAGATGCGATATGTTCAATACGGTATTTAATTTCCAGCGGCGCAAGAGCAGCATATTATTCAAGTTCGGAATATTATTTTGTGTGTTTATTCTCGTGAATCTGTTGGTGTGCGGAGTTTTCACGTATATGTTTCAGGACGGGATTTACCTTTCGAGACAGAGACGGCAGCTGCGTTACATTTCTGAGTATTTGTCGGTGATAATTCACTCGCGGGGAAATGATTTCGCAATTTACCAGAAATATTTCCTGAAGAATTACAAGAACATGCGCATTCCCAAAACTTTCACGCACGATGACATGCTCAAGAGCCAGGAAAAATACGAGCGTTTATTCAAAGCGAATCACGCCGGAAAAATTCTCGGGGAAAATATCGCGTTCGAAGAATTAACACCCGAAGTTCAAAATGCGTTTGCGATTGCTCGTCATGAGTATTACCTGTTAATGTTTGAGGAAGCGTGCAGAATTTTCGAGTTGCAATACGTGTATTACATCGTGCCGTATTTTGAGAAGCTCGAAGCGTGTTACGTGCTCGACGGTGTGCGTGAGGGGCGTTCGGAAAAAGACCCGGATTCGCTTTTGCTAGGTGAAACTGTTGAGCAGGTGATGGAGCGACACAAATTTCTTTGGGAGGCTTGGAACACAGGAAAAACTCCGACGAATTACGATGTGTTCGACAACGAGTACGGTCACACGTACGCATGGTATTCGCCGCTTTATGTGAACGGAGAGAAATTGGGGCTGATTTGCACCGAAATCAAAGTCTCAAGTTATAATCACGCGATTTTCATGAACACGTTTCACCAGTTACTAATTATTGCGGCAATCCTGACGATCGCAGTTGCAATATTGCTGTTCGTGATTAACAAGTTCTATATTAAGCGCATAAAGCTGTTATCTCAGGATATTTTCAGGTACAGCTTCAGCAAGGACGCAAAACTCGCCGGAATAATCGAGAAACGCATGAACGGTCGCGACGAAATTTCTGAACTCGGCAATCAGACAGCTTCGATGATAATGGAACTTGAAAATTACATGAAGAGTCTGGTAGAAATCACGAATCAACTTTTGGCGACGAAAGAACAAGTGAACGCAATGTCAGCTCTCGCGAACAAAGACGCTTTGACAGGTGTAGGCAATCGCAACGCATACGAACAGGAAATCAAGCGCATGGACTGGCAAATTGCTGATGGGAAAGCCTGCTTCGGGATCGTAATGATCGACCTGAATTATCTCAAGCGAATCAACGACACTTACGGACACGAACACGGGAATTTCGCGCTGAAAAAATGCTGCGGTCTGATTTGCGAAACTTTCGAGAACGCGCCGGTATTCAGAATCGGCGGTGATGAGTTCGTCGTTCTGCTCGAAAATGATTCGTGCGACAACGCCCAGAGCTGCATTGATAATTTCAACCGGAATATCGAAGCGCAAAAACACGACAAGAATTTACAAGTTTGGGAACAGGTTTCAGCGGCAATCGGCTACGCGAAATTTGACCCCAGACAGGACGAGAGCGTATACAACGTTTTCAAGCGCGCCGACAAAGCAATGTACGCACGCAAAGTCGCAATGAAAGCCACGAGAAATTATTAGCCAGAATCAAAAAGCCACCGTAGAATTAGAATTAGAATTAGAATTAATTTTCGAGTTTGATTTTATTTCTATTTCTATCGGTGGTTTGATTTTTTCGTGCAAATTAGCCGTCGAGTTTCGCAATGATATTCTGAATCTTCCCACTCACGGCATCGAGCGAATATGCAAGTCGCAAACATGTCAACACCAGCAAATCCTCCTGATCGGCGTTCTTAAATTCCGAACCGCAAGCTTCATCGATTAGAATTTTCATGCGATCTACGTCTTCTTCTTCGAGCGGAGTCGCAACCCTGTAAGTCTTCTTACCGATTGTCAAGAATACATCGCGTGAATTTTTCATAATCAGCTATTTTATCACGAGAAAATGATTCAGGCGAAAATTCCGCTCCGAACTGGCTTCGAAATTCCGGATATTTTCCCGGGCAGCATTAACGAAATCTCTGTCACGTTCGATATGTGCCTGCGAAAATCTATCAAGCTCCGAACGCAGCATATTCCGCTCAGAAATCAGATTCTCAGTTTTGCGCTCTAACTCGTCCGTGAAAATTTCTATATCATTCAGTGTCATGATTAGCGAATCACATAGCCTTTTGATTTAAGAATTTCGCGAACTTTCATGTGAATGCTCTCGACGAAATCGTCTTTCAGAGTCATGTCGCGTGACCTGTAGCTAAGAGTATAAGCCAGGCTGCGGAATCCTTCAGGAACGCCTTTGCCCTCGTAAATGTCAAATAACCTGAGTGATTCAAGAATATTATTATTCTCACTTGCTTCGAGAACTGAGTCACGAATATCACGCATTACGTCGTCCTGTTTGCGATCGTGTGAGACTAGCAGCGAAATATCACGGAACGACGCAGGGAATTGGCTCGCAGGTGTGAAAACGGGTTTCTGAACCTGCAAAATTTCCGTCAAGTCAAATTCGAAAACGTACACTCCTGAGACATCAAGTTCCTGTTCAATCACGGGCTTTAATCTCGCGACGAAGCCGATTTTTTTGCCATTTACGCGAATCTCAGAACTTTGTCCGGCGTGCGTGAAAGTCTCAGAACCCGGCAGAAATTCCGGAACATATCCTCGGGCGATAATCAACGCTTCAATATCGGATTTCATGTCATAAAAATTCCCGTTACGTTCTCCGAAAGCTGAGCGTGTATCCGTTCCGTTGAATAACAATCCGGCAACGTGATCTGGTTCAACGTGTTCGATCTTGGGATCTGGATCTTTCAGGAAGACTTTGCCCTGTTCGAAAATTTTCACGGGGTCGCGCCAACCTGACGTAACACTCGTCTTCAATGCCGAAAGCAATCCCGGAATCAGTGTCGTGCGCATTGCCATTTGATCGCGGCTAATCGGGTTCGCAAGCTTTAACGGATCCGCACGCAAATCGCCGTCATCAAGTCGCAATTTCTCCGGAAAATCCTCGGGCAAAAAGCTATACGTCATGATCTCCGTGTAGCCTCGTGACATCAGGAAATTTCTCACAAATCCTGAGAGCTGCATTTCAGAACCGATTTCTGCGCGTTTGGGCATTTCACCGGGGAGCTTATTCTCGTACCTGTTATAGCCTCTGAAGCGTCCGATTTCCTCGATTAAGTCCTCTTCAATCGTTATGTCCGGTCTCCAAGTTGGCGGCAAAAACTCACGATCCGCAAAATTATCGCGAATTTGCTTAATGCCGAATCCCACCAGAATTTTCGCAGCATAATCAAAATTGAACTTGAAGTGTTTCGTTCCCAAATACATGTTGAGCTTCTTGTAAGTCAGCGTCACGGGCAACGGTTCTTGATAGCTATTCTCAGCCGACAGCGGGCGATAATTAATCTCAGCACCGCACCAATCACGCATCAACGCACACGCAGCAGTCAAAGCAGTCCTGCTCAAATTCGGATCGACAGTTCGTGAAAATCTAAACGCCGCCTCGGAATTTATGCCCAATCTTCGCGACGTGTGACCAACTCGAACCGGTGAAAAACTCGCGCTCTCAATCACGATCGTGTTTGTGTCAGGATTGATTCCGGTTTGTTCACCGCCCATAACGCCTGCCAACGCAATAGCTTCACCGCCGCTTGTGATCAACATGTCTTTATCCGTAAGCAATCGCTCTTTGCCATCAAGTGTGAGCATTTTCTCGCCATCATTCGCAGCCCTGACAGTAATTTCCCGCGCAGGCAGCGTGTTCAGGTCGAACGCGTGAAGCGGCTGTCCCAGCATTAACATCACGTAATTCGTAACGTCAACGGCATTCGAGATCGGACGCATTCCCAGATGAGCAAGATCTATTTTCGCGGTAAGCGGCGAGTCATGAATTTTCGCGCCTGTCGCAAGTCCTAATCTGTAGCAATAGCAGCCTTGATCTGGCAACGAGATTTCGCCGAATTTCTCAGACCAGTCTTGATCCTGTTGCAACGGTCTAAGCCACTCGGGATTTTTCATAATAGAATTCGAGTACAAGCCTTTGATTTCACGCGCCATTCCCAAATGTGAGAGCAAATCTCCGCGATTGGGCGTGATCGAAACGTCAAAGATAATATCGCCGATGTGATACAGTGACGCAGCATCAGCTCCAATCTCAGCATCAGCCGGCAGAATTAATAATCCATCCGGAGAATCTACGTCGTGAAGCCCCAATTCTTCAGCCGAAAGCATCATTCCGAAACTTTCAACGCCTGAGAAATCACGCTTGCCAAGTTCCAGACCGTTCGGCAAAACCGCACCTAATCCAGCGTAGAAGACAAGATCGCCTCTTTTCATGTTCGTAGCACTGGTTACGCATACGTGTTCGCCAGTTCCGGTGTTCAGGTGAGCTATCGACAGGTGTTCATTCGTCGGGTGTTTTTCAAGCGCGTCGATTCTAGCAACGACAACTCCCCGCATTTTCCCGGCGGTGTAATTTATGCTCTCGATCTCAGTTCCCGAGACTGATAATCTTTCGGCTAAATTTTCGGGCGACACATTCGGCTGAATCTTGATAAAGTTCTTTAATAATTCTAAGCTAATATACATGTCAAATCACTTCGCAAATCCTGATAAAAAATACGAGACGTTGCCGTCAAATAATAATCTCAGGTCATTGATCCCGTATTTGAGCATTGCCATTCGATCCAAGCCAATTCCGAACGCGAATCCGTTGTATTTCTCAGAATCGATTCTGCCAGCTTTGATAACATTCGGGTGAACCATTCCCATTCCGACGACTTCGAGCCAGCCTGTACCGTGACAAACTCTGCAATGTTCATCATGTCCGGAGCATTCTACGCATTCGATATCAAGTTCCATTGACGGCTCTGTGAACGGGAAATAACTCGCTCTGAA
>CALEPX010000015.1 GCA_937911045.1 uncultured Fretibacterium sp. | reverse complement strand
CAGCTTTTCAGCCGGATGTCGATGACGATATTATCCTCTCAGAGCCTTACTTGAACTGGGAGAAGTTCATACATTTGCAACTCTCGGAAGATTAATTAGCGTATTCGTTCAGGTTTGTGTTGTTCCTGTCTTGCAGGAGCTTCACGAATCCGGCAAGTTCTTTACACTCTTTTCTGCAATAACCAGAGAGAATACTGTACGGACAAGAAAAACTCACCAAGCCCGTTTTGAACGCTTCGAGAATTAGCCTGATATTGCTGGCAATCACAGGAGGCGCCGGCATCATCTCCTGAAACTTTCTCAATCATATGAGCTCAAAAATGCGCAGTCAATTCTGAATTATCACCGCTCAAAAACGCTTAAAAACCGCTCAAAAAATTCCGATCATTCTTTCTCAAAAATCGCATCGAGAATCGCCATGAAGTATAATAAGCATACGAGGTGAATTTATGAAAATCTTTGTTCTAGCAAAACAAAAGAGCTCTGTCGGGAAAACAATCTCTGCCGCATTATTAAAACACACGGGGCATAAGCTTCTCTTTCCGGACGATGACTCTAACGAACTCTTGAAGGGGGAATAAATTTTGGCAAGACGCAAATTACAGAACAGCGCGACTGTCAGTAACCAGAGTGACGCTTCCCTAAATCACGTAGAAACGGGAATCTGCTCAGGAAAAAACACTATGAACTCTAAGCAAAAACTTTTCATCCCGAACTCAATATTCACAGGGGAGATATTCCAGAACAAAACTCTCAAGATCGACTTCACTGACGAGGAACGCGATTATATTCTCAGGCTTCAGCTCTTAGCTCAACACGAGGGCATCGACAAAAAAGAGATCGCTCAGCATATCTTCGACATCAGGGAAAAAGCCGTTACTCGCTCACTCGATTACTACAGGGATCATCAACAGGACTTGGCAAAAGATATTATCACAATGCGAAAAAAAGCTGAGTGCCTTGACCCCATAGAAGCTGCCGATCTGATCTCTCTGATCGCTCCATTCGAGGCCATGCTGAAAGCTCTCAGTCCAAAACTCTACAAGAAAACACGTATGGCTATGAGCAAACATGTTCCTGTCCCTGTCGCAGGGAAAATTTTCAGCGGCAATCTGTCTTCCGCTATGAGCCGTGTCAGAACTAAAGGCGAACTAGACTTACTGACAGGATCGATAATCGTGGACAATGTGCGCTTTACGAATGCCAGCGGGAATGTGAAAATCGGCGTTGGAGAAGCTAAGATATTCTTCAGGGCTCTAGCGGAGTTCACAGCAATGAACAACAAAAATTCACACGATTGCATCAAGCAGAGAGTTTATATTTCCGTTCGAGAGTACGCTGCTGCCAATGGACTAGATGTCACAGATCCTGACAAGTCCACTAACAATCTCAAGAACTTCAGGCACAAAATCAAGGGCTATCTCCAGAATCTTCGAGAATGTGGCTCAGACTGGGAGGAAAAAGTGAACGGGAAGTCTGCATTCTTCAATGGCGCGAACTTACTAGGGGCTTACACGATAAAAGGCGATTCCATCATGATCGAATTTTCGCTGACTGTAGCAGAAGCACTCATTCAGCTTACTACGATCCTGATTATTCCACCGTCGTTCTACCAGATCGACGATCGTAACGCTAATGCCTTCGCTATTGCACAAGCACTGATCCTGCATTATGGCCAGAATGGAAACGTCTTGCAGGGTACTGAGAACAAACTCTCAGTCGAGAGCATTCTGAAACGGACGTCTTACCCGACTGCTGAGAAGATCCGCACTCAGAAATTAAGCTGGCGGGAGCGTGTCAGAGAACAGCTGGAAGTGACGCTTGGTTACCTCATGGAGATCGGCTTGTTGCGAGGCTGGGAATATCGACGCAGAGGCGGAGAAAAACTCTCAGACCGGGAGATCAGGGACGAGGAAATGAGCTACGAGGAGTACGTTTCGCTTGTTCTCTGGTATGAGATCAGTGATTACGCTTCACATGCTGAACGCAAAGCCCTGATCGCCCAGAAAAAACGAGACGCTCGAAACGCGAGTTCTGAATCCGGAAAATACCCGAATGCGAGGTCGATATACCCAAAAGCGACATCGACGAGGCGTAAATGCAGTGCTGAGGCTGATTTACGTGAAGACGAAACGCTTCAAAAATATACCTAAATGCGAGAAAAAATATACCCTAAAGCGACATTTACGAGGCATAAATGCAGTGCTGAAGCTGGTTTACGCGAAAACGTGATGATCCGAAAATATACCTTAACGCGAGATTTATGCTGAAAAATGTACCATAAAACGACTTTTTCGAGGGGTGACTGAAACATGGATGCAGTATTCAAGCGGTTTTATGCGAAGCGATTCAACTTTGTGTCGCAAGGTTTAACTTTTTGTCTGAGGTCATGAAGCTGGATGTGGACTGATTTTAGCTCGTGCTATGAATCGAATTTTGAAGACGGTTAAGAGTGAAAAAAAATGGACGTCGATGCAGTATTCAAGCGTTTTTACGCAAAAAGGTTTAACTTTATGTCGCAAGGGTTTAACTTTATGCCGCAAAGGTTTAACTTTATGTCGCAAAGGTTTAACTTTATGTCGCAAGGGTGATTCAAAAACCGTTGCGGGAAGCGAATTTAGGAGGTGCGAAATTTCCTAGTACTATTAGAACGTTTAGAACGTTCAGTGTCGCACGGGCTCTTGGCTGAAGCCCGAGCCGTGCAAAAAAAAAAAACGACAGGGTGGTATCAACAGAATCCCCCTCCCCTGTGATAGTTCAGGTGTTGTAAGCCCCCTACAGCCGAGGTGGCGGCGCGGTGGTGGGACGAGAATCGAGAAAGGAGCGATTGAAATGACAATGACTTTACCAAGAGAGTTGGACGAGTTAAAGGACTATCCGAATTGGGTAGGCAGAACACAAGACGAGAAAGGCACAAATAAAGCACCGATGGATCCGAAAACAGGAAAGTACGCGAAAGTAAACGACAGTGCGACATGGGGTAGTTACGATGAGGCAGTGTCGGCAGGAGAAAGATTCAAGTCAGCAGGATTGGGTTTTGTCCTGACAGGAACGCCGTACGCCTGCATAGATCTTGATCATGTTATCGCTGAAGATGGAAAGCTGGACGAGAAAGCGGCGGAGATTGTGAGAGCGATGAGCAGTTACACGGAATATTCACCGAGCGGGCGCGGTTTACACATCTGGTTCAAGCTCTATGAACCGTTGAGGAAATTTGGGAGCCGCAACAAAATCACGAACGCAAATGGCACAGAGTTCGAGATTTATGACACAGGTCGCTATTTGACAGTTACGGGACGAATTTTTGAAAAAACGGGGCTAAAACGCACGCTAAGGGATTGTTCGGAAGTGTTGAGGGAAATTTATCCTAAGTACTGGGGGAGTGTCGAAATAAGGGCTTCTAGGACGCTTGTGAGGGATATTCGTGTAATACCTGGTGAGGATATTTTGGAGAAGATGTTCAACTCCGAGCGAGGGAACGAAATTCGAAAGCTTTACAACGGCGAAGTGAGTGCCTATGGAGGAGACGAGAGTCGAGCAGATTTAGCGCTGTGTGCCCATCTTGCGTTCTGGACAGGGAAAGATTCGTACGAGATGGATCGTCTTTTTCGTCAGTCCGGACTGATGCGCCCGAAATGGGACAGGAAGACTAGCGGAACGACGACGTATGGTGAAATGACGATAGCTAAGGCAATAGAAGGAGCGATGAATGTGTACGGTTCTGAAGGTTCTGAAGATTACAAGAGCATGACGCGTCAAGTGGTTCTTGAGCATGATGAAAACGAAGTAGCAGGAGAAAGTATGTCAGAGAGGATGGCGAAATTTCGAGTGGAAATCGGGAAGAATCGAAAAGGGAAAGTTATATCTACCGGGCTGAAAAGCTTGGACGAAATGTTAGACGGTGGTCTATATCCCGGACTTTACGTGGTAGGAGCGAACAGTTCGCTTGGAAAAACTACGCTTGTTCTGCAGATAGCGGATAATATAGCGAAGCATGGTGATGGAGTGATATTTTTCACGCTTGAGATGTCGAGTAACGAGCTGATAGCGAAAATTCTAAGCCGAATGAGTTTTGAGCGTGGAGGAAAGGCATTAGGGAAGACAACTCGAGGAGTGCTTCTTGGTGAGTACACGCCTGAAGAGGAGAAAATATTATCAGCGGCAATGACCGAACTTGGAGAACGCAGAGATTTTTACATGTCTGAGGGAGTTGGTGACATAGGAGTGTCAGAGGTGAGGAGGCGTGTTGAGAAATATGCGGAGAGCAATGGAGGCAAAGCACCTGTGGTAATAATCGATTACTTGCAAATACTTGCGCCGTATAGTGTGAAATACACGGATAAACAGAACACGGATAAAAATATTCTGGAGCTGAAGCGAATGAGTCGTGATCTGGAAATCCCTATAATCGGCGTGAGCTCATTCAACCGCGAGAATTATCGTACGCCTGTGAGTATGTTGTCGTTCAAGGAAAGCGGTGCAATAGAATACAGCAGTGACGTTCTGTTGGGACTGCAGTATAAGGGCTGGGATTATGTGAAGGGTGAGAAGGAATTGGATCGCCAGCAGAGATTGATGGATACGCGGAAATACATGGATGAGGCAGCGAAGATGGGTTTGTCGCAGGAAATTGAGCTGGTAATCTTGAAGAACCGGAATGGACGTCGAGGGAAGATAAGGCTTGATTTGTTTTCGAAGTTTAATTATTTTCGGGAGAAGACGAGTGAATAGCTGAAGTGGAGTTAAACTCAGGCGATTGTAGTGTTGATTTGTGCTGCATTGCCTGAGAGACTTTCTGCGCAAATGTTCGCAAGCGTTGATGTCAAATCAATAGAAATATCAAATTTGAGCTGTGTGCATTTATGATTTATTACTGACGAGTAAGCAGCTCATAAATGACATGATATTTGTTTTCTCGTGAAAATGTTGTGGTAAAATTCGTAGCGTAGTAAAAGACGATGGTTAATCAGAAGGAGAGTTGAATTGGGGACGTCAAGTGTAAGAGCTTTTGTAGCGGATTTCGAGAGCAAGAGATTTTTTCTGAAACTGAACGTTACGACGTTACAATCCCTAAAGTCGGTTATGCCGAACAGTCTCCCCTGATATGGTACGAGAAAACTGTCGAAGCAATAAAAAACGTTCTTGCTAAATCATGCGTTGTTCCTGAGCAAATTGAGTCTGTGAGTTTTTCCGGACAAATACACGGACTGATTGCGCTTGACAGAAATTTTCGCGAACACCCAGAACAGAATTAGCGCCGGACATTTCATTGGAAGTCTCTACTGGCTCAAGACGAAAGCTTAGAGAACGTATGCGCAAATCAAATACCTGATGCTACCTAAAGATTACATCAAGTTTCGCTTGAGTGGTGAAATCATGACTGATTATTCGTACGCTGCTGGCAGTCTGGCATTCGACAACAGGAATTTATCTTGGGCGTATTCATTGCTTGAACGTTTGGGACTGGATATTAACATGTAACGTCTGAAGCCTCAAGAGAAACCGGACTATGCGAAAAAACATTGGTTGTGAACGGTGGCGGAGATGCTTTCATGCAGGCGATAGGCAACGGCATAATAAGCGAGGGTATTTTCTCATCGAATATAGGAACTGGCGGACAAATCGCGACTACGATAACGAAATTTGTTTTTGACCCGAAATTGCGTACTAGTACGTTTGCGCATGTTTTACCGGAGTGCTGACAATTAGCCTGGAATTGTTTGAATAGCGGCATAAGCTTCAAGTGGATTACGGAGAGAGTTTTCTGTGAGAGCGATTATGCGAAAGTGAATGCGGAAATTTCTGAACGTGAGGCTGGTTGTAACGGACTTATTTTTCTGCCGTATTTGACAGGTGAACGAACTCCGCACATGAATCCGAAAGCCCGCTGAGTTTTCATGGGAATTACACCTGTACACTGCCGAGCTGATTTCGAGAGAGCTGTAATGGAAGGCGTAGTTTTTGCTCTGAGAGATTCTCTGGAAATTTTGCTCGAACTGGGTGCCGATTGCAAAAAGATTATCGCGTCTGGCGGTGGAGCGAGGAGTGATGTCTGGTTGCAAATTCAGGCTGATATTTTTGAGCGCGAAATTTACAGAAGTACTTCAGAAGAACAGGCTTCACTCGGTGCGGCTATAACGGCAGCTGTTAGGACGGGTTATTTTGCGAATTTCGAGGCGGCGTGCGCAGTCTGTGTAAAACAATCTCAGGAAGTATTTTACCCGAAACCGGAGAATGTGCGGATTTACAGGCAAGAATACCCGATATTCAGGAATATTTACACCCAGAACGAAGCAATATTTTCCCAAATCGATTCGATGCGTCATAATCATTCGAAGTAATACACGTTTGTTGAAGAAATTTTTTTGAAAATCATCGGAAATAATTCCCCAAGCGTTTTGAATTTTGGGTTATCTTCGTGTGCATCATAAGACCATGTAAGCCAACTTTTGTAGCAATATTTTGGGTTTCTGAAATTTACAGGGATTAATTCATGAATTTCGTTCGTTTTTTTGAGAATATATTTTTTTGCGTTTGATTTACGGTAATTTGAGATTATGGGAATAGCGATTCCCTCAGGCACGTAATAACCAGAATAGTATTTGTTATTGCCAAAGATAACTGGATTTGTAAAAGAGACTTTATCTAAGCAGCCTCCAATGTCATCATACATGCTGTCAACGAAAATGTAATTGCTTTTATTATCAATAACGAAAGCAGAACTATTAATCACTTCAAATGCACCAATTGGAATATGAGTATCATAAAAGAAATCAAACAAGCCTGGTAAATCATAGAATCGGTTATCCGGAAAATATGGTATGCCAGAGCTATCACAGTCTTCCATGTATTCTAATTGCTGAGAATAACTATATTCCCAACCAGGATAAGGATAATATTTATAAATCTCACTTTCATCGGAAATCATCCCTATATCAAAAAACACAAGTTCATATTCATGATGGCATGATTGCTTAAAATATACATTGAATTTTCCGCCATTATGTTCACGTAAAAATTTTTTGTAATCTTCAGGTAAAATTATCCCCTTATAACTTTCAGGAAATTTACCGCAATATCCCTGATTCCAATCTCCGCTTATTTTGACGTTATCGTCTTCATACAGAATAATCATTTCTCATTAACCTGACTTTCATTAAAATTTTTCTCGAAATATTTTATTCCTGATACGTTCTCATGTCAAATCCCAAATTTGCAAATAATAGCTAATAGTGATAGCATAAAACAAAAAAGGAGAGTGAAATCTTGCGAGCACAAACTATAAACAAGCAGGAAGCCATAAAGGCATTCAAAACATACGTCGCTAGCTATGACAGTCAAAACGTCAGCATAGCACTGAAGATAGCCCATACTTTCAGGGTAGCTGCTATCGCTGAGAAAATTTCACCGAGTTATTGTGATCCCGAGTTTGCGTGGTTTTTGGGTCTGCTTCACGACATTGGGCGTTTTGAACAAATTGCGAGATATGGAACTTTCAAGGATGCGTTGTCTGTAGATCATGCCGAGCTTGGTGCGGATATTTTGTTTAGAGACGGGCTGATAAAGAAATTCCTGCCAGTTCCTGATAAATGGCTTCTCATAGCTGAGACTGCAATCAGGGCTCATAATAAATTAAAGCTGCCGACTGCTCTAAATCAGGAGACGAAAACATATTGTAATATTCTCCGAGATGCCGACAAGGTTGATATTTTTCGAGTTCTGACTGAACCGCCGTATGACAGACGAGAGCTAGACAATCTTACAGTGCGTTCCGAGGTAATGAAGTGTGTGAATGAACATTGCTGTGTTCCAAGACCGGGACATGATGAAGCGCCGTTTAATGAGCTTGAAGCACTAATTTCGCAAATATGTATGGTCTTTGAGCTAGTCTATCCTGAGAGCAGGAAAATTGCAGTTGAGCAGGGATATTTGAAGAAATTGCTGATTATGTTGCCTGAAGGAAATTCTGATAGCAGTAAAGTTATGACAGAAATCAATAAATCGTTAGAGGTGCTTTGAGTTGGAAGCATAGCCGCCGCGCTCTTACTTTATACATTTGCGCTGCGATTTGGAGATTATAAGCTCATAGTGAGAAAATACGCGACGAAACCACGAGATAAAATCGGTTATACAAAAGCCGTAGGAAAGATAATCACTATGATTGCCGTTGCTGTGTTGATATTCTCAAGACGTTTTAAGTAGAGATTATGTAAATCTTATAGCCGATACTAGATGTTCTCATTCAAAAATTATCTCAAGAAATGTCAAATATATCTCTGAGCGATATTTATGCCTTTGATACGAGATATGCTGACCTGGCTTTATTATCAAGTACTTTGTCAAAGAGTTATGTCCATCGTTCTGAAGCCTATAGTATATTCTCCACAAACGCATTTCTCATACATTGGTCTGCTATCCGATACGTAGTTCTTGATCTTGTCGCTGCAGGTCTTATCCGTAACAAGAATACTATCAGGAGTTGCGCTATAGTGAGATTTTTTACACCAAGTGCGAGCAGTGGAATTTGCAGTTCGTTTATCATGTGAGTATTTTCGCAATCGGGGGCAAAGCGTTTCCCGAGACTTCATCAGCTAAATTTTGCGTTCTTTTTCGATGACAGCGTAGTCAAACGATCTTTTCAGCAAGTTATCATAACTATCAAAAAATTCCTGATACGATGACATCCCCAGAATATTCTCAGCAAATTCGAGCACATAATTCAGTTTATAGGCAAAGACTCCTGCGTTCCATAATGCTCCGAGTTGTAT
Organism: uncultured Fretibacterium sp.; assembly: GCA_937911045.1. Lineage (GTDB taxonomy): Bacteria > Synergistota > Synergistia > Synergistales > Aminobacteriaceae > JAFUXM01. The sequence continues at coordinate 661 of CALEPX010000015.1, read as the reverse complement.
ATATTTTTCGACAGTTAGAGAATATGTTTTTTCTTTGTGAAGCAGGGATTATGTAGCCGTACTTTTCACTACGAGATTTGCCTCATTCGACCTGAGCATAAAGCTTCGTGAACATTCTGAAATAGCTTTCGTCAACGTAAGGATCGGGCAAAATATCACCGGTTCATCGCTAGAAACTCGTTTTACATCGTGAAGATAGGCACTTGCTAGAGCTATCATGGTTTCACAGAAATTACGACAGTTTCTCCCAGTTGCGCCCTGATTGATGCGATTTAACTTTCCGAAGTAGCAACCGTAATCGAGACATTTTTATCAAGCTTTTTCAGCATACTGGACATGCGCTGAACCATTGATTCATGAGAACCTTCGTCGGTCTTGAAAATTTTCAGAAATTGTTTTGACCTGACTTCATGTTATTCCACCTGCCTTGCTTCATCGTTTGCCACAAATACAGCAGTGATTATTTGTCGTCCGTCAACGCCATACGCCTTATCATATTCTCTGCTCCGGATTTGTTCTAAGCCTTCGATTTTCTTCTCATTAACTTCCGCCTTATTTTTGGCGAACTTAAATTCCAGAATTACTACTTTCCTTTCAAACTGAATTACGACATCAGAACGCCCCTTGAACGTATGAACCTCTGCATACGCTATGATACCAG
>CALEPX010000014.1 GCA_937911045.1 uncultured Fretibacterium sp. | reverse complement strand
GTTCCTCACTTTTCTGCTCTTTCCTGAGCTGCAAATCATTGTCTTCAACAAAATCTTCAAGTCTGCGAATTATTGATTGGTTAAGTTCTTCTCCATTTTTGTAACTTCCAAGAGAACTCATGTCAAGTCTCAACACTGGTAACGGGTGCTTAGCTTGTTCAGTGACCCATTCTTCGGCGTGTAAGCCTTTGAACAGAGCAGCTTTTCCGCTAAACATAGCGTCGAGCGTTGAGAGTGTTAATGACTTTCCGAAACGTCTGGGGCGAGACAAAAAATACCTTCTGCCATTTTGGATCAGTTTGAGTAATTTGCCTGTTTTATCAACGTACAGCAAATTATCCGTCCTCATTTGCACGAAATCCTGAACACCTATTGGTAGTACTTGCATGTTTTCGCCACTCTCCTTTTTGATTTATTTTACCTCATCACGATTCTCTTGACAAGTGACGTTGTATTCACTTCTGTCCCTTGGGACCCGAGGTTGCTATTTAAGTACGTGTTCTAAAATCCGTAAAATTGCGATTATGATTTGCTCTGAGTCGTAATATCATAACATAACTGTTAAGTGTTAATTATTGGAATTCTAGATTATTAAGGGAGATAGAATATTATGAAAAAATACTCGTTGATATTTTTGCTAACAATACTTGCTGCTTCAGCGTTTGCGACAACAAACAATGAAGTTAAATTGGGAATTTCTGATTTTGAAGTGAAAACTTCCGTTATCGCCCCACAATATCATTCGGAACTCTCAAAAAACGTTTCTGATATTTTCATCAACATAATAAAAAATTCTTCACATAACATACGGATTATTGATTGTAGAAATTCAAACTCTTCTGAAAAATACGATTATATGTTAATTGGAGTAATTACAGACGTTAAAAATGATAATCAAATATCAACCGATAATAAAAGAAAAGGCGGACTTTTTAGCCCAAAATTCAATGTAATAACAACATACTCAAACACTTATGAAATAACTATTGAAGCAAGAATTATTGACGCTGCAAAAGGCAACATAATATCATCGATTACTAAAACTGGCGGTGCAGAGTCAAATTTTACAGTTGAATTTGAGTCAGGCAATATGGAATCTCATCAAAAAATGCTACAGGAAGTTATTAAGAAATCTAATTCTATGTCATCATATGCCATTAAAGCTGCATGTTCAGGACTTGCTGATAAAATCAGAGAATTTTTTTCAAAAGAATATGTCCTTGTTGATGAAGTTCAAAAGAATAGCGTAATTATAAATCGTGGCACTGACTCGGGAATTGAACCTGAATATTTTTACAGAATTTTTTCTGAAGGCGAAGAGATCATCGACTTAGACGGTAAATCTTTAGGACGAAATGATTTTAATATAGCTGTCGTAAAAGTTAAAAAAGTTTACGATAATTTTTGTTCATGCGAAATTCTCAGCGGTAAATCAAGTTCCATTCATAAAGGCGATAGAGCAGAAATTATAACACCTCAAGAAGCCGATAAGCTTTCAAACGGAAAATCTAAATCTAAAAAACATTAGTTGGGGATTTATCATGAAAAAATTATTATTAGTCTTAGCAATCATATTTTTAATCCCGTCAATGAGTTATTCTGTTGAACAGGTTAAAATAAACGCTTTTTTTATGTTTATGATTTACAGATGGACGCAACTTACGAATCAATTCAGCAATCTCAAAATATGACTGCTCGAATGAAAAGATTTTTTGAAAAATTTAATGCTTTCAAAGTCGTAGATATTCCAGTACCTTATACTAAAAATCTCGATGAAGAAACTATTAATTATCTTTCATCTATTTCAGATGGAAATCGCCAACAAGCCGAAATAGCTAAAATTTTTGGTTACGAGTATAACGTTTCAGGATACATCGAAAAAACAGAAGAAAAAAAATTACGTTCAAATTCGTATGAGATTACAGTTAGTTTTAAAATTAGTGTTTTAAACGCTGAAAATTCTCTTGACATGTTAGCTTTATTTAATGCTACTGGAACAGCTCAAGCTAATTTCAGCAAAAAGCCTTCTAAAAAGCAAATACAGGAACTCAAACTTAAAGCCATTGACGACGCTGCACTTAACATAGGTAAAAAATTATCTGAGATTTTCTCAAACGAAAATTTCAATACAAATGTCAATACAGATGATAATAAACCTCGTCAGGATTTTTATGATATTCCTGTTAATTATGAAATCCAAAATGCTTCACAAAATTACACGTCAATAAATCCAGATGCAAAAAGAATAGGTATTATAGGCTTTAACAGTAAATCTAATGAAGTTTCAAATCTTCAAGCTTCTTCAGCAGAAAATTTTTTAATACGTATGCTTTTGGATTCACACTCAATCACAATACTTGAACGCGAAAAAATAAATGAAATCGCTCTTGAACATAAACTGAATTTATCTGGCTTAATCGATCCAAAACTAGCAATACGTGTAGGAAAATTAGCTGGCTGCCAATACATATTAACTGGAGCTGTAACAGAATTTTCAGGCAAAAAATCTAAATCTAAAACAAATAAACGTAACGTAATTTATAATGATATCAGTGTTACGCTTGATATTCGCCTGATTAACATTGAAACAAGTGAAATTATACTTGCACTTTCAGAAAAAGGAATTGCTTCTCAATCAAGTAATTATTCAGGTAATTTTTCAATGGGAGTATTTTTTAGCGGTATTAACAGTTCAACAAATTCATCTTTCACCTCTGGAGGAATCATAAATGCTGCTATTGAAAATGCTGTATCAAAGATTGCTCCCAAATTAAGAGCTTCACTCTTTAACGAATTTCAAAATATCATTCCACAAAACAATCACATTCAGAATAATTCAAGATTAGGTGTTGTAACTTTCACAAGCAGAACTAATGAAATCGAACAAAGACAAGTAATTTCTGTTACAAATACTTTAAGCGGCATTCTCTCTAACTCAAAATCAGTCAGTATTCTTGAACGTGACAGACTCGATAAAATAATTTCTCAACAAAAACTTAATCTAAATGACCCCAACTCAGCCATTAAACTTGGAAAATTAGCTGGTTGTCAATATATTCTAATTGGCTCTATCACGGGCTTAACCGAAAAATTTTCAAGCTCAGGCAAAGTTAATAGCAGTGTGTTTAGCGGAAAAGCTTCTGGAAATTCCGTCAACGAAACTGAAGCAAAAATCGACGCAAGAATTATTGACGTTACAACAGGAAAAATTATTTTTTCAGTTTCAAAAACTGGAATTGCTAATTACTCAAATTCGTACTCATCGTCAGGAGGAAAAACAACTTCAAGTACTGCTATATCCGATATGCTGAACATAAAAGAACGTGCGGTGACTAATGCAGCCATAATGATTGCTGAGGAGATTCGTTCGGAATTTTTTGGGGAATATTTAGCAATAATTTCTGTAGGTTCACGTGAAATTAAAATTAACAGAGGCAGCAAATCCGGAATTAAAAACGGCGATTACTTCATGGTCAATAATTCAATGGGTACAATATTAAAAGTTAATAACGTTCATAATGATTTTTCTAGTGTCGAAGTTGTAAAAGGTAGTGTAAATTCTCTGCAAAGAGGTGATAAAATTAAGTTATTATCACAATACAACCAGTAAGAAATAGCGTATTTCCAAAATATAAACACAATGATGAAGTCAAGCTTATGAGCGAGTACCGTGAGATCATCCGGCTATCACAATCTTCCCTGCAATTTATATGCTTGCTTTTTAAAGCTGTTAGACTATGATTGGCAATAAATCTAGACTGCTTTGTGCGACTGAAATTTTTTTCGTAGGAGGTTGTTTTAATGCAAAAATTCAATTTTAAGTTTTCATTGTTAATTTTTGTGTTGTTGATCTGTGGGGATCCTTCAGTGCGCGGTTACTGCTGAAGCTATGCAGACGCTTAACGGAAACGCTTTCGGACGCTTCACCCTCGAAGCCGCGACGTATTTCTACTCCTCAATTCGGTGATTCTCCTAAATTTTGAACAACTCCGCAGTTTTTACGACTGTGATGTTGTTTTTAATTTACTCGGTATTGGAAACTCTGAGCTATAGCTTAGCGTTCACAAGAGCACTATTCAAGAAATGGCTTTCTCAAAATCTAGTGTGGCATGGATGTTTGCACTCGTCGCAATTATGCGAGCAATTCCGCGTATTCCTGATGAAACGCAAAGCGAAAAATATTCCGAACAAAATTAAGGCTCCGAAAATAACGTCAAACATTTTTAGTTTTCATTCTCCAAGCACAGTGTTATTTATGTTCCAGCCCGTAATTATTGATGCCTTTTGAGCTGGCATACCATCAGCAACCAGCCGTTCATATATTGAACGTTTAGCAAATTGCTTGCCTTCCTCACGTCCTTCGATCCGTTCCTGTGCTAAAGCTTCTTCCTGATCCCATTCTGTCAAAAACATTCCTTTAACCTCCGCTCTATGTCCCATAATGAAATTTCTGATCACAAAATCTCTGGGCATTTTCTCTATTGCCTTGTCGATTGCTGTTTCAAGATTACCACTCGGGCTTTGTCGTATTTCGTTGACAAGCCACGAATATTCATGCAACGCCTTACACGTTTCCATGATTTTTTGATTCCTGCCGTAATTGATGTTCAGCATCGTGACATTTACCTCAACGTCACCAGCGCCTTCATATGCGTCACTTAATCTCAAGATTTTCTTCTCGGGTTGTTCTTGTTTGCCGTTGTAAAAACAAACACACTTCGGTCTTGGAATTTTCTTCAACATCGATGAGTACAGGTAAAGACGATTTTTAGCGATATATTTCTCGTAAAGTTTCGCGACGTAAATTAGGATTCTTAACGGCATATTTGGATTATAAGTGCTCTGATGTTCCCAAATATTCAGCTCAAGCGTGATTATGAACGAAGCGTCGTTAATCATGCCAACGTATACAGCGTCTTCAATCGTGTTGAATTCTATTGCTTCCGGATCAGAGTAACTTGACCCGTTGATTGCGTTATACAAATCGAGCGTCCATTGCTTGTTGTTCGGATTTCCGAATATGAACTTGAATACTCGATCTTTGTATTCCCGATTTTGCGTAGACATTGTAATCCTCCTTTCTAAATTTTGTAATTAGTATAGCATATTTTCGTTCCCCATGCTCGCGTGTAAAGCGCTGGAATTTTTCCTTGCAATTAACATAGGCTTACACTTGCAGCACTGCTCACTTCATTTCTCCTGCATCATGAATCCCTATTGGTAGTACCTGCATGTTTTTATCACTCTCCTTTTTTAAAGTTATTTTACCTCATCAAGATTCTCTTGACAAGTTTTATTTTTCATTTCATGCCCAATTTGTGTCAAGATTATGCCAACTAGGCACGAAGGGGCGATTTAGTTAAGTAGCGTATTCTAAATTACGTAAAATTGCGACTATGATTTGCTCTGAGTCGTAATATAATATAATAACAAAAATTTGGTTTGCTGTTTGGCAGAATGACAAATACGTTCCATGGAGTGTTAATTACTGGAATTTCAGGTCTTGAAACGTCATAGAAATTCACCGCTTTGTCGGTGATGGTAGTACCACAGGAGAGGGTTAGAATCCCTGAATGTGGATGTGTTTTTCAGAGTGGGCACGATGCAAATATTGTGACGTAACAAGAATAATACAGTAAATGAAAGGGGTATATACCTAATCTGATAAAATATTTTTCACTGTTTATAATTGTCAGCAGTTTTGTTGCGAAAGAAAAAATATTTAATTTCTTACTGGCTGTGCTTGCTGTCGTGAGTTTCATTATTTGCGTCAATAGTTCAGCAGAAGCGACTGGTGCGGATCTTGTGGTATATGGCAAGATTTTCACTTCTGAATCCAATCAAATTGTTGAAGCGTTCGCAGTGAAAGACGGCAAGTACGTCTATGTTGGCGATAAGAAATGCGCGGAAGCTTTTGCACCTTTATTTAAAAATGGTCAGATTATAAGACTGGAACAGTTCAATTTTCGATAAAGTACTTTTAATCTACCAAATTCGTTCTTTAAAGAATCAGATTAGGTGATATGCCTTGCTACAATTCCACCAGTTGTGGTTGCTTATGTTCTTGCCAAACTATGGAAAGAATTTGGATCTGAAATTAGATTCCCTTTTAGGTTTTGTCTACGAAGAATTAAAGAATGCAGCAAATACTAAAATTTGTCGGAACTGCGATTTTAGACAATATTGAAAATTATTGCAGACTAATTTTCTCAACCGCACAGGTCGAAAACTTTCGAGAGAATTTAAAATTTGGGTTAGGGGTGAATTTTATTTTGAAAAAAATTATTACTTGTATTATCTTAATCTTGGTCTTTTGCTATACTTCTTGCACTTTATTTGCACAAGAAACTATCATTGTTAAAAGAGGAACAGAAGTCTTAGTTAAAGTTATTGAAAAGATTAAGTCCAATAAAGTTAAAACAGGACAAACACTTCAATTTCTAGTTGAGAGAGCTGTAAAAGATGAAAACGGCTTCACAGTAATTGAACAAGGCGCATTTGCTTATGGTTCTGTTATTAAAGCATCTTCTGCCGGACTTTTGGGAATTGGTGGAAAGTTAGAAATTACCATTGACTCAGTTGAGGCTTATAATGGGCACATTATACAACTTACAGGAACGAAAGATAATGATGGTAGTAGTAGTACAGGCGTAGTGATTGCTGGGGCACTCCTTAATATCTCCATTAGCCATATTTTCAGAGGGACTAACGCCACAATAGATGCTGGAACTATATTTAGAGCCTATGTTGCAAAAAATACAGTACTTTCAGGAGACATTGAGCCAAGATTAAATAGTCAAACAGAATTTTTTAAAGGAAATACAAATACGGATAAACAATTAAATGAAATATTAAAAAAATATAAGAATGAAAAGAACAACTAGTAGAACATTTTAATTATTTGCTAATCAACTGGACTAAAAAAATTCGACCGAGAGGAACTACAAAATGAGCATCACAAAGATTTGCAATATTTATGCAGGAATTCCTGACGCGAAAGAGGATATTCGCTACGAAACAAGAGATTTTATATCGGTTTTTACAATCCCTCCTAGACAGAACTTCAATGATCTGTTTCAAGGAAACAAATGTTTTATCTTGGGAAACAAAGGGCTTGGAAAGACCGCAGTTCTAAGATATATTGACCATGAGGTAAGGGCGAAGAATCCTATTTCTAAAACGTCATTTATTCTATTTGAACAGAATTATGCATCCCATCAGAATGAGGTTAGCATCGCCAGTTCCAGACAATCGTTTACCACATATGATGTGGATGAAGGTGGGGCGGAGGTCGAAGATTATACGTACTTCTGGCGCTGGCATTTCTTTATGACGATTTTGAGGGATAATGAGGTTGATCAGAATGAACAAATTTTTGTTCACAACGACAGTTGGAAAGCTTTTTCCGAAACTGTTTCAGCAGCGCTTAAGAAAGATAGCAAGCAAGTGAGAATTAGCAGTAGTCTGAATTTTGGGTTCAATCTTTTTGGTATTATCAATCCAGAAATAAGTATCAAATTACCAGAGTTATCGATTGGAAGAAAAAATAGTACGTTTCAAGAGGTGGTAGAAAAAGCAACTTACTGTTTTCGAAAGCTGGAACGCTTAGATGTTCCGTATTACATTTTTGTAGATGAGTTGGATGTCTGCCATACAGGAAATGAAAATCGTTATAAGCGTGATTTGCGACTAGTGCGTGACCTGCTCTTAACTATCAGATGGTTTAATGACCAGAAAAATGACATGCACTGGTCGCATATAAAAGCTTTTGGGACTTCCCGTCCAGAGGTGCTGAAAGCGATTGAGGATCACTATGGGAATAGAGTCCGCAATATAATGGAAGGATTTAGTTTCACTTTGAAATGGGACTTTAATACAAGTGAAATGTTTGAGGTTCCTATCATTCAACTCTTAATGAGACAAATCGAAAAAGCAGAAGAAATAAATGGTGAATATGGCGGAACAGATGCCACAAGATACACGCGATGGTTTCCGGAAAGAATTAATGGTTTAGAGCCGACACGATATATTCGGAGTATTACTTGGTCAAGACCTCGGGATATCGTTCGATTACTTGATTGTTGCGTAAACGCGCGTGGGTTTGACACCTGTTTCACGGAAGATGTTTTTCAAGCTATAATAAGCGAATATAGCAATGGGAGTTGTCAAGAGGCAAAGGCTGAACTGGAAGCTTCCTATATACGCAAAGATGTCGATGAAATCTTTGATTGTTTTTATGGTCTACCAAGGCGATTCACTTGGTTGCAATTCGCGGAGTACACAAAAGATAGCCGTGTTATCAAAGACAAGGGCGTTGACAGAATCCTTGGCGACCTATTCCGTGTTGGAGTAATTGGGCAGGTTGTCGGGGACGACGAAAGATGGTACCACTATGGTGACGAATACAACAGTCGTGGTGTCAATATTGTTCATGCTGGGCTAGTGCGTAAGCTTGGTGTAATCTGGAAAAATGAAACGGAAACTATCAAAAAACGGGAATTGACCAGATATATTCAAAAGTTAGCAAACACTGATGCGGAAGAATACATGAAAGGCGAATGGCTCGAAGATGCGTGGAAATTTTGGGAAAAAGATTATGATGAGCGAATAGGGCGGAGTTTGCTAGTTTATTATATGCAAAAAATTAAAGAGGGTGATCGAAGCTCACAAAATAAAGCGCAGGAACTATTCGAAGTGTTGAGTTCGATGTCTAGAACCGAAGAAAAGACAGATAATTTGTTGAAATTTATACGACCATTATTTCTTGGTAATTAGGATATGTAGAGGAGGTATATCATGGGATTGTTGGGATTTTTCAAAAGATTAAATTCTACTTCAGAAAAGAAGATACTAGAAGAAAGAAACGGAGATAATCTAAATCTGCCTATCGCAATGAAGCATAATATAGAAATTGCAACAGAAAGGAAACTAAAAGTAGGGGTATCTGATATTGAGAAAGATGAAACCAGAATAACACAAGATACTAATAAGGTGTATGGATCGGAAAGGAACGTAAAAAATAGTAGGATACATATTTCTTGGCCTCGATACGGGACGAAAATTGAGGACTTACTGAGTAATTATAAAATCCGAGTATTTATAGATGCTGCTTTTATCGCAAGTGATAAATTTGACGTTTTTTCTGATCGCTGGAGCACAGGAAAAAGTATCAGTAATTCGGAGAGCGTATATTATATTCCGAGTTTTGAAAAAGCCAAACTAACAGAGGAACAAAAGCAGACACTAAAAGCCGGGGATTATAAAGAATGGTATAGTAATACGTTCGAGGAATGTTTCAAGTCTTTTCACGAGCGCAATACAAGATGTGCAATTGTGTTTTTGACTACCAGTGCAGACAATGGTGTGATCGCACGGACGGCAGCTTTAGAGGCAAAGGCCAATATGCGAGGATATGGGGTTGATGCAAACGGATATATCTGTAGTTTGTCCGTAGGTGAAAAAGCATATTATTCGAAAGAAATGACAGAAAATAAAGCGTTTCAGTGGACAGATCAGATGGTTAAGATATCCAAAAGGTCTTCCCTTCACCGCGTTCCTGAACAAGGTGAAACGGTGACTGCAAACAGAAATAAGTCCGTGGTTCATCTCTTAAAGCCTCTGATGTCTAATCATAATCCCGTTACATATTCTATCGATAATGGAGAATACTGTGCGAAGATTTATACAGCAGATATTTTACAGATTGATCTTTGGGAAAACAAAGCTGATCGTATGCTTCAAGCACAAATCAAAATCCCTGAAATTTGTTGGCCGGTAGATAAATTGATAAATGATAATGGACAGTTCGTGGGTATTCTTTTGCCTACAGCGAAAGGTACTCAGTTAACTCGCTCTGTACTTAATGGTACAACCGGTATGAGTCAAGCATTTCCTGAATGGAAGAGAGAAGATCTTTGCACATTGGCGGATACTATTTTGAGTACAGTGATGCAGATGCATAAGGCTGGTATTTATTTTGGCTGCTTGAATCCGGCTACAATTTATATTGCAAATCCCAAAGAGACATACTTCGTTGACACCGATACGTGGCAGATAGAGGGTTATCCATCTGTATCAAGAAATCGTACCTTTACACCTCCGGAGTTGCTTAGGTCAGGCTCTAAGCAGATGTTCTTTACGCCCGATCAGGAGTATTATCAGGTTGCATTATTGGTATTTATGATTATGATGCCTGGAAAATTCCCGTATGCATTGCGTAATAGTAATAGTGAGGAAGATAGTATCGCTGAAAAATCATTTGCATTTGGTATTGGTGGTGATATGCGTCGTTCACGTGATTCTGAACGTCCACAGGGAGTATGGCGAATTACATGGGATCATTTGCCTTATTCTATGTGCAATCTCTTCTATAATACGTTTCATGCTAATGGAAAAACTTCTGAACCTGGAACGAGGCCAAATGACTATGTGTGGAAGAAAGCTGTTAATAGTTATTTAAGAGAGCTGAATGGGAATAACTCCAGTGATAGTCATAGTATTTTTCCTAAAACGTTCCGACGAGATGGCAAGCGTGTATTTGTGAGATGTAGCATTTGTGGACAAGAGCATCCAGATTTTTACTTTCTCAAGAACCTGTATGTGAATAATCAAAGAGTAGATGTTTGGTCAATGGGGTATAGGATATGTTTGCCATGCGCCGAAGATAAGTCTGAGGTGTCATTTACTTGCGAATGCTGTGGCAGAGAATTTTTCTATTCAAATCAAACAAAGTTGATGCATGCAATTGGAAAAAGTGAATTTGGCTGGGAGAATCAAAGGTGGTGTAGGTACTGCAAAAAGCAAACTATCAAATGTGCTGAGTGTGGTAAAGATGTTCCGATTTACCGACTAAAAGAATTTACTGATAAAAAGCGAAATTTGACGAGAACAGTATGCCCAGAGTGTTTTGGAAAATTAGTCAATCAAGCTAAGAAAGAACAAGAGGCTTGGAATAATAGTGTGTATGAAACCAGAAGATGCAACAATTGTGGACATTCTTTTGTAATAACAAATGGAGAAGCAGAATACTTCAAAAAAAATGGCTTATGTTTACCAAATAGATGTTCAAAATGTAGAGGAAAAAGATAAAGTAGATTGGGGAGAGAATTATGGCAATTGAAGCTCCGGGAGCATTTTGACGGAAAGATTGTCCGCAAGGACCTGACCAAGAAGATCAAGGAAGGCGCAAACGTGCCGGTCTATGTCCTTGAGTTCCTGCTGGGACAGTATTGCAGCTCTGATGAGGAGGACGTCATCAAGGCCGGCGTGAATAACGTCAAGCGCATCCTTGCTGATAACTTCGTCAGGCTGGATGAAGCGCAGAAGATCCTTTCTGTGCTCCGTTCGCGTGGGAGCTAGCAACACGTTTATTCGGGAATTTCCTGACGTGGATGCAGGAAAAGGAAAGCACGGTTTTTATTGTCGCAACGACCAATGATATTTCAAAACTTCCGCCTGAATTTTTACGGAAAGGACGCTTTGACGAATTATTTTTCGTTGATCTGCCTAACGAACAAGAACGCAGAAAAATTCTTGAAATCCATTTGAGAAAGCGCGGCAAGCTCAATAACAGAATTAACATCGGCGAATTAAGCAGGAAAACTGACGGTTTCAATGGGGCTGATCTTGAGGGAATTATTCAGGACGCAGTAGAAACGGCATTCATTGATGAGATTGAAGAAATAACGACTGACCGATTATTAAAGAGCCTCGAAGAAGCAAAATCAATTTCAGATATTCAAAAGGAAAAAATAAAAAAACTCCGTGAAAATTTGAAAGAGTATGACATCAAACCTGCAAGCGCGAAAGTCGGGTGATAAATTCATGTACGAAAAAGAGACCGAAGTTATAAGCCCTGAAATAATTACGATTGAAGAATGTGACAAGTTATCATCAACAATTTCTGATTTTGTGAGTAGCTATGTTAAGAAATCTGAAACAACTACCAATGAAGAATGGCTTTTCACGCAATTTAGAGTTCATATGCCTGAAAGAAGCGACGAAGAATTAACTCAAATCCAGCACGAAATTATTTACGGCATTCAAGCACAGGAAGAATCTAAAACATCGCTTAAAGAGACAGTCTCAAATGGTAGGAGCAAAGAAAGCTGGTTTGCTTGCGAAATGAAAAAAGCTACTTCGGGAATGAGTACCATTGAAGCAGCAAAATATCTTCAAAGTTTAGACGAAGCTCTCGAAATTGCCAATCAAGAACTATGGGACACAATCACGACTCAAAGCGGAGCTATAAATCAAAATCCCCAGCTTGACGGTTTCATAGCCGAAGAATATCATGCGCAAACTTTTAACTTGAACGCAACAGTACGAGGAAGCCATTATCGAGCCCGTGTGCTTAAACCTGAGGGTAAAAGTTACACAAAAAATTCAGTTGATAATGTTATTGATAATCTCGATACAGGGAGAATTTCACGCAGGTATCAAATGAAATACGGCGCGACAATAGAACGCTCGCATGCAATGTATCAAGCTGGAAATTATCGAGGACAGAGGTTATTAACACCAGCCGATCAAATGCAAGCACCTGACGGAACAACGAGTAATCTTTTAAGTAAACGACAAGCGAAAGAATTACAGAAGCAGGCTCAAAGCGGTAAATGGGATGGTCTTAGCTGGAATGACTACGCGATGAAAGATGTTGCGAATGGGATTGCTAAAAACGCTGGCAAAGCTGGGATACAAGGTATGTTAGTCGGAACAGGATTTGAACTTGCAAGACAAATTTTCAAGGATAAAGAAATTGACAGTGAAAAACTCATTGAAACAGGTTTGGAAACTGGAGCAGATTTTGCTGTAAAAGTAATCGTTGCTGGAGGGTTAAAAGTTGCTTCTGAAAAGGGATTTATAAAGTGTCTTCCTAGAGATACTCCATCTGATATTATTACAACAATAGCTTTTGTGACTGTCGAAAATGTAAAGATTCTTAATCATGTTGCTTCTGGAAGCCTTACCCCGATTGAAGGCTTTGAAAAAATTGAGCGAGTTACGACTTCATCAGTTTGCGGTTTAGCGTCTGCAACGAAGGGAGCTGCAATAGGTGCTAAAATTCTCTCATGTTTTGGTCTTATTGGGGCTGCTGTTGGAGGATTTATAGGCGGCACAATCGGTTATATGGCAGGCTCAGGCGTTGCAACCGCAGTCGTAAAAGGTTATCAAAAAGTTCGCAGTGTTATTGTTGAACATGTCGTAAAACCTATAGTCAATACTGCGAAACGAGTTTGTGAAGGAGCTAAATCCTTTGTCAGCAATTTTCTTTCATGGTGGTAAAACATGTCAAAATCGTTATTCTCAACTCGAATCGCTAGATTAATATTTAACGGTGGAGGGAATTTTAGAAAAACAAAATATCCGTTAGTTTGCTCACTCGCTTGTAAATACAGGAGATTTTTTGATACTTATCTCTCCAGGACGAGAGGAATAATTTATGTCATTAGCCCCAATTATCAGAGATACACTCTCATTGATAAAAATTTTCCAGCAAAAAGTTAAGAACGAAAATTCTCGAACAAAATTAATTAGCTTCAATGAAGTTGAAATGAGAGATAATCAATACGTCATTCATTACACTGGCGAAAAAGGATCGAACGATTTTAACGGCAATAAGCGAAATATTACGCTCGTTTTATTTGACGGTGAAAAGTTGTGATAAATATTTACGTCTCGTAATGCTAATTGGTATTTCAAAGTCTGAGCGCTACGCTGATATTGTTGGGTACACACAGTCGGAACTCGAATGTCATTTTAAGGAGTACATCAATATTTTATCGAAAAAGTTATCGGTGTCTTCAGAAGAATTATTATTATGGAAAATTCAAGGATATTATGATGGATTTTCGTTTGACGGAAAAACACGCTCTATAATCCGTATTCAATTCTTAACTTTTTCTTCAGATAGTAAGTTCGGAACATACGCTAAACCATTGATTCATGAGAACCGTCATCAGTGAAAATTTTCAGGAATTGTTTTGAAATATTATGTTCATGTTATTCCACTTGCCTTGCTTCATCATTTGCTACGATCACACTTGAAATTACTTCACGTCCGTCAACACCATACGCCTTGTCATATTCTCTATCCTTCATTTGTTCCAAGCCTTTGATTCTCTTCTCATCAACTTCTGCTTTATTCTTAGCGAACTTAAATTCCAGAACTACTACTTCCCTTTCGAACTGAATTACGACATCAGAACGCCCCTTGAACGTATGAACTTCCGCATAAGCGATGACACCCGCACCTCGCAATAACATCAGGAACAGAGATCTATACCAAAACTCATCACGATTTGGGAAATCATCATACGGTATCTCGGATAGAGCAA
>CALEPX010000013.1 GCA_937911045.1 uncultured Fretibacterium sp. | reverse complement strand
GCTCTTCCGATCTTACAGCCGACACACTTATCCTGATCGCAGTGCAGTGCAGGCTTATGCTTAACATATTTAAGCAGGGCGCACGGCCTTCTCGCGATGATGACGCTCGGGGCATCCGCGGCAAGCTCTTCCCTGACCGCGGCCTCTGTCGCCTCCAGATCGTACGGATCCACGACCCGCACGCGCCTTATGCCCATGGCTCTGACCAGGGCCTCCAGATCGATCTTGCCCGCAGGTTCCCCTTTGATATTCAGCCCTGTGGTGGGATTCTGCTGATGCCCTGTCATGCCTGTGATGGAATTGTCCAGAATGACGATGGTGGAATTGGATTGGTTATAGGCCACGTTCGCAAGCCCTGTCATGCCGGAGTGCATGAAGGTGGAATCGCCGATGACCGCCACGGTCTTTCCCTCGCTTGCCTTGCCCAGCATCTTGTTGAAGCCATGGGCTGCGCCGATGGATGCGCCCATGCAGAGCGTAAGCTCGATGGTGTTCAGCGGTGCGACTGCGCCAAGGGTATAGCAGCCGATATCGCCCAGTACGGTGCAATTCCTCTTTTTCAGTGAATAGAACATGCCGCGGTGGGGGCAGCCTGCGCACATCACCGGCGGGCGGGGCGGGATGGTGTCCTCCAGGGCAGTGCCGGAGGTTGTTTCCCTGCCGAATGCCTTTGCGATCAAATTCTGCGAAAATTCATCGATGCGCGGCAGGAGATTGCTTCCCGACACTTGGATGCCCAATGATTTCACATGATCCTCGATGATGCTGTCCAGCTCCTCGACCACATAAAGCTCCTTGACCTGCGCGGCGAAGTTCCGGATCAGTTCCACGGGCAGCGGGTTTGTCATGCCCAGCTTCAGGATGTGGGCTTCATCGCCGAATACTTCCTTGACGTATTGATAGGAAGTAGAGCAGGTGATGATGCCCACGTCTCCTGTGCCCTTCTCGATGCGGTTCAAAGGCCCCGTTTCCGCATATTCCGTGAGCGCCCTGGTGCGTTCTTCCACGATGGGATGGCGCTTCTTTGCGTTGCCCGGCATCATCACGTATTTTGCGATATTCTTTTCATAGGGCTTCGTGTGCTCCTCGCGTTCGCCGGGTTCCACGATGGACTGGGAATGCGCTACGCGGGTGCACATCTTGAGCAGCACCGGCGTGTCGTATTTCTCCGACAGCTCATAGGCCAGCTTGGTGAAGGCCAGCGCCTCGGCGGAATCCGAAGGCTCCAGCATCGGCACCTTCGCCGAAATCGCATAGTGACGGCTGTCCTGCTCATTCTGGGAGGAATGGCAGCCCGCATCGTCGGCCACGACCACGACAAAGCCAGCGTTCACGCCCGTATAGGACATGGTGAAGAGGGGGTCCGCCGCGACATTCAGCCCCACATGTTTCTGGGCACAGAATGCGCGTTTCCCCGCAAGGGACGCACCAAAGGCGGATTCCATCGCGACCTTCTCGTTCGGAGCCCATTCGCAGTAGATATCATCATAGCGCACGGCTTCCTCCGTGATCTCGGTACTCGGCGTACCCGGATAGCTTGAGACGAAGCAGACGCCCGCTTCGTACAGGCCGCGTGCCACGGCCTTGTTGCCCAACATCAATTCTTTCATCATGACGCTCTCCTACATTCAGCTTTGATTTTCCTTCTCGACCAAGCGCTCCGACCCATAGCGCTTCCGCAATGCGGGTTTTTCTATCTTTCCCGTGGCATTGCGCGGGACGGGGTCGAAGATGATTTTCTTCGGACGCTTATAGCGAGGCAGGGAAAGGCAGAATTTCTCGATTTCCGCTTCCGTGCATTCCATGCCTTCCTTGATTTCCACGATGGCCGCGCTGATCTCGCCCAGACGCCGGTCCGGCAGCCCGATGACTGCCACATCCTTGACCTTGTCATATTTGTGCAGGAAGTCCTCGATCTGCACGGGATAGATGTTTTCGCCGCCGCTGACAATGACATCCTTCTTGCGGTCCACGAGGAAATAGAATCCGTCCTTGTCCTGCATGGCCATATCGCCCGTCAGCAGCCAGCCGTCCCGCAGGACTTCGTTGGTGGCTTTTTCATCATTGTAGTAGCAGGTCATCACTCCCGGCCCCTTGACGCAGAGCTCACCAACTTCGCCGCGGGGGACCTCCTCGCCATGCTCGTCGATGATCTTGCATTCCCAGCGATAGCCGGGAACGCCGATCGCGCCGACCTTGGAGATATTGCCAAGCCCCAGATGCACGCAGCCGGGACCTGTGGACTCGGAAAGACCGTAGTTGGTATCATAATCATGGCCGGGGAAGTATTCCTTCCAGCGGCGGATGAGGCTGGGCGGCACGGGCTGTGCTCCGATATGCATGAGCCGCCACTGGGAAAGCTCATAGTCCTCCAGTTTCAGTTCGCCGCGGTCCAGTGCATCCACGATGTCCTGCGCCCAAGGCACAAGCAGCCAGACAATGGTGCATTTCTCTTGAGAGACAGCATCGAGGATGATTTTTGGCTTGGTGCCTTTGAGCAGAACTGCCTTGCTGCCTGCCACAAGGCTGCCCATCCAGTGGAATTTCGCGCCCGTATGATAGAGCGGCGGGATGCAAAGGAAGCAGTCCGTGCGGGAGGTCAGATGGTGCTTCTGCTCCATCTGGGCCGCTTGGGTGAGGCTTTGGTGCTTGTGCAGGATAGCCTTGGGGAATCCCGTAGTGCCCGAGGAAAAGTAGATGGCGCCATCGTCCTCATCTGTGATCGGCCCGACCTCCGGACGGGAACTGGAGCAGTCCGCCACAAGCAGATGATAGCTCTCCGCGAAGCTCGGGCAGCCGTCTCCGACATAGATGAGCAGCCTGCCTTGGGACAGGCGTTCCGCATTCGTTTCCAGCCTGCCGATGAACTCGGGGCCGAAGATGAGCGTGGTGCACTCCGCAAGGTCGAGGCAGTATTTGATCTCGTCGGCGGCATTCTGGATCGATCAGTATCACGCGGACGGACTCAGAATCGATGCTGTAGCCTCAATGCTCTATCTTGACTACTCACGCAAGAACGGCGAATGGGTTCCGAACATTTACGGCGGACGCGAGAATCTTGAGGCTATTTCGTTACTGCGCGACATGAACAGTGAGCTTTACGGACGCTTCGGAACGATTCAGACAATCGCTGAAGAAAGCACCGACTGGCCTATGGTTACGCGCCCGGTGTTTCTCGGCGGTCTTGGCTTCGGCATGAAATGGAACATGGGCTGGATGCACGACACGCTGGATTACATGAGCTTAGAACCGATTTACAGGTCATGGCACCAGAATCAATTAACGTTCAGTATCTGGTACGCATTCAGCGAGAATTTCATGTTGCCGCTGTCACACGATGAAGTCGTTCACGGGAAAGGCTCGCTGATTAATAAAATGTCCGGCGACTGGTGGCAGAAACGCGCGAATTTGAGATTGCTTTACGGCTACATGTGGTGTCACCCGGGTAAGAAATTATTATTCATGGGCGGCGAATTTGCTCAGGGTCTCGAATGGAATCACGACAGCGCGCTCGAATGGCAGTTGCTGAACAAACCGGAATTTGTCGGCATTCAGAACTGGGTTCGCGATTTGAATCACGCATTGACGAAATACGCACCGTTACATGAACTTGATTTCTCACCGGACGGCTTCAAATGGATCGATTGCTCAGATTGGCACCAGAGCGTTCTTGTCTGGCTGCGTAAGGGCGTGAGCGATGACGAGTATATTCTCTGTGCAGCGAATTTCACGCCGGTTCCGAGAATGGGCTATCGTGTCGGAGTTCCGAGGCTGGGCTTCTGGAAAGAAATTCTCAACAGTGACGCGACTGTTTACGGCGGCAGCGGCGTCGGCAACGCGGGCGGAATGGAAGCTGAATTAGTCGAGAGCCATAACCAGCCATACTCGCTAATACTCACACTTCCACCGTTAGCAATCGTAGCGTTTCATTTCAAGTTCGAACACGAGAAGCTTGACTAATTAATCCGGCATAATCACGACTACTAATCAAGAATCAAAATCCCCCCGGGCGATCTCTCACTCAGGGGGAAATTTTTTACTCGGGTTCATTCCGAACTTTCTCAAGCTTATTCGTCCGAGTAATCTGCACATGAGAAATAATCTTGAATCCTGTGAATCCGGGAAAAATCGCAAATCTCAGGAAACGTGTAAATATTCTTCACGCGCAGTCTCAGGGATCAGCTCTTGTTGTGTGAAAAAGATTCCTCGCGTGCTTCGGGCAACAACAGCCAAGTTCCCCAATCAAAGCGAATAAGCCCACTGATTATATACAGCGAGAACAGGAACAACGGTGCTGAACGCCTCAACAACACGAACGATAATGCCAGAAACGTGAACAAAATTCCGCATCTGGTTTTGTCGGCACTCTTCTTCGTCAACTTTTTCAGATTCGCGTAAGGAATGCTCGATACCATTAATAAACCCGTAACGAATAATATCAGCGCAATCGCCAAACTCGGAATCTTCGCGACTAATCCGGCAATCACGAACGACGCTACGAATAATCCTCCGGCTGGGCACGGCAATCCCTGAAACGGTCCCGGCACATGCACAACGTTAAATCTCGCAAGTCTCAGCGCAACACTCAGTGCGAAAAAACACGACACAACTGCTCCGAGTAAATGCAAATCTCTCAGCGACGATTGATATAACAGCATAGCAGGCGCAACTCCGAAACTCACGAGATCTGCCAAACTGTCAAATTCCAGACCAAATTGCGAACCGCCGCCCAACATTCGCGCAACTTTCCCGTCAAAGCCATCGAAAATCACCGCGAAAAATATCAGCCAGGCTGCCGGCAAAAATCTTCCGTTCATGACCAGCATAATCGAGAACAATCCGCACAGCAAATTCCCACTCGTCACCATATTAGGCGCAATCTGTCGAAATTCTAGCGGTCTACGTTTCTTCCTACGCTTCAAAAAACTCACTAATTTTTCACTCCTAAACATGTTTTTCCAGCGAAAACTTTCTCGCCAATCTTTACTTTCAAAATTGTATCCCTCGGCAAGTATACGTCAAGTCTCGAACCCAACTTTATCATGCCGAATCTCTCGCCAACCTGCAAATTATCGCCGCGCCTCACACGACAAACAATCCTGCGCGCAATCAATCCCGCAATCTGCACGACTAATACACGCCCGGATTTACCGGCAAATCCCAGAATATTTCGCTCATTGATTTCAGACGCTTTCGGAGCAAATGCCGCTAATTTTTTCCCGGGAACGTACTCAAGATACGCAACTTCTCCGGAACACGGCGCACGATTCACATGCACGCTGAATATGTTCATGAATATGCCGATCTTCACGCATTCACCCGTAAATTCGTGATTAGCTTCTGAGATTTCGACGACTTTGCCATCAGCTGGCGAGTAAAATTCCCCGTCCTGATAATTCGCAGTTCTGTCCGGATCTCGGAAAAACCATATCACTAGTGCAGCCAACGCGAAAATTATCAGCGCAGGAATCACGTTCACAAACAAAAACGCAATCCCAACCAGTAACAAAAACGCTATATTACCAATTCCGTCTTTAGCAATTCTCATGATTCCCTACTCATCAAATTCGGATTCAAATGGCAAATTCCCCGTCAAATTTTCATCTTCAAGTTCGGAATTATCGTTCACATCAGCCTCGTCGATTTTCACAATGCTGCAATCCGCAACTGTATCGCCCTCGTTGAGCCGCACGATATGATTGCCAACAGCACTTCGCCCCAAAAGCGAGATTTGTTTTATCGCAATTCGAATCATTCTGCCTCTCGAAGTTATCGCGATCAATTCGTCCGAGTCACTGACTGAGTACGACGCGATTAATCTGCCGGTCTTCTCGGTTAATAACATGATTCGCACTCCGCCGGTTGCTCTGTGATGCGGTGTGAACGTACTGAAACTCACACGCTTGCCAATGCCTAATTCGCTCAAGACTAACATGCTGCGATTATCGTCTACTAAGTCACAGCTGATTAGCTTGTCGCCGTCATCAAGTCTCATCGCACGGATTCCACGAGCCGTTCTCAACATTGGGCGAAATTCCTGCTCAGATACCCTCAGAGCCTGACCTTGCGCACTGACCAGCATCAAGTCGTTCTCACCAGTCGTTAATAACACTCGTGCAATTTCGTCGCCTTCATCAAGAGTTATGATTCGTTTCGGGCGATTCGAGTTCTTGAGTTCTTCGAGTTTAGCGCGTTTCGCAATTCCGTTCACAGTTATGAAAAATGCGAAGTTGAAATTCTCAGAGGCGTCGCTCGCAATCGTTACGATTCGTTCTTGAGATTCTGCGTCCAACGGGATAACTCGTGAAGCCTGTTTGCCTTTGCCGGATTTCGTCTCAGGAATCGAGTAGCCTCTGACGGACATAACGCGCCCTTTGTTCGTGAAGAAATAAACGTCCCGATGAGTGTTCGCAACACAAACTGAAGCTATGCTGTCGTCCTCCTGAATATTCGCGCCACGTTTGCCTTTTCCGCCGCGAGCCTGCAATTTGTATTCGTTCAGGTCTTTGCGCTTGATGAAGCCGTCTTTTGAAAGCGTGATCACGATCTCGGATTTCGGGATTAATTCTTCGTCAGCAATTTCTGTGTAGTCTTCGATTATTGATGTGCGCCTGTCATCGCCGAATCTATTGCCAATTTCGCGCAACTCGTCACGAATCACGCCGTCGAGCATCTTGTGATTATCCAGAATCTGTCTCAAGTACGCAATCTCGGATAATAATTTCGCCTTTTCATCTTCGAGTTTGCCACGTTCAAGACCGGTTAATCTTTGCAGGCGCATTTCGAGAATCGCATTTGCCTGAGCTTCTGAGAAGCCGAGTTCACTCTGCAAATTTTCACGAGCAGTGTTCGCGTTATCAGCCGCACGAATAATTTTTATCACGCTCTCGACATTGCCCAGAGCTTTCAACAATCCTGCGACAACATGTTCACGTGCCTGAGCCTGAGCAAGTCTGTACTGAGTTCTGCGTCGGACAACTTCGCGCCGATAATTCAGGAATGACGCGAGCATTTGCTTAATCGATAATATTTCGGGTTTCTGATTCACCAACGCAAGATTAATCACGCCGAATGTAGTTTGCAGCTGCGTGTGCTTGTAGAGTTGGCGCATGACTAAATCCGGATCAGCGTCACGATTGATTTCGACAACGATTCGCATTCCGTCACGGTCTGATTCATCGCGAATATCTGATATGCCCTCGATTTGCTTTTCCTGAGCAGCAGAGACCATGTTTTCGATTAAGAGCGTCTTGTTCACGTTGTATGGAATTTCCGTAACGATTACGCTTGCTCTGCCACGTTTGTTCTCTTCGACGTGCATTTTTCCGCGAACGATGATTCTTCCGCGACCGGTTGTGTAAGCTTCGAGGATTCCGGTACTGCCCAGAATTTCGCCGCCTGTCGGGAAATCCGGTCCGGGTAAATACCGCATTATGTCACGCAATTCAGCGTCTTCGGGTTCGATCTCGTTTTCGATTAACCAGCACAGAACGTCAACAACTTCGCGCAAATTGTGCGGTGGAATATTCGTAGCCATTCCGACAGCGATTCCGGTACTGCCATTCACGAGCAAATTCGGGAAAATCGACGGTAATGAGACCGGTTCTTTGAGTGATTCGTCGAAATTCGCTGCCCAATCAACTGTATTTTCGTCAAGATTCGCCAGCATTAATTCGCCCAGCCAACTGAGCCTCGCTTCGGTGTAACGCATTGCCGCAGGTTTGTCGCCGTCAATCGAGCCGAAATTTCCCTGACCATCGACGAGTTTGTAACGCAACGTCCAATCCTGAGCAAGCCTTGCCATCGTTTCGTAAATTGCAGAGTCTCCGTGAGGGTGATATTTACCCATTGTTTCGCCGACGATACGCGCAGATTTCTTGTACGCGGAATTATGTCTTATGCCGAGTTCTGACATTGCGAACAACACGCGCCTTTGAACGGGCTTCAATCCGTCACGAACATCAGGCAGCGCACGCCCGACGATAACGCTCATCGCATAATTCAGATAGCTGGTCTTGATCTCGTTTACTAATGGTAACGTAAGAACTCTCCCGTTTACGTCCGGAAGTTCCTGCTGTTGATTCTCGTTAAGTTCTTTGTCGTCCATAAATGTGAAAAATTTTTCTCCTTATTAATATACGCTAATTTTAGCACAAACGGACGTTCCTGAGCCTACAATTCCGACGCTGAAGAAATATTTACGGATTTGATACCTTTGATGCTTTCCAAATCGTTTATGAAGGCTTCCAGTTTGCGAGCGTTGCCCTTTGTGATAACGCATTCCAGACACGTCGTGTGATTTATGTGAACGTGTGTTGAGCAGATTATCAAATTCCCGTGATCGTGTTGCACGGCCGTCAAATTCCGCACGAGTTCGGGCAAATGGTGATCGTACACAATCGTAACCGTTGCGAAGATCATGCTATTGCCGCCACGCCAGCGTTCTGAGACAACATTCTTGCGCATTAATTCACGGATTCGTTCTGAACGATTGGCTGATTTCCCTGAAGCCTGAGCCGAGCTTTCAAATTCGTTCAGCAGACTTTCCGGGACAGTTATGCTGAATCTAATCAGCTTGTCCTTAGCAAATTTTTTCTGACGCATGATGATTTATCTCGAACTCGCATTTGTCGTCCAAAATTCCGCGTCGATTACGTCTTCTGAGCCCTCGGAAATTTCGCGTCCAGTAAAATATTTCATGGCGCGCCGTCCGCCCCAGCCAGCAAGTGACGCAAGTATTCCGCAAGCCGCAATCCTGAACACGAACATCGGCAGAACGAACAGCACAAAATATATCACGCTCAGAGCAAGCCCGGCTAAACACAGCAGCATCGGTGAGAAAACCAGCAGCAAAATTCCGCGGTCTTTCGCATCAGATTCGCGCCAAGTTTTCGCAATATTCGAGAACCCGCCAAATTTCATCAGCATATTCAGCCAATACATGACTTGATCAAAAATTCTTCTCAGCAAAGTATTTTCCTCCTGAACAAATTCTCAGATAAATTTACAATATTATAAATTATATCCGTGTGGCAAAATGTAAATAATATGACTTACAAAACATTTTCGCATAATTAAATTCGAAAGGAGAGTTTGCTAAATTGGGTGATTTCAGTTTCAGTTTAGGTAGCGTATTAGGTGATGATAAGATGGCATCGTTGCAGAATTTCTCGGAGAATTTGCCGCCAAGTTCGAGCAGAATACCGGACTCGCAGCGTGCCAAGAAAGATATAGTTTCGAGAGTTGCATATTTAATCGGAATTGACGAGAAATATTTTGGTCTGGGACAGTCTGAGAACATGAATCCGCAATTTTACCGCAGCGTGTTTGACGAAATGAACGATAATCGCGACACACGAATCGTCAGGAATTTGTGTTTCCTGCGCACAAAACTTCAACGGAATTTCAAAGCGATATTCAACTCGATGAACTCAGACCTGAAAAATCTTGACAGCATTCCGGATCTTGTACCTCAGGAAACGTTACGAAATCTCAAACAGGACGGAATTGATTTTGTGCAGCCGAATCGCCGACTTGACGCTTATATCGTCGATGTACACGGATATTTGCTGCAACACGTGTCGAATTGTCAGAAATTTATTCCGGATTGGGTAAAATGGAATTATATTCGCAACTTGTTCTTTATTCAGAAGGGCAACACCGTTGAAGGCAACAAAGAAGCTGCCAGATTGTACAACGAATATCGTGATTTGTTCCCGTATCAGGCGTACATCAACTGGGTTCCAGAAAACGATGACGGAAATATTCTGCGAGACGATGCGAAATTTCTGCCGATATTATACGAACGAAACCGTGACAAATTCTACGACATGAGCAAAGTTACCGAAGCCGGAGATTCTGCGATCGAAGATTTGGGAGAATTTTTCGCGACCTGCCAACGAATTATAATCGCTGTCGATTGCGAGAACGCTGACCCCTGCAAAGTTATCGGTTTGCTGAAAGATTTCAATCAACGCGGAGTTCTGGATAAGATCTGCAAAATTCTGCTGGTTGACGACGAACACACTTCGACACAATGGGACGCACTCCGACGCAATGAGAAATTGCCGCTGGAATATTACCTGACGGATCGCGTGAAGGACGAAAAATCCGCAGTTGACGTAGCATTGACGATAAAATTTTACCGGGAACTTGAATCTCAGAAAGAATCCGGCACACCGATTGATTCGGCGATAATAATTTCGAGCGATTGTGATTTCTGGCCCTTAATCGAATTAACGCCCGAGATAAATTTTCTGGTTATGCTTGAGTACGATAATTGCAGCCAAGCGTACTATCAGCGATTGCATTATAACGAGATCCCGTTCTTTTACATTGACGAGTTCTACATGTCCGGCAACGTTGAATTAAAAACCGAGACTGTTTTGCAGGATGTAATAAGCGATATCGAAGAAAATTATTTAAGCACGATGAACATATTCACGATTATGAATCGGGTTTTGGCACGATTGGGCTTGAAAATGACTGAACAGGAGTTGGCGCAATTTTTCGAGAAATACATTTGTGTTATGAACATCGGATTTGCGAAGAACGGCAGCGCGATTTTGCAGAACAAACCAGAGAAAACGGATTTTTGATTTGCGCACGAAAAATTCCCCTGAACTTTTTACGGCTCGGGGGAAATTTTTTGCTAAAGAATTTCGCTGTGTATCCGATTATCAAAACGTAGGAGCGTTATATTTTTGCAAATTTTGCAATCTCAAGGAGGAATTTTTATGCGGAATGTAGCTTTACATGTTTCCAAAACTGGGGGGGGATTTGCTGAAGTAAGGGCGATACCAGTCGAAGGGGTTGAGTTGTCATGAGGATCAACAACAATCTCGCCTCTCTGTCGGCGTATAACTCGCTGAACTCCACGAACAAGTCACTGGAAAACACGATACAAAAACTTTCAACCGGTCTGAAGATTAACAACGCTTCGGACGATGCAGCCGGATTCGCAATCAGCAACAAAATGCGCGCGCAAATTACCGGACTTGATCGAGCTGAGAGCAACGCACGTGACGGAATCTCACTCTTAGAAACCGCTGAAGGCGCACTCGAAGCCACGAACTCAATGCTGCAACGAATGCGTGAACTTTCTGTACAAGCTGCGAACGATACACTGACTTCTCAGGATAGAAGCTATATCCAAATGGAAGTAGAAGAATTGAAGACGCAGATTGACTCGATTGCGAGAAACACTCAGTTTAACAACAAAGCTCTCTTAGACGGCAGTTGCTGCGGTGTAGTCACGTCTACAGATACGACTACGAAGGCATATGTAAGAGGCACTATCGAATCTGAAGGCAACTACAAAATCGAAGTCCGTCAAAACCCAGGAACAGCACAAATTCAGAAGTCCACGATTTTCAAGATCAAGCACGAAAACGTAGTAACTAATCTACAGACAAGTAGCGATATAGGTATCGGCAATGTAGAGATAGATAATGTCCCGGCTGGAGATTATACGATCACTGCTACAAAATGTGGCGGCGGAGAAGTGACGACCACTAAGAAATATGTTACAACAGTTAATATCACTAACGGTAACGACAGTGATGCAGACGAAAAACTCTGGATTAGGCTCACGGGGGAAAATAGCGAATCTGGAACAGCAATCTACTGGCCATACGATACAAGTTACAATCCTGCGGAACGCGTTGATGATAAACTGTATCACCCTGATTACTACGGCAATGGTTACAACTACGATCTTTTTAATCGCGATAATCCAGAGTATTACAGATACATAGATTCAAGTGATACTAGCTATTATAACCCTTATTATTACTCTGAAGTTACGATCCCAGCGGGTACAAGCAAAGAAGGTGTCGCCCAACTCATCGCAAACAAGATTAACAGCTTCAATGATGAGCTAACAATGGCGAGTGATAGTAACGGAACAAACGCTACGAAATTCAAAGTTAGTGCTGAGGTTGTCAACGGAGATTGTAAAATCACGGCAACATCTACGGAAGGCGAAATGTCTGCTGCCAAGTTCAACCTCTATCCCGGAGCGACAACGAAGCTGGGTTATCTTCAAGAAATTATTAGTGAACGTGCTACAAAAATAACCGCTGAATTGCAGGGCAGGGTAGATCACGAAAATAGCAGTTCTTCAGTAGAGACGATAAGTATCAAGGTTGAGTGTGGCGGAGATTCTGATACGGTACTCATTGACGTTCCTGCGGGTACAAGTGCAAAAGGTGTAGCTGACCTCCTGAAGGTTGTGAATAAAACCCTAACGATAAGCGGTAAATCTGTCACTCTGACCGGAGAACCTGGAGACGGTGGCGATTCTTATTACACGCTCAAAGCAACTGCAGGCGATGATACGAATGTTACTATTACCACGTCTATCACCTCTTCTAGTCATACTGTAGTGTTGTATCCAGAGCAATCTACTCCAGAAACTTCGTATTCTACGACATACAAAGGAACAGTTTCTAACAGTAACACGAGCAACAACATTGAAAAGTTGAGAATTGTTGCCTACAAAGGAGGATATAACGGATATATCGATGTCGATATTCCCGTTGGTACAGACGAAGCAGGTATTGCAAAAATTATCGCAGAAAAAGTTCAGAGTACTGGGAGCATCAAAATAAATGGTGATCGTGTGCTTGTCGAGGGTAAATATTCTGGAACTGATAGTTCATTAGGCGCAAAGGAATACACTCTAAAAGCTTCAGGAGCACAAAGAAGCGCAGTAAGTTTCAGCGTTAGAGTTCTTACACCACTGGAAGACGCTACTACAAAAATCACGGATAACGATGCTTCAACAAAAACTATAATTGACGTTCCATCGATTGAGGAAGAAGCCGACGTAGAAATTGCTCACGCTGCTGTTGTGAATCTCACGGGATTTTACGGTGAAGAAGCTGCTGCAAATTCATTGTCTTTCAACGTTGACAGCAACACTCAGAATAACGCGAGTGTTTTGTTCGAAGTCGTGAATAAATCCCACGATGATTTAACTGGAGCGGACACGATAACTCTTCAGGCTTCTGCTAACATCATGACTGCTGACGGCACAAACAAAACTGTCAATAGCAAGGATTTCGTTTTCTCATCTGACAACAAGACCGTAAATTTGGGTTCGCTTCTCGGTGAAGATGACGATCACTTCAAATTAACGCTTGATCCGTCACTGTTCGATTTGCAGAATAAATTCGTTCTGAGTGTGAGTGGCAATGGCGATTCAAAAACTCCTGCTGACACGTCGCTATATGTCAAAGGCACGCAGGATTCAACATCTCCGTCAAGTTGGGGCAGCGATGATGAGAATTACGTCACACGCAAGAATAATCCGATTCAATACAACGTGAATGCTCAAGCCGTTACGAATCGACAGCTTCACTTCAGGAATTTTTACCTGAACAGTGACACCGGCAAAGTCGAAGTTGGCGATATATCAATGGAAGTGAACGACAATTTTGCAACAGCAGCCGCGAATTTCCCAGATCCGGCAGTTTCTGACAATGGGGACACGACTCAAATGGACAACACCGCAACTCCGGTAGCCTCGTTCACGTCAAATTACGTTGGAAAAATCGCCGACGGAAACGTAAAACTTCGCGATCTCGAACAATTCTGGGACAATTCTGGAGTGTTCATGCTGCAAACGCCTCAGAAAATTTCTGTCACTCAGAAAGACGGCAAGAATACTTCGATAACTCTTTACGCTTCCGACACGCTGAATGACCTGAGAGTTAAGCTCAACAATGCAATTTCTGACGATCTCGGGCAGGGTCAATACGTTTCCGGCTCTTACGCGAACAAATTCGTCACGTTCGTTGAAAATCCGGCTAATAGCGGCGTCGAATCCGTGAAAGGCACGTTCATAATACGTTCGTTGATGACGGGGTCGGCTGGTGAATTAACTTTTTCGAGCGAGAACGGCAAATTGATAGATTCTCTCGGACTTAACACCGTTCAAAAATCCGAAGAAAGCAGCTATAACGTGAACATTTACAACGCTCACACAAATTCCATAATCGCGAGCAACGTAAAAACTTCCGGAAATATTCTCTCAGGCGTTATCGACAAAAATATCGACATCGAGTTTAACCCAATGGTCGCAAATGCCACATGGAGCGAAACGGATAATAATTTCATTATGTCCTCGAATTATTCTGAACCTTACACTACGATTTTGCACGTCGTGAAAAACAATAACGTTCTTCAAATCGGGGCGTTAGAAGGTGATGAAGTAGCGTTGGATATTGGTGACATGTCCTCGGCTGGTCTTGGCATTAAGGGCGTGAACTTGATGACTCAGGACGGAGCTTCTCACGCGATTACGATTCTTGACGAGGCGATTAATCGTGTTTCAAATCAACGCTCAAAGATCGGCGCATACGAGAACACACTCGAAACTACACTCGAAAATCTCACGACCTCCAGAATGAATCTCACTTCAGCAGAATCTCGAATCCGTGACGCTGACATGTCCAAAGAAATGCTCGAATTTGTGAAATTCCAGATTCTGAGTCAATCCGGAACTTCAATGCTTGCTCAGGCGAATCAGCTTCCTCAATCCGTTCTGAGCTTAATCGGCGGCTAAATATTTCTGCGCATGAAAAATTCCCCTGAACTTTTTACGGCTCGGGGGAAATTTTTTTTGCTGACTGCTAGTTTTTCTAATTTATCGACGAACGCAACGAACTTGGCAGCGATTTATCATTCGTGAGTTGTTCCTTGAGACTTGCGCGTTTCGGATTATCGTTCCCGTACAAGTCCAGAAGCTTTAACTTGAAATGCGTTGTCCAATTCGAATCCGGATAATTCTTGAGAAATTCTTCGAGCGTCGCGATTGCCAAATCCGTTTTGGGTTCTTGATACGAATCCAGATACAAATCCGACAAATCCCAGTATGCTAACTCAGCTTCTTCAGTGCCGCGTGAATTTGTGATTATGCTCTTGAGAATTTTCTCGCGTTCCTGCAAATTTTCGTCTGTGTCTTTCAATCGGTCAAACTCAACACGCATTGATTGCGCATTCTGTTCCAGCTCCGGAATATTCGCGCTTGCCTGAGAGCCTGAGCCGGAATTTGTCAGCAGCCAAACCGGAACAGCCAACATTAATACTAAGACCGCAAAATATTTCAGAGCGTGATTTTTGCGTTTGCGTTTGCGAATTGACCTGTGATTTCTGGTTCGTGTTCGTGTTTCAGATTCGAGCAGGAAATTTATGTTCGAGTGATTCATGTTCACTTCAGATTATTTTATTTTTTAACGTTTCAGGTTCACGACTTCTTCGAGAATCTGGTCGCTTGTCGTGATGACACGTGTATTCGCTTGGAAGCCTCTCTGAGCGATGATCAAGTGCGTAAATTCCTCGGTCAAATCGACGTTGGACATTTCGAGATATTGCGCCATAATCGTTCCTTTGCCGTTCAACTCAGCCGGATCGATATTTGCTACACCGGAGTTAGTCGTTTCTTTGAACATTGTGTTGCCGATTTTTTCGAGACCCTGTTCGTTAGCAAACGTTGCCAGAGCTATTCTGTAAATCGGAATATTTTTG
Source organism: uncultured Fretibacterium sp. (assembly GCA_937911045.1). Classification (GTDB taxonomy): domain Bacteria; phylum Synergistota; class Synergistia; order Synergistales; family Aminobacteriaceae; genus JAFUXM01. Next base: position 68,962 of record CALEPX010000013.1, on the reverse strand, counting down.
CCGTTCGAGTAGCTTCCCGTGACAGTTCCGTCCTGAGCGATCGAATAACTTTCCATAACTCCCATCGCGTAACCGTTCTGATAGACTGCTTTGGTTGTTGTTTCCGAGGCGAATTGCGTTACACCCATCATCGTATCGCCGTCACCGCCGAAATTCAATTTGACCGTGCTGTTTTTCGCTCCGTTAAGACTGAACGGAATCTCGATTTCAACTTCAGCGTTCGGGTAAGCGTCGTTGCTATTTCCGTGTCGTTCGTTCTCACTTGTTACGGCGTTGCAGACAGGTCCGCAGCCGCAAAATTCGATTTCACCGGAGCTTGGTGTTGGTGTAATATTGCTTGTGTTACCGTCCTCGTCGAGCAAAAACGCCTCCCAACGCCAGCGATTTTCCGTGATTTTCTTGAAATTCACTTCGAGCGTGTGAGTGTTGCCGTCGCAATCGTAAATCGTGGTCTTTGTCGAGTGATAAGCACCCTGATAAATCGATTGGATATTGTCCCAAGAATCGCCCGGATTATTGAGATCTTGCGCTTTTTGGAAGGTCAGTGTTTCACCGTCAGCTACGATTTGGAAATTTCTCGCGTTAAGTCCAGTCGGGAAAACCGCATCATCCGGGAAAACTGCTGAATTGAAAGTTCCGTCTGCGTTGAAGTAAACAGTAGCTTCCATTTTTTGCATTCCAGTAGTGGCAGCCTGATCGTCATAGAACCACATCGTGAGAGTTGTAGATTTTCCGGACATTTCAGAATTTGTGCCGTTCGTAACGACGCTTTCATCAAATTCCGCGATCATTTTGTAGCTAACCGGAGTGTCTGTGCCATTAATCGTAACTGTTCCCGTTGGATTAATATACGTATAATTCATATTACTTTTCATGTTATACGTGAGAACTGGAGCATTGATAACGTTGATTTCGCTTTCATCAGTAAGAACGCCGTTTGCATCTGCGTCTGTGTAATCGATGTCTCGGATTTTTAACTCACCGGTTGTGTCGTCGTATTCAGCAGTGAAATATGCGCCCGGAGTTGAGCCAGGAAACTGGAATATGAGTGTGTCATAATTAGCACCAGCAGCAGGTGGGTCAAGCGTGAAAGTGCCGCCTGAGAGATAACCGAATGCTGAATCCGGTGAAAGTGCAAGTCGTGGTGTTGCTGTATTGCTGTCTATGTCGATCATGTCGAAATTGAGATCAAGTGTGCTAACACCCTGAGCAAGTTGTACGGTCATGTAATCTTTGACGTAATTCACGTTGTTTGCGTCCTGAGTAACTGTTGCTTGATTTGCGCGCGCGCCGTTGATGTTTGTCATGAAGCTCATGTCATAAGTTTTGTCGCCGAGCTGAACTTTCGCAGTTCCTGTTGGATTTCCGTCCCAGCCGCAATAAGCATTATACGGCAAGTCAGCGAATCCGTATGGCAAGTATGATTTAGCACGGCTGTCCAAGTTGCACTGAAATTTCACTTCGGACGTGTCTTTTGCTTCGAGTTTGCGTCCCAGCGGAATATTAACGGTCGTGAGTTCTGAGTCGCGAACATATTCCGACGGATTCAGCGGGTCTTCGGACATTTTGTAGCCCTGAAGTTTGTAGCCAGTTCCGGATTGAACGAGATCGCTGTTTGAGTCTCGAACTGCTGCACCTGAGCGCGAGAAATAATTTATGTCGCCGTTCTTGTACACGAAAAATCCGCTGCCTTGAATCATCATGTCGGACGGGTTGCCGGTGTACGAAGCTGACCCCTGTGTATGAATCGTTTCGATTGCTGCGACACTGACTCCGAGACCAACTTGTGCAGGGTTAATTCCTCCGCGAGTGTCCGACGGTGCTGAAGCGTATTTGCTTGCCTGATACATCAAGTCCGCGAAAATCGTTGTGTCTTTCTTGAAGCCGGTCGTGTTGGCGTTGGAAATATTATTGCCCGTAACGTCGAGCATTGTCTGGTGCGCCCTGACACCCGTAACTGCTGTCATTAATGACCTGAGCATTTTGCTAAACCTCCTGAAAAATTCGTGATAATTATTTATTATTACCTGATATTATAAACGTGTGACGGGCATATTTAGCCAATCTCCGAAACTCCTTCGACATCTTCGAGAGCAACTTCGCCTTCAGTTGTGTCGAGAATTGCGCGACCATCGGGTTCAAACCATACTGCGTTTACGATTGCCGCGACCTGTTGAGCGTCTTCATCTGAGCCTTTTGTGAAAGCGACTGCCTTGCCGATATAACTCACGGCTGAGAATTTGTTAGCTTCTGCCATGTCTTCGAGAGTTTTGTTCATGTTCTGCATTTGTTCGAGGCTTGAGAACGTCGCCATCTGTGATATAAATTCGCGGTCTTCCATCGGGTTCAACGGGTCTTGATTTGATAATTCCGCGATGAGTAATTTCAGGAACGCGTCTTTGCCTAAATCATTCAGTGCGTTCGTTGAAGCTGTTGCGGTCGATTGGGTAGCCGTCGTCGTATTATTTACACTTGTTACTGACATTTTGAATTTTTCCCCTTTATATATATTTTACGAATTAAGCCACCCAATAGAGCAGCCCCTGTTCCAAATCAATTCTGAAATCTTCGGATTCTGGATCTAAATCATCATCGTTCACGAAATTTGCCTGAGAAAAAAATCTGTGTTGCTGTTGCTGCTGAGAATTTTGCTGATTCGCGTTTTCCTGCTGAACATCAACCGTAAATTCCGTGACCTGAACGCCCTGACGCGATAAATTCATGCGTAGTTGCGAAATCTGATCTTGAATTAATTGTCGGATTTGTTCCGAATTTACTTTAACGGACGCTTCGACACCGGAACTTGTTGACGTTAATTCAATCGTGATACGTCCCAATGCCGGAGGATCAATTACAATATTTGCCTTGTGAAGCCCGTCTGCGCGAATGAATCTCACGACGTTGACTATGCCATTACTGAGCGATTCGCTGCGTGAAAGATTCAGATTTGTGCGCAAGTCCAGCGGTTGTGCCTGAGATGTTGAGAGTGTTCGCCGATTATTCAGCACTCCATCGAAAAAGTTCTGGAAATCATTTCTGACGGATTCGCTGCGTGAATTAACTCTGGAATTTTGTCGCGTGTCATCATTGAAGCGTCGTGAATTATTAACGTTTCTGTTTCGTGAATTATTTGCCCCGAAGAAATTCTGGTTTTCGCGATTATTCTGATTCTGGAAATCTTCGGATTCAGATTCAGATTCAGATTCGGCTTCAGATTCAGAACCGGCTTCGGCTTCGATATTTCCCTGACGTTCTGAAATTCTGGAAGCGAGTACTTCACGGAAATTCTTTTGCGCGATATTCGAGTTATCATCATTCTCTGGAATTTCGCTGGGATTTGCGTTTCCGAGAGCTGCGTTTTGATCGGCGATTGCGTTATTCCTGAGTTCAGATTTTGCGTCTGGTTTGGAATTTATATCTTGATTCGTATTCGTAATTGACCGATCTGATTTTGTGTTCGCGTCAGAAATGATATTTTGTGATTCATTCGGCTGAACCGGAAAATTACCGGATATTGCGATTGCTGCATCACTGGAAATTGTCTCGGAATCTGAATCGGAATTTTTGGCGCGTTTTTTCGAGCGAATTTCAGATCCAGCTTCAGATCCAGATTCAGATTCTGGCTCAGCTTCAGATTCATCTGAAATTTCAGGTCTTGCGAATCCGTTTGCGTCCATCAATTCGTTCACGGTGCGACCAAAACCGTGCGCTAAATGCTGAATGGCAACTTCCAAAGATTCTTCGGCGTCGTCAACGATAAATCTGTCCGCCAAACTCTTGATAACGTCCTGAATTTTCTGCACGAAATCCTGCGGTAATAATTCGAGTTTCGATTGCAATTCTTCGCTCAATTCTGCGTTATTTAATAGCGAGTTTACGATTTGTTCGAGATTTTCCGGCGCGAAAATTTCCCGTATAGTATCGATTTGTTCGGGAGTGAAATTTTGCAGATTCTCAAGAAATTCCGGAATTTGCATAACATGATTTTCAGTTTGCGAAACATCGTCATTAATCGGCGCGATAATATTCAGAATGGGCTGCGGGAAAACATTCACGATTGGCTCACCTGAATCCGCTTCTGGAACCTGCGAATTTATTTCTTCCTGAGAAACTTGCGTATATTCCGAGATTATGCTCTCGAACAGTCCTGGCTCAGTCTGAGAACTCGAACCTGAATTTGAATTTGCTGTGTTTGTCTGGAAATTCTGATTAGCGATATTAATATCAAATGCGAAAACTTCTGTCGGCATTGAGTAAAAATCTCCTTCGTGTTAAATTCAGCGTCGTGCGCGTGTCATGAGTTCTGTGATTCTTGCGGCTTTTGCGGGTTTGATCTTGCCCATGATTGACGCTCGTGCATCATTTGGAAGCTTCATAAGCAATTCGACAGCCAAGGCATCGCGTAACTGTTCAACGATTGCGGCGGCATTTCGGGCTGACATGTCCTGATAAGTTCTTGCGACTTGATTCATCAGTTCCTGTTCTGCTGCACTTGCACTTGAGCTATCATTATCCGAACTCAACAAAGCTTCCTGCTGTTCTATTACTCTTTGTCGGCGTCCCAAATCCCGAGATAAAGTATTCAGCGCGTTCATTTGCTCATCAAAACTCACACCCTGAGCCGATTCACTGTTTGCGAGAGCGCGTTCTAAAGCATCAAGACGTTGCTGCCAGTCCTTCAGTTCAATCGCGCGGCGTTCATTAACCGTGAGCGAGTAAATTTCCGGAATCCTGAAAAATTCTGCGAGTTGTTTCCCTACGTAAGGGATCTGCGGCACAACGTTCCAGAACAGCGGCCGCCCGTCCCAGATTCCGCTCAAATGCAAACCCGTCGCTGTTCCGAGAGCCAACAGTATCAACCAGAAAAAGAACGTGAGCTTACCCATCTTTTTTTTCTTTTTCTTCTTCTTGGGAACAACCGGAGCTGGGGCAGCATCCTCCTGCGCAATGTCATTTAGTCTTTCGTCCATGATTTAACTTTCTAACTTTCCTGCCTGATTTTGTGATACAGAGCCATGATATTTCTAACGTAACGCCTCGACACGTCCGGAATATTTCCAGAGTCAACGCGTGTTGGACCTGCGTTATAAGCTGCGAGAGCCTTCTCAATATCGCCGCGATATTTGTCCGTCAAATCCGAAATGTAACGCACACCGCCCTCGATATTCTGCACCGGATCGAACGGGTCATCAACTCCCAGCATCGCAGCAGTCTTCGGCATAAGCTGCATCAAACCCTGCGCACCTTTGTTCGAGACAGCGTCAGTTTGCCAGCCGGATTCGACCTGAATCATCGCCTGGATTAGCTCCTTGTCGATATTATATTTATACGCGCATTTGTCGATTACGTCCTGCATTTCTGAATACGAAGTCTTGCCGGAAATTCTCGGACCGCGTGCGACATTATTATTTCGTCTCGCAGCCTGATCGAGTACGTCAGTGAAGCGTGTTTTCATCGGATCTTGCTGCGGAATTTCTGGCTGAGTCATTCGCTGAATCTCGTAAATTCGGCTCAATACTCTCTCAATCCCTGTCAAATTCGGAGTGTACGGCAATTCTAAAACCCCCTGTTCGATTTTACGCGCGAAAATCTCGTCGTAGCTACATCGTCAAGTTCATTCTGCTCTAGCCCCAACTGTTCCTGAAAATTTGTTTCTTTCAGGTGATCAATATACGTCTCCATTATTCTGACATCTTTGTGGCGTTCGACTAGGCGTTCTTCAGTTTTAGAGATTCGATCGCGAACGTTATTCAGGGAATCTTTGCCTTTCAGAATATCCGTGTCGATTGCGTCGATGAATTGCCGCTGAAACCAAAGTTCCGTCGAGGACATCACGCGAGTATTATTGCCGAAATCCTGAATCGCCTGAGTTTTCTCGCCCTCAAGTTCCGACAATCTGCGCAAAACCTGCATTTCCTCGCTGCGTTCTGAAGCCAGAATCGCCTGTTCATTTTTTCGAATGTCCTCACGAATCTTCAAAATCCTGTTAAACCTGTAAATTCTTTCATTCATGTATTTTTCTCTGCCTCCTGATTATACGCATCATTTCTCTCCATTAACTTGCTTGACTTGGCTGGTTTTGATCCGGGAACGGTGCTAATTCAAGCAATCTTCTATCAGTTTCGTCAAAACTTGTTGGATCTTCAACTCTCTGCGCCAGAAAATTTCTCACGGCTTCCATGTTTTCCAACGCCCAATCAACGCGCATATTCGAGCCTGATTTATACGCGCCGATATTTATCAAGTCCTCGGATTCAGCATACGTTGCGAGCAAATCCCGAACTCGCCCAGCCGCGTCCAAATGTTCACGGGAAACCAACACCGGCATAACTCGACTAACGCTGTCAAGAACGCTCACAGCCGGATAGAAATTTCTTGCTGCAATTTTTCGCGACAAGACAATATGCCCGTCCAAAATTCCGCGCACCGTGTCAGCAATGGGTTCGTTCATGTCGTCACCCTCGACCAAGACCGTGTAAATTCCAGTGATGCTCCCTTTCTCACCAGCTCCAGCACGTTCCAGTAATCGCGGCAACATCTCGAAAACCGATGGCGTGTAACCTCGTGTAGCAGGCGGTTCACCAGAAGCAAGTCCAACATCACGCTGAGCCCTTGCAACTCGCGTAACCGTGTCCATCATTAACAAAACATCTTTGCCCTGATCGCGAAAATATTCTGCTATTGCCGTCGCTGTCATTGCGGATTTCAGACGAATCAACGATGGCTGATCCGACGTAGCAATAACCAGAACCGAACGCGCTAATCCTTCAGGACCTAAATCACGCTCGATAAATTCCCGGACTTCACGCCCACGCTCACCAACCAGCGAGATAACATTCACATCAGCCGTCGTGTATCGCGCCATCATGCCCAGTAGCGTACTCTTGCCAACTCCCGAACCTGCGAAAATTCCGATTCGCTGACCTTTTCCAATCGTGAGCATTCCGTCAACAACTCGCACTCCAACCGAGAGCGGCGTGTCCACCATTTTACGTCTCAACGGGTGCGGCGGTGTCGAAAACAACGGGTAGAAATCATCAGGCACAATCTGCCCCTTGTCATCAATCGGATTCCCAAGACCATCAAGAACTCGTCCAAGTAACGCATTCCCAACCGGAACTTCTAACGGGTGATTCGTCGAAATTACGTCACAACCCGGTCCAATCTCCTGCAATTCTCCCAGCGGCATAAGCAACACTCGATCTTCACGAAATCCCACAACTTCCGCGTCAAGCTGGTGCGAACCGTCACGGAAACAAATATGGCACAAATCTCCAACTCGAACGTCCGGACCTTGAGATTCCGCAACAAGTCCCACAACCTGAACAATCTTGCCGTTAATCTTGATTAGCTGCTTCTGCAACAAATCTACCGAAAACAACTGGAACAAATTATTATCGCTAATTTCACTCGTCTGCATTTTCCTGATTACTCACATTATTCACACTCTCGCTGGATTGCTTATCCTGATTCTGCTCCTGAGCTTCTTTCGAAACTTCCTGGAATATATTATCAACGACAGATTCAACCTGTCCGAGCTGAGTTCTCCATCGAGCGTCATAAACTCCCAATCGGGTCTCGACTATGCAGCTGCCGTCGTCAACATTCGGATCAGATTTCAGCTCAAGACGCTTGACACCGCGCAACGCCTCACGAAATTTCGCGTCAATATCACCCTCAAGACGCTTAATATCTTCCGGGGAAACGTAAATCACGATGTTATTCTTGTCACTCAGTCTCGAAATCAATTCCGTCAGAACTTTGTCAATCGTGTCGGGGTTCAACTCAACCTGACGCTGCAACATTCGCCGCAACATTTCAGACCACATGCGAATCATTCTTGGCTGATTCAGCTTAACCAAATCCGCAAAATTCGCTTCGAGATTCTTCCCTAAACCTTCAATCACGCCGGCTAATTGCGAGAACTTGTCCAGATATTCCTTCTCGATTTCAGCGCGCGCCTTCACAAGTCCTTCGTTATATCCCTTGTTATATCCCTCGTCATGACCTTTAGAACGTGCTTCGTCCGCAGCCTTCTTAGCATTTGCAGCAGCGTTTGCCTCGATTTCACTTTTGCGTTGCGCATAATCAGCCTTCACTCCGTCAATTTCGCTTTCGAGTTTCTCTTTAGCTTCACGTAACTCAATATTGCGAACTTCACTGTCACTCAAACTGCTCTGCAATTTCTTAATCTGAGCCAGCAATTCACGATCAGGTTTTGGAATTTCGACCTGAAGCTTTTTGTTGCGAGATTTCTTGTCGAGTTCTCGGGACTTTATATCCGAATCAAAATCAGATTTTGCCGGATCAGCTTTGAGTTCGTTCTTGATTTCGCTCTCAAGTATGCCGATTTTTACGGTCTCTGGTAAAAGTCTCGCCGTTCTGATTACGCGGCTGTACGAGTTAGACAACCAATTCGTCGCCTCCACCCGTAGCTATGACAATTTCGCCCTGTTCTTCGAGACCACGGATTATATTCACGACTTTCTGCTGAGCTTCCTCGACATCTTTCACGCGCACCGGTCCCATGAAATCCATATCTTCCTGCAACATTTCCGCCGCACGTTTCGACATGTTCTTGAAGAATTTCGTCTTGAGATCTTCGCTTGCGCCTTTGAGAGCCAGACTGAGTTCTTTGAGATCGACTTCACGCAGCACTCTTTGCAGAGATCTGTCGTCGAGTTTCATGCTGTCCTCGAACACGAATAAACGTTTCTTGATTTCTTCCGCAAGTTCCGGATCGTTTTCTTCCAAGTATTCCATGATATTGCGTTCCGTAGCTCTGTCCGTACTGTTTACGATCGCGACAACAGCATCGATTCCGCCAGCAACCGTGAAATCCTGACCCATTACCGAGCTTAATTTGCGTTCCAAAACTCGTTCGACCTCCCGCAAAACTTCCGGCGTAATTCTGTCCATGTTAGCGATTCTTTTCGTGACATCGGCCTGCACAACCGGATTCAATCCACTCAGGATCATTGCTGCCTGAGTCGGCTCAAGATATGACAAGATTAACGCAATCGTCTGTGGATGTTCGTTCTGAATAAAGCTCAAAATCTGAGCTGCGTCTGTGTGTCTCATGAAATCGAACGGGCGGACCTGCAAACTCGCCGTAATTCTCGCAAGTAAAGCCTGTGCACGTTCTGGACCGAGTGCTTTCTCAAGAACATCTCTGGCATATTCAACTCCTCCTCGCGCCATAAATTCACGCGCCATCAGTACTTCCTGAGCTTCTTTCAAAACCGCAAGTTTTACATCAGGCGTGACTTTTCTCAAATTCGCTATCTCAAGCGTTATCAACTCGATTGTAGCGTCATCTAATTTCTTGTACACTTCAGGAGCTATATCACTCCCAAGCGAAACCATTAACACCGCAATTTTTTCGCGACCCGTCAGTTGCAGGGCTTGTCCAGCGGCTTCTTCTTTCGGCTTAGGTGGCATTGTTCAAAAACTCCTTCTTGATTATAAATATTTTCACGTCTATTTTAGCAACGCTCACAACTTAGTTCAAATTTAGTTCAAATTTTGCCAAGCGAATATCTTCCGCCGAGTGCCTGAACATATCCCAAAGATTCCAGCATCATTAACGCAGAATTTACCGTCATCAAGTCAAGACCGCTCTCCGAAACAAGCGTGTCAAGAGTTCTGTTGCCCTGAATTTGAATCAGTGAGTATATTTTCGCTTCATCATCGGATAAATCTGCAGGAATTTTTGGAGCTTCAGGTTCGGGAGGCATAATTTCTTCGAGCCCTAATTGCAGCTGAGCATCGGAATCGCAAAGTTCATGAACAAGTTCCGCTACAAATTCGTCAATGTCCGGAATATTTTTCGCGCCCTCGTTCACAAGCTGATTCGTGCCTTTGTTGAGCGGCTCATTGATCGAACCGGGAATCACTCGCACTTCACGATTCAAATCCTTCGCGTCACGTGCAGTTATCATTGCGCCACCGTCTTTAGGCGATTGAACCACGATAATTCTGTCAGCAAGTCCCGTAACGATACGATTGCGATCCGGAAACGTCCATAGCGTGCCGTGCGTGCCAAAAGCATATTCCGAAATTAACGCGCCGCCTTTCTGCGTAATTTTCTCGAACAACGCGCGATTGCCTGTCGGATAAATCTTGTCCAAGCCCGTTCCGAAAACCGCAAACGTCACCCCGTCAACTGACAAAGCTCCCTGATGCGCTGCCGTGTCAATTCCTTTCGCACCGCCACTGATTACGATTATGCCAGCTCTCGACAATTTCGCAGCCAAAGTGAAAGCGTTTCTCCTGCCATACTCGTCGCACTTTCGCGTCCCAACAATCGCAACAGACCCACGCCTGAAATCCGCGTTCCCCAAAACATACAAGCCAATCGGAGGGCGTTTCAAATCACGCAATCGAGCCGGATATTCCGGGTCAAACATCGTAATAAATCTCGCGTGAAAATTCTCCAGACGTTCCAATTCGTCATCTATGAAAGAATCTCTCGCAATCAATCCGCGTAATTTATTCTGCTGCGGAAACGTTAAGCCAAGTTCGCTCCAGAAATTCTCGCCGTCGTAAATCTGATTCAGATCATAATTCGTGTAGAGCTTATCGAAAACTTTACTCGACACACCAGCCGCATTCAGCAAAATTCCAATCCGTCGCAAATTACTCATCGCATTCTCCGGAGTCATCATCTGAATCTGAATCAGAATCAGAATCATATTCGGAATCAACAGCAAGATTCTTCGCACCAAATTCTTTCTGCAAATCCTCGCCGTAAAATTCTCCGCGCCGACAAATACTCTTCATTTTACAATACGTCTTGCAATCGTTCGCCCTGTAATTCGTCGGCAAAATCCCGGAATTAAAAATCTTTGCTGCACATTTCATCGCGTAATCGCCCTCATCGATTCGTTCGTCTATACTGCCCCTGTTAGTGCCGAATTGAGAGTAAATTCCACGGAAGCGTTCGTCAAAAGTCCCGGAAATTTCGCCGTCATTGTGTCCGAGAAAGCATATCCCAGATAAATTCTGCGCGCCGGAATTTCCCGAGAACATCGCTGCATATGCCGAGATTTGCAAGCCGTATCTGAAAGACTTGCGTTTGTCAAAATTCCAGTCATAGCGATCGATTTTCGTGAAGGATTTCTCGTAGCTTGAGCTTTTGCCCTCTTTGTAATCGCTTATGATCACGTACTCAGCTCCCGACGCGTCACTCAGAATTTCAATCCGGTCACACTGTCCCGAACATAACACACCGTCAACTCTCGCACTTAATCTTGCATTTTCTTCGAGCAAAATTCGCTTGTGATAATATCCGGAATCGTGCAAAGCGTCCAGAATATCTGCCTGAAGCCGTCCTAAACGCATAATCCGGAATCTGAAACCTTCGAGAGCGCGGCTTAATCTGAAATCCCGAACTAACCACGAAAATTTCTCGTAATCGCCCTCGGATTTGAGCATAATTTCCCATTCTTCAGCCAAGATCTTGCGTAAAAATTCCCCGTCCGCCAGAATATTTTCACTCGCAAATCTCCGCCAGATTTTTTCCCAGAGCAAATGCGCCAAATTTCCCCAGTCAAGATCGCGTGCAAGTTCAGAATCTTTCGTGTAAATTTCCGCACGTTTCCCCAGCCACCAGTTATACGGACAGCTCAGAAATTTCTTCAGCTCACTCGCGCCGATGATTTTATATTTCGCGTGAATTTCGGGTCTGAATCTCTCATGATTCACGCAATCGTCAATTTCCGGGAAAATATATCCGTCACCGTTCAGCAAAATATTTATGCCACGAGCCGGTATTTTCCTGACATTCCAGTTACGCATCTCATCGACAAATCGCAACAGAAACGGCGTATTATCAATCGGGCGGTCTTCGTCATCAAGTTCGGCTCTCGAAATTACCGTCAAGTTCTCGCCAGTGTGAAGCAATCTTCGGAACAGTGCTTCACGCTGCAAAGCTTTGTCCTGATTCGTCGGCAAATACGAGCCTTCCGCAATCAAAGTCTCGCGTTCTTTCTGACCAAGTAACGGAGAATTTGTGACGCTCTCTGACCAAGTTTCCTGCGTAACTCCCAACATGATCCAAACTCGGAAACTCGACAAAACCGGCGGCGTTGACGTGAAAATTCGCACCGAATCCGAAATCTGAATCGCTGGACGTGTGCGCGTATTTCTGCACCAGTTCTCCAGAAATTCGAATGCGTCATCGTCCTGTAAAGTCTCGTCCTGAACCCGTCCCAAATCCGGCAGCAACTCATCAAGAGCCAAAACTTTTTCACCAACAGTCTGAATCGCTGAAGCCGTAATCCTGATCGATTCGTCAAGTTCACGTGAAATTCCGGGATTACTCGCAATCGCATCAAGCCACAAATTCGGAACTGTCAGAAATTCGTGAAACGCCCGCATAATTTCCGCCGGAGTATTCTTCCGTGACAATTTCGCGCAAAAATCTTCAATCGAATCTATCGTCAATAACGCACGCTCGAAAATTTCCGGTGATTCGTTCGAGGCAATCTGAGCCTGCAAATATTCGCGCCAATTCTTAAGACCCGTAGCACCGCTCTTGAACGCACGCGTCGCGTCAAAATTTCTGCCGGCAAAACACGCCTGAGTTAGCAGCATCGCCGTATCATACGCAGGGAATCTCTGAGTTCGCAGCGCACGAATCGACGACAAAACTCGCCCGGGCAATGTGAGATTTATGTCAACGCCGTTCTCAAGATTATACGGAATCTTGTAACGTTCGAGAGCATGTGTCATGAAATTTTCGCGTCCGGCTTCAATCATGATCCCAACATCTTCGTAGCTTTCAAACGCAAGTTCCCTCGCAAATTCGCCCTCGTTCTGAGACCACAACGCTAAATTCCGCGCAATGACTTCGGGTTCGAGACCGGGTTCAGCAATCGGCAGTTCGAGAATCTTCCCAGTCGAAATCAATCCGTCGTCTTGGAAATTCCCGAACTGAAACTGAACTGAAGCGTCGTGAAAATTTTTCAGGCTGGCTTCTGGTTTAAGAATCGTAATTTGTGCGCAGATTTTCGCGAGTGTGTTGAGTAATTCGAATTGACCGTGCGTGAATGACAGGAATCCTACGAACACCAGCTCAAGATTTTTCCCCCAAAGCGCATAATTTCCGGAATCATCGCTGAGAATTTCGTTCGTGCAGTTCCATGTTTGAGCGTTGTCCATCAAGTCATTATTTCGCAGGTAATTCAGATATTGCCGGTAAACTTCGGGCAGCAAAAATTCCGCGGGAGTTGAAGTCTCGTCGTCGCTCTCGTGCAAAAGTTCGGGACTGACATTCTCGTTGACTAATTCGCCGATGTCCTGTGACAAAATTCTCGGGAAACCTGCGCGCAATAATCCCGGGAATGATTCTGCTTTATCCGGTTTCTCAGCCAAGACCTGACTCAGGATAAATCGCAAGATCAGCAAGTGATCCGGCGGTGAAAGAACACGTCTGCGCTTTATTCTCAGAACTCTGCAAACGTCCTCGTAAATATCCTGCCACGTCCACAAATATATTCGCTCATTATCGAAATCGAACGGTGTGTAAGAATTTCGCCCGATGAGCCTGAAGAAATTCGCTCTGTCTCGCCTTGATGTAATTATGAATCGCAGATTGGGATTTCGCGTGTCAAATCTCCGCAGCAAATTCGCCAAATCTCCGGACTTCATGTACGAAAGAACTTTGATTCCCATTTTGCAATATTCACCTCAAAATAATTCTCGTGACTTATAATAATATAATCTTTTTGAAACAGGAATTACGGACGAATATACGATATGGAAATAGAAATATTAGACTCAAGACTGAAATTTTTCTTTTACGCGATAAGTTGCTCAATGTTGATATTAATCGGCGGATTGTATTTCTGCCAGATTCATCACGGCGACAAATACACACGACTTGCATATAACAACAGATTGCGTCTTGTGAGATTCGCTGCACCTAGAGGCGAAATTTTTGATCGTAACGGCGTTCCCTTGGCTGTGAATGAGACGACGTTCAGTATAATGGGCTACCCGCTGGACTTGAACACGCCCGAGAAAATCGAGAAACTCAGCGCGGTGTTAAAGCGTCACGGAATCCCTATGTCGATTCAGGATCTCGAAAAAATTATCAAGCAGCAGAGATTAGCTCCGTATCGAGTTATGCGCATAATTCAGAATTTGACGATGATTCAGATGGCGGATTTAATGGCGGATTTCGATTTCCCGCGAGAACTTTTCCCGATGAGCGTTTGGCGGCGAACTTATCCGGCTGGAATTACGGCTGCAAATATTTTGGGTTATGTCGGCGAAATTTCCGAGGAAGAATTGCGAAATCGTGAAGATGACAGCTACACTGGCGGAGATTTAATCGGCAAATCCGGAATCGAAAGATCTTACGAGAATATTTTGCGCGGAACTCCTGGACAGGAAGCTATCGAAGTTGACGCTCGCGGACGACGTGTGCGAACTCTTGATGAACATGCGGCTGTCAAAGGCGAAGATATTCATTTAACGATTGATATGGGTGCGCAGAAATTAGCGGTCGAATTGCTGAAAGATTACAAAGGCGCGTTACTCGCGATGGACGTGAAAACCGGAGCAGTCGTGGCATTGGCTTCGAGTCCGGTTTACGATAATAATCCGTTGACGTGGGGAGTTTCTGGGCGCGAATGGAACTCGATTGTGAATAATCCCGATCACCCGATGATTGACAGAGCGATCGCTGGAGTTTATCCGCCGGCTTCAACTTTCAAAGCGTTCATGTCAATCGCAGCTCTCGAAGAAAACGTAATAACTCAGTCAAGCGCGTTCTCATGTCGCGGAGGTCTGAGGCTTTCATCGCACACGTTCAAATGCTGGAAACATAGCGGTCACGGCTCGTTAAACGTAATCGGCGCGTTGCAGCATTCATGTGACGTTTTCTATTATCAGCTCGGGTTGAAAACCGGAATCGAAAGTCTAATCAAGTGGGGCAGAATTTTTCATTTGGGAGAGCCTACAGGAATCGATTTGCCCGGTGAAAGTTCCGGAAACATTGCTGGTCCCGATTGGAAAATGCGAAGATTCAAATCTGGCTGGTTCAACGGTGACACGGTGAATTACTCGATTGGTCAGGGCTACGTGTTGATGACACCGATTCAGATTGCGCGAGTTTACGCGACGATTGCGAACGGCGGAAAAATGGTCACGCCGCATTTGAACGCTGCTGCCTACAAAGAACCTGAGGACTTGAACTTGAATCCGGAGAAATTAGCGATAGTTCAGAAGGGTCTGGAATACGTCGTTAGTCGCGGAACTGGTTCGAGAGCTGGAAGATTCGGAATTAGAATCGCTGGCAAAACTGGCACGGCTCAAAATTCTCACGGAGACGATCACGCATTATTCGCAGGTTACGCACCGGTTGATAATCCGAGATATGTTGCTGTTGCGGTCGTCGAGGCAGGGAAACACGGCTCATCTGTCAGCGCGCCGCTCGTCGGGAAATTATTGGCGCACTTACTCAGTCACTAAGTCAAAATTGAGTTGAAATTGAGTCGAAATTCGAAGTGAAGTTTGGAAAGGAATTTGTTACGTTATGAGATTGAACGCATATTTGGCATCTTGCGGGGCAGCATCACGAAGAAAATCTGAGATCATGATTCTCGAAGGGCGTGTGCAGGTCAACGGCAAGATCGTGTTAGCTCCGTACTTTGACGTTTCGCCGGAGAATGACGAGATAAAGCTGAACGGGAAAATTCTCAAAACTCAGGAACATGTGTACTACGTGATGAATAAACCCAAAGGTTACGTCTGTGCTGTGAGCGATAAATATGATCCGGTTGTGCTGGAGTTGCTGCCGGAAAATTTGCGCAAGAATACGCGATTGTATCCCGTCGGAAGACTTGACCGTGAAAGCGAAGGGCTGTTAATTCTCACGAACGACGGGGCTTTCACTCAGAGCATCACTCACCCGTCGAACGAAATCAGCAAATCCTACGAGGCAATGCTGAATCACGAGATTAATCGCAAGCAAATCGAAAGCTGGAGCAAAGGTTTTGAACTGGAAATTATCGATCCGGAGAAAAATCTGGACGTGAAAAAATTTGTGAAACCGTTGAGTATTGCGCTCATGAATCGTGAGCCGGAGAATAAATGGATCGAAATCGCAATTTGTGACGGTGTGAAACGTGAGGTCAGACTTATGGCGCGTCATATGGGCTTCAGGGTTGAGAGACTGATTCGCCGTAAGATTGGCAATTTGCAGCTTGAGAATTTGCGGACGGGTGAGTATGTGAGTTTGTCTTTTTCACAGCTCTACTCTAAAATATTATCCGGAGGTATGGTGTGAAATTTTGGAATTTAGAAATTGACGAGGTGAACGCATTGTGAGTAACGAAAATACCGGTCAAACAGGCAATGGAATAGATGAACGTTCAAGAGAATTAATACGAACACGAATTTTGAGCAAATTGAAGGATATTAAATCATTCCCGCAATTTGTTCTTGAGACTATGCGTAAACTTAACGACCCTTCGAGCAATGCCTCTGATGTCGCAAAAAGTCTCTCACGTGATGAAGGACTTGTCATGAGAGTTTTGAAACTTGCAAATTCTGCAGCGTATGGTTCAACGAGAAATATTTCGAACATAACCGAAGCAATTACGAGATTAGGCTACAAGAGTGTGAGCAATATTATTCTTGCAGCGTCGGTTTATTCTGCGATGGACAAGGGCTTGTCAGGTTACGCGCTTGACCGTGGCGAATTGTGGCGGCATTCGTTGATGGTTGCGTACACGTCGCGTTATATCGCAAAAATGACCGGTAAAGTTGCAACTGAAGATGCTTACGTCGGCGGATTGCTGCACGATATTGGCAAAGTAATTCTGAATGATTACGTAAGATTTGGTTATGGCATAATCGTGAAAATGGTCGAGGAAGAAAATATCCCGTTCACAGAAGCTGAGTCGCGAGTTTTGGGATTCGATCACGCAATGGTAGGAGCGATTTTGGCGGAGAAATGGGAGCTGCCCGATGCGTATCAAGTTGCGGTTGCGTATCATCATAAGCCGAACGAATTGCCCGAGGATAAGAAAGAATTTCAGCCGCTGTTGGACGTTGTGACGCTTTCGAACTCGATTTGCCTGATGTTGGGGATCGGATTGGGCGCGGACGGTTTGCAGTCGTACATGTTTCCGGAGCCGCTGGAGCGTTTGGGTATTCAGGATTTTGATAATCTCATGGCTGACATGGTGGATTTCGCCGGAAGTGTCACGCGCGATATGAACGAAATGGCTGGGTTTTAGCGTTGGTTATTACGATTGATGGACCTGCCGGAGCTGGGAAAAGTTCCGTATCGAAACAAATTGCGGAAATTCTGGGGATAAAATTCCTCGACACGGGCGCGATTTACAGGGCGATTGCGCTGATTCTTAACGAAGCGGAAATTCATCCCGAAGAAAATATTTTACTGCGAGAAGCCTTGCTGAAGATCAAGATCAAGATTCTCGACAAGAAAGTCTACGTGAATGATTTCGACGTTAGCTCTGAGATTCGCACAGCCAAAGTTGACAAGTTAGCGTCGGTTTATTCGGCGTTACCATCGGTTAGGGAATCGCTTTTGGAATTGCAGCGTGAACAGGAGAATTACGGCTCGTTAATCGCAGAAGGTCGTGACGTTGGCAGCGTTGTTTTTCCGGATTCGGACTTGAAGATTTACCTGACAGCATCTCCAGAAGCCAGAGCAAAACGCAGATATGACGAGCGAATCGCTAAAGGCATGACGGCCGATTACGAGAAAATATTGCAGGATATAAAGTCCCGTGATGAATATGATTCGCACCGTGAAGTTTCGCCGCTGAAAATTCCGGACGGAGCGATAATTCTCGACACGTCGGACATGAATGAGCAGCAAGTGATTGAAAAGATTTTGGGATTTGTTCATGACAGGGGGTTACGAGAGATTGAAGCAGAATAAAGTTTTTTACGCGATTGTCAGGACGCTTTTCGGATTATTCCTGAGAATTTATAACAGGATTAGCATAACGTGGCAGCAGAAAATTGATGTGAACGGCGAGAATTTTATCGTTGCGTGTAATCATGCGAGTAATATGGATCCGGTAATAGTTGGGTGTTTTTTCCCGAGAAGATTGCGATATTTTGCGAAAGAAGAGTTGTTCAAGTTTGCGCCGTTTAGACTTGCGATTGAATCACTCGGAGCAGTTCCGGTCTCGCGAGAAAATAACGCCTCAGCAGCCGGAGCTTTGCGCGGATTCATGAAGCTGTACGAAGATGGCAATGATGTGTTAATTTTTCCTGAGGGAGGACGTTCGCTTGACGGGAAATTGCAGCCGTTAGAAGCCGGTGTCGCAGTTATCGCAGCACACACTCATGCGCCGATTTTACCGGTGTTCATAAACGGATCATTCGCAGCAATGCCGCCCGGGTCAGCGTTGATTAAGCCTAAGAAGATTCGCGTAATTTTCGGTGAGCCGCTGAGATTTCCCGATGAAGTTTACAAGACTAAAAACGGCAGAAATATAATAATGGAAGAGTTGTCGAAAAGATTCTCGGATTTTGAATCGCAGTTTGAGGGCAAATAAATGTTTCTGAGTATGACGGGTTTTGGACGTTCGGAGCGCGAGTTTCCATGGGGGAAAGTCGTATTCGAAATGACATCGGTGAATCACAGGTATCAGGAGTTCGTTGTGAAGCTTCCAAGAGAATTATCGTCGCTTGAAAACCGCATGAATGCGCTGATGCGTTCACACATAAATCGCGGCAAAGTCAGGTTAAACGGGGAAATTTCGTGGAATGCCGGCGTGAATGCTCCGGTTTTTGATGAGAAAAGCTTTACGGTATTGTTTCGACAGTTGCAGGGAATCGCCATGAAAAATAATTTGCGAGTTCCGGACGATTTGACGAATTTCTTGTTAGTGCCAAGAATGTTCGAGTTGACGGATACATGTGACGCAATAATTGACGCTGAAGCCGCTCTGGTTTGGGACAAGATATTTCTTGAGGCGTTGGACTCGCTGAACGATATGCGGAAATCCGAGGGTGAGAAACTTTTTGCGGCGGTGAGTTCTGAGCTTGAGAATTTTGACGGAATTGTTAAGAATCTTCTGGAACGTTGGCAAGTTGCTAAAGAAAATGCTATTGAGGATTTGCGCTCACGAATCGATAATGTCATGAACACGTACAAACTCGGGCTTGATGACGCGAGGATTGCTCAGGAAGTTGCGATTCTGTCGGACAAATGGGACGTTTCGGAAGAGATTGTCAGAACGCAGGCGCATATCTCGAAATTTCGTGAGACGATGAATTTGAATGAGCCGCTCGGGAAAAAACTGGATTTCCTGATTCAGGAGATTAATCGCGAGTTGAATACGATGGGTTCGAAAGTTAATGACGCAGAATTTCGCTGGGGAGTTGTTGACGCAAAGACTTCGCTTGAGAAAATTCGTGAGCAGATTCAGAATGTAGAGTGAGAATATATCGTGAGAATTATGCGGGGAAAATTGTTTGTGATGTCCGGTCCTAGCGGTGTAGGCAAGGGCACGTTACGGGAACGCGCGCTGAAAAATATTCCGGATCTGGTTTACTCGATTTCTTGCACGACTAGACAGCCAAGAACTGGAGAGACTGATGGAATTGAGTATAGATTTATCTCGCACGAGAAATTTGAGGCTGGAATTTCGCAGGGATTGTTTCTGGAACACGCACACGTTCACGGCGAAATTTACGGGACACTGAAGAGTGATGTCGAATCGGAATTGAATCTTGGTAAGAGCGTTTTGCTGGAGATTGACGTTCAGGGAGCGTTACAGGTTCGAGAGAAAATGCCCGAAGCAATCTTGATATTTATTGCGCCACCGTCGGTTGATGCGTTGCGTGACAGATTGCTGAATAGAAAGACGGATTCGCCGGAGATAATCGAGTTGAGATTGCATAACGCGATTCGTGAATTGGAATTGCAGCGCGAGTATGATTACGTGATTGTGAATGATAATCTGGATTTTGCGTCACGGAAGCTGCGAGAGATTTTTGACGGGGAAATGCGATGAATGTGAGAAATATTTTGCGCTGGGTATCGTTCACGTTCGGAATGATCATGTGCATAACGACGTGTATATTATTTCACGAGGGATTATTTTCGGAGGGATATTTGTGTTTGTTCATGTCTGGAATGTTCCTGTTTTTTGCGACGGGCTTCAGGCGTAGGCGTTAATATTGCAGGTTAGGAGTTGAAGTTGTAAATTGAAGCAAATGGACAAGGGAAAATTTTCGGCTGGATATTTTTTGATCGCAATGGTAGTAGCGTGGCTTTTTGCGGAGTACGTTTACAAGCCGTATGTTGAGAGCAAATCGGAAGTGCCGTACAGTGAGTTTTTGTCGGATCTTGATTCGCACGAGATCGAAAATGTTGACATAACGGATACGCGAATCATGTACGCGTTGAAAAGCAAAGAGAATGCCAGCCCGGATAAACGCCCGATTGTTGACGGAGTGATCTTGACGAATCGCAGACAGAAGCCTCAGAATGAGATCAAAAGCGTCGTGAAATTGCTCGATCCGTACTTGATAGAACGTTTGGCGAGTGCGGATATTTCGTTCGGAGGAGTTGCGAAACGTGATGGCTTGATGGATTTATTCATGGGAATTTTGCTGCCGATGTTGCCGCTGCTGATAATCTGGTACTTGATATTCAGGAATATGCAGGGAGGAGGAGCTGGCGGTATCGGAAATATTTTCTCGTTCGGGCGCAGTCGTGCTAAAGAATTGCAGGGTGAGATGACCGGCGTTCACTTCTCGGATTTAGGCGGAGTTGGCGAAGCTGAAGTCGAAATTCGCGAGATAATCGATTTCCTGAAAGACCCGAAGAAATTCGACAAGTTCGGCGCAAGATTGCCTCGGGGAGTTTTGCTCGTTGGACCTCCGGGAACTGGGAAAACTTTGCTGGCAAAAGCTGCTGCGGGTGAAGCTGGCGTTCCGTTTTTTTTCATAACTGGTTCGAGTTTCGTAGAAATGTTCGTTGGCGTTGGTGCTGCGAGAGTTCGGGATTTGTTCGAGCAGGCTAAGAAGAAAGCTCCGTGCATAATATTCGTTGACGAGATCGACGCAATCGGTCAGTCAAGAACACGAATGTTGGCGACAAATTCTGAACAGGAAAACACGCTGAATCAGTTATTAGCTGAGATGGACGGATTTACGACTAATAACGGCGTTGTGATAATGGGCGCGACGAATAGACCGGAAATTCTTGATCAGGCTTTGCTGCGTCCGGGAAGATTTGACAGGCAAATTCAGGTTGTGCTGCCGACTGAAGAAGGGCGTGAGGAAATCTTGAAGATTCACACGAGAAAGATCCCGTTGTCTGACGAGATAGATTTGCGCTCGATTGCGAAAGTTACGCCGGGATTTTCTGGAGCGGATTTGGCGAATATTGCGAATGAAGCTGCGTTATTGGCTGCGAGACATAATGCTGAGAAAGTCAACATGAATGATTTTGATCTTGCGATTGAGAGAGTTGTTGCCGGATTGCAGAGAAAAACGCCTTTGACTCCGGAAGTTCGAAAGAAAGTTGCGTATCATGAGACGGGACATGCTTTGGTAGCGTGTTATTTGCCCGGCTCAGATCCTGTTCACAAAGTCAGCATAATTCCGACGACTAAAGGCGCGTTGGGTTACACGATGCAAATGCCTACGGAAGATCAATATTTGGTCGGTGAGAACGAGCTGAAGAATCGCATGGCTGTGATGTTGGGCGGGCGAGCTGCTGAATTGCTGGTTTTTAACGAGCCTACGACTGGTGCGTCAAATGATCTCGAACGGGCTACGGAAATTGCGCGGCGAATGGTTACGGAATTTGGCATGTCCGAGAGTTTGGGACCTGTGCGTTATGCAGCGTCATCGATGGCGTATTTGAACGGTCAAACGGCGAATCGTGAAGATGTTGGCGAAAGTACGTTCGTGAAAATCGACGAGGAAATTCGCAGGCTCGTTACGGAAGCTCAGACTCAAGCGGAAAATATTCTGAAGGAGCATGAGAAAGTTTTGCATGAAGTTGCGCGTGTTTTGCAGGAGAAAGAAGTAATCGTACACGAGGAAATTCAGGCAATCGTAGATCGTGAGAACGCAGCGTAAATAATTTTGCAGATTGCATTGCATTGCAGACGGTGGGAAGAAAATTCTCGCCGTTTTTTTGTTGTGCGAATATAATATTGTGTAAATATTTTTGCGAATAATGCGAATCAAAGGAGAAATTGTGTTATGAAAGACTTGTTAGTTGTAGATTGTCAGTATGATTTTATCGACGGAACGCTTGCTTGCGGAAATGCTGAGAACGCGATTGCGAATATTATCGGATTAATTAACGCGAATCCCGATGCGAAAGTTTATTACTCAGCAGATTGGCACGACGAGAAACATTGCAGCTATATTCAGAACGGCGGTGTTTGGGTAGTGCATTGTCAGGCTGGAACTCACGGAGCAGAAATTCACGAGGATTTTTACGCGAAGATTTTGAATCCGCAACAGAGACCGAATGAGGCGAATATTTTTTATAAAGGCACGGATATTTCACGCGAAGAATATTCGGCTTTTGAAGCGAAGAATCGTTCCGGAGAAGTTCTGAGTCAGGTTATTGGCAATGAAGTTTCGGTGTGTGGAATTGCGAGCGAATTTTGCGTGCGTGAGAGTGTGCTGGCGTTGTTAAATTCCGGGCGCAAAGTTGAGTTGCTGCGTGATTGTGTCGCGTGGGTTGACGAAGCCGGTCATGTGAAAAATATTTCTGAGCTGGAGAACTTGGGTGTGAAAATCTCATGAGCAAGATCAAGAATATTATTTTCGACATTGGCAACGTGTTGATTGATTTTGATTGGGACGGGCATGTAAAAAGAATCTGCGGAAATTTGAGCGAAGAAGCGTTGTACAGGATAAATTTTGCAGCGTGGGGCAATAATCGCTGGGACAAATTCGATCTCGGAATTGACGCTCGAGAAGTTATTTCGGAAATGCTCTCGTATGCTCCGGAATATTCGAAGGAAATGCGTGCGTTATTTGCGAATTTCGGGGATTGTTTTATCCGGCGAGATTCTACGATTCCTTGGCTGCAGGATTTGAAGTCACGCGGCTATAAAGTCTATTATCTGTCGAATTACTCGCATATTGCAATAGAATCGAATCGTGAATGTCTGGATTTTCTGCCATTGATGGACGGAGGCATTTTCTCGTGCGATGTTCACGTGATAAAGCCAGACCGTGAAATTTACGCGTTACTGGCTGAGAAATATAATCTGGTTCCGGACGAGTGCGTTTTTATTGACGATTTGGAGCGAAATGTTCAGGGAGCGCGTGATTTTGGCTTTGCTGGCATTCGCTGTGTCAGTGTGAAGCAGGTACAGGAAGATTTGAACAAAATGTTGGCTGAGTAATTTGCGAAAAATTTTGGGGGAAAATTTGCGATGTTTAATTCGAAATTGAGCATGTATATTTCGGGAGCAATCCTGATAATTCTGGGTGCGTTGAGTTTGCGTTATCCGTTGACGATGTTGCAGTTATTAGACGCTACGTTGGTAACGATTTTGGGGATTGGCTTGTGCGTATCGGGCGTGAATTATTTGTCGGGATTCTGTTTTTTCAGGAGAGGCGTTTTTGCGTTCATGGGCGTGATTGATTTAGTGATGGGAATTTTGCTTTTGACGCGTCCGGGAATAAATGCGTTTTTCATACCGTTTGTGATTGCGACCTGGATATTATTGACGGGATTGTCGCGAATTGGCACGTCGTTATGGCTCGGAGGAGCTGGCGTTAAAGGCTGGTGGTTGATGCTTCTGAGTGGCGTTGTGCTGGTGATTTTTGCGGGACTGATGTGCGCGTCGCCGTTAGTCAGTGCGTTGTCGATAATGATGGTGTTAGCAATCGGTCTGATAATTTCCGGAGTGTTTGCTATAATCGAGGGCGTAATAATTTTTTAGATTACGAAAGGCGGTTTTGAAATGAAGAATCGTAGAGTATTTTTGTGCGTGTGTTTGGCTGTATGTATCGTATCGTGTATGTGTATGTTGGGGGGGGGGTGGGTAAACCTACCTTCACTGGCGTATGCTGCTGAATCGACACAAGCTGAAAGTCCAAGCTTCATGGGGAGAATTTCCGATTATTTAATGATAGCTGGGAACTTTCTATTGGACATTTTTTATTACGTATGGCTTGGAATGCAGTGGTTGTACTGGGCTATTGGCGACATTGTTAAATGGTGCAGAGACGGTTTCGGAATAGTCACGGACTATGTCTTAGGTTTTTTAGGCTTTTCAACTATTACGGCACTTTTGGGTAAAATTTGTTCGAAGACATTAGTAGAAATGCTTTCATCACGCGCTAAGAAATTTGCGGAGGCAGCGTGGGGTACGTATTTTGCTAAAGAAAAATCAGAACCTGAAGCTGTAGAACCTGAAGTTGTAGAACCTGTCAAGCGACGTGATTTAACGCGAAATGAAATCACAGGATTGACTTTGAGGTACGGATATGTTTTGGGAGGAAGTAAGAGTGAAGTAAAAGTTCCAGACGAAGATGAAGTATACACAACATGGACATACTCTGGTTTGACTTGGTATGGTGTAACTTTCTGCAAATATGGTGTTTATACGTATCGTGGACTTTTTTCCAGTGAGTATGAATCATTAAGTTATGATGAACTCAGAAATTCTCCTGAAATAAACATGACTTACTTGAAGAATAAATTCAAGGAATTTCCAGAAGAATTTTATAATATCTTGATGGAGCTCAGAGAAATTGATTAGCTATAACAAATTCACGAGGCATTGTGCGTGAGAAAAATATTTTGCGTGTTGATGATAATCTGCGTGTGTGGAGCTGCGAGTGTTGCGTTTGCCGCTGAAGCTTCACCCGAAGAATCACAAAGCCCGGGCTGTATCGGCAGAATTTTTGGCGCAATCTGGGCGATGATTTATTATCCGGTGTATGTCGTGTGGCTGTGTATTTACTGGCTCGCGATGGGAATTTATTACGCCGGATATTACTTAATTCAGGGGATCTGGCGTTTGCTCTTGG
This sequence comes from uncultured Fretibacterium sp., assembly GCA_937911045.1. Taxonomy (GTDB): domain Bacteria; phylum Synergistota; class Synergistia; order Synergistales; family Aminobacteriaceae; genus JAFUXM01. The sequence goes on along the minus strand of CALEPX010000013.1, from coordinate 43,945 downwards.
GAATATGGTTCTGCGTTTACTGGATTGCGATTGGAATTTGGAACGTAATTTACTACGCCGGATTGGGAATTTATTATGCCGGATATTACTTGGTTCAGGGGATCTGGCGTCTGCTTTCTGGAATTTGGGTTTGTATCGTCTGGGTATTCAAGAATTTCTACTGGCTTCTGGAGAAAATTCTCGAACTCGGGAAAAAATCCTGGGATTGGTTTGAGAGCATAATATTTTCGACGTTCGGCTACGTGATCGGATTCGCAATTTTGGCTGTAATCGGATATTTTGTCAGAAGACTTTTGAAGCCGGTACGCGATCAGGCAGAAGAAGCTTATAACACTTACGCGAAAGAATTTGTCGATAATACACAAGATTACGAGAAAGAGAAATGGGACAATATTTAGCGAAGAAATTAACGCCGTGAATTTTTAAGAGTTATAATATTTTCGTGAACCAAACATTTTTGGAAATTATAAATACGGAGGTTTTTCTAGAATGCAATACGGAAAAATTGAAGCGTTGTTAGGCTCTGAAGCTGAGAGTTTATTAACGCATGAATGCAAGGCTGTTCCTAAAGAGATGCTCTCGCTTCCGGGGGCTGATTTCGTTGATCGCGTCATAGCCGGTAGTGATAGACCGATTCCTGTTTTACGCGCAATGCAGACGTTGTTCAGTCACGGCAGATTAGCTAATACTGGTTATATATCGATTTTGCCGGTAGATCAGGGAATCGAACATTCCGCCGGAGCATCGTTTGGACCAAATCCGATTTATTTCGATCCGGAAAATATTATCAAACTCGCAATGGAAGCTGGCTGTAACGCTGTAGCTACAACTCTGGGAGTTCTCGGAGCAGTCGCACGAAAATACGCACACAAGATTCCGTTCGTACTCAAGCTCAATCACAACGAGTTATTGACGTATCCAAATCAGTTTGATCAGGTTTTATTCGCGTCGGTCGAACAGGCTTATGAACTCGGAGCAGTCGCAGTCGGAGCTACGATTTATTTCGGCAGCCCTGAGTCAACTCGCCAGATTCAGGAAATCTCGAAAGCGTTTCACAAGGCTCATGAGATGGGAATGGCTACGATTTTATGGTGCTATCTGAGAAATTCCGCGTTCAAAGTCAAGAAGGACGACAAAGTTCAGGATTATCACGCCTCAGCAGATTTAACCGGTCAGGCGAATCATCTGGGCGTTACGATTGAAGCTGATATTATCAAACAGAAATTACCCGATTGCAACGGCGGTTATCAAGCGATGGGCAAGGGCTACGGCAAGACTTCGAAAGAAATGTACGAGAAACTCACAACTGAGAATCCGATAGATTTGGCGCGCTATCAAGTTCTGAATTGTTACGCGGGACGTGCAGGCTTGATTAACTCTGGCGGTGCTTCAGGCGGTGCGAGCGATTTATCCGAGGCAGTTCGTACGGCTGTAATTAACAAGAGAGCTGGCGGAATGGGATTGATTCTCGGGCGTAAAGCTTTCCAGCGTCCGATGAGCGAGGGCGTGCAGATTATCAACGCAGTTCAAGACGTGTATCTGTGCAAAGAAGTTACGATCGCATAAATTGCGTAATATGAATTTCAAAGCCGGAATTGAGGCAACGTGTTTCGATTCCGGTCAACTTATCCCGGAAAAAGACGGCGTGTTCGAGATTGCAATCGCTGGACGTTCGAATGTCGGCAAATCCTCGCTTATCAACGCGCTGTTAAACGCAAAACTCGCAAAAACCGGCTCAACTCCGGGCAAAACTCGCAGCATAAATTTCTATCATGTGAGTTTCACGGATTCCCAGAATAATTCGCGCACATTCAGGCTTGTAGATCTTCCGGGTTACGGTTACGCGGCTCGCAGCAAATCCGAACGCAATGACTGGCAAAGATTAATCTCGTCCTACATGCGCAACAGAGCAAATCTGAAATTCGTGTGTCATCTCGTGGATTTCCGTCACGGGCTTCTGGCAAACGACCGTGAATTACAAGAATGGCTCAGAAATTTGGGCGTGAATATTTTCGTCGTGTTCACAAAAGCTGACAAAATCGCTCGCGGAAAATGGCGCGGAACTCTCATGCAATACGTAAAATCCGGATTATTCTCGCTTGATGTCCCGATTATAACGTCAAGCGTTTCGGGAAAAATCTCAGGGATTGACGCGCTGCAGGATTTCATAATCAGTCACATATCATAGCCCCGACGAGTTACGAATTTGCCGTTAATAATTCTGCTCTGAGAATTGCCGATTATGAGCGTGCAGAACATATCCAGTTCATAATCAGCAATCTCAGAAAGCGTCATAATCTCGCAGCTCTCGCCATCACGCCCCCCGTTACGCACGAATCCGCACGGTGTATCGGGGGTTTTGTATTCCAGAATAATCTCACACGCACGACGGAAATTTTCACGACGTTTGGGACTTTTGCTGACCGGATTAAACACGCAGATCACGAAATCCCCCAAACATGCCGCACGTATTCGACGCTCGATAATTTCCCAGCTCGTTAATAAATCGCTCAGGCTCAGTACAACGTAATCGTTCATCAACGGCGCACCCAAAATCGACGCACAAATACTCGACGCACTCACACCCGGAATTATCTCAATTTGCGAATCGCCATCTGCAAGTTCGAGAATTAACCCTGCCATTCCGTAAATTCCAGAATCACCGCTCGATATAAGCCCGATGATTTTCTCAGGATTTTCACGCGAAATTTTCAGGGCATATTCACAACGTTTGACTTCTTCACGCATAGAGTATTCGCGAAAAGTTTTTCCCGGGAAATAATTGCGTATTAACTCGATATATTTACGATAACCCAGAATCACATCGCATCTCTCAAGAGCAGCCCACGCTTCGAACGTCATTGAATCTTTCTCGCCGGAGCCAATGCCAATCACGTAAATCATAATTCACGAATCGCTAGTAACGCCCGGTCACGCTGAAATTTCGCACGATCTTTTTTGCTGCGGATTTTTTGTCCAAGCCCAATCTCAGGAAATAATCCCAAGTTAATATTCATCGGTTGAAAATGTCTCGCATCAGCCGTACGCAAATAATTCAGCAAAGAGCCAATCGCCGTCTCTCGGGGAAATTTTTGCAAAGACAGCGCGTTCAATCCCGCAACCAATCCCATCGCCGTGCTTTCGATATAGCCTTCAACTCCGGTAATCTGTCCAGCCAAGAAAATATTCTCGTGTCCGCGTATTCTAAGAAATTCGTCCAAAACCGCCGGAGCATTCACCGAAGTATTTCTGTGCATAACGCCTAATCTAACGAACTCAGCATTTTGCAATCCAGGTATCATCGAGAAAACACGTTTCTGTTCGCCCCACTTCAAGCCCGTCTGAAATCCCACGATGTTATATAGCGTGCCGTCCGAATTATCCTGACGCAACTGAACAACCGCATAAGCTTCATGACCCGTCGCAGGATTGATTAAGCCTCTGGGTTTCATCGCGCCGAATCGCAGCGTATCAATCCCACGATCCGCAATCGCTTCAACAGGCATACATCCTTCGAAATATTTTCCGGCTTCGAAATCATGCGGCAAATTTCTCTCGGCGTGAACAAGTTCGTAATAGAATTTCTCGTACTCGTCACGATTCATCGGGCAGTTAATATAATCCTCACCGCGTCCGTAGCGTCCGGCAACGAATACCCGAGACATATCAATCGACGATTTCAGAATCACCGGCGCAACCGCGTCATAGAACGAGATATATTCTCCGGCAAAATTCTCTCGCAAATACGCAGCTAAATCATCAGATGTTAATGGCCCCGTCGCAATTATGATTTTCTCACATGAATCGCAAATCTCGCAAATTTCTCGACGAATCAGATTTATTCGCGAATGATTCGTGATCCGTTCAGTTACAAGTCCCGAAAATTTCTCTCGGTCAACAGCCAACGCTCCTCCAGCAGGAACTCGTGATTCTTCCGCGCAGGAAATTATCAGCGAGCCAAAATATTTCAGCTCTTCTTTCAAGATTCCGGCAGCAGTAATTCTCTCAGGACTGTTCTCAGAACCCAGCGAATTACTGCAGACTATTTCAGCAAGATTTCCTGTCTTGTGAGCAGGCGTGAATTTCTCAGGGCGCATCTCGTATAATTCAACATCAACGCCCCGATTAGCAATTTGCCACGCAGCCTCGCAGCCGGCAAGTCCAGCTCCGATTATCTTAATCATGCTTATTCATTCGCTCACTCACTCACTCACGAGATCTAACGCTTCGGTCTTGTAGCCGCATTTCGCGCAGAAAATATTCGAGCCTTTCATGTACAATTCTTCGCCGCATTCCGGACAAGTTTCGCCAGTCGGTCTGTTCCATGAAGTGTAGTCGCATTTCGGATAATTTGAGCAGCCGTAGAACGTTCGGTTAGTTTTGCTCTTGCGTTTGACGATTTCGCCGCCGCATTTCGGACATTTGACGCCGATTGACGTGAGAATCGGGCGCGTATATTTACAGTTGGGATAATTCGAGCAAGCGATAAATTCCCCAAACCTTCCGCGCTTCCTGACCAAATCATGACCGCATTCTGGACATTCCTCGCCGATTTTCTCCGGTTCAGGCAACGGCACACGGCTAGCACCTTCAGCTTCTTGAAGCGTAGTCGAAAATTCCTGCCAAAATTCCCCCACAACATCGAGCCATTTTCTCTGAGCTTCTTCGACTTCATCGAGTTCTTTTTCCATTTGAGCCGTGAATCCCGCGTCAACGATTGAGGACAGGTCTTTGCGATTGAAATATTGCGCCAGAAACGTGTCAACAGTCATTCCTAATGCAGTCGGGAAAAAACGTTTTTCTTCGTTCTTCTCGATATAGCCGCGTGAATCAAGAGTTGCTGCAATCGTCGCATAAGTCGAAGGTCTGCCAACGCCGTTTTCTTCGAGAGTTTTGATCAAGCCTGCCTCGGAATATCTGGACGGTGGACGAGTGAATCTTTGGTCTTTGTCGAGCGAGATCAGTTTCAGAATTTCGTCGGGATTAATTTTCGCGATTTGTTCGCTTTTCACTTCGAGATTCCATAATTTGCTCCAACCGTCAAAGATCATGCTCTCGCCATCACAACGCAAACTCACACGACCTGCCTGAGCTTTCAAAGTTGCCTTGGCTGTGATTGCCGGTGACATTTGACTTGCGACGAATCTCCGCCAGATTAGATCATAAAGCCTGTACTGTTCGGGCGTGAGAATTTTTCGAGCCTCGTCCGGTGTGAGATTTACGTCTGTAGGTCTGATTGCCTCGTGAGCGTCCTGAACTTTCACGTTGCTGCTTTTTGATTTGGGAGCGTTGCCGAAGATATTTGCTTTTGCCGGAAGATATTTTGTCTCGAAATTCGCCGCGATGAATTTACGGCACGAATCAAGAGCCTCGTTTGAAAGTCTCAAGCTGTCCGTTCGCATGTAAGTTATTAATCCTACGTGACCTTTTCCCGGGACATTCAAGCCCTCGTAAAGTGCCTGAGCTATACTCATTGTGCGCCGTGGAGTCATGCTGAGTTTTCGTGACGCTTCCTGTTGAAGTGTGCTAGTTCTGAATGGAGCTGGGGCAGCGTGTGGAGTATCTTTCGCCTTAAATTCCGTGACGATGATTTTATTATTGCGAATCTCGTTCATGATCTCGTCAGCTTTTTCCGGAGTGTTAATTGCTAATGGCAGCGAATTTTTCAGGAGTGTTTTGCCGTCGAGTTTATCCGGTCTGAGTTCGTAAATGCGATTCGAGTTCTTGGTTTTAGCAGTTATGACCCAATACGGATCAGGAATAAAAGCCTGAATTTCGCGTTCACGTTCGCAGATTAGATTCAGAGCGACTGATTGCACACGACCAGCCGAAAGTCCGTAACGGATTTTTTTCCAGAGCAGCGGGCTGAGCTTGTAGCCGACGAGCCTGTCAAGAATCCTTCGAGCTTGTTGTGCGTCAACTTTGTTCAAGTCGATGAAATCCGGATTTGCGACTGCGTTTTTTATAGCGTTTGCCGTAATCTCGTAAAATCTCACGCGGCATCTTTCGGAAATATCAACTCCCAAGACATCAGCCAAGTGCCATGCGATAGCTTCACCTTCACGATCCGGGTCTGAAGCCAGCAGAATTGACGAAGCATCTTTCGCGACTTTGAGCAACTCGTTTTTCAACGCAGCTTTGCCCTTGACGAGAATGTATTCCGGTTTGAAGTCGTTGTCTATATCGATTGCAAGGCGGCTTTTGGGAAGATCTTTGATGTGACCTTTGCTGGATTTGACGACGTAATTTTTTCCCAAGATTCCGGATAACGTTGCAGCTTTTGACGGTGACTCGACGATAACAAGAATTTTCCCGCGCGAATTTGTGGATTTGGCAGAAGATTTTGCGGCAGATTTTGATCCTGATTTTTTCGCGGTGCTGGATTTCTTGGTTGTTGCGGATTTTTTAGTTGTCGATTTAGTCCTCGTGCTGGATTTTTTCTCACGTTTCTTTGTCTTAGTCTTAGCTGGTTCGTTTTCATTAGAAGCTGTAAATTCAGTCTCAACAGCTTTCTTTGAAGCCATAATCGAAATTTCCCCCTACAAAATTATTTCACGTTCACAAAAATTTCCTGATTCAACATAACGCATTTTAGCGCAAGAGTTGAATTACGCAAGAATTTGTCATATTCTTGTCCCTGAGATTATATAATATACGTAAAATTTTAATATTACGTTTGCAGAAGGGGAAAATATTTTGAGAAGACTTTGGTCTCTTGTGAAATTCTTGATATTCTTGGCGATAATTCTCGCGGCGGGAGGTGCTGCGTTATTTTGGCTGCCGGCTGGACGTAGTGTGATTTTGCCAGTTGCTCGTTACGCTGGGAATTATTTCCTGAATCCAATGAAACTCGAAATTCGCGACATTGACGGTTCGATTCATGATGGCTTGGCGATTTCAGATTTGCGGATTATTTCCGGCGATGAGAATTTGCTGAGTTTGGATTACGCGTCGGTCAGTCCGGATTGGGATTTGGTTTTGGACGGCGTGCGGAACGAAATTCTCGGGGGATTGCCGTTCGTGAAAAATCTTGAAATCAGCGGCGTGAAATCCAGTCTCGAAAAAGTCATGATTATTGCGAATCATTTTGCGACGAGTGACGACGAATCACCTGATGAAGACGAATCCGAAGCATTTGACCTGAACTCGATCAAGCTCAAGCCGTTTAACCTGAAAATTCGTGATATTGATTTTGCGTCGGAATTTGCGAACGTGAATCTTCATGAATTGTCGCTGAATGAATCCGGGAATATTTTGCTTAACACGGATATTATTTCTGACGAGAAAGTTCTGCCCGTGAAAATTAACGCACTCATGGATTTTTCGCCGCTGAAGATTTCGTCAAGCGATCTCAGACTCGGCGAAAAGATTTCCGCGCAGGTACTCGGGAATTTGCTGCCGCCGTTTGATTTGCGTACGGAATTTGCGGTGCTTGGATTTGATGACGTATGGCGATTCGTTCCAAAACCGGAAATTGATTTCTCGGGGAAAATTTACGGGCGCGTTTTCGTGAAGAGCGTTAAAGATTTCGCGACACAGAATGATTTGATAACGGCTTCGGGCGTAGTATCTGTTCCGAATGGCAAAGTTATGGACATTCCGTTTAATTTGCGAGTACCGTTTGATTGGGACGGCAGAAAAATTTTCGGGCTGACTGATGCGGTTTTGAACACGAAAGCTGCAAATGTGAATCTTACGTCGAAACTTGACACGGAAGATTTGCGCCTGAACGCGGTTGGCAGAGCTGAGAATATTTCGCTGCGTGAGATTGGCAGAATTGCTGCTCCGGACGCGAAACTCGAAGGTGAAAAAGGCTTCGTGAATTTTAACGTTAAGACAGTTCTTGAGGGCGATATTCTCAGCAACACAGACGGGAGTTTTTACGCGGAAATTCCGGGCATATCGGCTGCCGGATTAAAAATTCTCAAGGGATTCAAAGCAAACGCAAAACTTACACCCGGGCAAGCTCCCAAACTCGCATTAAACGGGGAAATCTTCGGCGGGAAATTATTCGCGCGCGGTGAAGCAACTCAGGATTCTCAGGGGAATTTCAAGCCGCAAGCCGTAGTATCAATCGTGAATCTTGATTTGCCGACGGTTATAAAAACTTTTCCGGATCTGGCGAAATCTGTGACAAAACCTGCGGGGAAAATTACGGCTCGAACGGTCATAGCTGACGACTTGAGTGTGAGTGCGAAAATAACGTCCGGGAAATTATCAGCGAACGGCTTCACACTGAACGATATTCTGGCGGAATTGCTATATAATCACCAGCGTGGGCAAGCGATTCTGGAAAAATTCCGGGCGAATTTCGGCAAAAGTCTAATCACGGCGAATGCAAGCGCAAATCTGAATAATTCGGAATTTAGAGCCAATGCTAACGTGAATAATTTCGAACCCAGAGCTATTCGTGAATTACGTGATGTATCCGGAATTTATGATCTTGAGGCGAGTGCTTCTGGGAAATACGACAAAATCCAGACGATAAAAGCCAACGCAAAATTACTCGGCAGAAACGCAGGTTACGCGGGAACTCGAATCGGCGATCTGGAAATTCCTGTGTCATTCGCGAATAATATTCTCAGCATAGCAAATTCCAGAATATCTCTTCCGGGCGGCAACGTGAATTTTCATGGCAGCGTGAATATTGCTAACACATCGAATCCGAATCTTGATATTGCAGCGTCAACTCCGGGCATAAATCTTGCGAGATTATTAACGGCTATGAAATTGCAGGATAAAAACATGCCGGTCTCAGGACAAGTTCGCGGTAACGTGAATGTCAGAGGAAATCTTAGCAATGCCAGCGTGAACGCAAATGTCAAATCCGAGAATATTCGTGTAGGAAATCTTGTGAACTCTCCGTATGCGATTCTCGAAGCTAACGGCAACATGCAGAGAATTAATATCACGAAGCTCGAAGCAAAATTAAACGACGCGCTCATAAACGGCAAAGGCAGCGTGAAGATTAACCAGCGAAATTTCAATAACAGCAATCTGGATTTCACGGTAAATGTTCGGGATCTGGAATTAAAGCCATTATTAACAGCAGCGATGGGTTCTGCGCCAGTTACGGGCAACGTGAAGGGGAAATTATCGCTCAAAGGCACGGTCGCGAAACCGGAATTAAATCTCAACGTGAACTCGCCGATTTACGCGAACGCCATGAAGATTCAAGATATTTCTGTTAAGCTCAAATCTCCGGCACAAAATCATTTTGACATTGACGCGGGCGCACGAATCGACGAATTTAATCTGAATGCAAACGTTGACTTGCGCGAGAAAAACAGCATATGGTATTACACCGTTAATACGAAGCCGCTGGATGTTGACAAAGCAATCAAGACTCAGATGCCGGATATGGGCGGACTTGTGAAGGGGAATTTGACGTTGAAAGTTGACGGCTCGACAAAAGCAAACGCCCCGATAAACGTGAACGTAAATTCCAAGAAAATCAGCTTAATCGACAAAATCGACGTGAACGACATAGCTGTTCCTGTGACGTATTCAACAGCCAAGAACACAATCACTATCAAGAATGGCAGCGCGAATATCAGCAACGGTATCGTAAATTCGAACGTTGATGTTGACTTGAACAAATCTACATGGAAGAGCAATGTTTCAGTTCGACACCTGGATTTTGGGAAGCTTGTGACGAAATTTTTACCAGAGGGCGAGTTAGTTGGCAGTGTTGACGTTGACGTGAAAGCGAAGGGAAATTTCGGAGTAATGCCTACGAATTTTGCGGACGGGAAATTTCACACTGGGTCGGGCTATTTGCACAAGATGAGCATAATCAACAAGATCTCACCGACTAAAAAGATCAGCTTCGAGAAAATTCTTGGAACGTTTTTCTGGAATGGTCAGGACTTATTCCTGAATCCTGGCACACAAGCTACAGCTGACAGGAACGAGCCTCTATACAGATATTTCTCGGTTAATGGCTCTCTGGGGATTCCGGGCAAGGGGCTGCGATTATTATGCGACGGAAGATTCGACCTGAAAATTCTGGATCAATTACTCGGCGCGATGAAAGGAGTTTTCCAGTTAATGACGGGTGGCTTAACTGGCAACGCATTACGTGACGCAGCTGGCAAAGTTTTAGGAGTGAAGAAGCGGGATTTTCAGAACGTGAGATTTACGCTGGCAAATTCATGGGACGAATTGCAATTATTAAATCTCCAGATAACGAAATCACTCGAAGAATTTTTGCCGATAAGCGTGCTAAACAAGGACTCCGAAGAGCAGCAAAAGAGCGATACACAATTCAAGATGCGCTTGAGTATTCCAGTTGGTCAAGGTGTTGATGGTTCAGAGGAAACTTCGACGTCAGATCAGTTTAAAGAGCAGCTAATCGATAATTTATTCAACTTCGGATTTTAGAAAAAACTAACAGCTTCAGCGAGAAATTTCACACTCACCGGAGCTGTTAATTTTTTGCGCGTTAATGCTTCCTGAATGCAAAGAATGCAAATCCGAATAACAAACTCAAGATATTATTTCTGGCTATTTTTCAAGTGCTTTATAAAATAATTCTAAGGAGTAGTTATGGAGCAAATAATTTCAGAAAGTGAACGAGCAGATTATGAACAAAATATTGGTTAAAGCATCATACACCGGACTTGGCAGCAGAGAATTTTAGGAAACTGGCAACTTTGTTTTCCAACGCCGTCACCGCATTACAAGTTATGACGATAATGGCAAAGATTGTGGAGCGTGCCATTACAGTGTAGGAATTTTTTTGAAAACAAATCCCCCCGAATCATCGAGGGGAAAATTTTTTGTTTATTCTCTGTTTGACTGAACAACTCGAACACTCTGAATCTGATTTGTGTCAGTGTTCCTTAATATGAGTACTGCTTCACGGGTTTGAGCTTTATCGCTTTGCTCTGTAAAAGGCTCAACAAAGAACAGTATTGGTATTTCTTCCGCGTTTGTGTCGCCGCCTTTTGATTGATTTTCACTTACGTAACACCAGTCCGGATTACTGCTCGTTATCGTCCAGTTACCAGAGCAAATGAATCTAAAATTAATATTATTCGCGCCGTTTCTGCCGAAATTATGCGGACCTGCTCCAGATGTAATAATAACGTGCGGCGGTTGGTTAAGCTTTATTTTCCTGTTTACTGTGCTAATATAATGATGCCCATATCCTCTACCTGCTGAACCTGTTAAATCCATCCACGTAGAGCGAAGGTCAGAATATAAATTTACCAGCATTTTTATATTTGGATTTGGATCGCTTATTTGCCACATCCACTCAGAACTGTAATCAGTGCGCTGTCTCGCAGCAGTTACTGCCTCACCGGTATTCCAATCAGGATAATATCCGCTATTGTTTACTCCTTTATTGTTTGGGTCATAAAACTCAACTCTCCACTCTGGGTTATAACTATCGCATTGATTGATTAAGCTCCATTCAGTTGTGGTCCACGTAGCAGAATGACTATAGCTCATACCTTTAGTGGTTGACGAACTCTTTTCCGCGCTCAATTCCGCGCTTAATTCTCCAGCTAGAGATTCGCCAGAAAATCCAATTTTCGATCCAATTTTCGAGCCAATCGTTACTCCAGATGTATGCGACGTACTGTGGCTCGTTCCGTCCGATACTGTGCTTGACCTATTTACATTCTTAGGAGCATTCTTGAAAAGGCTATAGGAACCAGCATTAGCTAACGAATGTCTATATCTGTACCAACACGGAGCACCTACTGTATAGATATATCCAGCCACTGTTTTTTTATCATAATTTGGTTTGAAATAAGCATCCGATTGAACAATGTAATAATCTTTCCTTTCCACGAAATTATGGAAAGCATAAATCGTTTCACTCGTTTGTGCTGAATAACCTATAGAATGTTTTCCATAAGAATACCAGTTTTTGCTCGGGGAATACCAATCGAAATTTGTTGTCTCTCGCTGCGCAGAATAATCAAAAAGATTGGTTGACGGATCTGCTGCTGAACGTATTAAAGACGAAGACTGAACATAAGCTTTTTGTTTTTCCATTTCAGAGTCTATATGAGCAGCCCAGCTGATAAAAGCCGCATATCTACGCGCCTGAAATACATACTCGCCTCTCAACCCCCTGTATTCTTCGCTAATACTTCCGTCATCTTCACTGGAAGAATCTTCTGGAACGTTTTCTGAAACATCTCCACCATCTTCTGAAATCCCTTCTGATGAAATATCATCGCTCAAACTTTCAATGATTTCATTTAAGAGCAGAGTCTTACTGCCGGGAAGTAAATACGTAAAATAATGAGCAGCTTCCCCGTTATAACGTTTCGCGATTGCGTAAAATTCGGGGTATAAATCTTCTTGAGCTACGTCACCGGATAATTCTTCGTAGGGATCCACATAAGTCGACTTTTCGCCTAAAGCCGTGTAAAGATCGTCAATCGTTCCTGCTGATGGCCATACAAGGACAATGATGTCACCGGATTCGTAAGGCTGTTTAAGTCTTGAAGCGATTCTGTCGAGTTCTTCCTGTGGGAGAGTCGTAGAAGTTTTAACAATCTGAGATTTTTTGGCCGAACTTGCAAGATCATCATCTTCAATATAAGCGCTGTCACCTGAAAGAATAAAAACGAAATGCATATCTGGGATTGTCGTAATGCCCTCAGATGCTAATTCGTCTTCAAGTTCCTGCATAATTCTTTCATATTCTTCAGACTCTGTTATGTCTGCAATATCAGGAATTACAGTTTCAGCTTCATCAGTTGCGCCGCCATTATTATGATGACTGCTTCCGCCTCCGCAGCCTCCAGCTATGAAGATCGCAAACAAAAGAAAACAAATTACACTTAAAAAAACACTTTTTTTAGACATATTTTATATGTCCTCCTTTTTGTGAAATTATATGGTGGGTGATAGAAGGATCGAACTTCTGACCTCTTCCGTGTGAAGGAAGCGCTACTACCCCTGAGCTAATCACCCAATTATTACGCGCAAATTCTACAACAAGTCTCGCAAATTTTCAAGTTATTCTCAAGTTATTAGCATCGCGTCTCCAAACGAGAAAAATCTCCAGCCAGTTCGAGCGGCAAATTCGTAAACGTCCAGCAATCGCGACAAAATTATTTCCTCACGCCCGGCATAACCGGATTTATCAGCCAAGAACGCCGATACAAGCATCAATAACGAACTCTCAGGCAAATGAAAATTCGTGATTAATCCGTCAACTATGCGAAATTTATAGCCCGGGTAAATATACAAATTCGTATCCAAAATTCCGGAATTAATTTCGCCGCTCGCATTCGTAAATGATTCCAAAGTCCGCGCCGCCGTAGTTCCTGAAGCAATCACTCGTCCGCCGTTAGATTTACATTGACGAATCGCTGCAACAGTTTCATCAGGAATTTCACAGTGTTCCGTGTGAATATCATGTTCGCGAATATCCGAAACTTGCACAGGGCGAAACGTTCCCAAACCTACATGCAGCGTCACATACGAAATTTTCACACCCATCGAGACTATCTTCCCTAGCAATTCTTCCGTGAAATGCAAACTCGCTGTTGGGGCTGCAACTGAGCCGTCATTCTTCGCAAAAATCGTCTGGTATTCATAGCGGAATCTATTGCTGTCGTCGCTCTTGATATACGGAGGCAGCGGCACTTTCCCAAATCTCTCAAGAAATTTTATAACATCGGATTTTTCACGAAAATTTTCGAAGCTTATATCTCGCAAGCCATCAGATTTTTCACGCGTGATTCGAATTACACAATCGTCAATCATGATCCGGGAATTTTCACGAATCTTTCGCGCAGGTTTTGCCAGAACTTCCCATTCAAGATAATTCTCGCTCAGCGGTCGCAGCAAAAATATCTCAGCTTTTCCGCCGGATTGACGATTACACAATATTCGCGCAGGAATAACTCTCGTGTCATTCAGGATTAGCAAATCATTCGGTCTGAGAAAATTTATTATATCCCGGAATTTGCAATCGTAATTTATCGCGCCGGATTTCGAATCCCAAATCAATAATCGCGAAGCATCTCTAGGATTCGCCGGGACTTGTGCAATGCTGCTCTCGGGTAATTCGTAATCGTACGACTCAAGAGCAAATAACTTTTCACGGGTAATTTCTCTCACTTGAATTTTTTCACAGCTGTTCCCGGGTAATAATGCAGCAAAATATTCTCAGCTTTCCAGCCCTTCTCAGCCATCGCCATACAGCCCCATTGACACAAGCCAACTCCATGTCCCCAGCCTCTGCCGTAAAACACGAAATCATTTCCTGAACGCTCAATCGTGAATCCGTACGTGTTAATTTTTGGCTGCGATTTAGTATTGATTTTCCCGCGCCGGCTTAATCCTACTTTGTAATACTGGTCTTTCTTGTTAGGATTCGTCAACATGTCGATTAGCTCCGTTGTCGTGAAAACTCCTTCAGCCGTCATTCCTGCAAGCCCCTGTTCTTCGCTGAAATTCAGACTCGATGTACTCCGAGAATTATTGCGCGTGACAAGTCCTTCAGCTGTCGAAGCATTAGCCTTAACCTGAAAACTTCCTCCGGAGGGTGTGAGCATTGTGCTTTTCAACGAGCGAGGATCTACTGCAAGCCTGAATTGACTGGCTCTGAGCGTTTTGCTGCCGACAGTTCCTACAAACGTCATTTTTACAGCTCTGCCGCCCTGATCGACTTCTGAAACCTGAATCTCAGTTATCTGTCCGATATGTCCGCCCAATTTCGCAACTACACTCGCAATTTTCGCAGCAGAAATTCTCACTGTCCATGTCGAAACCGGCGATTTATACGAAACTACTTCAGGAACTCCCGTCAAATACGGAATCGCTTTATCCCAAACGTCCGCATTACTCGCTGTGTGTCCGCCACTATCCGAATGAAACGGCGTGAATGCAATCTCGTTTCCGTATGTCAAGATTTCTCCGGCTGTGCTATTAACTGCGCTGTTGGTCTTTGCTGTCTCGACGCCCTGACCTTTGTAAACCTGATCCATATCTGTATCTACAACGTCATAGCCTTTTTCCGATCTGACTTCCAAACTGCGCTTCAAAACGTACGAGCGCGAAATTATCGCCTGTGCACGCAACGCCTCCGTAGGCCATGATGCCCCGACTTCAGCAGGCAAAACTCCGTATAAATATTGCTCAACGTCCAGAACATTCAACAAGCCTGCACGCTGCGTTATCAAAAATGTTCCACGATAAGTCCTGCCGTTAAATTTCAAGAAACCCTGACCAGTCAATCTCAACGGCAAATTAAACACGTTCCCTGCAATATTCGCCGTATTACCTGAAACTGAAATCACTGTTGACGTTCCGAGATTCGATAGTCTGCCCTCAGCATCTGTCATAGCAATATTCCCGTTCGTAATCCCAATCGAATATTTACCGGCTTGCGATAATTTCACGTAAACATCACGCGCAAATGCTGCATCAAAACTCACACACACGAATAATATAGCAAATATTGCGACGAATCTATGCCTAAAAATCACAATCGCCCCCACTCAAAATAATCTCAACTCATTATCTGCAAAATCATTCAGAACCTGCTTGCCCAAATATGTATACGCATTCTTAGTAGCTTTGCGTCCTCTGGGTGTACGTTCGATAAATCCCTTCTGGATCAAGTATGGCTCGTAAATATCCTCAATCGTTCGTGAATCCTCGTTCAAAGCTGCTGCAATCGTACTCAAACCGACAGGGCCTCCGTTGAACAAGTCTATAATCGCACGCAGAATCTTTCTGTCGCCATCGTCCAGACCTTCGGAATCTACGTCCATCATATCCATCGCTCGAACAGCAAGTTCCGAATCAATCTTACGAAGCCCCTGAACTTCCGCAACATCCCGAACTCTCCGCAGCAATCGTAACGCAACTCTCGGAGTGCCACGCGAACGTTTCGCAATTTCCAAAGCTGCTTCACGCAAAATTCTCACCGACAAAAATTCCGACGCACGCAAAATTATCCGCGACAATTCATCATCGTTATATAACGCCAACTGTTCAACGATCCCGAATCGCGCTCTCAACGGTGACGTTAATAATCCCAATCTCGTCGTAGCTCCACACAGCGTGAATTTCGGCAGCGTCAACGCAATCGTCCTAGCCATGGGACCTTTGCCAACGACAATATGCAGCGTGAAATCCTCCATTGCCGGGTAAAGAATTTCCTCGACTTGTGCAGGCATTCGGTGAATTTCGTCTATGAATAACACGTCATTGCGCTCAACATTCGAGACAATCGCTGCCAAATCTCCCGCACGTTCAAGAGCTGGTCCGGTAGTCGTGCGTAATTGTCCGCCCATTTCCTGAGCAATTATTCCGGCTAACGTTGTCTTTCCCAAACCCGGCGGCCCGTAGAATAATATGTGATCTAAAGGCTCGTTGCGTGACTTGGCTGCTGCTATGTAAATTTTCAGCTTTTCCCTCAGTTTCTCTTGACCCGTGAAATCATCAAGCTTCTTCGGTCTCAGGGAAATTTCTTCGGGTGAACGTTGCGCGTCAAAGATTCTGCTATCTTCCATTATCTTCCATGTAATTCTCTCAATGCCAATCGCAACAAGTCTTCTTCTCCAAGATTCGCGAAATTCTCAGACTGTGCTGCTCGAATCGAATTAATCGTCCGTGCGGCATCAGCTTGAGAAAATCCCAATGACATCAACGCTTCCATAACAGATTTTGCTGAATCAGAATTTGCAGCCTGTGATTTTTGCGGCGTGTCAGAAATCTTTGCGTCAGGATTCTTGAACATGCTAAGATTCTTCAGTTCGAAACATAATCTCTCAGCAGTCTTCCTGCCAATTCCCGAAACTCTCTGAAACGCGCTGAAATCCGCAGAACTCACAGCCTCGATAACTTCATCAATCGATAATTCCGACAAAATCGCTATCGCCGTACGACCTCCGACGCCCTTCACAGACATCAATTTCAGGAAAAATTCGCGTTCACGTTCACTTACAAATCCGTACAAACTTGCGCCTGATTCGCTGATTTGCAAACTCGTCACAAGTCTCGAAACTTCGCCGATTTTGCACGATTCAAGAACTGCTCGCGAACACGTGACTTCAAAACCAAGCCCGTTCACGTCGATTATTAACGCATTCCCGAATATTTCGCAAATTTTCCCCGTTAAAGCCCTAAGCATTTCTGAATATAGCAAGCCCCGTTATCGCAGCAGCCAACGCATCAGCCGTATCATCCGGTCTGGGAATCTCGTCGAGTGCTAAAAATCTCTGCACCATCTTTTGAACTTGAATTTTCTCCGCACTGCCAACGCCGCATAACGCAAGCTTAATCTGATTCGGTTTGGGTTCGATCACCGGCAAATTATTCTCCGCAGCCAGCAGCATAATCACACCGCGCGCCTGAAAAACATACTCAGCCGTAGTCGTGTTGCGCCCGAAAAATAATCTCTCAACCGAAAGAAATTCCGGCTCACAAATATCTATCTGCTCCTGAATCGCGTCGTGAATTTCCAGCAATCGTCGCGTGAATTGCAATTTCGAATCCGTCTCAACGCAGCCATAACTCAACGCCCGCAAATTCGAGCCGTTCTGCAAAACTGCTCCGTAACCAACTCTCGCAAGTCCGGGATCGATACCCAAACAGATTTTACTCAAGCTGTGATGCTATCTCGTCTGGAATTTCAAAATTCGAGTAAACGTTCTGAACGTCATCGTGTGAGTCCAGTGCGTCCGACAATTTCAGAACTTTTCGCGCAACTTCCGGATCAGAAATTTCAACCGGAGTTTTCGCAATCATGCTGACTTCGGCGTTTTCGATTACGTATTTTTTATCTTCGAGAGCTTTCTGTAACGCATCAAGATCCCCCGGCTCGCAGTAAAGCGTGAATCCTTCGTCGGATTCTTCCATGTCACTCATGCCGTTCTCAAGTCCGAATGACATTAATTCATCTTCGTCGAGATTTTCGCCCTTAACTTCGATAACGCCCTTGCGATCAAACATCCAGGAGACACTGCCGGATTCTCCCATTTGACCGCCGTTGCGAGTTAATAATGCGCGAATTTCCGGTGTTGTGCGATTGCGATTATCCGTCATGACGTTCACGAGTACAGCAGTTCCGCCCGGTCCGTAAGCTTCATACGTCAACTCATCGTACGAAACATCGCCGAGTTCACCGGTTCCGCGTTTGATTGCCCGTGTGATATTATCCATCGGAACACTGACTGCTTTTGCGCGTTCGATCGCTGTTTTCAATCGCATGTTCATCGCCGGATCACCGCCGCCCTCTTTGGCTGCAATGATTATCGCTCGGACTAACTTCTGGAATAAATTTCCGCGTTTTGCATCTTGTGCTGCTTTTCTGTGCTTAATATTTGCCCATTTCGAATGACCTGACAAAATCTATCACTCCTGTTTATGTTTATGTTATGTTTTATTTAGCGACTATTTGCTAAATATCGGAATTGGCTTTCGTTTGTGTTCGCTGACCTGACGCATTCTGTCGATTTTGGCTTTTGCGTCCTGATCAGAAATATTCCCCGTTGCTAAATACTCGTCAAGAATTTCGTACGTGAAACCCATGTCGTTTTCGTCCGTTTGACCTGCGTATAATCCTGCCGACGGAGCTTTGGAAATAATTTTCTCAGGAACTCCCAGAACTTTCGCAAATTCCCGAACATCTCGCTTCAGAAAATCTGCTAACGGCATCAAATCCACGCCAGAATCCCCGTATTTCGTGAAATATCCCGTCAAAAATTCGGACTTGTTACTCGTGCCGCAAACCAGAAAATTATGCGTCTGTGCGTACGTGTAAAGCGTCGACATTCGCAAGCGTGCTTTGAGATTGGATTGCGAAATTCTGGAAATATTTTCGCCGCGATTCGCAAATTCTGAGATTATGCTGTCAAATGCTGAAGTCAAATCTACGCGCATAAATCGCAAATCGAATTTCTCAATCATTAACATCGCGTCAGATTCGTCACTCGAGTCACTATGGCACGGCATGATAATACACATCACAGAATCACGTCCCAAAAATTTCGCGCCAATCGCAGCTAACAAAGCAGAATCAATTCCGCCGGATAATCCCAGAACTATTCCCGACGCATTCGCAATTCGTAATTTCTCTCGCAGCCATGAGCCGCAATTTTCCAAAATATTTTCCAAGATAATTCTCACCCAATTTCCTGCACAAAAATTTATGCAAATCTTGCGTAATTATACACTACTGAGAAAATCTTGTAATATAATCTTAAACGTATGAAGTAATCGCAAATTATAATTCAAGAAAGCGAAGGTGTTTTGAAAAATGGGGACACGCCGTCCTGAAAATATCCGAAGTTTTGCAATTTGTGCTCACGGTGGCGCAGGGAAAACTTCATTAGTTGAAGCTATGTTGTTTTGCAACGGACAGATTACGCGAATGGGGTCAGTTCAATCCGGAAATACAGTCAGCGATTTCCAGTCCGAGGAACAGAAACGTCAAATCTCAATCAGCACATCGTTATTAACTCTCGAACGGAAAGGAAATATTTTCTACGCACTTGACGCTCCGGGTTACGCGGATTTCACCGGCGAAATGAGTGCAGCAATTCGTGTTGCCGATACAGCTATGATTCTCGTGAGTTCAGTCGGGGGAATCGAAGTTCAGACCAGCCGCGCCTGGGAATACGCAGAGCATCATAACGCGCCGGTCGCATTCGTGATTTCGAAAATGGATCGTGAGAACGCTGATTTCGAAAAAGTTCTCGCTGATGTGAAATCGCAATTCTCTCAGAACGCGCTGCCCGTGTTTCTGCCGATCGGTTCGGGCGAAAAATTCTCCGGGATCATCGACGTTATCAAGAACAAAGCCTATACTTCAAAACCAGATGGCTCAGGGAAGTTTCAGGAGACGGACGTTCCAGCAGATTTAGCGGCTCAGGTCGAAAAAGCAAAAGAAGCTATCGTCGAAGCCGCCGTCGAAATGGAAGATTCTCTGATGGAAAAATATCTTGAAGGCGAATCGATTTCGGATTCTGAATTATCCGGCGTTTTGAAAAAAGCAATCGCTGCTCGGAGAATTATGCCAGTGTTCGCAAATTCCGCTACGGCAAATATCGGCGTTCATCAGTTGCTGGACTTCATCGGAAATTATTTCCCGTCACCGGTTGACATTGGCGCAATCAATGCGTTCGATGGCGAGAGAGAAATTCAGGTCGAACCCAAACTTGATGCTCCGTTCTCAGCGTTATGTTTCAAAGTCATGGCAGATGCTTTCGTCGGCAAATTGTCGTTTATTCGCGTTTACTCGGGCGAACTTTCATCCGAGGGCAATAATATTTATAACGTCAATCGCGGCGAGGACGAGAGAATCAGTTCGTTCAAGATCATGAATGGCAAAGACGGCAAAGACGTGAAGGAAATCATCGCAGGAGATATTATTGCAATCCCGAAATTATCCAGCGCAAAAGTCGGCAACACTCTCGCAACTAAAGGCGGCTTCTCCGGACAATTCGCACCGATAGAATTTCCCAAACCGGTTTACAGCGTCGCAGTTATCGCAAAATCCCGCGCAGATGAAGACAAACTCGGAAACGCAATTTCGCGAATCTTGGAGGAAGATTGCAGCTTAACGTTCGAGAAAAACGCGGAAACCCGTGACAACGTTTTATCCGGCATGGGCGACGTGCATATCAGCATAGTGTTATCAAAAATGAAGGAACGCTACGGTGTTGATCTCGACACAAATATTCCGCAAGTTCCGTATCGTGAGACGATTCGCAAAATGTCCGAGGCTCAGGGCAAACACAAGAAACAATCCGGCGGTCATGGTCAGTACGGTGACGTTTATATTCGCTACAGACCGTTAGAACGCGGTGAAGGCTTCAAGTTTATCGACAGCGTTGTCGGCGGAGCAGTTCCGAGAAACTTTATTCCTGCCGTTGAAAAAGGTTTGCGCGAATACATGACAGCAGGTCCGTTAGCAGGCTTCCCCGTCGTAGATTTCAGCGCAGAATTGTATTACGGATCGTATCACGACGTCGACAGCTCCGAAATGTCATTCAAACTCGCAACGCGCTTGTCATTCAGAAAAGGCATCATGGACGCAAGCCCCGTATTGCTCGAACCGGTTATGAATGTCGAAGTTACGATTCCTGAACAATTCATGGGCGATATTATGGGCAATTTCAATTCAAGACGCGGACGTGTCATGGGAATGGAAGCTCACGGAAAATTACAGGTCGTTAAGGCTCAGTGTCCGTTAGCGGAAATGTTCAGATACGCTATAGATTTGCGCTCAATGACTTCAGGCGAAGGCTCGTTCTCAATGGAATATTCACACTACGAAGAAGTTCCCGGAGATTTGGCTAAGAAAATTATCGCCGCTCACAAAAAAGAAGAAGACGACGACGAGTAATTTTGCTGTCATGAAAGTATTATCATTCGGATCACTTAATATCGATTACGTTTACTCAGTTCCGCATTTCATCGTAAGAGGCGAAACGTTGGCGTCAAAATCTCTGAATACTTACACCGGCGGCAAAGGTCTGAATCAATCCGTCGCGTTATCGAAAGCCGGGCTGAAAGTTTTTCACGCAGGAGCAATAGGTCTCGAAGGAAAATTTCTGCTCGATGAACTCAAGAACGCAGGAGTTAATACGGATTTTGTGAAATGCCTGGAAGATGTCAGAACCGGTCACACGATTATTCAGAAAAGCGATGACGGTGATAACTGCATAATTCTCTACGGTGGAGCGAATCAGAGCATTTCGGAATCTCAGATTGACGACACGCTAAAGAATTTCGATTCAGGTGACGCGCTTGTGTTGCAGAACGAGATCAATAATCTGGAATATCTCGCAACCCGCGCAAAAGCGAAAAACATGATCGTGATTCTCAATCCGTCGCCAATGAGCGAAAATCTTGCAGCATTGTTCAAGCTTGCGGATTATATTTTACTGAACGAGGTCGAAGCCGGGCAATTCCTGAACGAGAATCTCGAAAATATTGCTCCTGAAGAGATTGCGAAAAAATTACGCGAAAAATTACCAGGTGCGAAAATCGTATTAACACTCGGAACGAACGGCTCGATTTATTACGACGGCGAGAAAATGCTCAGGCAACAAGCTGTGAAAGTTAAGGCAGTTGACACGACAGCAGCTGGTGATACGTTCACAGGATTTTTCCTGAGCGGGATTTTTGAGGGAAAAGATCCCGCTTGGGCGTTAAATTTCGCGTCGAATGCGTCGGCAATCGCGGTAACTCGTCACGGTGCGGCTCCATCAGTTCCGACACGTGAAGAAGTTTTGGCTAAACTCTAGCAAATATTACGCAAAAGTGTTACGATTCTAATCTATGGTTCTTTTTTAGACATAAGCTCTCGTGTAGAAATGCACGGGAGTTTTTCTTTATGCTGTATACTAGGACATGTAAAATATGTAATAATTTTTCGAGAGGGTGAATAATTTTGCGTTTGCTAATTCAGAGAGTCAAGCGCGCAAGTGTTGTGATTGACGGTCAAGAGAAGCGTGAGATTTCCCGGGGATTTTGCGTTTTCATCGGCGTTACGCATTCTGACACGGAAAATGACGCGGACTGGCTGGGCGAGAAAATGCTGGGGTTGCGCATATTCGAGGACGACAACGGGAAGATTAATCTCGCAATAACCGATGAGAAAATTCGCGGTGAATTATTGCTCGTGTCGCAGTTCTCACTCTACGCAGATTGCACTCACGGCAGAAGACCCGGTTTCACGGACGCAGCTAAACCCGAACACGCTGAACGGATCTATGATTATTTCGTCGAGAAAGTGAAAGCTAAAACACCCGCAAATATTCAGACGGGAAAATTCGGCGCAGAAATGCTGGTCGAAATTATGAACGATGGACCATTGACGTTTATTCTGGATTCACCGGCGAAAAATTGACGTGATGAGTAAATCAGAAAGGAATTTGCAGTTTGAATTATAAAAGATTTCCATTGGGTAAACTTTGGACGAACGGTTATTTATTCTGGGACGACGTGACCAAGAACGCATTCTTCGCAGACCCGGGCGGAGATTGTTCGGACGTGTTCAAATTTCTCAAGTCGCGCGGCTTGAACGTGAAGATGATCCTGCTGACTCACGGACATATTGATCACATCGCGGGCTTACATGATTTCATACCGTTTGTTGGCAGCAATATTTTCGTGAACAGGAACGATTCATACATGTTACGCCAACCTTCGAAGCAATTACAGAAAATTCTCGGGGTACGCTGCGATCCGATTGAACATTTCAGCGAGATCCCAGACGGCAGAATTTTTGACTTCGATTGCTACACGATTAAGACACTCGAAACTCCGGGACATACTGAGGGCAGCGTTTGCTTTTTGGTCACGGATTCGGACGGCGAGAAAATTCTGCTCTCGGGTGACACGTTATTCGCGCAGAGTGTTGGTCGCACGGATCTTGAGGGCGGCGATTATAACAAGCTGATGGAATCGTTGGCTATGCTTTGCGAGTTACCCGATGATTTGCGCGTGCTGCCGGGACATGGACCTGCTACGACAATCGGTGAGGAGAAAATCCGCAATCCGTATTTGCCGCGTGAAATGTGAGTTAAAGCTAAATGAGTTAAACATGAGAAAGTTAAGCGTATTCAAGAAATATTTTTCGGGAATGTTCGGGCTTGATGTCGGAATTGATTTGGGCTCGTCGAATATCGTCGTGTACGTGAAAGATCGCGGAATAGTCTTCAGTGAGCCGTCAGCCGTCGCCGTGAAAAAACTGCCGCGTGGTGAGGGCTTCGAAGTTATCGCAGTCGGCAATGATGCGAAATCCATGTCCGGAAAAGTTCCCAGTGGCATTCAAGTTATATTCCCGTTACAGGACGGTGTGATCGCGAATTTCGACATGACTCAGGAATTGATCAAGTATTGCTTGAAGCGAGTTGCTCTTGGAAATTCGTTCATGTCACACCCGAGAGTTGTCGTGTCAGTTCCGGCAGAAATCACAGAAGTTGAACGCAAAGCCGTAGTCGATGCAACGTTGGGAGCTGGCGCAGGTGAGGCGTATATCGTCGAAGAACCAATCAGTGCGGCTTTCGGAGTTGGCTTGCCGATTGACAGACCCAGTGGCTCGATGATAATTGACATAGGCGGCGGCACAAGCGAAGTCAGTGTTATATCTCTGGGCGGAATTGTCGTTACGAGTTCGCTGCGTACGGCGGGGAAAATGATGGATAACGCGATAATTGCGATGATCAGGCAACGTTACGCGCTGTTAATCGGTGAGACTACTGCTGAAGAAGTCAAGAACACAATCGGCTCAGCTCTGCCGTTAAGTCCGGAATTAGAAATGAATGTGAAGGGACGCGATTTGTCTGGAGGCTTGCCCAAGAGTGATTTAGTCTCGTCGGTCGAAGTTCGTGAAGCAATGGAACCCGTTTTCACCGGGATCGAAGACATGGTGAAAGTTGCGTTGGAAAAGATGCCGCCGGAATTAGCGAAAGATGTAGTTGACCGAGGCATAATTTTGACAGGAGGCGTTGCGTTGATGCGCGGTTTTTCAGAAAGATTGTCACGTGCGATTAATACGCCTGTAATAGTTGCGGAATCTCCGTTAAATTCTGTTGCGATAGGTGTCGGGAAAATTCTTGATAATATCGACGCGATGAAACGGGTTTTGCTTTCGGTTGAACGCAGTACGCGCTGATTTTTATGGACAGACGAAGCACTGGTCGCGAATGGGCGCACGGTTTGACGGCGTTAATTCTGGGATTGTTTTTGCTGGGTGTTAGTTCGGGAACTGGCATTTTGAAAAATATCGTGGATATTTGGTGGAATTTGCTGTTCATACCGGAGTATCCTGCTGTAGTTTTGCGGGAAGCGTTTGCAGCTTGGAAAGAACGCTCGTGGGATAACGATAAATTAAACGCTGAAGTTTCGAGATTGCGCGCTGAGAATGAGACATTACGCCGTGAATTGTCGAGACGAACGAGTTATCATGATTTGATGATTCCTGATGAGATTCGTGATGAGATTTCTGATGATGTGATTATTTCTCAGGATGCGAACAAGAATCTTGCGCGAGTGACGTTGCGTGCGCCTATGTCGTGGTGGAACGAGATTCGCATTGACAGGGGAGAACGTGACGGGATCACGACAGGATTGCCGATTTTTCACAACGGATATTTAGTCGGCAGAGTCAGCACAGTCTCGTACATGTCAAGTTGGGCGGAATTAATCACGTCGCAGTCGTTCATGATTCCGGCAGTAATCGAGGAAACGCGCGAATTAGGCGTAGTTGTCGGTGATGGAAACGGCACGGTCTTGCTGGAATATATCCCTGCAGGCAGAGCTTTGGCACCCGGAATGAAAGTCAGCACGGCTATGTTGAGCGAACATTTGCCCCCCGGGTTGCCGATCGGAGTGATTGCCGGACAATTTCGCGAGACTTCGGACGGTTATGTTACATACAAGATCTCACCCGGCGCGGACTTGTCGAGATTTTTCAGCGTGAGTTTTTGAGTTAGCTTTTGAGAAAATGTTATTAGTATTATTATGGCTTGTTCAGGATTTGTTGACGGTTTTCACCGGTGGACGAATGCAGATTCCGGAGATTTTCCTGCTCGGGCTTGTGTATAAATTGCTGATTGATGAGAATGACGACGGCTCGTGGGCAATCTGGAGCGCGTTTACCGGCGGAGTTCTGTGGGATTTGCGATGGATTGGCATTCCGGGATTTTTCACGCTTGGTTATGTTACAGTTGTGTTGAGCGTGATTCAGATTTGGAGCGCGATTCCTCCGCAGGGGCGTGATTCTGGAACGCGGCTGATTGTGTTCGTCTTAATGGAAATTTCTCAGGTAATTCCGCCGATGATTCCGGTATTATTCCTGGGAGGAGTGATTGGCTGGAAGTTCTTTTTTCAGCAGCAGATTTACGCACTGCCAGCGATAATATTCTGCATGTTCGCGTATATCAGGCATAACAAGCGTAATTTGAATTAGGGGAATAATTTATTATGAATATGAGTTTTAGGGTACAAGAGGCGTATTCGGGCGATGCGTTGAAGGGGCTTGCGAGATTGCACCCGGATGACATGCTCATGATGAATCTTGCCGACGGAGACTTGATCGAAATCACTGGCAGAAAGACTACACCTGCACGTGTCAGAGCCGGTGATCAAGAGACAGAGAGAAATATTATCCAGATTGACGGATTGATTCGCGAAAATGCGGCAGCTTCACTTGAGGACAGCGTTCGTGTTGAGACGCAGGTTACGCATCATTTCGCAGGCAGCGCGACTATTCAGCCACTCGGTGACGTGAAATTAACGGATAAAGAGAAGGACGAGAGCTATATATTATCAATGCTTGAAGGTCAGGCAGTTATCGCAGGAGATCGTGTTCGCGTGAATTTGTTTGGCACACGGATTTGCGATTTTCTCGTAACGGCTACGACACCTGAAGGCACGGTGATTATTAACAAGTCTACGTATCTGAACATTCTGAAGCCCGTCGAAATTAAGCAGGCTCAGAAAATTTCGTACGAGGACATCGGCGGATTAAGCTCACAGATTCGCAAAGTTCGCGAGATGATTGAGTTGCCTCTGAGATTTCCGCAGATTTTCGAGAAATTGGGCATTCAGCCACCGAGGGGTGTGTTATTATACGGACCTCCGGGAACTGGCAAGACCGTGATTGCGCGCGCGGTTGCGAATGAAACTGACGCATGGTTCACGCATATTTCCGGACCTGAGATAATCGGCAAATTCTACGGTGAAAGTGAGGAAAGATTACGAAATATTTTCGAGGAAGCTCAAGAACGTGCGCCTTCGATAATATTTATCGACGAGATTGACGCAATCGCTCCCAAACGCGAGGACATGGGCGGTGAAAAACAGGTTGAACGCCGAGTAGTTGCGCAATTATTAGCTCTGATGGACGGGCTGAAATCTCGGGGGCAATTAATCGTTATCGGAGCGACGAATATTCCGAACTCACTCGACCCGGCTTTGCGCAGACCCGGAAGATTTGATCGTGAAATTGCTATTCCGATTCCGGATCGTAACGGCAGGCTCGAAATCTTGAAAATTCACACTCGTGGAATGCCTCTTGCAAAAGACGTTGACTTGAAGAAAGTTGCGGATTTGTCACACGGATTTGTCGGCGCGGATTTGGAAGCGTTGGCTAAAGAAGCTGCGATGAGTTGTGTTCGAGACGTGTTGCCGTTCGTAAATTTTCATGAGCAGGAAATTCCGTATGAGAAAATTTCATGTCTTGAAGTCAGCATGAAGCATTTTATGAACGCGTTTCTCGAAGTTGAACCGTCGGCTGTGCGTGAAGTTTTTGTCGAGATTCCGAACGTCTCATTAAAAGACATCGGCGGTCTGGATAATATCAAGCATGAATTACTGAATATTCTTACGTTGCCGATGAAGTATCAGGATATTTTCGCGAGATTTAATCTTCAGCATGTGAAAGGGATTTTGCTTTACGGACGCTCTGGAACTGGGAAAACGTTGCTTTCTAAGGCGTTGGCGCGTGAGAGCGGCTTGAATTTCGTGAACGTGTCGAGTGCGAATGTTAAGAGTGAATCTTCGCTGCATAATATTTTCAGAGTTGCGAGACAGGCTGCTCCGTCGATAATATATTTTGACGAGATCGACAGGTTGTTCCCGAAAGATTCCAGCAATACGCGCTTGATTGGACAGTTGCTTTACGAGATGCGCGGCATTGAGGACTTGAACGGCGTGACGGTACTTGCGACGGCAAATTCTCTCGACAAAATTGACGATTCGCTATTGACGGCGGGATTGTTTGATTTGAAAGTCGAGCTGCCATTGCCGAATTTCGATGCACGGCGTGAGATTCTTGAAATCGAATTGCGAAATAAGCCTCTTGATTCAAGCGTTGATCTTGACGAACTCGCGAAGTTGACGAATAATCTCAGTGGCGCGGATATTGCTTTGCTATGCAGGCGTGCAGTTCTCGAAGCACTGAAAGATATTACGCTGAAGATTCCGCTTTTGCAGGCTCAAGAATTTTCGATTGCGATGAAACATTTCGATTTGTTCAAGAATTTGCAAAATTGATGTATAATTACGAATATGATTAACAGATATTGATAGAGAAAGTAGAGGGATTATGTATGGAAAACGAAAACATTATCGACAACGTTAGCGAACAGACAGAGACACCAGAACCAGCTCCACAAAAACTAGGACGCTCTCTCGCTAGCAAGAACAAACCGGAAACTACGGACGTAACGCCTGCAGCCGAATCTGAATCTGGATCAGAAGCTCCCAAACCTAAAACTACACGTACTCGCAAGACTGCTAAAACTATAACTGAAGCCGAAGAACTTGAATCTGGATCAGAAGCTCCCAAACCTAAGACTACACGTACTCGCAAGACTGCTAAAACTATAACTGAAGCCGAAGAATCTGAACCCGAACCAGAATCAGAACCAGAGCAAGCACAAGATTCGAATCAGGATCAGACTCAGGAGCAAGCGTATTTTCAGAAGCCGCAGAAGAAATTCTTCAAGAAGAACCCCGGCAATCGAAAGTTTTTCAAGAAACCCAGTGAGCCGGTACCAGAAAAACCACGCAAACCATATAAGCCCCCAAAATACTTCAGAACAAGAGTCGTCGCTGATAAAGATTATGACAGATTAGACACGTTCATCGCTGGAAAATACAATCTGTCGAGAACTTACGCGCAGAAATTGATCGAGGACAGATATGTCAAGTACAGATTTGATCTCGATAAAGAACTCAAACCGTCAACTAAAGTCGCTATAAATGATTATTTCAACGTGAGACTGCCCGAAGCCGACAAACTGGAAATTATCAACGAGGTCAAGCCAGAACCAATCGATTTCGAAACAGTTTACGTGGACAAATTCATTCTTGTCGTGAACAAACCTGCGGGAATAGTCGCTCACCCTGCACCGGATCATTGGAGCGGAACTCTGGTCAATGGAGTTTTGTATCGTTACCCGGATATGGCGCAAATGAGAGATCTTGTGCGTCCCGGAGTAGTTCACAGGCTCGATGCTTCAACGTCAGGTCTTATGGTCATGGCTCGAACTAACGATATTCTCCGTAGCTTGAAAAAAGTCTTCAAGGACAGAAAAGTCAAAAAGCAATATCTGGCACTCGTTCACGGAACACCGAGAAAATCTGAAGGCGTATTATCCGGACCGATTGACCGAGACCCGAATAATTTTCTCAAGCGCGCAGTAGTCGAAGGCGGACGACCGTCAATCACCGGCTACAAAGTTCTCTGGAGCATGGAAGGCTTCTCACTCTTGCAATGCGATTTATTTACCGGACGAACTCACCAGATTCGCACGCACTTGTCAGCATTTGGTCATCCGATTGTGGGCGATGTTCTGTACGGATCTGACATTACTGACACGCGAGCTATGCTGCACTCATGGAAGCTCGAATTTAATCACCCGGCTATGAAACGTAGAATGCGCTTCAGAGTTCCAATCCCGGAAGATTTCAGAAATTTCATTCACGACAGGATTATGTATGTAGATTAAGAAAATTTTCGCATTAAAAAACGGGTACACAGTCTAAAAATATTTAAGGCTATGTACTCGTTTTTGATTCTTGAAGGTCGAATCTTCAGAATCTCAGCTTTTCACATGCAAGCGCGTGAATTACATCATGCTGCGATACAACGCTTTGATTTCCTCGACGTTTGTGTCTCTGGGATTTCCCGGGCAGCAAGCATCAGCAAAAGCACTATCCGATAAGAACTGCACGTCTTCTTCCTTCAGAATGCCCTTCAAATCCGCTGGGATTCCTACATCGACCGACAATTTTTTCACGGCTGCAATCGTGGCTTTAGTTGCTTCGTCGTCGTCCATGTAATCAATCCCGTCAACACCCATAGCCTTTCCGATTGCACGATAGCGTTTGCCTGCGACAGGAGCGTTGTATTCAAGACCGTACGGCAGAATAATCGCGCAAGCTACACCGTGTGGAGTGTCATAGAGTGCCGATAATCCGTGAGCCATTGAATGCACGATCCCAAGACCGACGTTCGAGAAGCCCATTCCAGCGATATATTGCCCCAGAGCCATTCCTTCACGACCTTCATCAGTTCCGGCGACTGCACCTCTGAGACTGTGGCTGATTAGCTTGATTGCCTCAAGATGGAACATGTCGGAAATTGCGCAGTGACCTTTCGTGATATAACCTTCGATTGCGTGCGTGAGAGCGTCCATTCCTGTCGAAGCCGTTAGCCCTTTAGGCATTGAAGCCATCATATCAGGATCGACGACTGCGATTTCGGGAATGTCATTCGTATCGACACAGACAAATTTGCGTTTCTTCTCGACGTCAGTTATGACATAATTAATCGTAACTTCCGCTGCTGTGCCTGCTGTCGTAGGGACTGCGATTGTGAATACAGCGTGAGTTTTTGTAGGGGCAACTCCTTCGAGTGAACGAACGTCCGCAAATTCCGGATTGTTAATAATAATTCCGACTGCTTTCGCCGTATCCATAGCACTGCCGCCGCCGATTGCAACGATTGAATCAGCCTGAGCCTTCTTGAAAGCTGCGACACCGTTCTGAACGTTCTCGATTGTCGGATTGGGCTTGATGTCCGAGTAAACTTCATAAGCAATCTTGGCTGCGTCGAGTAAATCCGTGACTTTCTTCGACACGCCGAATTTCACCAAGCTAGCGTCCGTACAAACGAAAACTTTTTTCTTACCGCGAGCGTTGAGTTCTTTCGCGATATTCTCGATTGCGCCTTTCCCATGATAGGAAATGTTGTTTAAGACTATTCTGTCTGCCATTATAAAAACTCCTTTGTTAAAAAATATCTATTCGCTCAAAGCGTCATTGCTTTTGAGTTTCTCTGTTAATAATTTACGACAAATATCCCTCGCGAGCTTTCACGCCGAATCTGCCTTCGAGTAAGTGCATCGCCTCGTCAGAAAGTGTGTTCACGAGTGGCAAGTGTGCGATCTTCAGGTAAATTTCCGCAGCTTTTTCCGCCGTCTCAATCAATCCGAAAGCCTCGTCCAAATCAGCTCCTGCTCCGTACAATCCGTGTTGCGCCCAGACGACTAATCTAGCAGTCCGCATTTTCTCAGCCGTAGCTTCTCCGATTTCATTCGTGCCGCAAAGCATCCATGGCAAAACATTCACTCCGTCCGGAAACACGACTATACATTCCGTACACATCTGCCATAACGTTCGCGTAAATTCTTTCTCGTCAAGTGTGTGAATATAAGTCATAGCCAAAATATTCGTCGGGTGACAGTGCATGATAACACGATTCGCAGGATTAACTGACAATCTCGCAGCGTGGCTCATCATGTGCGCGGGAAATTCGCTCGTAAATTTTCCGCCGTCAGAAAATCCCCAGAGTAATTGCGCGTTCATTCCGTCATCGATTATCTTCACAAGTCCGAGATTTACATCCGGAGCATACTGTACGTTCTTGAAATATTTCCCTGTCCCGGTCACGAGAAAATATTTGCCGTTCAATTCCGGTGTCTTGAAGCCAGTCGGTATCGTCCGCAAAACTCGATTCACATCGCCGTATTCCGCAACTTCGGATTCGTCCAGCAATATCGAAATATTCCCGCCGTTACGCTCATCCCAGCCATGATTGTACATGTTCGTCGTAGTTCTGATCATCTCGACCAAAAACTCTGCTGTCAAAATATCTTTCATGTTCAAACTATCCTCTCTTGCTATAATCTCTTACTCAAAACTTCACTGAAGCATTATTCACCGTATAGCTCAATTTATAGCGCATTCATTTGTGTTTTCAAATTGCCCAACGCTGTAGCTTCAATCGGGAGAGCAATTATTTTCTTGCCAGTTGCCTGTTCTGTTAAATCATTCAGGAAATCATTTTTCGCACCGCCGCCGACGATATAAATCTCAGAATATTTTCTGCCGGTGTTGCGTTCGATATTCCAGACAGCGTGCGCGTAAGTTTCGGCCAGTGATCTGTACGCACATCTGAAATAATCCGCCGCAGTTTTCGCAGGTTCGGGTAATTTCGAGTCAAAAGCTTCTTTCATGCTCTTAGGCGAGAGGAAATCTTCGTCATTAGCATCAACCGTGAAATCAAATCTGCTATTCTTCGCGTCAGTCACTATTTCCGAAAAATCTTTTCCCGGGCACAACTCCGAGCGCAAACGATTCACCAGCCACATTCCCGTAATATTTTTCAGGTATAGAATATAATTAACGCCGCCTTCGTTCGTGAAGTTAGATTCGTAGCTTTCTTGAGTTGTGATTGGCTCTGGAGATTTCACGCCCAACAAGCTCCAAGTACCGGACGAAATGTAAATCTCGTTGCCATTCATCGGTATGCCTTCGACTGCGCTGGCTGTGTCATGTGTTGGACAGAGTGTGCATTTGATGCCGTTATATTCGCCGATAATTTTGGCAGGTTTGTCGAGTTTGCAGAATAATTTCTCGGGCAATCCCAACGTTCTGACAATTTCGAGGTCATATTCGCACGTGAACGCATTGACCATTCCGCCAGTTGTAGCATTTGTGTATTCGTGAGATTTTACGCCGCATAATTTATAAAGCAAATATTCCGGCATGAGCAGAAAATCCGTGACGTGTTCCAGCCTGCCGTCGAGTTTGTCCGCATATAACTGGTAAATCGTGTTGAACGTCTGGAATTGTATTCCGGTTTTGCGATAAAGTTCTTCGAATGGGATTATCTTGTGAACTTCGGGGATTGATTTTTCTGTTCGCGAATCACGATAAGCGTGACACGGCAGAATTTCCCGTTCACCGTCCAGCAAAACATAATCCACACCCCAAGTGTCAATCGAAAGACTTGCGATTTTATCCGGATAATTTTCGATTGCGATGTCAATGCCGGACTTAACGTGAGACAACAACGCATCAATATTCCAAATCAAACTCCCGTTTTCATGAACCATTCCGTTTTGAAAGCGATAAATTTCTTTTGTTACGATTTTGCCGTCATGATTTCGCCAACCGATTATGTGACGCCCGGATGAAGCTCCAATATCTATTGCAAGATAATAATTCATAGTTCGCGCTCCTAATATCACTTCACTTGTTACAGCATAATAGCCATAAATTCAGGGTTTGTAAACGATAATTTCTGCAAAAAAAATTCTCCCGCATTTCACGAGAGAATCTGCAATTCAGAATTATTTTGCTTTCACGGCGATCACCGGTCTGTAAATTTTCCCAACGTTCAGCCAAGGTGAAACTGTCAGCGAATGATTTTCGGGGACTGTTTCGATATATGCTCCGTTCTCGTCAAGAAAATCCACAATCTCATCATCTTCAGACGGCTCATCAGGGAATGCGAACCAGAATAATTTCGCGCCGATTTCAGCGTTATCATTAAGTTCGACTTTGAAATCATACTGTCCGCTGACTGAGACTTCGATTTCAGGAAGAATTGCGATTATTTCGTAATTATCAAGCTGTGAAATTTCCTGTGATGTGAGATTTTCCTGAGTGCGTGAATTTCCGGTTATGATCTTTTGCGATTGAGTTGCGGTTTCGGCTTCAAGTTCAGAATCTTCAGGCGTGAGAATTTCCGTAGATTCTCGTACAGGAGCTTGTGATTTTGCAACAGAACTTTCGCTGACAGTTAGCGTGAAATTTTTGCTGACTTCACCGAACGAATTTCTCGCAGTAATCGTAACGTCAAAATCTCCCGAGGCTTTTGTTTTGCCTGAGAATTTTCCTGCTATGCTGAGTTTGATACCGTTGGGAAGTCCGGCTGCGTAGGTTTTTACGGTTTTTGTGCCGGAGAAATCCAGTTTGAACGAGTAGGATTTGTTGAGTGTAGCGTCGGGTAATGCGTCCGTGAGAATTTTAGGAAGGCTGCCGACTGTGAGCGTGATTGTCTTCGTAACTTTCTTCACGCCGTTTTCTGCTGTAATCTTGACCTTGAATTTGCCCTCTTTCTCCGGAACACCTGAGATTGTGCGCGTGTTCTCGTCAAATGTCAGACCGTTCGGAAGATTCGTAGCCTGAACAGACAATTTCGCGTCACCAGAAACCAGAATTTGTGAAACATAATTTTCGCCGATGATTCCGTTCTCGAATTTCGTCGTGTTAATTTTCGGAGCATCGCCCGTAATCGTGAGTTTGAGAGTTTTCGAGACTTTCTTGACATCGTTTGAAGCCGTGAGAATCAGAGCTACGTTTTTGCAAGTTTCAGCAGGAACTCCTCCCAATGTTGCAGAATTTGCATCGAAGCTCAATCCATCCGGTAAATTTCCATCGAGAGTCCAAGTAATCGGAACTGAACCTGTCGCTGTGAACGTGACGCTGTAATCTTCGTGAATGCGTTTCTTGCTAGGGAGTGTAGCAGAAATTTTCGGAGCAACGCCTTTAATCGTGAGATCCATAGTTTTCGTGACGGATTCAACTGGATTTGAGAGCGTGATTTTCACCGGAAACGTTCCGTACAAATCAGTTTTGCCCGAGATAGTGCCTTTGCTTGCGTTGAATGTCAGACCGTTCGGAAGTCCCTCTATGTCCCAAGATAACGGCTTCGTGCCTTTAGCTTTGAGTGTGAGTGAATAATTTTTGCTGGAATTTCCAGTTTTGAGACTTGCTGTTGTGATTGACGGAGCTTCGAGAACTGAGAGCGTGAACGTCTGCGTAACTTTCCCGTAATTATTCGTTGCTGTGACTGTGAATTTCTTATTCGTAGCAGTCTTTGTCGGAGTGCCGTAGATTAAGCCCGATTCGCTGATTTTCAATCCGGTCGGGAGATTCTTGGCTGTGAAATTTACCGGAGAAGTTCCATTCGCGTTGATTTGGAAAGAATATTCGCGTTTCAAAACACCGTTGGTAAGTTCCGTCGTCAAAATTTTCGGAGCAATTTCTTCGGGTTCGTCTGGCTCTTCGGGGTCATCAGGAATTTCTGGATATGCAATCGCTGCTGCGACATCAACTTTCACTGACGCGCTCAAATTCTGATACGTAGCCGTTAAATTCGTGTAGCCTTGAAGTAATCCAACGACGTAACCAGCATCATTCACTTTCGCAAATTCGGGATACTCGAAAGTCCATTTAGTTCCGAGTAACGGTGACGAGACATCATACATGCTGCCATCACTCGCAATCGCGTACAAACCAGCCGGCACTCCTGAATTTACGTTTGTGTAGAGCGTATCTGTTCCGAAGAAACTTATCTCAGTTATGTCAACGTTGTCTAAATTCTGAATGCACGAGAACTGAAGTATATTTGACACGTAAAGCTTCTTGTTATTCGGGGTGTAACAATATGCCGTCATTGCTCCTAAATCGCTGCTCGCAAATTCGATATTGATCTCGAAATTTTTGCCGTCATCAGTGTACATTGGGAAAGTTCTGTCGAGACCGTCTTTCTGAAGCACAAGCTGCACGTCATTACTCACGCTTTTCTTAGCATTGGCAGTGAATTTCACAATACTTGTTCCTGCATCAGAAATAATTATTGCGCTTTGATTGGCAGTTAGCACAAAATTTGTAACGCTTAGATTCTCGAGATCGAGACCTTCAAGATTTAATTCGCCGTAATCTGTAGAATTTGCTTTCACTCGTTGAGCCGATGAGCTGACTTTTGCAGGAGAACTCAGTGAGACCGGTTTTTTGAGTATTGCGAAATCGTTCATGTCATTTCTTCGCAAAATTGTCGCGACAGCATAAGCTACGTCACCTTGTTGGCAAAGCGTCGAATGTCTGAAGCGCCAATCCATCCAGCTCTGAGTTCCTGGTTCGGGAAAACCTGTTGAATATTCTTGTAAGCCTGCGATTGCACTATTCACCGGAACAAACATGTCATGAGCCTGATCAGAGAAAATCACTCGCTGCATTGCAGGGAACAAATTAAAAGCCAACGTTATGGGATTAAGAGCATCACGAACATCGTTCACAGCTTGCGCAATTTGTATAAGATGAGTTAATATCGGATTCTGATAGACCATATCAGCGAAAGATAATGCAAACGCGCGAATTTCTTTGTTAGTCATCATATCCCAGATAATCGCTTTTTGTTGACCGGGTAATCTCAGCAAGATTTTGTCGTCCAGTTTATTTATCGCCTGCAGCATCTCGACGCTGTTTTTCGGATTAGAATTTTCCACTATATTGCGAAATTGCACAAAATCCGAGTACTCATCCAGTTTCTTTAATTTATCTATGTTTTTGCCGGCTGATTTTGCGAATTTTGCCAGATCCAACAGCATGAACGCCGTGTCTTTGATCTCCTCGAATGAATCCAGATAACCCTTCACATCACCATACACGAAATGCATCGGGACATTCGCTGGTAACGGAAGATTATTCAGGAAATCGCTACCAACAGCAATTTCTTTCAAGAACGGATCAGAATATATTTTCAAGTACTTGTTGTGCAATAACCAGAGAGCAGTTTGTGCGAGAGCATCATTTCCGATTGCGACATTATGTAACACGCTGAAATCTCCGGTCAAGACATTTGCCAAAGGAGTGCCCATGTGAGGGACTGAGATATTTATGACTCTGTGAATCATGCCCTGCCTGTACGAACGCACCGACCAGTTGTTCGCGTCGTCAGCATTGGATTTGTTCGCCTCATTCAGAAATTCACGAACGATTAGTCCGCCCATTCCTTGAGCAATGACATCAGCTTTTGTGCATACGATTCCTTCTTGAGCATAACGATCAAACATGGTAGCCAAAATCGTGAACAAGTGATTGTAATCACGACCGACGAGATTTTTGATGCCTTGCCTGCCGTTGTGATCCCAAAAAGCAATATGCTCTTTCTTGAAGCCCCTGTCCAACAATTCCTGTTGAATGCGAGCAAAAGTGTGCTGAGAATCTCCGGGATTAACTGCACTTGCAAGAATACTCGCAGCAGCAAACACGTTCGTAAATCCGCCCGGGTTAAACATGCCAGGAAGCATAATCACAGGAGCAGCTTCAATCGTGAGTTCCAAGTCGTGTTCCTCAGATTCTGAGCCGTCGTCGGGTGTAAATTTCACTCGTACGTTGAATGTGTCCGATGGGAAATTTTTGTCATGTGGGAAACTTTCCGGTGCAATTAACACCGCTGAAGCCTGATGTTGATCATAATACATTGCTTTATGATTACGATACCCATAATCCGGATCATATTTTAAATTACACGTTTCAATCGCACTTCCTGAATGCAATTTAGTTCTATCTGTTAATCTTTCAAGAGTTATGCCATCGCTGTCAGAATAGAAAAAAGTTACAGTACCGGGCTTATCGTTTTGAACGTTCAAAATCAGTCTTGAATTTCCGTCCGCTGTACAACCAAATACGCGGTTAAGTTCGTGTCTGTAAATATATTCTTCATCAATTACGCTACCGTGTCGATCGAGGTAAACATCATTACTGATACTGCTAATACCTATGACACCAAATGTGAATGTGTCAGAAGAATCTTCCAAGACCTCAACATGTAAATGGGTTTTGATTGTAACGTACATCAAGCTGTCACTTGGTGAATGCGTTTGATAATGATATTTTACGTCCATGGGTTGAAGTAATACGGTAATCCCATTCTCAGCATTATAATTTGAAGCATTCTCAACACTGCTAATATTTTCGATGTGAGAAACATAATCCTTCAAATCCACTTCGTAACCTCTTGAAGTAACATTAATTTTCAAACCATCTAAAAATTGATTCCCAGCGTTTACGTCGGTCAAGGCTGTATTGTGGCTCAAGTCGAGTTCTGCTAGCTTGTTATAGCTACAGTTCAACGAAGTCAACATTCCATTGTGGCTCAAGTCGAGTTCTGTTAGCTCGTTGACTCTACAGTCTAGGCGTGTTAAAGCTGTACACCCACTCACGTCAAGTGATATTAGCTTGTTATTCTGACAGTCTAGGTATGTTAAAGCTGCACACTCACTCACGTCAAGTTCTGTTAGCTCGTTACCATAGCAGTATAGTGTCTGCAAAGCTGTACACCCACTCACATTAAGCGAGGATAATTGGTTAAACTCGCAGTTTAGTGTCTGCAAAGCTGTACATCCACTCACATTAAGCGAAGTTAATTGGTGATAAGTGCACTGTAAGTATGTTAAAGCCGTACAACCACTCACATCAATCGAAGTTAATTGGAGGCTACCACCACAGCTCAGGTATGTTAAAGCCGTACAACCACTTAAATCAAGTGTAGCTGAGTCACCGTTATAATGTAACTCTATAGTATGTCCTGTTAGTGATTGAGAACCTTCCAATGATTGTATTGCAGCGTAAATGACTATTTTAGCTGGCATATTAGCAATTTCTCTATCGCTTAAAACGCCATCCTTGTAGCCAACACTAACCCACCTACCGCTCTCATAATCATAAATCTCATAACCTCTATCATAACGTTCAAGAATATCACGAAACGCCGGATCGGGAAACGCGCTCAACGAAACATCAGCCCACGCCGTCGAACAAAAAAACGCCGAAATCACCAAAACCCAAACCGCGAGAAAAATTCTAATTTGCTTCCGCATGAAATTTACCTCCCAAAATTTAATTTTATTTATTATTGCACAAAATCCTAACAAAATCAATTCACTTTGCCCAAATTGCAAAAAAATAACTCCCTCGCCATCAGACGAAGAAGCTATTTTAATTAATCAATCGTTACCATTTCAGTTCGCCGTCGCCACCCATTAGTTTCGTCATCTCCTCGATGTGTTCTAACGGAAACGGCGGTGATGAAATCGGCTTCATGGCAAGTGACATGAGTTTCATGGGATTATCGTCCGCTGCAATGCGATTCGAACTTGCCCACTCGCCATCTTTCCTGACCCAAACAGAAATCGCTTCCATTACTCCACCGCAATCAGCACTTAGATCGCCGGGTTCAATATCCAAGTGCTGACTCGATAAGCAATACGGACAATGATTCCTGTGCCTACTCCCTGCGCCCGTCGGAACAACTGTCCTTCCGCAAACTTTGCAAACAAAAGCTTCGTCGCAGGAATGATCCCTGTAATAATTCTTATCAAATTTTTCTTGTTCTCGCGATTCATATACCAGTAACCTCCTAAAAGCAAAATCACAAAACTCCCGGGAGGCCGCGAATTTACAGCAACCCTCCGAGGTTACGCTGCAATATCCGTTAGTATGCTAAATCTTCTCAAAAAGCATTCTCCTTCATATAAATAAACAAAACACTTAAATAAACAAAACACTCACACTTTACGCACTCGCAGTCGCTGGGTTATTGCGAACTTTCCCGAATAATTCCTTCAGGCAGTTCGACACGACTAATACAGCCAACGTCATCAATGCAAGCGCAATTATCAACTGCAAGCCATCAACCATGAATACGAAATTTCCGGCAGAAAGCTTCACGAATATGTTATACACGCTGATTATTAACGCCGACATCGTAGCTACAAAC
Source organism: uncultured Fretibacterium sp. (assembly GCA_937911045.1). Taxonomy (GTDB): domain Bacteria; phylum Synergistota; class Synergistia; order Synergistales; family Aminobacteriaceae; genus JAFUXM01. Next base: position 4,641 of record CALEPX010000013.1, on the reverse strand, counting down.
ATGAACGTCATCGGAACGTATAACATAAAGCCCTTACGTCCTGTCACTCGTAAAAATACTGCTAACGAAGTCAACACCAACGCCGACAAAAGCTGATTCGCTGCCCCGAATAACGGCCATATGCTCGCGTATCCAGCCAAGCACAACGCATACGCAAACGCCAGCGTTATAAAAGTCGCAACGTAATTATTGCAGATTATCTTCACGAGAATATTTCCTTCTGAACCAGCAAAAAATTCCTGCAAAGACATTCGCCCAATTCGCGCTACTGAATCAATCGTAGTCATCGCTAAAGCCGAAACGCACATCGTTATAACACAAACCGAAATTTCCGCCGGCAATCCAAACATCGAGAAAAATCCGCCTATCGCCCTGCCGAAAATCTGGAACGGTGTACCCGTAGGAAGTCCGCCACCTTGTGCAGCCGAACATGCTATCACAAGCGATACTACTCCGAGCAATACTTCTACCAGCATCGCGCCATATCCTACTGTAAGCATGTCTCGTTCATTCGAGATTGATTTCGACGAAGTTCCGGACGATACTAAGCTGTGAAATCCTGAAACCGCTCCACACGCTATCGTGATAAACAATATCGGGAACAACGGCTGACCTTTCACGCTAAAACCTACAAACGCGGGCATCTGTATCTCAGGATTCGCGACTACTATTCCAATCGCTCCTCCGAAAATCATTCCCAGCAGCAAAAATACGCTTAAATAATCTCTCGGCTGCTTTAATAACCACATAGGCAGCACACTCGCTACGAAACAATACGCAAATACTACATAACGCCACTTGTTCGCGTCAAAATACATCGGGTTCATAATTCCTAACCACAGCATCGCAATCACAAGCATTATCCCAACGATAAATTTCTGCAACTCAAGAGCCTTAGAATATCTCAGGAAAATTCCGAACGCCATCGCTACGAATATATATATCATCGAGATTGACGCAGCTGCAGCTCCGGGTGTATTCAACGAAGCGTCCGCATTGAATCCGTTAAACGTGTTCGCCAAAATATCCGCAAACGCAGCAATTACTAACAACGTGAACAACCAGCAGAACAACAGGAATAATTTTCGCCCTGTCTTGCCGATATAACGCTCGATTATCAAGCCCATGGATTTTCCGTCATTCTTGACGCTCGCATATAACGCCGTGAAATCCTGAACCGCTCCGAAAAATACTCCGCCAATTAACAGCCACAAAAACGCCGGCAGCCAACCAAACATCGCCGCAATTATCGGACCAGTAACAGGACCAGCTCCCGTGATCGAGTTGAACTGATGCGAAAATACCGTGAACTTCGACGCAGGCACGAAATCTTTGCCATCTTCGAAACGATACGCCGGAGTTCTCGCGCTCTCGTCAATTCCCCAGGTCTTCACGAGCCATCTGCCGTAAAACACGTACGCTAAGACCAATACTACAACCGCAATTCCTACTAACGTTAATCCGTTCATTCTGGAAAAATATCCCCTTTCAAAATTATCCGAATATTATAGCTATTTTTTCTCAGGTGTAAAAAATACTGGCTCACTATTCGTCGTGTGTGCGTACATTTCGCGTAATTTCGGCTTCTCAATTTTCCCCGTAGGATTGCGCGGAACTTTCGCAAAAATTATTTTCCTCGGACGCTTGTATCTCGGCAGCTCAGTGCAGAACCTGTTAATTTCTTCTTCTGTGCATGTCATGCCTTCTTTAACCTGAATTATCGCGGCAGAAATTTCGCCCAATCTCTTGTCCGGTAATCCAATCACTGCAACATCGTGAATTTTCGGGTGCGTAATCAGGAAATTCTCAATCTGAACCGGATAAATATTTTCGCCGCCCATGATAATCACGTCCTTCTTGCGGTCAACAAGATAAATAAAGCCGTCTTCGTCCTGCATAGCCATGTCTCCGGTGTAAAGCCAGCCGTCTTTAATCGTCTCAGCTGTTGCTTCAGGATTGTGATAATAACACAGCATTACGCCGGCACCTTTCACGCACAATTCGCCAGTTTCGCCCTGTTTGACAATTTCGCCCTTATCATTCACAATTTTCACTTCCCAAAGATAACCGGGGACGCCGATTGCTCCGACTTTGTGAATGTTTTCGAGACCCAAATGAACGCAGCCGGGACCAGTTGACTCAGATAATCCGTAATTCGTATCATACTTGTGGTGCGGGAAATATTCGAGCCAATGCTTAATCAACGACGGCGGTACAGGTTGCGCGCCAATGTGCATCAATCGCCACTGACTTAAATGCCTGCCTTCGAGACTTAATTCTCCGCGATCAAGTGCCGTCAAAATATCCTGACACCACGGTACAAGCAGCCACACAATCGTACACTGTTCAAGCGACACGACATCAAGAATCGTTTTCGGTGACGTGCCTTTGAGAATTACTGCGCGGCTTCCGGTATATAACGAGCCGAACCAGTGCATTTTCGCTCCGGTGTGATATAACGGCGGAATACACAGGAAAATATCATCGTGCGTCGTCAAATGATGTTGCGCTTCCATACGGGCAGCCTGCATCAACGCTACATGATTATGCAAAATCGCTTTCGGAAATCCTGTCGTGCCGGACGAGAAATATATCGCGGCTTCATCAGAATCTTCAACAAGAATTTTCGGGGCTATCGACGAACAATTACTCACAGCTTCAGAATAACTCTCAGCAAATGACGGGCAATTATTCCCAACGAAGAAAAGCAAATATTCCCGGCTCGATGATAAAACCGTATTCTCAACTCGTCCGATAAATTCCGGCCCGAAAAATAATATGTCAACGTCGGCTAATTTCACGCAATATTCGATTTCATCAGACGAATACCTGAAATTTAACGGCACAGCGATTGCTCCGGTCTTCAAAATTCCGAAATAAATCGGCAGCCATTCCAGACAATTCATGAGCAAAATCGCAACTTTCTGCCCCTTCTTCACACCGCGTGATAATAACATGTTCGCGACACGATTAGCCTTCTCGTCAAAAACTCCCCACGTGATTTCACGGCGATACGGCTTCGATGACGTTGGCTGAATCAGCGAGTATTCCTTCCAAGTTACGCGAATTGGCTCTTGGATTTCCGGGTTAATCTCGACCAGTGCAATTTCGTTTTCGTAGAGTTTACTGTTACGCTCAAGTAAATCAGTTATTGGCATTAAATAAATTCCTTTCTCAAAAATAATAAATTTATCGCGAATATTATACTCTTGTAACTTGTGAAAAATTTGCGAATTTTGGAAATTGTGCTATCATGCACGGCTAAATAATTTTTACTCGGAAATGAGGTTGCGAAACGTGATTAAAGATGCAATAGTGAAAATCGTAAACAAAGGCGACCTGACTTACGACGAAGCCTACAAAGTTATGAACGAAATTATGAACGGCGAAACAAGCCCTACTCAGAACGCTGCTTTCCTGGCTGCATTATCGACAAAAAGTGCGCGCGCTGAAACTACGGACGAAATCGCTGGGTGTGCTGCTGCTATGCGTGAACATGCTGAGAAAGTTAATCTCAACGGCGAATTTGAAACTCTGGAAATCGTCGGAACTGGCGGAGATAACGCTCACTCGTTCAATATATCAACAACTTCTGCGATTATCGCGGCGGCTGGCGGCGTGAAAGTTTCAAAACACGGCAATCGTGCTGCGTCATCAAATTGCGGAACGGCTGACTGTCTCGAAGCTTTGGGCGTGAATATTAACCAGTCTCCGGATTTGTGCGTGAAATTGCTGCGTGAAATTGGGATTTGCTTCCTGTTCGCTCAGAAATATCACACATCAATGAAATACGTCGGCTCAATCCGAAAAGAACTCGGCTTCAGAACCGTCTTCAATATTCTCGGACCATTAACGAATCCTGCTACCCCGTCGATGCAATTACTCGGTGTTTATGACGAATATCTTGTCGAAACTCTGGCGCAAGTTCTCGTCAATCTGGGAATTAAACGCGGCATGGTCGTCTACGGTCAGGATAAACTCGACGAAATTTCCCTGAGTTCCCCGACAAAAATTTGCGAAATTAGTGACGGCTGGTTCAAAAGTTACACGATAACTCCGGAGCAATTCGGCTTCAAACGCTGCAAAAAATCGGATTTAATCGGCGGAACTCCTGCTGAGAATGCGAAAATTACGCGCGACATTCTGAACGGCATTGCGGGTGCGAAACGTGAAGCGGTCTTGATGAATGCCGGAGCAGCTCTGTACATTGGCGGAAAATCTGCGAACATGGCTGATGGCGTGAAACTGGCTGCTGAACTTGTTGATTCCGGTGCAGCTCGGAGAACTCTGGAGAAATTCATCAAGTTGAGTAATGCGTAACATGAATATTCTGGACGAACTTGCAAATTTCGCGCGTGAACGTGTGAGACTTGCTAAGAAAAATGTCCCGTTGGAATTATTGCGTGAAAAAGCTCATTCACTTTCAAGTGGCAATTTCGGATTCGTTTTCGAGAAGGCTCTTGAAGGCGATGAGCTTTCGTTTATATGTGAGTGCAAAAAAGCCTCGCCATCAAAAGGCATAATCGCACAAGATTTCCCGTACCTGCAAATTGCGCGTGAATATGAAGCCGCCGGAGCAGATTGTATCTCAGTTTTGACAGAGCCGCGTTGGTTTATGGGCAGCGATGATTATTTACGGGA